>NZ_JASISZ010000058.1 GCF_030063355.1 Streptomyces sp. PH10-H1
CCGCTCGCAACCACAAGGAACCTCGGAGAACCCGCCACCGGAACGGTCATCCGGGATACCGGCCTGCCCCACAACCGCGAAAGGCACCCGAAAACCAAGATCGGAAATCACGCGGTGGATCGAGGCTGAATACCCGATCACCCCACAACGGGGACGGCCCGACTCCGAGTTCTTCGCCCTCCTTGCCGAATGCATCGTCAACGACCTCAAGAGTCAGACGGCCCAGTTCAAGACGCTGACGGCCGCGGCACCGGACGACGTATCGCTGCTGCGCGTGTTCGACGTTGTCGCATGGAGTCTCCGCAAGACCGCTTGAGCTGGCCGCCACCTCCTGCCTGACGGAACGGCGCCCGTGCGGGTCCGTGGCTTTTTGTTGACCTGTCGGCAACTGGCCGTTCTGGCATCAGGGTTGTCGGGCGCGGACACAATGCGCATGGACGCTGCTGCCGCAGCTCGGCACGCCGCCTGCACCGCCGTGGCGACCTCCGAGGCCAGGCTCTGAGGCGCATCTGCGCATCACCATCGACCGGGCCATCACCGAAGCGGTGAAGAGCCTGCCGCAGATCACCGAGACTGCCCCGGCCGGTGAGCCTCCCGCCGCGGTGGAGCCCCTGCATGAGCTGGACGCGGAGGAGTGGCGGGCGCATGCCGGCCAGGCCTGGACGAAGGCACTTCCGACGCTGCATCACGGTCCTGCCACCATCAGTGACTTGATCGCCTCGTACTGGCGAGGGCGGCGCGGAGTAGATGGCCGCGCCGTTCGTGCTGCTCCGACGTACCGTCGCCGTGGTGATGGAAAGGGCCGCTTGGTCTCCAGAGAATCGGGTCCAGCTGACCGTTGCGGCCGGGTGGGAGCACGGACACGACGAGCTCCCCGAGGGGTGCGCTCTGCCACGGCGAGCAGCTGGCCCGTGTCTCAATCCAGCAATACCGCCACGCGGATGCGACGGTTCCGGTCAAATGGGTCGCCTCACCCCAGGGGGACCCATGCGCACAACCCACGCCATCGCCGCGACCGCGGCCATTCTTCTCGCCGCCGGCTGCTCCAGCGGCGGCACCCCGACGGTCGGGAGCAACGGGCCCGGCAGCACGTCAACTGCGGCCAGGCCCGCCCCGTCCACCGTCACGGCCACGACCGCGCTCCAGAAGCTCACCACGACTGTCCCGAGCGCCAAGCTCACCGTCACCGTGACCGCCGAGAACGATGGCAACCATCTGCTGGGCAGGCCCGGCCAGTACACGTCCATGGTCAAATTCGCGGACACTCGCATCCCGGCCGCAGACGTCAGCTTCTACAAGAAGGGCGACGTGGAACTCGGCGGCGCCATCGAGGTATTCCCCACCGCAGACGACGCGGCCACCCGCGCCCAGTACATCCAGACGGTCACGAAGAAAATCCCGGCGCTCGCCGAATACGACTACCCGCACGGCACCGTTCTCGTGCGCCTCTCCCGCTTCCTCACCCCTACCCAAGCCGCCGCCTACGACAAGGCAGGCGCCCAGTTCGGATAGCTGTAGACATGATGAAGGCCCCGCCGGGGATGCATTGCCCGGACGGGGCCTCGTGACGCTATCGGTTTCGGTGCGCTCAGGTGGCTGTCGGCGTGCCGGGGATGACGAACCCGCGGACCGGGTTGTGCCTGCTGCTTGCGCCAGGCAGGCGCGGCTGGTCATCGGCGGCGGCTTGTGCCTTCTTCATCGCCGCGACCAGGTTGGCGTACTTCGGGTCTGTCCACGTCATCGGTAGTCCTCCCGTTCCAGTACGTAGGGTACGCGCGGCCTCCGCCTAGGTGCGCGGGTCGGGAGGCGTGGGCATGGGCAGGATCGCGCATTCGGGGGAGTGCTGGCACTCCGCTGCGACGGAGACGAGGCGGTCGGTAGGGCTGCCCCACAGTTCGGCGTCGACCGCGTAACCCGCCTCGCCGATCATGGCTCCGGCCCGGTCGAGGATCTCGGGGTCGTAGAACGTCGGGTCGTAGCCAGGGGTGTGGTGGACGAATACTCCGAACCTGCTGCACAGGTTGGCGTAGAGGCGGGTGTGGAGGATCAGGGCATGCCAGCCTTCGTCTACGACCCGGCTCGGCGCCAGGGGGACGGCGGGGAACTGGGCTGCGGCCACGACGAACTTGATGGCCTCGCCGACGATGCGGTCGGCCATGTCGTCTGCCATGCCGGGGTTGTTGTCCCGGACGGTCTTGGTGACGCCGGCGAATTCGGCCGCGTTGAGGATTCGCGCACGTCGGTCATGCGATTGCCTCCGCGGTTCGGGAGCCGGCCGGGGTTAACAGGGCGCGCATAGGATCGCTCCTTGTGCTGGTGGGTACGGGGTTCGGCCCCGCGCCGTCGTGCACGTGCACCCGTCCCGGCCGGTTCGCTGTCCAGGCCAACGGCCGGGGCGGGGTCTATCGGACGGCCTCACCGGGATGCAGTACCGGTGAGGCATTGGGACCGCCCTCGCAGCCAGGGGGATGCTGCTGCAAAGGCGGAACGGTGAGCCGCCGACGCCGCGGGGGCAAGGCCGGCGGCCCGGTCTCAGAGGGCTATGCGCCGCTCGATGTACCGCGGCTTGCCGTTGGTATTCGGCGGGTGGTCCGCGAACGGCATGATGCGGTAGGCGACCTTGCAGGGACTGCAGGCGTACACGGGGCGTCCGGGGCCGGAGGCGACCTCGACCACGCCGACCATGACGCGGTCGTTCTCGGCGAGTTCAGCCTTGCACCAGGGGCACCATGCGGGCGCGCTCATCGGATGGCCTCCCCGGCGCGGCACCGGGCGCAGCAGCAGATCGGCCACTGGCCCGTGATGGGCACTATGCCGGCGGGCACGGGCCGTGCGGGCTGGAGGGTGGTGCGGCGGCCGTGCTCGTCGACCTTATAGACGCCGATGATCAATCCCGGATGTGCATCAATACTCCGTGATGTCGTCACATGTACACGGTGGCCCTGGCGGTGAGCATCGCGCGGCGGCGTAGCAGGCGTCATTCCGGCGTCATTAAGGGCGACAATCCGACGTCGTTTTCGGGCGCAGACGGCTACCGTGAATCCATGGGTACACCGAACGCCACGCTGCGCGCGATCCGCATGGGAATGCTCCTGTCGCAAGACGACCTGGCCCGCAATATCCGTAACGCCGGCGACCGCGCCGGGGAGCCGAACGACGCCAACAAGCGGCTCGTCCAGCGCTGGGAGTCCGGAGAGACCACGGCACCGCGGCCGGTGTACGCCCGCGCGCTGGAGGCCGTGACAGGGCTGCCGATAGAGTCCCTCGGCTTCACCCTGGCCATGCCGCAGGCCCGTGTTTCCGATGACGGTCACGGCGGTCACGACATGGAGCCGTCGCCGGCCGGGATCGCAGCTGCCAGCGCCTCGCCAGCTCCGCAGACCGGGCCGCGCGGTAACCATTCGGGGGTGTGGCTGTCGCGGTACGAGTACTTCTCCAGCGGCCGGGACGGCTCGTTCAAGGGCCAGCACTACGTAGTGCTGCTCCAGCACGGGAAGCGGCTGACGGCGCGGAGCCTGCCCGGCTCGTCGGACTCGCCGCTGACGATGGACCTGGAGCTGGACGGCAACGTCATCACGGGCACGTGGACGGAGCAGACGGCCCGGGAGGGCTACTACCAGGGCGCCCGGTACCACGGTGCGATTCAGCTTCTCGCCGAGCCGACGGGCCGGCGGATGTCCGGGAAGTGGGTCGGTTTCGGTAAGGAGTTCGACGTTAACACCGGCCCGTGGGAGCTGATTTTCCAGGACGCGTCCACCTCGAAGGCGACCTTGCAGGCGTACAACCGGCGCCCCTGAGAACGAACGAAGCCCCGCCCGGATTGGACCGGGCGGGGCTCTCTCGTGCGGGGCAGCGGGCGCCTCCCTGCCTCCCCGACGGGCCCGTTACCCCTCAACCGGCCTGTAGCGGGCTGGGGAGATGGCCATGACCCCGCTGGACTTGTACGGTGCGGCCCCGACGACGTCGAGGACACGCGTCAGGTCGGATGCCGTCCACTCCCGGTACGCATCCGGGTTGCGCTCGGCAAGCTGCTGGCGGACTTCGTCGGTGCGCATCCGTTGGACGTCGCCGAGGACGGCCGCGATGTCGGCGAGCGGGTCGGCTTCCTCGGCGGGCTCGGCCGCGGCGCGGGTCTTCACTCACGCTCGGCGCGCCTTGATGCGCTCGGCGATCTCGTCGGCCGTGCCCAGCAGCTCGCCGGCGGCCTGCCGTGCGTCGGGCCCGCGCTGGCCGCGCCGCTGGAGGCCCGCGCGCACGCCATCCTGGGACGCCGGGAGGAGACCTCGGGCGCCCTGGACGCGGCGGAGACCGCCCTCAAACCGGCTCGACCCGGGCGACCGCATCGGCAGCGCGTTCGGGTACAGCGAGTCGCAGCTCCGGTTCCACAGCGGCAACGCCTGGACACACCTCTGCGAGACGGGACGGGCGCGGGAGCAGCAGGCGCGGGCGCTGCGCCTGTACCCGATGGGCGGCCACACCGACCGCGCGCTGATCCAGCTCGACCAGGCCGTGTGCCTCGCGGCCGGCGGAGAACCGGCCGCCGCCGCGGCGCATGCGACCGACACCATCGTGAACCTGCCGCCCGAGCACCGCTCCGCCGTGATCATCCATCGGGCGCGGGAGCTCGCGGCTACTGTTCCCGAGGCACGGGAACTGCGGTTACTGCGCGAGGTCTTGGCGCTGCCCCTGGCGAGAGGGACAGTTGACATGGTGGCGATCGAGCGGGCAACGGCGGCCGACGCGGGCGTGATCTCCGAGCCCCGCCGGATCACCAGCCCCGGGCCCGCCACTCCGCGAGATGCGGGCGCTCCGCGCCGAGCGACGTGTCGCCG
The DNA here is from genome assembly GCF_030063355.1 of Streptomyces sp. PH10-H1. Taxonomy (GTDB): domain Bacteria; phylum Actinomycetota; class Actinomycetes; order Streptomycetales; family Streptomycetaceae; genus Actinacidiphila. The sequence goes on from NZ_JASISZ010000058.1 coordinate 4,833, forward strand.
CCATGGCCGGGGTAGACCCAGGTCTCGTCGGGGAGGGCGTCGAACAGCTTGGTGGTCACGTCGCCCAGGAGCCGGGTGAAGGCCTCCGGATCGTCGTGGGTGTTTCCGACGCCGCCCGGGAAGAGGCAGTCGCCGGTCCACAGGTGCGGGTGGCCGTGCGGGTCGTCGTAGACCAGGGCGATGCTGCCGGGGGTGTGGCCGACCAGGTGGCGGGCGGTCAGCGCGATCCGCCCGACCCGTACGGTGTCGCCGTCCTCCACGAGGACGTCGGTGGGCACCGGGATGCCCTCCGCGTCATAGCGCCCGGCATAGGTGCGGGCACCGGTGGCAGCGGTGACCTCGCGGAGCGCACCCCAGTGGTCGGCGTGCTGGTGGGTGGTGACGACGGAGGCGATGCCGTCGTCACCGATGAGGCCGAGCAGGGTGTGGGGCTCGCTGGCCGCGTCGATCAGCAGCTGCTCGCCGGTGTCGCGGCAGCGCAGCAGGTACGCGTTGTTGTTCATCGGGCCGACCGCGACCTTGGTGACGATGAGGCCGGTGAGCTCATGCACGTCCGGCGCGCCGCCGACCTTCACTTCTCCGTTATAGGGCATGCCGCCAGGTTAGTGGCGTCAGATGAGCGGCGGGAGGACGGGCAGTGGGTGGTCGGGGTTGGTGGCCAGACCCTCGCCCTTGGCGCGGCCGCTGACCCAGGCGAGCAGGGCGTTGCCGGTGCCGCTGACGGTGAGCTCCGGTGCGTTGGCGGCGCCGAGATCCCACGTGGACCCGCTGCCGGTGTCGTGCAGCCGGACGGCGGCGACGCCCTCGTGGCCGGAGAGGCTGTCGAGGAGGGCGTCGAGCTGCCGCCCGGTGAAGTCGGCCGGCAGATCGTCGAAGCCGATGCCGATACCGAGGTCCACATGGTGGAAGTTGATCTCGACGAGCCGCCGCCACGGGATCTCCGCCGCGGCGATGACCTTGCCGGAACGCATCCGCACCTGGCTCGCCCAGGCGCGTGAGGGCGTCACCTGCACGGCCATCGCGAAGCGGTCCGCGGAGATCCGCAGATCGTCCAGGTGCTCGGACAGCGGGCGGTTCGCGCCGTCCTCGATGTCCTTGTCGCGGATCTCGGTACTGGCGTACTGCGGGATCTCCTCGCCGGTGCGCGCCCAGGTGAGGAGGTTGACCAGGGAGTCTGCGTTGCGGGCGAGGTGGGTGAGGACGTGGCCGCGGGTCCAGCCGGGGAGCAGCGAGGGCTCGGCGACCGCGGAGGCGGTGAGCGCCGCGACCGCCTCGATCAGCCGTTCGGTGGCCGTGTGCACGGCGGCGGCATCGAGGGCGGGGTCGGGTCGTTGGACGGACACGGGGCCTCCTTGATCGACGGTGTGATGACGACGCTAGCGCGGTCACTCGGTCGGGTGAACATGGCAGGTGCACCCCGTAAATCGAATGCGCGTGCTATAGGCTCGGTGTGCCGCAACAGGAAGAAATGTTGACGGCGCCCCGTTTAGGCTGACTGGGGGGTGCCGACTCTCTCCTTTTCCAGACCTTCCTTATCTATGAAAGGTGCGCACTGGCGTGGCCGATCGACTCACAGTCCGTGGCGCTCGCGAGCACAACCTCAAAAACGTCTCGCTCGATCTTCCCCGTGACTCGCTCATCGTGTTCACGGGGCTCTCCGGGTCGGGCAAGTCCTCCCTCGCGTTCGACACGATCTTCGCCGAGGGGCAGCGCCGGTACGTCGAGTCGCTCTCCTCCTACGCCCGGCAGTTCCTGGGCCAGATGGACAAGCCCGACGTCGACTTCATCGAGGGCCTGTCGCCGGCCGTCTCGATCGACCAGAAGTCCACCTCGCGCAATCCGCGCTCGACCGTCGGCACCATCACCGAGGTCTACGACTACCTCCGGCTGCTCTTCGCCCGGATCGGCAAGCCGCACTGCCCCGAGTGCCGCCGGCCGATCTCCCGCCAGTCGCCGCAGGCGATCGTCGACCGGGTGCTGGAGCTGGAGGAGGGCAGCCGCTTCCAGGTGCTGTCCCCGCTGGTGCGCGAGCGCAAGGGCGAGTTCGTCGACCTCTTCTCGGATCTGCAGACCAAGGGCTACAGCCGGGCCAGGGTGGACGGCACCACCATCCAGCTGACCGAGCCGCCGGTGCTCAAGAAGCAGGAGAAGCACACCATCGAGGTGGTCATCGACCGCCTCACCGTCAAGGGCAGCGCCAAGCGGCGGCTGACCGACTCCGTGGAGACCGCCCTCGGGCTGTCCGGCGGCATGGTGATCCTGGACTTCATCGACCTGCCCGAGGACGACCCGCAGCGCGAGCGGATGTTCTCCGAGCACCTCTACTGCCCTTATGACGACCTGTCCTTCGAGGAGCTGGAGCCGCGCTCCTTCTCCTTCAACTCGCCCTTCGGCGCGTGCCCGCAATGCACCGGCATCGGCACCCGGATGGAGGTCGACCCCGAGCTGATCGTCCCGGACGAGGACAAGTCGCTCGAGGAGGGCGCGGTCGGGCCCTGGTCGGGCGGGATGTCCAAGGGGTACTTCGAGCGGCTGGTGGAGGCGCTCTCCGAGGAACTCGGCTTCCGCACCGACATCCCCTGGGCAGGACTGCCGCAGCGCGCGAAGAAGGCGCTGCTGTACGGGCACAAGACCCAGATCAAGGTGTCCTACAAGAACCGGTACGGCCGCGAGCGCGCCTACACGACCAACTTCGAGGGCGCGATCCCCTTCGTCAAGCGACGGCACCAGGAGTCCGAGACCGACTCCAGCCGGGAGCGCTTCGAGGGCTATATGCGCGAGGTGCCGTGCCCGACCTGCCAGGGCACCCGGCTCAAGCCGATCGTGCTCGCGGTCACCGTCCAGGACCGGTCCATCGCCGAGGTCTCGGCGATGTCGATCAGCGACTGCGCCGAGTTCCTGGGCGCGATGAAGCTGGACGCCCGGGACAGGACGATCGCCGAACGGGTCCTGAAGGAGGTCAACGAGCGGCTGAAGTTCCTGGTCGACGTCGGCCTGGACTACCTCTCGCTCAACCGCGCCGCGGGCACCCTGTCCGGCGGCGAGGCCCAGCGCATCCGGCTCGCCACCCAGATCGGCTCCGGCCTGGTCGGGGTGCTGTACGTGCTGGACGAGCCGTCGATCGGCCTCCACCAGCGGGACAACCACCGGCTCATCGAGACCCTGGTGCGGCTGCGGGACCTGGGCAACACCCTGATCGTCGTGGAGCACGACGAGGACACCATCAAGGTCGCCGACTGGATCGTCGACATCGGTCCCGGCGCCGGCGAACACGGCGGCAAGGTCGTGCACTCCGGTTCGCTCAAGGATCTGCTGGTCAACGAGGAATCGCTGACCGGGCAGTATCTGTCGGGCAAGCGCTCGATCCCGATGCCGGAACAGCGCAGGCCCGTGGACCGCGACCGGCAGCTCACCGTGCACGGCGCCCGCGAGCACAATCTGCAGGACATCGACGTGTCCTTCCCGCTCGGGGTGCTCACCGCCATCACCGGCGTCTCCGGCTCCGGCAAGTCCACCCTGGTCAACGACATCCTCTACACCCACCTGGCACGGGAGCTGAACGGGGCGCGCAGCGTCCCGGGCCGCCACACCCGGGTGGAGGGCGACGACCTCGTGGACAAGGTCGTGCATGTCGACCAGTCGCCGATCGGCCGCACCCCGCGCTCCAACCCGGCCACGTACACCGGTGTCTTCGACCATGTCCGCAGGCTCTTCGCGGAGACGATGGAGGCGAAGGTGCGCGGCTATCTGCCGGGCCGGTTCTCCTTCAACGTCAAGGGCGGCCGCTGCGAGAACTGCTCGGGCGACGGCACCATCAAGATCGAGATGAACTTCCTGCCGGACGTCTACGTCCCGTGCGAGGTCTGCCACGGCGCCCGCTACAACCGCGAGACGCTGGAGGTGCACTTCAAGGGCAAGTCCATCTCCGAGGTGCTGGACATGCCGATCGAAGAGGCGCTGGACTTCTTCGAGGCCGTCCCGACGATCTCCCGCCATCTGCGTACCCTCAACGAGGTCGGGCTGGGCTATGTCCGGCTCGGGCAGTCGGCGCCCACCCTGTCCGGCGGTGAGGCGCAGCGCGTGAAGCTCGCCAGCGAACTGCAGAAGCGCTCCACCGGCCGGACGGTCTACGTCCTTGACGAACCGACCACCGGTCTGCACTTCGAGGACATCAGCAAGCTCATCAGGGTGCTGTCCGGCCTGGTCGACAAGGGCAACACGGTGATCGTCATCGAGCACAACCTCGATGTCGTCAAGACCGCCGACTGGGTCATCGACATGGGTCCCGAGGGCGGCAACGGCGGCGGTCTGGTGGTGGCCGAGGGCACCCCCGAGGAGATCGCGGCGGTGACGGCCAGCCACACCGGCAAGTTCCTGCGCGACATCCTCGGCGACCGGGTGAGCGACGCCCCGGTGGCGCCGAGGAAGAAGGCGGCGAAGAAGAGCACCGCGAAGAAGGCCGTCGCGGCGACCGCGGTCTCCTCATCCGGCTCCGCCTCCGCATCCGCCTCCGTATCCGCCTCCGTATCCGCCAAGAAGGCGGCAGCGCCGAGGAAGAAGGCGGCGGCGAGCAAGGCGTGACGGATGGGCACAGGCTCGGGCCGTAGGGTACTGGTCGCAAGATCAGTCCCTACGGCCCGTAGCCTGGAGCACCGCCATGACGGAACCGCACGCCACCTGCCGCCGCACCGTACTGCGGGGCGCGACCCTCGCCGGAGCCGTCGGCCTGGGTCTCACGGCCTGCGGTGGATCCGGCAAGGACACTGCCGCTGCCGCGTCTCCGGCCGACCTCGGCGCGGCCACCGATGTCCCGGTCGGCGGTTCCAAGCTGTACCGGGACGACAAGGTCGTGGTCTCGCAGCCCACCCAAGGCGTCTTCAAGGCCTTCAGCGCCGTGTGCACCCACGCCGGCTGCGTGGTGGACAAGGTCGAGAACGGCGTCATCTCCTGCCCCTGCCACGGCAGCCGATTCAACGCGACGACCGGCGCTGTCGAGCAGGGACCGGCGTCCGCGCCGCTGCCCGCCGTCGAGGTGCGCGTCGAGGGCGGCAAGCTCGTCACCGGCTCCAAGGCCTGACGCGAGACCCAAGGCCTGACGCGAGCCCCTGGGCCTGACGCGGGGCTCGCGTCAGGACCAGTCCCAGGCGATCCCCAGCAGGCCCGGCCGCACCGTCTCCTGGACGAAGTGGACGGTGCCGCGCCCGTTGAGCACCAGCTCGGCGACGGCCTGCCGCGGCGCGCTGGACGAAGGCTGGACGAAGCGCCGGCAGCGCACCGGCAGGGCGCCGGGAGCGAAGCCGGCCTGCAGCACATACTGCCCACCGCCGAAGGGGAATCCGCGCACGTACTCGCCGCTGGGCGGCCCGCTTCCGTCCTCGAAGCCGTAGCCGAGCAGCGCCGTGTCGCCGGACCGCAGCCGCCCGTCGAAGAGCAGCTCGGCGACCACGACGCCGGACTCCTCGTGCCGCCGGATGCGCCCGACCCGGCAGTTGTCGGCCGCCCGCACCCGGACCCGGGTGACATCGCAGCCGGGATCACCGTGGTGGATGGCCACATAGCGGTCCACACCGTCGCGGTGTGCGCGGACCACATGCTGCGAATCGTGCGCCACGAGCTCCCGCGCCTCCCCGATGCGCACCCGCTCGTAGTGCATGACCGTGTGGAGTCCGCCGTCCGCCGGGGAACCGATGTCGGCGAGCAGCGTCTCCAGGGCGGCGGCCGGTTCCATCAGCGACTGGTACGAGCGGGCCGCGGGCCGGCCCGGCGCCGTGCGCGGCACGAGCAGCCGGGTCAGCGAGTGCGCCGGCAGCTCCAGGACCTCCTCCAACACCCGGACGGCGCGCAGTGATTCGGCCCGCTCCGGTCTGCGGACGCCGCTCTGCCAGTAGCTGAGACTGGTCACGGACACCTGCACGCCGCGCTGCGCGAGACGGTGCCGCACACGTTGCAGGGCCAGGCCGCGGGCGGCGACGGCCGCCCGCAGCGCGCTGTGGAAGGGACCGGTGCGCAGCGCCTCGGCCAATACGGTCCTCTGGGACATCACGCTCCTCCCGCCGCGCAGCGTGTGAACGTTCAACCGCGCAGCTGCCGGGTACGCCCCACGGCACATTGCTGACCTGCTGATCCGCGCCCGGCGTTCACACCAGTACCGCCGGCGTTCACATCCGGCTCGCCCGCCATAGTGAAGCCGTTGACCTGTTCCCGACAACACCCGATGCTCTGACCAGCGTCCGGACGCGCTCCTCCACCCCCCACTTCCCGACAGGGAGGAACGCCATGCTCCATTCCCTCCGCATGCGCTTCCGAGGCCGCGGGCGCCTCGCGGCCGCCGCACTCGCCCTCGCCGCGCTGCTCGGCCTCGGCATCGCCGGCACCCCCGCGGCCGGCGCAGCAACCGGCGCGAAGCAGCTGAACATCACCATGCAGGCGCAGCAGAACACCAACTGGTGCTGGGCCGCCGGCGGCAACACCATCGCCACCTGGTTCGGCCGCGGCTACTCGCAGAACCAGTTCTGCAACGCTGCCTTCAACAGGCCGCAGGGCTCCACCTGCGGCAACTGGCAGGCATCCCTGGACAACGTCCAGACCGCCCTGGACTGGGCGGGCATCAACCCCGGCAGCTACGTGAGCGGCTATCTGCGCTACAGCACCGTGCAGACCGAGATCAGCGGCAACCGGCCGGTCGAGACCCGTATCGAGTGGAGCTCCGGCGGCGGTCACATGCATGTGCTCTACGGCTACGACACCGCCGCCAACCAGGTCTACTGGGGAGATCCCTGGCCGTCCAACTACCGCTACAACTGGGCGGACTACTCGTACTACGTCAGCAACAGCTCGTTCTCCTGGACCCACTCGCTCTACCGGATCGGAGCGTGAGGGACCGATGAAGACGAGGAAGATCGCGGCAGGCGCCGCCGCCGTCCTGGCATCCGGCGTCCTCACCCTGGCCGCAGTCCCGACGGCGCACGCGGACGACGCCCCCACCGCCGCCCGCGACGCCGCGGCAGCCCCCACCACACTCGACACGCTCTCCCGCTTTTTCGCACGTGACGGCGTCACCGCCATGAAGTCCGCCGCACCGCACATCGAAGGCGCGACCGTCACCGTCAACACCCTCAATCCCGGCTTCGTCGCGGGCGACCGGGGCGCGGCCGTCGCCCTGCCGGACTTCGCCGCCACGAAGGCGGTTTCCGCCGACGGGCGGACCGCATCCGTGTGGACGGTGCGCAGTGGCGCGACCTGGAAGGTGGTGAACATCGCCACCGGCAGCGACGAGACCGACTACGTCGCCCAGGGCGGCGCGCAGCCCGGCTCCACCGTCTTCCGCGAGCCGCAGATCGACGCCTGGTACGTGCTGCGTGCCGGCCGGGTCCTGCCGCTCGACCCGGACGCGGTCAAGGCCGTCGGCCGCGGCGGCACCACGCTGGCCGGCTACCAGCAGCTCGTCCACCGCCGCTACGGCGACAAGCTGCCCGGCTCGGCGTACGACAGGGCGGGCATGGGCGGTGGCTACGACACACAGGCCGGCGCCCAGCCCGGCGCCCAGCCCGACACCCGGGCCGGCGCCCAGGCACCCGCCGTCGCCGGGGGCGCCCCCGCGGCGCAGGAACCCCGGAACGCTGCGGCCGGCGAGCACACCGGAAGCGGTGCCTCGATCGGCGCGGTCGGCGCCGGCCTCGCGCTGATCACGGCCCTGGCCTTCGCCGTACGCCGCCGCACCACGCGGCGTAGCTGAACCGTCATTCCCGGTCCCCGCGCGTGACCCGCGCCGGGACCGGGAATGTCACCGCCCGCCAGTAGGGTGGAGGCATGGCAGACCCCTCCAGTTACAGACCGAAGCCGGGTCAGATCCCCGACTCGCCGGGGGTCTACAAATTCCGGGACGAGCACGGCCGCGTGATCTACGTCGGCAAGGCCAAGAGCCTGCGACCGCGGCTGTCCTCGTACTTCCAGGACATCGCCAATCTGCACCAGCGCACCCGCACCATGGTGACCACCGCCGCGTCCGTCGAGTGGACCGTGGTCGGCACCGAGGTCGAGGCGCTGCAGCTGGAGTACTCCTGGATCAAGGAGTACGACCCGCGGTTCAACGTCAAGTACCGCGACGACAAGAGCTATCCCTCGCTGGCCGTCACCATGGGCGAGGAGTTCCCCCGGGTCCAGGTGATGCGCGGGCCGAAGAAGAAGGGCGTGCGCTACTTCGGGCCGTACGCCCACGCCTGGGCGATCCGCGAGACCGTCGACCTGATGCTGCGCGTCTTCCCCGTGCGGACCTGCTCCGCCGGGGTGTTCAAGCGTTCCGCGCAGATCGGCCGCCCCTGTCTGCTGGGCTACATCGGCAAGTGCGCGGCTCCCTGCGTCGGCCGGGTCACCCCCGAGGAGCACCGCCAACTGGCCGAGGAGTTCTGCGACTTCATGGCCGGGCGCACCGGCACCTATCTGCGCCGCCTGGAACAGCAGATGCGGGACGCCGCCTCCGAGATGGAGTACGAGAAGGCCGCCAGGCTGCGGGACGACATAGAGGCGCTCAAGCGCGCCCTGGAGAAGAACGCGATCGTCTTCAACGACGCCACCGACGCCGACCTGATCGCGGTGGCCGAGGACGAGCTGGAGGCCGCCGTCCAGATCTTCCACGTCCGCGGGGGCCGGGTGCGGGGACAGCGCGGCTGGGTCACCGACAAGGTCGAGGCCGTCGACACCGCGGGACTCGTCGAGCACGCCCTGCAGCAGCTCTACGGCGACGAGAAGGGCGAGGGCGTCCCCAAGGAGGTGCTGGTCCCGGCGCTGCCGCAGACCTCAGAGGCGCTCACCCAGTGGCTCAGCGTGCGCCGCGGCTCGCAGGTCAGCCTGCGGATCCCGCAGCGCGGCGACAAGAAGGACCTGATGGTCACGGTGCAGCGCAACGCGCAGCAGGCGCTCGCGCTGCACAAGACCAAGCGCGCCTCCGATCTGACCACGCGCGCCCGGGCCCTGGAGGAGATCGCCGAGGCCCTGGAGCTGGACACCGCTCCGCTGCGGATCGAGTGCTTCGACATCTCGCACCTCCAGGGTGACGACGTGGTGGCGTCGATGGTGGTGTTCGAGGACGGTCTGGCCCGCAAGAGCGAGTACCGGCGCTTCCAGATCAAGTCCTTCGAGGGTCAGGACGATGTCCGGTCCATGCACGAGGTGGTCTCCCGCCGCTTCCGCCGCTATCTGCAGGAGAAGCAGAAGACCGGCGAATGGATCGACCAGGAGGCCGGCGGCGAGGTCACGGAGGCGGTGGGCGGGCCCATCGATCCGGAGACCGGCCGGCCGCGCAAGTTCGCGTACCCGCCGCAGCTGGTCGTCGTCGACGGCGGGCAGCCGCAGGTGGCGGCCGCCCAGCGGGCCCTCACGGAGCTCGGCATAGAGGACGTCGCCGTCTGCGGTCTCGCCAAGCGACTGGAGGAGGTCTGGCTGCCGGACAACGACGATCCGGTGATCCTGCCCCGCACGAGCGAGGGCCTGTATCTGTTGCAGCGGGTCCGGGACGAGGCGCACCGCTTCGCGATCTCCTACCAGCGCAACAAGCGCTCGAAGTCGATGAAGGCGGGCGCCCTGGACGCGGTGCCGGGCCTCGGCGAGACCCGCCGCCAGGCGCTGCTCAAGCATTTCGGATCGCTCAAGCGGCTGCGGGCCGCCACCGTGGAGCAGATCTGCGAGGTGCCGGGCATCGGCCGCCGCACGGCCGAGACGGTCGCCGTGGCCCTGGCCGGAGCCGCGCCCGCCACTCCTGCCGTGAACACCGCGACAGGAGAGATCATTGAGGATGAGTAGACGGCCGCACCCGGGGGCCGGCTCAGTGGAACGGGGGAGACAGCGATGAATGAGAACGACGGAGACGGAGCACAAGTGACGACCGGTGGAGCGGGCGAGGCCGCTGAGGCCATCCCCGAGCTGGTGATCATCTCCGGCATGTCCGGGGCCGGCCGCAGCACCGCGGCCAAGTGTCTGGAGGACCTCGGCTGGTTCGTCGTGGACAACCTGCCGCCCGCCCTGATCCCCACCATGGTGGACCTGGGCGCGCGCTCGCAGGGCAACGTGGCGCGGATCGCGGTCGTCGTGGATGTCCGGGGCCGTCGCTTCTTCGACAATCTGCGGGAATCCCTGGCGGACCTCGACGCCAAGGGCGTCAAGCGCCGCGTGGTGTTCCTGGAGGCGTCCGACGACCTCCTGGTCCGCCGCTTCGAGTCCGTACGCCGACCGCACCCGCTCCAGGGCGACGGACGCATCGTGGACGGCATCGCCAAGGAGCGGGACCTGCTGCGCGAGCTGCGCGGCGAGGCCGACCTCGTGATCGACACCTCCAGTCTCAACGTGCACGAGCTGCGATCGAAGATGGACGCCCAGTTCGCGGCTGACGGGGAGCCCGAGCTGCGGGCCACGGTGATGTCATTCGGCTTCAAGTACGGGCTGCCCGTCGACGCCGACCTGGTCGTCGACTGCCGGTTCATCCCGAACCCGCACTGGGTGCCGGAGCTGCGCCCGTTCACCGGACTGAACGACGAGGTCGCCCAGTACGTCTTCAACCAGCCCGGCGCCAAGGAGTTCCTCGACGGGTACGCCGAGCTGCTGCACATCATCGCCGCCGGCTACCGCCGTGAGGGCAAGCGGTATGTGACCATCGCCGTCGGCTGCACGGGCGGAAAGCACCGCAGTGTGGCCATGTCCGAGCGGCTCGCCCGCCGGCTGTCCGCGGACGGAGTGGAGACCGTCATCGTCCACCGGGACATGGGGCGCGAGTGATCCGGACGGCACGGCGCCTGCGTCGCACGAGCCGACGCTCCGGAGTACCACCGAAAGTGGTCGCCCTGGGCGGCGGCCACGGGCTGTCCGCCTCACTGAGCGCCCTGCGCCGGATCACCGGCGACCTGACCGCCGTCGTCACCGTCGCGGACGACGGCGGCTCCAGCGGCCGGCTGCGCGAGGAGATGGGCGTCCTGCCGCCCGGCGATCTGCGCAAGGCGCTGGCGGCGCTGTGCGGGGACGACGAGTGGGGACGGACCTGGGCCAAGGTGATCCAGCACCGCTTCGTCAGCGGGGGAGACCTGCACGGACACGCCGTAGGCAATCTGCTGATTGTCGCCCTCTGGGAGCAGCTCAACGACGAGGTCGCGGCCCTCGAATGGGTCGGGAGGCTGCTGGGCGCCCACGGCCGGGTGCTGCCCATGTCCGCGGTGCCGCTGGACCTCCATGCGAGCGTCCGCGGGCACGACCCGGCGAAGCCCGCCGAGATCACCACCGTACGGGGTCAGGCCACGGTCGCCCTCACCCCCGGTGACGTGCAGGAAGTCTGGTTGCTGCCCGCCGATCCACCGGCCGTTCCGGAGGCCGTTCAGGCGGTCCTGGACGCCGACTGGGTGGTCCTCGGACCGGGGTCCTGGTTCTCGTCGGTGATACCGCATCTGCTGGTCCCCGAACTGGCCGACGCACTGATGAACACCCGTGCCCGCAGGGTCCTCACACTGAACCTCGCACCCCAGCCGGGAGAGACCGACGGCTTTTCTCCGCAGCGTCACTTGGAGGTTTTGGCCCGACACGCCCCTAAACTCACCATCGACGTGGTGCTGGCCGACGAGGCCGCCGTGCCCGACCGGGAGAGCCTGGCAAAGGCTGCCGAACGGTTGTGCGGAACGGTCGAGCTGGCCCGGATCGCGGCCCCTGACGGGCCGCGGCACGATCCGGAGCTGTTGGCCACCGCGTATGACCGGATTTTTCGTATGCGTGGAAGGATCGGCCCATGGCGATGACGGCAGCGGTGAAGGATGAGATTTCCCGGCTCCCCGTCACCCGGACCTGCTGCCGGAAGGCGGAGGTCTCGTCGATCCTGCGGTTCGCGGGCGGTCTCCACCTGGTGAGCGGTCGCATCGTGATCGAGGCGGAGCTGGACACCGGGATCGCGGCCCGGAGGCTGCGCAAGGACATCCTGGAGATCTTCGGCCACTCCTCCGACCTGGTGGTGATGGCCCCTGGCGGGCTGCGCCGCGGCAGCCGGTATGTGGTCCGGGTCGTCGCGGGCGGCGACCAGCTGGCGCGGCAGACCGGCCTGGTGGACGGCCGCGGCCGCCCCATCCGGGGTCTGCCCCCGCAGGTCGTCTCCGGCGCCACCTGCGATGCCGAGGCGGCCTGGCGCGGCGCCTTCCTGGCACACGGCTCCCTCACCGAGCCCGGCCGCTCCTCGTCGCTGGAGGTCACCTGCCCCGGCCCCGAGGCGGCCCTGGCCCTGGTCGGCGCGGCCCGCAGGCTGCAGATCCCGGCCAAGGCCCGCGAGGTGCGCAATGTCGACCGGGTGGTCGTACGGGACGGGGACGCGATCGGCGCGCTGCTGACCCGGCTGGGCGCCCATGACTCCGTCCTGGCCTGGGAAGAGCGCCGGATGCGCCGCGAGGTGCGCGCCACCGCGAACCGGCTGGCGAACTTCGACGACGCGAATTTGCGCCGTTCGGCGCGGGCGGCGGTCGCGGCCGGCGCGCGGGTGCAGCGCGCGCTGGAGATCCTCGGCGAGGAGGTGCCGGAGCACCTTGCGGCGGCGGGCCGGCTGCGGATCGAGCACAAGCAGGCGTCGCTGGAGGAACTGGGCTCGCTCGCGGAGCCGCCGCTCACCAAGGACGCGGTGGCGGGCCGGATCCGGCGCCTGCTGGCGATGGCGGACAAGCGGGCCTCGGACATGGGAATGCCGGGCACGGAGGCGAACCTCACCGAAGAGATGGTCGGCTGACGTCCGCGCCGCCGCGTCGTGGGTGGGCCGCGTCTGGGCCGGGGTCGGGCCCGTTCCCTCGGTGGTGTTGTCCCGGCGGTTGGCGCGGTGACCGCGATGGTTGAACGGGTCCGCTGAATTCAGCCCGTCCAGCCGAGTACCTCCCAGCGGTAGCTGGGGGAGTTTGAGGACCGCGCGGCCGGCGGACGTGTAACCCGGAGCCGGTTGCGGCACCGGCGAGTCTCCGCTTGCCGTGAGCGACTGGTGGTAGCAGCCTGTGATCTTGTGACGGATCGAGAGCTTGGCCGCCGGTTGGGGCGGATTCGGCGGGCGCTGGTGGCCGCCCTCGTGACGGTTGTCTCCGCGTTGATGGTGGCGGCGGCACCGGGTGGCGGGCCGGCCGACGATGTGGGTGCCGATGTGGCCGCGTATACGGCGCGGGTGGCAGCCGGGCAGGTGCCGTCGCTCCTGCGGGCCGGTGTGGACGCGGGAGAGGTGGCCGGGCTGCCCGGGGCGGTCGAGCTGGATCTCACCGCGAAGCAGGCCGCGCGGCTGGCCGGGGAGGGCATCGCGCTTACCCCGCGTCCCGCGCCGCGGCGCAGGTCCGCCGCCCTCGGCGGTGGCGTGTTCCGCCCGTACGGCGGATCCGGCGGACTGAAGGCGGAGGTCGTGGCCACGGCGGCCGCGCATCCGGGCCTGGCGCGGACGGAGGTCATCGGCCGCACCGTGCTCGGGCAGGAGATCCTCGCGCTGCGGGTCGGCAAGGCCGGCAACCCCGCCGTGCTGTATCTGGGCGGGCAGCACGCCAGGGAGTGGATCACGCCGGAGACCGTCCGCCGGCTGATGCACCACTACGTGGACGGCTACGGGTCGGACCCCGAGGCCACCCGGATCGTCAACGCCACCGAGCTGTGGTTCGTGATCTGCGCCAATCCCGACGGCTACGACTACAGCTTCACCCCCGGCCACCGCCTGTGGCGCAAGAACATCCAGGGCGTCGACCTCAACCGCAACTTCGGCTACAAGTGGGCCTACGACAACCAGGGTTCCTCGTCCGATCCGGGCGCCGAGACCTACCGCGGGCCCGCCGCGATGTCGGAGCCGGAGACCCGCGCCCTGGACGACCTGGAGCGCCGGATGCACTTCCGGTACGCCGTCAACTACCACTCGGCGGCCCAGCTGCTGCTCTACGGGATCGGCTGGCAGGTCGCCACGCCCAGCCCCGACGACGTACTGGCCCGGGCGCTGGCCGGTACTCCCGGCCACTCGGCGATCCCCGGCTACCGGCCGGTGCTGTCCTCCGCGCTGTACGTCACCAACGGCGACGCCGACGGGCACGCCGCGAACATGCACGGCACCTTGATGCTCAGCCCGGAGATGTCCACCTGCGAGACCGCCACTGCCGCCTCGACGGCCGGTTCCTGGTGGCCGGAGGACTGCGCGAGTGTCTTCGCCTTCCCCGACGACGAGCAGTTGATCCGGCGCGAGTTCGAGAAGAACGTGCCCTTCGCGCTCTCCGTCGCGTCGAGTGCCGCGGACCCGGGCCGGCCGGCGGTCGCCGACTTCACGCCTGACGCCTTCACGGTCTCGTACGACGACGCGGGCGCGCAGCAGGTGGCCGTCACCGCCCGTCGGAGCGTTCCGGACAAACGGGTCAACTGGCGCATCGGCGGTGGCGCCGAGCACTCCGCACCGGTCGAGGCATGGCGCGGCGGCGTGACGTACGGCGGCACGGACCACACGTACTTCGACGAGTACCGGGGCACGGTCGCCGGCGCCCGGCCCGGCGACACGGTGAGCGTGTGGTTCACCGGCGGCGGCGCGGCGAGCACGCCGTTCATGTACGCCGTCGCACCACGGCCGGCGGGCGATGCGCTGGTCCTTCCCGTACCGGGCGGCACACCCCACCCGCTGGGTGTGCTGAGTCACTTCCGGCAGGTGACGTACCCCGCCGACGCGGGGCTGCCGGACCGGCCCACGCTGCTCGCCCTGCGCGACTACGTGAATGAGGGCGGAAGGCTCCTCCTGGACGGGACCATGGTCCAGGACTCCGAACTGTCGGGCGCGGCCGGCGTCGCCGTACTCAACCGCCTTGCCGGTGCGGCCCGGTGATGGAAGTGAACGGTTTGTTGAATTCGGCGGCCGGTCGTCTCAGTATCCGGAGCGGCCTCCTCGGGCCTCCGTGGTGACACTCCGTGACACATACGGTGAACTGGGAAAACGCCCGCTGAGCGGGCGCTCAGAGCCCGTCCGGGCGCTCTCGATGTCACTGGGAACACGTGGGCGAGGTAGGGTCGTGACTGGTCGGGGACATCCCATATTTCGCAGCCGGAGTGGATTCCGGCACATCAGCGAGGAGATCGGTTCGTGACGATCCGGGTAGGCATCAACGGCTTCGGTCGTATTGGTCGCAACTTCTTCCGTGCCGCCCTTGAGCAGGGCGCGGACATCGAGATCGTCGGTGTCAACGACCTGACCGACAACGCGACCCTGGTGCACCTTCTCAAGTACGACAGCATCCTGGGCCGCCTCAAGTACGAGGTCACGCACACCGACGACAGCATCACGGTCGGCAGCCAGACCTTCAAGACGATGGCCGAGCGGGACCCGGCGAACCTGCCGTGGGCCGAGCTCGGCGCCGACATCGTGATCGAGTCCACGGGCTTCTTCACCAAGCGCGAGGACGCCGCCAAGCACCTCGCGGCCGGCGCGAAGAAGGTCCTCATCTCGGCTCCGGCCAAGGACGAGGACGTCACCGTGGTCATGGGCGTCAACCACGAGAAGTACGACGCGGCGAAGCACCACATCATCTCCAACGCCTCGTGCACCACGAACTGTGTGGCGCCGATGGCGAAGGTCCTCCTGGAGAACTTCGGCATCGTCAAGGGCATGATGACCACGGTCCACGCCTACACGAACGACCAGAAGATCCTGGACTTCCCGCACAGCGACCTGCGCCGTGCGCGTGCCGCCGCGATCAACATCATTCCGACCTCGACGGGTGCCGCCAAGGCCACCGCGCTGGTCATCCCCGAGCTCAAGGGCAAGCTGGACGGCACCTCGCTGCGCGTCCCGGTCCCGACCGGCTCGATCACCGACCTCGTGGTCACCGTTGAGCGCGACGTCACCAAGGAAGAGGTCAACGCCGCCTTCCAGAAGGCGGCCGAGGGCCAGCTCAAGGGCATCCTCGAGTACACCGAGGACCTGATCGTCTCCTCGGACATCGTCAACGAGCCGGCCTCGTGCACGTTCGACGCGCAGATGACCATGGTTCAGGGCGACCAGGTCAAGATCTTCGGCTGGTACGACAACGAGTGGGGCTACTCCAACCGACTGGTGGACCTGACCACCTACGTCGGCGGCCAGCTCTGAGTCGCGGTCACGCCACGCAGATGTGAGTGACAGGGCCCGTCCGGCGCGAAGGCGCGTCGGCCGGGCCCTGTCCCTTGTCGACCATGAGGCCACGAGGAGCCCACCGGATATGAAGACGATCGACGACCTCCTGAACGAGGGACAGGTCGCGGGCCAGCGGGTGTTCGTCCGCGCCGACCTGAATGTGCCGCTTTCGGGCGCCACCATCACCGACGACGGCCGGATCCGCGCCGCCGTCCCGACCATCACCAAGCTCGCCGCCGCGGGCGCCAGGGTGATCGTCGCCTCACACCTGGGCCGCCCCAAGGGCGCGCCCGACCCGCAGTTCTCGCTCGCGCCGGTCGCCGCGCGGCTCGGCGAACTGCTCGGCGCGGAGGTCGCGTTCGCGGCCGACACCGTCGGGGACAGTGCGCAGTCGGCCGTCGCGGGCCTGGCCGACGGCGGAGTGGTACTGCTGGAGAACCTGCGGTTCAACGCGGGCGAGACCGCGAAGGACGACGCCGAGCGCGGCGCCTTCGCCGACCAGCTCGCGTCGCTCGCGGACGTGTACGTCGGTGACGGCTTCGGCGCCGTGCACCGCAAGCACGCCTCCGTGTTCGACCTCCCGGCGCGGCTCCCGCACGCCGCGGGCGGCCTGATCGCCACCGAGGTCGACGTGCTGAAGAAGCTCACCTCCGACGTGCAGCGGCCGTACGCGGTCGTGCTCGGCGGGGCGAAGGTCTCCGACAAGCTCGGTGTCATCGACCACCTGCTGGAGAAGGCCGACCGGATCCTGATCGGCGGCGGGATGGTCTTCACCTTCCTCAAGGCCCAGGGCCACGAGGTCGGCAGGAGCATGCTCCAGGAGGACCAGATCCCGGTCGTCCAGGAGTACCTCAAGCGCGCCGAGGCCAAGGGCGTGGAGTTCGTGCTGCCGGTCGACGTCGTCGCCGCGGGCGCCTTCCCCGACCTCAAGACGCAGGCGCCGACGAACCCGCTCACCGTGGACGTGGACGCCATCCCGGCCGATGTGATGGGCCTGGACATCGGCCCGAAGTCCAGCGCGCTCTTCGCCTCGAAGCTCGCCGACGCGGCCACCGTGTTCTGGAACGGCCCGATGGGCGTATTCGAGCACCCCGACTACGCCGAGGGCACCCGCGCGGTCGCCCGGGCCCTTATCGACAGCCCCGCGTTCACCGTGGTCGGCGGCGGTGACTCGGCCGCGGCCGTGCGCATCCTCGGCTTCGACGAGAACGCTTTCGGCCACATCTCGACCGGTGGCGGCGCCAGCCTCGAATACCTCGAGGGCAAGACGCTCCCCGGCCTCGCCGCACTGGAGGACTGACCCAGCATGAGCACCCGTACCCCGCTGATGGCGGGCAACTGGAAGATGAACCTCAACCACCTCGAGGCCATCGCGCACGTCCAGAAGCTGTCCTTTGCGCTCACCGACAAGGACTACGACACGGTCGAGGTCGCCGTCCTGCCGCCCTTCACCGACCTGCGTTCGGTGCAGACCCTGGTCGACGGCGACAAGCTGAAGATCAAGTACGGCGCCCAGGACCTCTCCGCGTACGACTCGGGCGCGTACACCGGTGAGATCTCCGGTCCGATGCTCGCCAAGCTGAAGTGCACGTATGTGGCCATCGGCCACAGCGAGCGCCGCCAGTACCACGGTGAGGACGAGCCGCTCCTCAACGCCAAGGTCAGGGCCGCGTACCGGCACGGCCTCACGCCGATTCTGTGCGTCGGCGAGGGCCTGGACGTCCGCAAGGCCGGACAGCAGGTCCCGCACACCCTCGCCCAGCTCGACGGCGCGCTGAAGGACATCCCGGCCGAGCAGGCCGGGACGATCGTCATCGCCTATGAGCCGGTGTGGGCGATCGGCACCGGCGAGGTCGCCACACCCGAGGACGCGCAGGAGGTCTGCGGTGCCATCCGCGGCCGGCTGGCCGAGCTGTACAGCCAGGAGCTGGCCGAAAAGGTCCGTATCCAGTACGGCGGCTCGGTCAAGTCCGGAAACGTCGCGGCGATCATGGCGCAGCCGGACGTGGACGGCGCCCTGATCGGCGGCGCGGCGCTCGACGCGGAGGAGTTCGTCAAGATCGTCCGCTTCCGCGACCAGTAGGGCCGGCACGCGGTGGGCCGACCCGGCCCGCACGAAGTACCCTGTCGGGGCCGGACCGGCGCATTGGCGCCCGGTTCGGCCCCGCGCCGTCGTTCGTAGTCGAGAGAGTTGGTCCAGCCGTGGTTCTCGGGTTCTCCATCGCCCTCATCATCTTCAGTCTGCTGCTCCTGCTGCTGGTGCTGATGCACAAGGGGAAGGGCGGCGGCCTCTCGGACATGTTCGGTGGTGGCATGCAGTCCTCCGTCGGCGGCTCCTCGGTGGCCGAACGCAACCTCGACCGCATCACCGTGGTGATCGGTCTGTTGTGGTTTACGTGCATTGTCGTACTTGGCCTGGTGCTGAAGTTCCAGAAGTAACACCGGTGGCGTACTCCCGTGAGTCCAGGGAGAACTGACGCCTCGTCGCAAACGCGGCTTATCATGGGAGGGCGTCCTACGGGGCTGGGTACATCACCTGCCACTGGACGGCACGTAAGGTCTCCGTAAACTGGGCGACCTCGCAGCACCATCACGCAGGGAGTTACGACCGTGGCAAGTGGCAACGCGATCCGTGGCAGTCGGGTCGGAGCGGGGCCGATGGGAGAGGCCGAGCGCGGCGAGTCCGCGCCACGCCTCCGCATCTCCTTCTGGTGCTCGAACGGGCACGAGACCCAGCCGAGTTTCGCCAGCGACGCGCAGATCCCGGAGACCTGGGACTGCCCGCGCTGTGGTTTCCCGGCAGGGCAGGACGAGGAGAACCCGCCGGCGCCGCCGCGGACCGAGCCGTACAAGACGCACCTGGCCTATGTGCGGGAGCGGCGCAGCGCGGCCGACGGCGAGGCGATTCTCGCCGAAGCGCTCGCGAAGCTCCGCGGCGAGATCTGAGCGATCTCACCGCGTACGGCGCGCGCGGACATCGCCCTCATTCGCCGGCCGGAAGCCGCCCGGCGAATGAGGGCATTTCTCTGTCGGCGTCTCCGGTCCGAGTACCCTGCGGAAGCGGCTGACAGTAGCCTGGGAAGTGCCGGTGGGACCCGGACATCCGGGGGAGCTCGGAACGGATCACATCGGTGATCAAAACGGCTCCCCCCGGCCCGGACCCTTGTTCCGGGGTGAATCCATCAACCACCATCCAAGACGATGAACGAAATCCACAGCCGACCCCTGGTGGTCGGCATCGACGCCGGTGGCACCCGGACCCGCGCCTACCTCGCCGAGGCGGAGGGTGACGCGGACGGCAGGGTGCTCGGTACCGGTGCGGGCGGCCCCGGCAACGCGCTGAGCGTGGACCGGTCCGCCCTGACCAGGCATCTGGCGGACGCGATCAGGGCCGCCGTCCCGGAGGGCCGCCGTACCGACGTCGTGGCCGTCGTCGGCGGCTTCGCGGGCGCCGCGAACGGCGCGGGCCCCGAGGCCGGCCGCGACCTGGCCCGCTCCTGCCTGCGGGCCGCGCTCGACGGGCACGGCATCCGCACCCCGCGCATCGCGGTCTGCGGCGACCTCGAGGTGGCCTTCGCCTCGGCGCCCGGCACCCCGCCCGACGGGCTGGTGCTCATCGCCGGTACGGGAGCCGTCGCGGCCCGCGTCGAGAAGCACCGCAAGACCGTCACCGCGGACGGCTACGGTTGGCTCCTCGGCGACGACGGCAGCGGCTTCTGGCTGGGCCGCGAGGTCGCGCTCGCGGTGCTGCGCGCACTGGACGGCCGGGGCTCGTGGACCTCGCTGGTCGAGGCGGTCGCCGCGCACTACCTGGGCAACCCGGGCGGCCCGTACCTGGCGACGCAGCGGCCCGGACGGCACGATCGGGAGGTGCTGCGGGCCCGGATCATCCCCCGGGTGTACGCCGACACGCCGCTCGCGATGGCCCGGCTGAGCCCGCTGGCGGTCACCGCCGAAGAGGACGGCGACGAGGTCGCCACCGCCCTGCTCGACGCCGCCGCGGACGAGCTGGCCGCCACCGTCGAAGCCCTGGAACCGCGCGAGGGTGAGCCACTGGTGGCCGCCGGCGGCCTGCTCGGCCCGCACGGGCCGCTGCTGGGACGGGTCACCGCCCGCGCCGAGACGATGGGCCTGCGGGTGCTCCCGGTGCGGGACGGCGGGGCGGGGGCGCTGGCGCTGGCCCGGCTGCGGCTCCGGGGTATTGACGTGGACTAGTCCACTGGTTCATTGTTTCAGCGATCCGATGCCGCTGTGAATTGAGCCGAAGGGGAATCCGGCCATGCCCGGACCAGAGCCGCACCAGTCCGGCGCCGCCCGGTTCGCCGACCTCGCCCTGGCCGCCATCGACCGCGCGATCGGAGCCAACACCGACTCCGTCGCCGCCGCGGCCCGCCTCGTCGCCGACAGCGTCGCCGCCAACGGTGTCATCCACGCCTTCGGCACCGGGCACTCGCAGGCCACCGCGCTGGAGATCGCCGGGCGGGCCGGCGGCCTCGTCCCGACCAGCCGCATCGGCCTGTCCGATCTCGTGCTGCGCGGCGGCGAGGACCGCTCGGTCCTCGCCGACCCGCTGCTGGAACGCTCCCCGGGCCTGGCCAAACGGCTCTACGAACTGGCCACCCCGCAGCCGCAGGACCTCTTCGTGATCATCTCCAACTCGGGGGTCAACAACTCCATCGTCGACATGGCGATGCGGGTCAAGGAGTCCGGCCACCGGCTGATCGCCCTCACCTCCCTGGAACACACCCACGCGGTGCCCGCGCTCCACAGCAGCGGCAAGCGGCTCGCCGATCTCGCCGACGCGGTGCTCGACAACTGCGCGCCGGCCGGCGACGCGCTGCTGCCGATGCCGGGCGGCGGTGCGCTGTGCGGTGTCTCCACCATCACCTCTGCCCTGCTGATCCAGATGATCGTGGCCGAAGCAGTCGGCATTCTGGCCGCAGAGGGGCATGAGCCGCCGGTCTACATCTCGGCCAACCTGCCGGGCGGATTCGAGCACAACGCCGTACTGGAGGCCCGCTACGAGGGCAGGCTGAACCGCGGAGGGTTCTAGGATCCGCGGCGGGTTTCTAGATGCGGGCCTCCCTCGGCCGGTGCCTGTCCGGAGCCGGTAGCCGGCTGGCCAACTGCGGTGTCAGTGGCCGCCGCTACGGTTCCAGGACGAGATCACATCCTGGCCCGAGGGGGAGCTTTGACCGCGAGTGACAGTGATCTGCGGCCGGTCGCAGAAGCCGCCGTGCCGTCCTGGCGCGGAGGCTTCGGCCGGCTGTGGAGCGCCGCGGTGGTCTCGCGGCTCGGGGACGGTCTGCGGGCCGCGGCACTGCCGTTGTTCGCCGTGGGCCTCACCGACTCACCGATACTCGTCTCGCTGGTCACGGCCGCCGGATTCCTGCCGTGGATCCTGTTCGGTCTGCTCGGCGGCGCCATCGCCGACCGGGTGGACCAGCGGCGCGCCATGTGGGCGGTCGACGCGGCGCGCTGTGCGCTGATGGCCGGCTTCACCCTCGCCGTCGGGCTGGACGAAGTGAGCATCGCGCTGCTGCTGGTGCTCGCGTTCGTCCTGACGACGATGCAGACCCTCTTCGACAACGCCGCGACCGCGCTGCTGCCGTCCGTGGTCCCCACCGCGGGCCTCGGCCGCGCCAACGCGCGGCTGATGACCGGGCAGACCATCGCCGGCACCTTCCTGGGCGCCCCTCTGGTGCCCGTGCTGCTCGGCCTCTCCGCGGCCCTGCCGTTCGCGGCGGACGCCGCCACCTATCTGATCGCGGCGGCGCTGGTCGCCTCCATACGGATGCCCCCGCGCGAGCGTGCCCCGCGCGCGGCGGGCCGGACCCTGCGGCAGGACATCGCCGAGGGCATCAGGACGCTGTGGCGGGACCGGGTCCTGCGGTCGCTCTGCACGGCCAACACCATCGTCAACACCGGTGTGGGCGCGCTCATCGCCACCCTGGTCCTGCACGTCACCGGATGGCTGCACGCCGGGCATGCCGGGTACGCGGCCGTGCTCACGGCCTACGGCGCCGGGAGCGTTGCCGGCGGCCTGGCGGCCGGCCGGATCTCCGAACTCCTGGGCCGGATCAGGGCGCTGGTGCTCGGACTGCTGTTCCAGACCGGCGCCCTGGCCGTCCTCGGCACCGTGCGCTCGCTGCCCGTCGCGGTCGGCGTCATGGCGGTCTTCGGCGCCGTGGGGATGCTGTGGAACGTCAACGAGGTCACCCTCGTACAGGAGCGGACGCCTCCCGCCCTGCTCGGGCGGGTCAGCGCCGCCAACCGCACTCTGTCCATCGCCGGTGCACCGCTCGGCGCCCTGCTCGGCGGCGCCGTGGCGACGGCCTGGGGGCTGAACACCCCGGCGCTGGCCGCCGCCGCACTCTTCGCCTGCGGGGTGATCGCGCTCCTACCGGCCGTCATCAATTAGTTTGGACCTATGTCCGACACCAATACGCACGGCCGTTCCCGTCTCGACCAGTTGCCCGAATGGCACGCCCTGGGCAAACACCGCGAAGAGCTGGGGGAGGTACACCTGCGCGATCTGTTCGCCGAGGATCCGCAGCGCGGCGACCGGTACACCCTGCAGGTCGGTGACCTGTACCTGGACTACTCCAAGCACCTGGTGACCGACGAGACGCTGCGGCTGCTGCGCGAGTTGGCGGCGTCGAGCGGTGTCGCCGAGCTGCGCGACGCGATGTTCCGCGGCCAGCGGATCAATGTCACCGAGGACCGCGCGGTACTGCACACCGCGCTGCGCGCACCGCGCTCCGCCGTCATCAAGCTCGACGGCCACGACGTGGTACCCGCCGTCCACGCGGTCCTCAGCAAGATGTCGCTGTTCAGTGACCATGTCCGCTCCGGCGGGTGGACCGGCCACACCGGCAAGCGCATCACCTCCATCGTCAACATCGGCATCGGCGGCTCCGATCTGGGCCCGGCGATGGCGTACGAGGTGCTGCGCCCGTACACCGACCGCGGGCTGCGGTTCCGCTTCGTGTCCAACGTCGACGGCGCGGACCTGCACGAGGCCCTGCGCGATCTGGACCCTGCCGAGACGCTCTTCATCATCGCCTCGAAGACGTTCACCACCATCGAGACCATCACCAACGCCACCTCCGCCCGCGACTGGCTGCTGACGGGACTGGGCGCAGACGCCTCTGCCGTCGCCAAGCACTTCGTCGCGCTGTCCACCAACGCGGAGAAGGTCACCGAGTTCGGCATCGACCCGGCGAACATGTTCGAGTTCTGGGACTGGGTCGGCGGCCGGTACTCCTTCGACTCGGCGATCGGCCTGTCGCTGATGCTCGCCATCGGCCCGGACCACTTCCGCGAGATGCTGGCCGGCTTCCATTTGGTGGACGAGCACTTCCGCTGCGCCCCGCCGGAGGAGAACGTCCCGCTGCTGCTCGGCCTGCTGGGCGTCTGGTACGGCGGTTTCCACGACGCGCAGTCGCACGCGGTCCTCCCGTACAGCCACTACCTGTCGAAGTTCACCGCGTATCTGCAGCAGCTGGACATGGAGTCCAACGGCAAGTCCGTGGACCGGCAGGGCAATCCGGTCGGCTGGCAGACCGGCCCGGTCGTCTGGGGTACTCCGGGCACCAACGGCCAGCACGCGTATTACCAACTGCTGCACCAGGGCACCAAGGTCATCCCCGCCGACTTCATCGGCTTCGCCCGGCCGATCGGTGAACTCGGCCCGCTCGCGGACCAGCACGATCTGCTGATGGCCAACTTCTTCGCGCAGACCCAGGCGCTGGCCTTCGGCAAGACCCCGGAAGAGGTCGCCGCGGAGGGTGTGCCCGCGGAGCTGGTGCCGCACAAGACGTTCCGCGGCAACCACCCGACGACCACCATCCTGGCCACCGAACTGAGCCCGTCGGTGCTCGGCCAGCTGATCGCCCTCTACGAGCACAAGGTGTTCGTTCAGGGCGCCGTGTGGAACATCGACTCCTTCGACCAGTGGGGCGTCGAACTGGGCAAGGTCCTCGCCAAGCGGATCGAGCCCGCGCTCACCGACGGGGCCGATGTGCCCGGCCTCGACGGATCCACCACCGCGCTCGTCGCCCGCTACCGGACCCTCCGGGGGCGATAGCCCCGGCGCCGTGACCGGCCGGAGTACGACGATGGCCGGCCCCGATCGGGGGCCGGCCATCGTCATTCCGTCGTCAGGCGGACGACGGCGGGTACAACTGGGGCGGCAGCTTCGCGGCCGCCGCCCGGTCCAGCAGCCACAGCGTCCGGCTGCGGCCGCGCGCGCCGGCGGCCGGCGCCTGTATCTCGCCCGCGCCGGACAGTGCCATCGCGACCGCGTTGGCCTTGTCCTCGCCCGCCGCGAGCAGCCACACCTCGCGCGCCGCGCGGATCGCCGGAAGGGTCAGCGAAATCCGGGTCGGCGGCGGCTTGGGCGCGCCGTGCACCCCCACCACCGTCCGCTCCGTCTCCCGTACCGCCGGATGCTCAGGGAACAGCGACGCGACATGGGTGTCAGGGCCGACACCCAGCATCAGCACATCGAACGTCGGCACCGGACCGTGGTCCTCGGGCCCGGAGGCCTTGGCGAGTTCGGCCGCGTAGCCGGCCGCCGCGGCGTCGACGTCACGGCCGTGGGGGCCGTCGGACGCGGGCATGGCGTGCACCCGCGCCGGATCGAGCGGCACCGAGCCGAGCAGGATCTCGCGGGCCTGGGTGACATTGCGCTCGGGATCACCGTCCCGTTCGAACCGCTCGTCACCCCACCACAGGTCCAGACGCGCCCAGTCCACGGCGTCACGGGCCGGGGACCCGGCCACCGCGGCGAGCAGCCCGTTGCCGTTGCGCCCGCCCGTCAGCACCACCGAAGCGGAGCCGCGGGCGGCCTGGGCGTCCACGATCTTCGTGATCAGCCGGGCCGCCGCGGCCTTCGCCATCAGCTCCTTGTCCCGGTGGACGACGACCTGCGGCACGGTCATGTGGAGGTCGCCGTCTTCTTGGCCTCCGCGGCCTTCTTCGCCGGTGCGGCCTTCTTGGCGGGAGCGGCCTTCGCATCCGCCGCGGCCCCGGCGGACGTGGCGCCGCCCTTCGCCGGGGTAATCAGCTCGACCGACTCGACCGGGTCTTCCGAATCCTTGTTCCCGGCATCGGTCAGCCGGCCGACCCCGAACTTCACCGTCGACTTGTAGATGTCGTCCGGGTCCAGCCGGCGCAGCTCCTCGGCGATCAGCTCGGAGGTCTCCCGCCGCTTGAGCGCCACATGCCGGTCCGGCTGGCCCGGCATGGCCAGTTCGGCCAGCAAGCCGTCGGCCCGGTCCAGCCGGATCTCGCCGTCGGCGGTGGCCAGCTGGACGCCGGTGATGCCGGGTCCGTCCGAGACCTTGCGCTCCACCGAGATCTTGAGCCGGTCGGCGAGCCACAGCGCGAGCAGTTCCGTGCTCGGGTTGTAGGCCTCGCCTTCCACCGACGCGGAGACGATCTTGGAGTGCTTCTGGTCCAGGGCCGCCGCCAGCATGCTGCGCCACGGGGTGATCCGGGTCCAGGCCAGGTCCGTGTCGCCGGGCGAGTACGCGGCGGCGCGCTGGCCGAGCGCGGTCACCGGGTCCTCGGCCGCGGCGGCGTCGGTGATCCGGCGCTGACCGAGGCGGCCCAGCGGGTCCTCGGCCGGCTTCGCGGGGGACTCCTCGGGCCACCACACCACGACCGGGGCGTCCGGCAGCAGCAGCGGTAGCACCACGGACTCGGCGTGGTTGGCGAGTTCGCCGTGCATGCGCAGCACGACGGTCTCGCCGGTGCCGGAGTCGGAGCCGACCAGCACCTCGGCGTCCAGCCGAGCCCTCGCGCGGTCGCGCGGCGAGCGGCCGGGCCGCTTGATGACGGCCAGGATCCGCGACGGGTGCTCCCGGGAGGCGTCACTGGCCGCCTTGAGGGCGTCGTAGGCGCTGCCCTCGTCGGTGACGATGACCAGGGTGAGCACCATGCCGACGGCCGGAGTGCCGATGGCGCGGCGGGCCTCGATGAGCCCGGCGTTGATACGGGACGACGTGGTGTCCGTCAGATCGATCCTCATGGCCGGCGCCAGCTCCTACCGTCTCGTGCGAGCATCTCGTCCGCCTCCACCGGTCCCCAGGTGCCCGCCGCGTACTGGGCGGGCTTGCCGTGGGTGTCCCAGTACTTCTCGATCGGGTCGAGAATGTCCCAGCACAGCTCGACCTCCTGGTGGCGGGGGAAGAGGTTGGCATCGCCGAGCAGCACATCGAGGATGAGCCGCTCGTACGCCTCGGGGCTGGACTCCGTGAAGGACTCGCCGTAGGCGAAGTCCATCGTGACGTCCCGGACCTCCATCGAGGTGCCGGGCACCTTCGACCCGAAGCGCACCGTCACGCCCTCGTCCGGCTGCACCCGGATGACCAGAGCGTTCTGCCCCAGCTCCTCGGTGGACCCGGCCTCGAAGGGCAGATACGGGGCGCGCTTGAAGACCACCGCGATCTCGGTGACACGGCGGCCGAGCCGCTTGCCGGTGCGCAGATAGAAGGGGACTCCGGCCCAGCGGCGGTTGTTGATCTCCAGCTTGACCGCCGCGAAGGTGTCGGTCTTCGACTTGGGGTCGATGCCCTCTTCCTCCAGGTAGCCGACGACTTCCTCGCCGCCCTGCCAGGCGTGCGCGTACTGGCCTCGTACCGTGTGGGCGCCCAGGTCCTTGGGCAGCTCCACGGCGCCGAGCACCTTGAGCTTCTCGGCGACCAGTGCCTTCGGGTGGAAGGAGCCGGGCTCCTCCATCGCGGTCAGCGCGAGCAGCTGCAGCAGGTGGTTCTGGATGACGTCACGGGCCGCGCCGATGCCGTCGTAGTACCCGGCCCGGCCGCCGATGCCGATGTCCTCGGCCATCGTGATCTGCACATGGTCGACGTACGACCGGTTCCAGATCGGCTCGAACATGGTGTTGGCGAAGCGCAGCGCCAGGATGTTCTGGACCGTCTCCTTGCCCAGGTAGTGGTCGATCCTGAAGACCTCGTTGGGCGGGAAGACGTCGTGCACGAGCTGGTTGAGCTCCTGCGCGCTCTCCAGGTTGTGGCCGAACGGCTTCTCGATGACCGCGCGCCGCCAGGAGTCGCCCTGTCCCTCGGACAGTCCGTGCTTCTTCAGCTGCTGCACGACATTGGGGAAGAACTTAGGCGGTACGGAGAGGTAGAAGGCGAAGTTGCCGCCGGTGCCGCGCGCCTTGTCGAGTTCGTTGATCGTCGACTTCAGCTTCTCGAAGGCGGTGTCGTCGTCGAACTCGCCCTGCACGAAGCGGCAGCCCTCGGCGAGCTGCTGCCAGACCTCCTCGCGGAAGGGCGTACGGGCGTGCTCCTTGACCGCGTCGTGGACTTCCTGTGCGAAGTCCTCGTCCTCCCAGCTCCTGCGGGCGAAGCCGATGAGCGCGAAGCCCGGTGGCAGCAGGCCGCGGTTGGCCAGGTCGTACACGGCAGGCATCAACTTTTTACGGGACAAATCGCCCGTGACGCCGAAAATGACCAGGCCGGACGGCCCCGCAATACGCGGGAGCCGCCGGTCCTGTGCGTCACGCAGCGGATTGCTGCTGGTCAACTCATGCCTCCACGGGCGTCTGACGCTTGAGTACCGCCGAAGTGGAATCCAGCAACTCGTTCCAGGAGGCCGCGAACTTCTCGACGCCTTCGTCCTCGAGAACCTGCACCACGTCGTCGTACGGGATACCGAGGCCCGCCAGCGCGTCGAGCTCGGCCTGGGCCTGCTCGTACGTGCCGCGGATGGTGTCGCCGGTGACCTCGCCGTGGTCGGCGGTGGCCTCCATGGTGGCTTCCGGCATGGTGTTGACGGTGTTCGGGGCGACCAGCTCGGTCACGTAGAGCGTGTCCGGGTAGGCCGGGTCCTTGACCCCGGTCGAGGCCCACAGCGGGCGCTGCTTGTTCGCGCCCGACTTCTCCAGCGCGTTCCAGCGGTCCGAACCGAAGACCTCTTCGTACGCCTGGTAGGCGAGCCGGGCGTTGGCCAGCGCGGCCTTGCCCTTGAGCGCCTTGGCCTCGTCGCTGCCGATCTTGTCCAGGCGCTTGTCGATCTCGCTGTCCACGCGGGACACGAAGAAGGACGCGACGGAGTGGATCTGCGAGAGATCCATGCCCGCGGCCTTGGCCTTCTCCAGACCGGCCAGGTAGGCGTCCATGACCTCGCGGTAGCGCTGCAGCGAGAAGATCAGCGTGACGTTCACGCTGATGCCCCGGCCGATGACCTCGGTGATCGCGGGCAGGCCCGCCTTGGTCGCCGGGATCTTGATGAGGGTGTTCGGCCGGTCGACGAGCCAGGCGAGTTGCTTGGCCTCGGCGATGGTGGCCGGGGTGTTGTGGGCCAGCCGCGGGTCGACCTCGATGGAGACCCGGCCGTCCTGGCCCTCGGTGCGGTCGAAGACCGGCCGCAGGATGTCGGCGGCGTCACGGACGTCCGCCGTGGTGATCATGCGGAGGGCCTCTTCGACCGTGACCTTGCGAACCGCCAGATCCGTCAGCTGCTGCTCGTAGCCGTCGCCGCCGGCGATCGCCTTCTGGAAGATCGACGGGTTGGTGGTGACGCCCACGACATGCTGCTGATCGATCAGCTCGGCCAGGTTGCCCGACGTGATCCGCTTGCGGGACAGGTCGTCCAGCCAGATCGCGACGCCTTCGTCGGAGAGGCGCTTGAGTGCGTCTGTCATGGAAATTACATCTCCTACTGGTCGGGTGCGGGTCGTCAGCGGGTGGCCTTGGCCACGGCCTCGATGGACTGCCGGGCGGCATTGGCGACGGCGTCGGCCGTGAAACCGAACTCACGGAACAGGACCTTGGCGTCGGCCGAGGCACCGAAGTGCTCCAGGCTGACGATCCGGCCGTGATCGCCGGTGTAGCGGTGCCAGGTCAGACCGATACCGGCCTCGACCGCGACACGTGCCTTGACGTCCGGCAACAGCACGCTGTCGCGGTACGCCATGTCCTGCTCCTCGAACCACTCGACGGACGGCATCGAGACGACACGCGTCGGGATGCCGTCGGCCTGGAGCGCCTCGCGGGCCTCGACGGCCAGCTGCACCTCGGAGCCGGTGGCGATGAGAATCACCTGCGGACGGCCGCCCTCGGCGTCGAACAGCACATAGCCGCCCTTGGCCGCGTGCTCGTTCGCCGCGTAGGTCGGCACACCCTGGCGGGTCAGCGCCAGACCGTGCGGAGCGGGCTTGGAAGCATGCCGCTTGAGGATCTCGCGCCAGGCGATCGCGGTCTCGTTCGCGTCGGCCGGGCGGACGATGTTCAGGCCCGGGATCGCGCGCAGTACGGAGAGGTGCTCGACCGGCTGGTGGGTCGGGCCGTCCTCGCCGAGACCGACGGAGTCGTGCGTCCACACGTACGTGACGGGCAGCCCCATGAGCGCGGCCAGCCGGACGGCGGGGCGCATGTAGTCGGAGAACACCAGAAAGGTGCCGCCGTAGATGCGGGTGTTGCCGTGCAGCGCGATGCCGTTCATCGTCGAGCCCATGGCGTGCTCACGGATGCCGTAGTGCACCGTGCGCCCGTACGGGTTCGCGCCCGGCAGCGGGTTGCCCACCGGGAGGAAGGACGAGCCGCTGTCGATCGTGGTGTTGTTGGAGCCCGCGAGGTCGGCCGAGCCGCCCCACAGCTCCGGTACGACCGCGCCGAGCGCCTGCAGGACCTTGCCGGAGGCGGCGCGGGTCGCGAGGCTCTTGCCGGTCTCGAAGGAGGGCAGCGCCTTCTCCCAGCCGTCGGGCAGCTCACCCGAGGCGATCCGGTCGAACTCTGCCGCGCGCTCCTGGTTGGCGTCGCGCCACTCCTGGAACCGCTTGCCCCAGACGGCGTGCGCCTCGCGGCCGCGGTTGGCGACCTGGCGGGCGTGCGACAGCACCACGTCGTCGATCTCGAAGGTCTGCCCGGGGTCGAAGCCCAGCACCCTCTTGGTCGCGGCGACCTCGTCGCCACCCAGGGCCGAGCCGTGCGCGGCCTCGGTGTTCTGCGCGTGCGGGGCCGGCCAGGCGATGATCGAGCGGGCCGCGATGAACGAGGGCCGCTCCGTCTCGGCCTTGGCCGCCTTCAGCGCCTCGTACAGGCCCTGCGGATCCAGGTCGCCGTTGGGCAGCTGCTCGACGCGCTGGACGTGCCAGCCGTACGCCTCGTAGCGCTTGAGAGTGTCCTCGCTGACCGCGGTCTCGGTGTCGCCCTCGATGGAGATGTGGTTGTCGTCCCACAGCAGTACGACATTGCCGAGCTTCTGGTGGCCCGCGAGCGAGGACGCCTCACCGGAGACACCCTCCTGCAGGCAGCCGTCGCCGGCGATGATCCAGACGGTGTGATCGAACGGGGAGCTGCCCGCCGCCGCGTCCGGATCGAACAGGCCGCGCTCGTAGCGGGCCGCCATCGCCATGCCGACACCGTTGGCGATGCCCTGGCCGAGCGGCCCGGTCGTCGTCTCCACGCCGACCGTGTGGCCGTGCTCCGGGTGGCCCGGGGTCTTGCTGCCCCAGGTGCGGAAGCCCTTGAGGTCATCCAGTTCCAGGCCGTAGCCGGACAGGTAGAGCTGGATGTAGAGGGTCAGGCTGGAGTGGCCGGCGGAGAGGACGAAACGGTCGCGTCCGGTCCAGTCGGGATCCGACGGATCGTGTCGCATCACCTTCTGGAACAGCAGGTACGAGGCGGGCGCGAGGGCCATGGCCGTGCCGGGATGGCCGTTGCCGACCTTCTGCACGGAATCCATGGCCAGGACGCGAGCGGTGTCCACGGCCCGCTGGTCCAGATCGGTCCACTCAAGGTCTGTGGTGGTCGGCTTGCTGGTCACCCTGGTTCAGGGCTCCTCTCCACATGTCGGAATACCGGTGACGTGGCGCCTGCCCGGCGTTGCCGAGCCTACCGCCGCAAGGGCGTGCACTTTTCGAGCGCCCTGTTCGACGCTTCGGGCTCCGCTTCGGTCTCCGTTTCAGGCTCCGTCTCAGGCTCTGTTTCGGGCAACCAGGACCGGCGCACGGGCATTCCCGGCATCCCGGGATAGTGACAGCCTGCCCCGGCCCGGCCGCGTTCGCCTCCTGAACGCACGGGAAATGTCCGGTGGCAACACGGGTCACCCCCCGGGGCGGGCGGACTATTCCGTACGTCTACAGTGGCGTGGTACGCGCAAGACTTACCGGACCTTCACGTCTGGGACCGGGACTTGCTGGACTTAATCCTCTCCAGGGGTGTTTGTGACGGCCGTCGAATCCCGACCCGCAGGGGTCATCGGGACGAGCCCCGGACAGCGGCCGTTCGCGGCTCGTGTCATGGCGTTCGTGGCGCTGACCAAGCCACGCATCATCGAGCTGCTGCTCATCACCACGGTTCCGGTGATGTTCCTCGCGGCGGGTGGCGTCCCTGATCTGTGGCTGGTGCTGACGACCGTCGTGGGCGGTTATCTGTCGGCGGGCGGTGCCAACGCGCTCAACATGTACATCGACCGCGACATCGACGCGCTGATGCACCGCACCGAGATGCGTCCGCTGGTGACCGGCATGGTGTCGCCGCTCGAGGGGCTGATCTTCGGCATCGCGCTCTCGGTGGTCTCGACGGTCTGGTTCGCGGTCCTGGTGAACCCGCTCTCGGCGGCGCTGTCGCTGACCGCCATCCTCTTCTATGTGTTCGTGTACACCCTCGGCCTCAAGCGCCGTACCGCGCAGAACATCGTGTGGGGCGGCATCGCGGGCTGTATGCCGGTCTTCATCGGCTGGTCCGCGGTGACGAACTCGGTCTCCTGGTCCGCGCTGGTGCTCTTCCTGGTGATCTTCTTCTGGACGCCGCCGCACTACTGGCCGCTGTCGATGAAGGTCAAGGACGACTACGAGCGGGTGGGCGTGCCCATGCTCCCGGTCGTGGCCGGCAACCTGGTGGTCGCACGCCAGATCGTCATCTACAGCTGGGTGATGGTGATCGTCTCGCTGGCCCTGTGGTGGCCGCTGGGCGAGACGTCCTGGCTGTACCCGGTGGCGGCGGTGCTGCTCGGCGCGATGTGGCTCAAGGAGGCGCACGGGCTGTACAGCCGGGCGAAGGCCGGGGTCAGCGGTGTGAAGCTCAAGGAGATGCGGCTGTTCCACTGGTCCATCACCTATCTGACGCTGCTCTTCGTCGTCGTCGCCGTGGATCCTTTCCTTCACTGATTGCTGACGCTGACTATTGACGTTGACTACTGACGTTCTGATTACTGACGGGTAGCATCTGCGTCATGGCTGAGACCGCAGAGAGCACCGTGGAAGAGACCCCGAAGGCGGACCCGCGCGCCGAGCGCCGCACCGCCAGGCTGGCGAAGCAGATCAACGCCTTCGCCAAGAGCCACGGGGGCGGCGCCGAGGCCAACCTCGCCTACATCGGCGAGACCGGCACCCGGATCGTCCTGGTCGGCGAGAACGGCGAGTGGGGCGACCTGGTGGCCCCCACGTACGCCATGGCCCAGGCGGCCGTCGAGCGGGCC
This sequence comes from Streptomyces sp. PH10-H1, assembly GCF_030063355.1. Classification (GTDB taxonomy): domain Bacteria; phylum Actinomycetota; class Actinomycetes; order Streptomycetales; family Streptomycetaceae; genus Actinacidiphila. The sequence goes on from NZ_JASISZ010000058.1 coordinate 37,402, forward strand.
GGCATCACCGTTCACGAGGACTTCGACGGCGAATTCGCCGCCAAGCTGCGCACCGGCCCGTACGAGTGGTCGCGGATGGCCGGAATCCAGCTCGGCGGTCCCAGCAACACCTGACGCCCCGCCCGCCCGTTAGGGACCATGGGAAATGGTCCCGGCGGGCGGCGCGAGGAGTCAGTGATGCTGGAGCTGCCACCTTTGGTCGACGCGCACTGCCACGGGGTGGTCCCCGGCGAGATCGGCCTCGGCTCGTTCGAGGCGCACCTTCCCGGGGCCGCCGCGCCCGGCACCACGCTCTTCGACAGCCGCACCGGCTTCGCCCTGCGCCGTTGGTGCCCGCCCCTGCTGGACCTGGAACCGCACTGCACCCCCGCACGCTATCTGGCGGGACGCCGGCAGCTGGGCACGTACGAGGCCACCCGGCGGCTGCTGCGCGGCACCGGCATCGGCACCTATCTGGTGGACACCGCCGTGGATGCCGCGTCGTCCTCGGATGCCACGTCGCCCTTGGACGCCTCGGATGCCGTGGCCGCGGCGCTGCCCCGTGATCTCACCGCGCCCAGGGAACTGGGCGCGGCCGGAGCCGCCGCGGCGTACGAGATCGTCCGGCTGGAACCACTGGCGCAGCAGGTCGCCGACACCTCGGGGACCGTCGGGGCGTTCCTCGCCAACGTGGCCGAGGCGGTGCACGGAGCGGCACGGACGGCTGTCGCCTTCTCCGCGGCCGGTGCCTGGCCGCCCGGACTCCCCGCGGGACCGCCCGAGCCCGGACCGGTGCGGCGCGCGGCCGGGGCGTGGCTGGCGAACCGGCCGGCCGGCGGACGGCTCACCGACCCCGTACTCCTGAGCCATCTGGTGTGGAACGCCGTCGCGACCGGCCTGCCGCTGCAGATCCGCGGCCCCGCGGGCGCCGACCCGCTGCTGCTCACCGGCTTTCTGCGCGCCACCACCGGGCTGGGCACCGATGTGGTGCTGCTGCACGGAATCCCGGACCACCGGCACACCGCGCGGCTGGCGGCCACCTTTCCGCACGTCTACGCGGACATCGGCTCCGCGTCCGCCGCGCCCGGGGTCATGGCGGAGGTGCTGGAACTGGCGCCCTTCGGCAAGGTGCTCTTCTCCACCGGCGCGTACGCGCTGCCCGAGCTGTACGTGACCGGGGTGCGGTTCTTCCGCGAGGCGCTGGACCGGCTGGTCACCGAGCGGGTCACCGCCGGAGCCTGGACACCGCCGGACGCGCGGCGCGTGGCCGCGATGGTCGCCGGGGGCAACGCGCGGCGCGTGTACGGACTGCGGGCTCCGTCAGACGGCGGAGGCCACGGCTGACCCGGACTGCGCCGGGCCCGGGATACCGGGCTGGGCGTGCGGGCGCTCGCGCATCGACAGTGCGACCCGCACCACCCCGATCCAGATCAGCGCCGAGCCCAGCATGTGCAGCCCGACCAGCACCTCCGGCAGATGCGTGAAGTACTGCACATAGCCGATGACGCCCTGTGCGAGCAGGACGAGGAACAGATCCCGGGTGCGGGCCCTGGGCCCCGCGGGGGCGTCCACGGCACGCAGCAGGAACCACAGCGCGAGCGTGAGGGCCACGACGACCCAGGCCAGATCCGCGTGCAGCTGCGCGAGCGACTTCCAGTCGAGCGGGATCCGGTGGACCTTGTCGGAGTCGCCCGGATGAGGCCCGGCGCCCGACACGATCGTGCCGGCCGCGATCAGTGCCGCGCTCGCGCCGGTCAGCACCCAGCCCAGCTGCCGCACGGGAGCGCCGACCAGCGGGCGGGGCTCGGTGTCGCCCTCCCGGGCACGCTGCCACATCAGCACCGCGACCGTGATGAGCGCGACGGAGAGCAGGAAGTGCGTGGAGACGACGTAGGGGTTCAGGTGGGTGAGCACCGTGAGCCCGCCCCATACCGCGTTGCCCATCACGACCCAGAATTGCGCCCAGCCGAGCCGGGTGAGGCTGCGCCGGCGCGGGTTCGCGGAGCGCGTGGCTACGATCGCCCAGCCGACCGCCGCGCACAGCACGTACGTCAGCATGCGGTTGGTGACTTCGATCGTGTGGTGGATGCCCATCGCGCTGGTGCCCAGGAGGCTGTCGCCGTTGCAGGTGGGCCAGGTCGGGCAGCCGAGACCCGATCCCGTCAGCCGCACCGCGCCGCCGGTGACCACGATGATCACCGACATGACCAGGGCGGACGTCGTCGCCCGGCGGACCGTCACCGCGGACGGGGTCCAGCGGGCGGCGATGTAGGCGAGGGGGTTTCGCATGACTTCGGGCAACTTCGGCACGCGCCCATCGTAGGCGGCAGCTTGTGCACGCTTTCACGAGGGGGTCCCGGTGCGTCGCTGCCGACCACGGCGCGGCCGCGTTCATCGCCGCCGGCTCGCACGACAAGACGTTCGCCCGCTTCGTCGACTGCATCATGCCGCACGGCTGAGGGGGGCATGATGCAGTCGCGCCACTCCCACCGGCCGCGTCATTCCCACTTGAAGAAACGGGCCGCCGCGCCCAGCCCCAGCACGGCCCAGACCGCCAGGATCCCCAGGTCGCCCCAGGGCAGGCCCGCGCCGTGCTGCAGTACGTCCCGCAGGCCGTCCGACAGAGCCGAGACCGGCAGCAGCCGCAGCACGTCCTGCGCCGCGCCCGGGAATCTGTCGAGCGGCACGATGACGCCGCCGCCGACCAGCAGCAGCAGGAAGACCAGGTTCGCGGCGGCGAGCGTCGCCTCCGCCTTCAGCGTTCCGGCCATCAGCAGGCCGAGCCCGGAGAAGGCCGCGGTACCGAGGACGAGCAGCAGCAGGACGGACAGCGGGTTTCCGTGCGGCGACCAGCCGAGCGCGAACGCGATCACCGTCAGCAGCACGATCTGCAGCATCTCGGTGACCAGCACGGTGCCCGTCTTCGCGGTCATCAGCGCCCAGCGCGGCAGCGGCGAGGCGCCGAGCCGCTTCAGGACGCCGTAGCGCCGCTCGAAGCCGCTGGCGATCGCCTGGCCGGTGAACGCGGTGGACAGCACGGCGAGCGCCAGGATGCCGGGGGCCAGGAAGTCGACGGCCTTGCCCGCGCCCGTATCGACGATCGAGACGGCGCTGAACAGTACGAGCAGCAGCGCCGGGATCACGATGGTCAGCAGCAGCTGCTCACCGTTGCGCAGCAGCATCCGCGTCTCGAACGCCGTCTGCGCGCGGATCATCCTGGAAAGCGGCGCCGCGCCCGGGTCCGGAGTGAATATTCCCGCGGTGTCGCGCGCCGAATTCCCCATGATGCCCTCTGCCGAATTCCCCACGGTGCCCTCTGCCGTCGTCACGCGCGCAGCTCCTTGCCGGTCAGGTCGAGGAATACGTCCTCCAGGGTGCGGCGCTCGACCGCCAGTCGGTCCGGCATGACGCCCTGCTGCGCGCACCAGGAGGTGACGGTGGCGAGCAGCTGGGGATCGACGGCGCCCTCTATCCGGTAGCTGCCCGCCGTCAGCTCGGCCGCCGCGGTGCCGTCGGGCAGCGCCTTGAGCAGCGAGACGAGGTCGAGGCCGGGGCGGCCGGTGAAGCGCAGGGTGTTCTCGGCGCCGCCCCGGCACAGCTCCTCCGGCGTGCCGTGCGCGATGGCCCGGCCGTGGTCGATGATCACGACCTGGTCGGCGAGCTGTTCCGCCTCGTCCATGAAGTGGGTGGTGAGCACGACGGTCACACCGTCGGCGCGCAGCTCCCGTACGAGATCCCAGGTGGCGCGGCGGGCCTGCGGGTCGAGCCCGGCTGTCGGTTCGTCCAGGAACACCAGCTCGGGCCGGCCGACCACGGCCATGGCGAGCGCGAGCCGCTGCTGCTGCCCGCCCGACAGCCGCCGGTAGGGGGTGCGGCCGCAGGATTCCAGGCCGAGCCGCTCGATGAGCAGCGCGGGGTCCACGGGCCGCGCGTGCAGCGCGGCGGTGTGCCGCAGCATCTCCTCGGCGCGCGCGCCGGGGTACACGCCGCCGGACTGCAGCATCACGCCGATGCGCGGCCGCAGCGTGGCGCCCTGGGTGGCCGGGTCGAGGCCCAGCACCCGAATGGCCCCGGCGTCGGGGCGCCGGTATCCCTCGCAGGTTTCGATGGTGGTGGTCTTCCCCGCGCCGTTCGGCCCGAGCACGGCGGTCACCGAGCCGCTCGCCACGGACAGGTCCAGGCCGTCCACCGCTGTTTTGTCGCCGTATCGCTTGACCAGGCCGACGATTTCGACCGCCGGTCCGACCGCCGATGGCTGACTGGTGCTGCCGCTTCGCATGCCTGCGAGTCTAAGGATCGCCGGGCCCCGCCCGGCACCCGCCCATCGACAGGGCATGGGAAACGATCTTGGAGAAGATCTTGGATTACCAATTCCGCAGGTGAACTTAGGTTTACCTAAGTGACGAACTCCACCGGGGGTCCGCTCCGGCATGGGTTGCCGGGGCCCGATGAATTACGCAACAATGAAGTTGTGAAAAACGTCGGCGCGTCCCAGGAGGAGCAGGCGACCGGGGAGCGGAGTACCCGCAACCGGGTCGCCCGGTCGATCCTGGACCACGGCGCCTCGACCACCGCCGATCTGGCGGAGCGGCTCGGCCTCACCCAGGCCGCCGTCCGCCGCCACCTGGACCATCTCGTCGCTGAGAACATCGTCGAGCCGCGTGAGCAGCGGGTCTACGGAGCACGCACCCGGGGACGCCCCGCCAAGGTCTTCTCACTCACCGACAGCGGACGCGACGCCTTCGACCAGGCGTACGACCAGATCGCGGCCGACGCACTGCGCTGGATCGCGAAGTCCGCGGGCGGCGGGGAGAAGGGCGATGCGGCTGTCACCGCGTTCGCCCGGGCCCGGGTCGCCGCGCAGGCCGACCGCTACCGCGCCACCGTCGAGGCGGCAGAACCCGCGCTGCGCACTCAGGCGCTCGCCAAGGCCCTGAGCGAGGACGGGTACGCTGCTACCACCCGCAGCGCCTCGGCCGTCGCAGGTCAGACGCGTGAGCCGGCCGGCGAGCAGCTCTGCCAGCACCACTGCCCGGTGGCGCACATCGCCGAGGAGTTCCCGCAGCTGTGTGAGGCGGAGGCCGAGGTCTTCTCCCACCTGCTCGGAACACACGTGCAGCGGCTGGCCACCATCGCCCACGGCGACGGAGTCTGCACGACGTACATCCCGCAGCACCCGCACCACCCGCAACCCAGTACCGCACCGAATACCGCACCAAGTACTGCAAGCACGGCTAATACCGCCAATACCGCAGTTGATATCGCATCCGCCAGTACGGCCGGGAGGAACCCCGCATGACTGCTCCCACGGAGACCACGCACCCGGAACTCGATGGGCTGGGCACGTACGAGTTCGGCTGGTCCGACTCTGACGCCGCCGGTACCAACGCCAGGCGTGGAATCAACGAGGATGTCGTGCGCGACATCTCCGCGAAGAAATCCGAGCCGGAGTGGATGCTGAAACTGCGGCTCAAGGGCCTGAAGCTGTTCGGCAAGAAGCCCATGCCGACCTGGGGCTCGGACCTGAGCGGCATTGATTTCGACAACATCAAGTATTTCGTGCGTTCCACCGAGAAGCAGGCCGCTTCCTGGGAGGACCTGCCCGAGGACATCAAGAACACCTACGACCGGCTGGGCATCCCGGAGGCCGAGAAGCAGCGCCTCGTCGCCGGCGTCGCCGCCCAGTACGAGTCCGAGGTCGTCTACCACCAGATCCGTGAGGACCTGGAGGAGCAGGGCGTCATCTTCCTCGACACCGACACGGCGCTCAAGCAGTACCCGGAGATGTTCCAGGAGTACTTCGGCACCGTCATTCCGGTGGGCGACAACAAGTTCGCCTCGCTGAACTCGGCCGTCTGGTCCGGCGGATCGTTCATCTACGTGCCCAAGGGCGTGCAGGTCGACATCCCGCTGCAGGCCTACTTCCGTATCAACACGGAGAACATGGGCCAGTTCGAGCGGACGCTGATCATCGTCGACGAGGACGCCTACGTCCACTACGTCGAGGGCTGCACCGCTCCGGTCTACTCCTCGGACTCGCTGCACAGCGCCGTGGTCGAGATCATCGTCAAGAAGGGCGGCCGCTGCCGCTACACGACCATCCAGAACTGGTCGAACAACGTCTACAACCTGGTCACCAAGCGCGCGGTCGCCTACGAAGGCGCCACGATGGAGTGGGTCGACGGCAACATCGGCTCCAAGGTGACCATGAAGTACCCGGCTGTCTACCTGATGGGTGAGCACGCCAAGGGCGAGACCCTGTCGATCGCCTTCGCGGGCGAGGGCCAGCACCAGGACGCCGGCGCGAAGATGGTGCACATGGCGCCGAACACGTCGTCCAACATCGTCTCGAAGTCGGTGGCGCGCGGCGGCGGCCGTACCTCCTACCGCGGTCTCATCGAGATCGGCGAGGGCGCGGCCGGATCCAAGTCCAATGTGCTCTGTGACGCCCTGCTCGTCGACACGATCTCCCGCTCGGACACGTACCCGTACGTGGACGTCCGTGAGGACGATGTGTCCATGGGCCACGAGGCGACCGTCTCCAAGGTCTCCGACGACCAGCTCTTCTACCTGATGAGCCGCGGCATGACCGAGTTCGAGGCCATGGCGATGATCGTGCGCGGCTTCGTGGAGCCGATCGCGCGCGAGCTCCCGATGGAGTACGCGCTGGAGCTGAACCGGCTGATCGAGCTGCAGATGGAGGGCTCCGTCGGCTAGTACGCACCCGTACTGGTACGTCCGCGCACCAGTTCTCGTACCAGTACGGCCCGACGGCCTTTCCACCAGCGACGCGACGACGTTCCTCCAGAAAGAGAGCAGTACGACAAGCCATGGCTGACAACATCCCTGCCGGCAGCACCACCGAAGGTGCCATCACGGTCGGCCACCCGGCCGATGCCCGGGTCAGCGCCGCGCCGTCCTATGACGTGGCCGACTTCCCGGTGCCGCAAGGCCGCGAGGAGGAGTGGCGTTTCACTCCGCTGGAGCGGCTGCGCGGCCTGCACGACGGCACCGCCGAGGCGACCGGCACCCTCCGGGTCGAGGTGACCGCCCCCGAGGGCGTCTCCGTCGAGACGGTGGACCGCACCGACGCCCGCGTCGGCAAGGCCGGCAAGCCGGCGGACCGGGTCGTGGCCCAGGCGTTCAGCTCCTTCGAGAAGGCCTCGGTCGTCTCGATCCCCAAGGACCTCGTGCTCACCGAGCCGGTCCGGATCGCCGTACACGGCGAGGGCGGCACGGCCTACGGTCACCAGATCATCGAGATCGGCGCCTTCGCCGAGGCCGTCGTGGTCATCGACCACACCGGTGACACCACGCTTGCCGCCAACGTCGAGTACCTGATCGGCGACGGCGCCAAGCTCACCGTCGTCTCGGTCCAGGACTGGGACGCCAAGGCGGTGCACGTCGCCCAGCACACCGCGCTGGTCGGCCGTGACGCCACGTTCAAGTCCGTGATCGTCACCTTCGGCGGCGACCTGGTCCGGCTCCACCCGCGAGTGATCTACGGCGCCCCGGGCGGCGATGCCGAACTGTTCGGCCTGTACTTCACCGACGAGGGCCAGCACCAGGAGCACCGGCTCTTCATCGACCACGACGAGCCGCACTGCCGCAGCAACGTCGCCTACAAGGGCGCGCTGCAAGGCCAGGACGCGCACGCGATCTGGATCGGCGATGTGCTCATCCGCGCCGCCGCCGAGGGCACGGACACCTACGAGCTCAACCGCAACCTGATCCTGACGGACGGCGCGCGGGTCGACTCGGTCCCGAACCTGGAGATCGAGACCGGCGAGATCGCCGGAGCCGGCCACGCCTCGGCGACCGGCCGCTTCGACGACGAGCAGCTCTTCTATCTGATGGCCCGCGGCATCCCGGCCGCCGAGGCCCGCCGCCTGGTCGTCCGCGGCTTCTTCGGCGAGCTGGTCCAGCAGATCGGACTGCCCGACCTCGAAGAGCGCCTGATGGCGAAGATCGACGCGGAGCTGGAGGCGTCCGTCTGATGACCACCACGGCCCAAGGCTTCGTCCGCGTCTGCGCGCTGAGTGAGCTGGAGGACGACACGCCCAAGCGCGTCGAACTCGACGGCACACCGGTTTCCGTGGTGCGCACCGAGGGCGAGGTGTTCGCGATCAACGACATCTGCTCGCACGCGAACGTCTCCCTCTCCGAGGGCGAGGTCGAGGACTGCCAGATCGAGTGCTGGCTGCACGGCTCCAGCTTCGATCTGCGTACCGGCAAGCCGTCCGGGCTGCCCGCCACGCGGCCCGTCCCCGTATATCCCGTAAAGATCGTTGGGGACGACGTGCTCGTCTCCGTCACCCAGGAGTCCTGAGGTACCCATGGCAACGCTTGAGATCCACGACCTGCACGTCTCCGTCGAGGCCGAGAACGGTCCCCGCGAGATCCTCCGCGGCGTCGACCTGACTGTGAAGCAGGGCGAGACCCACGCCATCATGGGCCCCAACGGCTCCGGCAAGTCCACCCTGGCGTACTCGCTCGCCGGTCACCCGAAGTACACGATCACCGGCGGCACCGTCACCCTCGACGGTGAGAACGTCCTGGCGATGACCGTCGACGAGCGTGCCCGCGCCGGCGTCTTCCTCGCCATGCAGTACCCGGTCGAGGTCCCCGGTGTCTCGGTCTCCAACTTCCTGCGCACCTCCGCCACCGCGATCCGCGGCGAAGCCCCCAAGCTCCGCACCTGGGTCAAGGAGGTCAAGGCCGCCATGGAACAGCTCTCGATGGACCCGGCCTTCGCCGAGCGCAATGTCAACGAGGGCTTCTCCGGCGGTGAGAAGAAGCGCCACGAGATCCTTCAGCTGGAGCTCCTCAAGCCGAAGATCGCCATCCTCGACGAGACCGACTCCGGTCTGGACGTGGACGCGCTGCGCCAGGTCTCCGAGGGCGTCAACCGCGTCCGCGAGACCGGCGAGGTCGGCACGCTGCTGATCACCCACTACACCCGCATCCTGCGCTACATCAAGCCTGACTTCGTTCACGTCTTCTCGAACGGCCGCATCGCCGAATCCGGTGGTGCCGAGCTGGCCGACAAGCTGGAGAACGAGGGCTACGAGGCGTACAGCACGAAGGGCGGCGCTTCCGCGTGACACCACTGCATGGCCTCCTCGACACCGAGGCGATCCGTAAGGACTTCCCGATCCTGGACCGCACGGTCCACGGCGGCAAGAAGATCGTGTACCTGGACAACGCTGCGACCTCGCAGAAGCCGCGCCAGGTGCTCGACGCGCTGAACTCGTACTACGAGCAGAGCAACGCCAACGTCCACCGCGGCGTGCATGTGCTCGCCGAGGAGGCCACGGCGCTGTATGAGGGCGCGCGCGACAAGGTCGCCGCGTTCATCAACGCGCCGAGCCGTGACGAGGTGATCTTCACCAAGAACGCCTCGGAGTCACTCAACCTCGTCGCGAACATGCTGGGCTGGGCCGACGAGCCCTACCGGGTGGACCGCGAGACCGAGATAGTGATCACGGAGATGGAACACCACTCCAACATCGTCCCGTGGCAGCTGCTCTCGCAGCGCACCGGCGCGAAGCTGAAGTGGTTCGGGCTGACCGACGACGGCCGGCTCGACCTCTCCGACATCGACCAGGTGATCACCGAGAAGACGAAGATCGTCTCGTTCACCCTGGTCTCCAACATCATGGGCACGGTCAACCCGGTCGACGCGATCGTCCGGCGCGCCCAGGACGTCGGCGCGCTGGTGCTGATCGACGCCTCGCAGGCCGCACCGCACATGCCGCTCGACGTGCAGGCGCTGGGCGCGGACTTCGTGGCCTTCACCGGCCACAAGATGTGCGGCCCGACCGGCATCGGCGTCCTGTGGGGCCGCCAGGAGCTGCTCGAGGACCTGCCGCCGTTCCTCGGCGGCGGCGAGATGATCGAAACCGTCTCGATGCAGTCCTCGACCTATGCCCCGGCGCCGCACAAGTTCGAGGCCGGTACGCCCCCGATCGCCCAGGCCGTCGGCCTCGGCGCGGCCGTGGACTACCTGACCGCGATCGGCATGGACAAGATCTGGGCCCATGAGCACGCCATCACCGAATACGCGGTGAAGCGCCTGCTCGAGGTCCCCGACCTGCGGATCATCGGCCCGGCGACGGCTGAGGACCGCGGCGCCGCGATCTCGTTCGTGCTGGGCGACATCCATCCTCACGATGTCGGCCAGGTCCTGGACGAGCAGGGCATCGCGGTCCGCGTGGGACACCACTGCGCGCGCCCGGTCTGCCTGCGCTACGGAATTCCTGCGACCACGCGGGCGTCGTTCTATCTGTACTCCACCCCCGCGGAGGTAGACGCCCTCGTCGAGGGGCTGGAGCACGTACGGAACTTTTTCGGTTGATGGAGCACAGCGGGTGAGGGCTGACTGGTGAAGCTGGATTCGATGTACCAGGAAGTGATCCTGGACCACTACAAGCACCCGCACGGGCGCGGCCTGCGCGAGGGCGACGCCGAGGTGCACCACGTCAATCCGACGTGTGGTGACGAGATCACGCTGCGTGTCAGGCTCGACGGCTCGAAGATCGCGGACGTCTCGTACGAGGGGCAGGGCTGTTCGATCAGCCAGGCCAGCGCCTCCGTGCTGAACGAGCTGCTGGTCGGCCGTAACCTGGATGAGGCGATGAAGATCCAGGAAGTCTTCCTGGAACTGATGCAGTCCAAGGGCAAGGTCGAACCGGACGACGCGATGGAAGAGGTACTGGAGGACGCGGTCGCGTTCGCCGGTGTCTCCAAGTACCCGGCGCGCGTGAAGTGCGCCCTGCTGAGCTGGATGGCGTGGAAGGACGCGACCGCACAGGCGCTGTCCGAGAAGGAGTCCGCATGACCGACAACGCAGATGTCGCAGAAGCCGCCGTGGTCACCGCGGTCGCCGATGCCGCAGTCACCACGAAGCCGGCTTCCGAAGAGGAAGTCCGCGAGGCGCTGTACGACGTCGTCGACCCCGAGCTGGGTATCGACGTCGTCAACCTGGGCCTGATCTACGGCATCCACATCGACGACTCCAATGTCGCGACGCTGGACATGACGCTGACCTCCGCGGCCTGTCCGCTGACCGATGTCATCGAGGACCAGGCCCGCTCGGCGACCGACGGCATCGTCTCCGACCTCAAGATCAACTGGGTCTGGATGCCGCCGTGGGGCCCGGACAAGATCAGCGACGACGGCCGCGAGCAGCTGCGGGCGCTCGGCTTCAACATCGGCTGAGTTGTCCTTAGCCTGCTTTACCGGACGGCCCGCACGCGTCGCGCGTGCGGGCCGTCTGCCGTTGTTCGTGTGACGACCGATGACGGATCGGCGGACCTGTACGGCGACGGCACGGCGGCCAAGGGCCTCGCGCACGCGGAGTGGAAGAAGTCCCGGGCGACCTGGTTCACCGTCAACTGACATCTGGTCGTTGACTGGTGGCCACTCCGCGTATGTGTACAGGCGTACGTATCGTTGCGTACGCTTGTACACATGGGTTTCCTCATGCTGGGCGGCGCCATCATCGCCGAGATCCTCGGGACCACCGCGATGAAGTACAGCGAGGGTTTCAGCAAGTTCTGGCCGTCCACGATCACGATCGTGGGCTACGTCATCGCCTTCACGCTGCTCGCGCAGACCCTGAAGACGATCGAGGTCGGCACCGCGTACGCGATATGGGCGGGCGTCGGCACAGCGACCATCGCCGCGATCGGCATGGTCTTCCTGGGGGAGGCGGCGAACGCCGCGAAGATCCTCGGGGTGCTGCTGGTGATCGCGGGCGTCATCGTGCTCAACCTCGGCGGGTCGCACTGATGGCGCGCCGCTACGACCCCGAGCGGCGCCAGCGCATCATCGACGCCGCGATCCGCGTGGTCGGCGAACGCGGTATCGCCGGGCTCAGCCACCGCTCGGTCGCCGCAGAGGCGGACGTACCGCTCGGCTCGACCACGTACCACTTCGCGACCCTCGACGACCTGCTGGTCGCCGCACTCCGCCAGGCCAACGAGGGCTTCGCCCGGGCCATCCGGGACAGCCGTGCCCTCGCCGACCCGGGGGCCGATCTCGCGGACGAGCTGTCCGGGCTGCTGGAGGAATGGTTCTCGGGAAACCGGGCCCGGATGGTGCTGGAGTACGACCTGTACCTGGCCGCGCTACGGCGTGAAGCGGTACGCCCTGTCGCGGCGGAATGGGTGGACCTCGCGACCGGTCTGCTGTCCGCCCACACCGGCCCGGCCACCGCGCGGGCGCTGGTGGCGCTCATGGACGGCATCTGTCTGCAGGTACTGCTGACCGGAGGCACATACGACCGCGACTACGCCCGCGAGATGTTCGCGCGGCTCATCGGCTGACCGCGGGGGCGGCGGGGGTGGCGGGGGTGGCGGGGGTGGCCGGGGTGGCCGGGTGACTGTCAACGACAGCTCATCGCTCGCACAGCCGCGAGGGCGGCGTCCACGCTCTGGGTGATGTCGGCGATCGGGTAGAGCGCTTCGTGGATGACGCGGTCCGGGCCGATGACGAGCGTGAGCCGCTTGAGGCGTGTGGTGCCGCCGGCGCGGAAGGTCGGGAGGCGCAGCGCGGCGGTGAGGGTGAGGTCCGCGTCCGAGAGGAGCGGGAAGCGCAGGCGCTCCTTGGCGGCGAACGCGCGCTGCTCGTCCGGGCGTTGGCCGCTGACGCCGTGCACGACGGCTCCGGCCGCGGTGAATTCGGCGAGGCGGTCGCGATAGGTGCAGGATTCGAGGGTGCAGCCGGTGGCGCCCGGGATGTCGGCCCACCCCGGAGGGTAGGACTCGCGCTGGGCGTAGGCACCGGGGAAGCAGTACAGGACGGTGAACGCGGCGTCCGCGACCGGGTCGTGGGCCAGGCCGTCGGCCCCGGGGAGGGTGAGCGGCGGCACTTTGGTGCCGATCAGGTCGTGGACGCGCCCGGCTTCGCGTGATCCCTCGGCCGCGGTGGCGGTGGTCATGGGGGGTTCTCCGTCCCCGAGGATCCATGCGTCGCCCCAGTCCTGGAGGGCGACGAGCACGGGCAGCAGCGCCCGGCCGCGCGGCGTCAGCCGGTATTCGTGGCGGGGCGGCCGCTGCTGGTACGGCTCGCGGGACAGTACGCCCGCGTCGACGAGCAGTTTCAGGCGCTCGGCGAGCACCTTGCGGGACATGCCGAGCTCGCGCTGCAGGTCGTCGAAGCGATGAACGCCGCGGGCGGTGTCGCGGACGATCAGCAGCGTCCACCAGTCGCCGACCACGTCGAGGGCCTGGGCGATGGCGCAGTTCGCGTCGCCGAGGTCGGTACGCCGGGCCATGTGATCATCCCCTCGCAAGTATTCACGTTGACGGCCGTGGCCCATCCTGGCATGGTTAGTTTCCAAAAGGAACTGACTTGGGAGAGTCCGGATGAAGGACGTGCCGAAGGTCGTATGGCTGCTGGCCGCAGGGCTGTTCGTCAATATGGTCGTCAGTTTCACCTTCGTGTACCTGTTCGTGTACTTGACCGGGCCGCGCGGGCTCAGCGTTCCGCAGGCCGGGCTGATCGCGGGCGTCGGCGGCGTCGGGCTGGTCGCGGGGAACTTCACCGGCGGCTGGTTCGGGGACCACTTCGGGCACCGCCGCACCCTGCTCACCGGCTCGGTCGTCTCCGGCCTGGGACTCGTCGCGCTGCCCGTCCTGCCGACCGCCGCTCTGCTGCTGGTGCTGCCGCTCAGCCAGTACGCCGCCGGCACCGTCCGCGCCGCGAACTCCGCGCTCGTCGCCGTATCCGTACCCGAGGGCGCGCGGCGGCAGGGCTTCGCCGTCACACGGTTCGCGGGCAACGCCGGCTTCACCGTCGGCCCGCCCGTCGGCGCGCTCATCGCCGCCCACTTCTCCTACGACTGGCTCTTCCTCGCCGACGGCCTCGGCACCCTCTTCTTCGCTGGGTACGCGGCCCTGGTGCTCCCCGCGCAGGGGGCCAGGCGCCACCGCGCCGCCGCGCCCGACGGCGCCCCCGGACTGTGGGCGGCACTGCGCGCCCGCCCCGCCGTCCTGCTGCTGCTCATCGCGATCCTCGTCGTGGACACCGTCTACCGGCAGCAGTACTCGACCCTCCCGGTCTTCCTCGCCGACCACGGCATCGGCACCAACGTGTACGGCTGGCTGCTCGCGATCAACGGCGGCGTGATCCTGTGCCTGGAGATCCCCGCCACCGTCGCACTGCGCAAACGTGCCCCGCTGCGGATCATCGGCATTGGCCTGATCCTCGTCGGGCTCGGCTTCAGCGGTCTGGCCCTGGGCGCGTACGTCGCGACCGCCGTCGCCATGATGCTGCTGGTCACGGCGGGCGAGGTCCTCTACAAGACCCCGGCCACCGCCTACGTCGCCGACAGCTCGCCGCCTCACCTCCAGGGCCGCTTCCAGAGCCTGTACGCGGGCGCGTCGATCAGCGGCACCGTACTCGCCCCGCCCCTCGGCGGAGCGCTGTACTCGACGGCGCCGGGGCTGCTGTGGCCGCTGTGCGGGGCGCTCGCCGCGCTGGCCGGGGTGGCGGTGCTGGTGGCGCAGGCGCGCGACCGGCCGATAGCCGACGCGGCGCCCGCGCCGGTGTCGGTCGTGGCGGATGCCCAGGCCTGAGCGATGGCCGCCGCGGGCCGGCCGCAGGGGGCCGGCCGCCGAGGGCCGCTCGCGGGGCGCCCGGCACGGGGCCGGCCACGGGTCTCGCGGACTGGCCCCTGGGGGTTTGCGATCGGGGGCCGGCCACCGGGGGCCGCTCGCCGCAGGGGCTCCCGCGGCACTGCGGGCCAGACGCGCCGCCCGCTCGCCTGCTTGCCGTCCGCCCGCCGTCCGCCACCCGGCCGCCCACCGCCACCGGCTCGTCCGCCTGCCGCCTGCCGGCCGTCCCCCGCCTCCCGGCCGTCGCCCACCGTCGCCGCGGAAACGCGATTCCGCATGCCGGGCCGGTTGGGCATAGGGCGTGGCCAGCGGCTAGCGTGCGAGGCATGACTGACACGACCGCTAACCGCTCCACCGGCGCTGTTGCCGCCGGCCTTGCCACCATCGCCGATGACGGCACGGTCCTCGACACCTGGTACCCCGCCCCCGAGCTCGTCGCCGCACCCGGCCCGGCCGGGACCGAGCGGCTGACCGCCGAGCGCGCTGCCGAGCTGCTGGGCGCCGCCGCGCCCAAGGCGCTCGGCCCGGACCCGCGCCGCGGGGTCGAGGTCGTCGCCGTACGTACCGTCATCGCCTCGACCGATGACAAGCCGCTCGACGCCCACGACGCGTACCTGCGCCTGCACCTGCTCAGCCACCGCCTGGTGAAGCCCAACGGGCAGAACCTGGAGGGCCTGTTCGGGCTGCTCGCCAATGTCGCCTGGACCTCCATCGGCCCGGTCCCGGTCCCCACCGTCGAGCGCGCGCGCCTCGCCGCCCGTGCCGAGGGCCTGCACCTGGCCGTCTACGGCATCGACAAGTTCCCCCGCATGACCGACTACGTCGCCCCCTCCGGCGTGCGTATCGCCGACGCGGACCGCGTCCGCCTCGGCGCACACCTCGCCGCCGGGACGACCGTCATGCACGAGGGATTCTGCAACTTCAACGCCGGGACGCTGGGCACCTCCATGGTCGAGGGCCGCATCTCCCAGGGCGTCATCGTCGGTGACGGCTCCGACATCGGCGGCGGCGCCTCGATCATGGGCACCCTCTCCGGCGGCGGCAAGCAGGTCGTCTCCATCGGCGAACGCTGCCTCCTCGGCGCCGAATCGGGCATCGGCATCGCGCTGGGCGACGACTGCATCGTCGAGGCCGGCCTCTACGTCACCGCGGGCACCCGCGTCACGCTGCCGGACGGCCAGATCGTCAAGGCCCTGGAACTCTCCGGCGCCGACAACCTCCTCTTCCGCCGCAACTCCACCACCGGCACGGTCGAGGTCCTCCAGCGCACCGGCTCATGGGGCGGCCTCAACGAGGTGCTGCACAGCCACAACTGAGCGGTCTACGGGTCGGGGTCGGGTCCGGGTTTCCGGACCCGACCCGTGTTGACTTCCGTCAGCCGTAAATCCTGTCGCCGTACCGGGGTCCGTAGTAGACCTCCAACTCCTCCAGGGACTCGTCCTTGCGCTCGAGACTCTTCGAGATGCGAGCGCGGGACGGAGCCGCCTCGGGGTCCCAGGTCTCCGGCTTCCAGAGCGCGGAGCGCAGGAACGCCTTGGAGCAGTGGTAGAAGACCTCTTCGATGTCCACGACCAGCGCGAACTGCGGGCGGTGTCCCTTCACGATCATCCGCTCGAAAAACGGCGCGTCGCGCACCAGACGGGCCCGGCCGTTGATGCGGAGCGAGTCGCCGCGCCCCGGGATCAGATAGATCAGGCCGACGTGGGGGTTGGCCAGGATGTTGTGGAAACCGTCGGCCCGCCGGTTGCCGGGGCGTTCCGGGAGCGCGATCGTAGTGTCGTCGAGGACCAGCGTGAAACCGGCGGGATCGCCCTTGGGCGAGACGTCACAGCTGCCGTCCGCGCCCGACGTCGCGACGAGACAGAGCGGCGAGGCCGCCAGCCACGCCTTGTCGTGCTCGTGCAGCCCGGGCCGTTCCTTGCTCGCATCCCGCTGCGACGGCTCCCCAAGCAACTCCCGCAACTCGGCCGCCGACGTTATGTCCACGGCCTCTTCCTGTTCCTGCTGTTCCTGCTTCTGCATCTGAACGCCCGCCCCCGTGAGTTCCGATTCGGAACTGACACAATACCGGAGCCCGTTGCGGTAGTACGGGGGCGGACGCGATCCGGGCAGTGTCCGCGTCTTCCCCGGCAACTCCACCACCGGCCCGAGCCATCTCGATCCTGTCGGTCATTTCGACGGTCACCGTGCAGCTCCGGGTCAGGCCAGTGCCGGGTTGCCGCAGCACTTTTTGTACTTGCGGCTGGAGCCGCACCAGCACGGGCCGTTGCGCGGCGGGGGCCAGGCGGTGCCCAGGCCCCGGGCCGCCAGATCGGCGGCGTACTCGGCGCGCAACCCCTCGGACTCCGGCGGCAGGCCTTCGGACTCGGTAAACGTGACGAAGCCCGCGACCGAGCCGGGGGCGACGGCCAGGCGGGGCTCGCCCTCTTCGGAGAGTGTCCGCACAACTGTCTCCACTTGGCGCAGATGCGCGGCGTGCTCCTGGCCATAGTCGTCCGCGAATGACGGCCAGCGGCCCAGCAGTTCCGTGAACTCCTGCGGGGGCCAGAACACCACACAGACCACCGCGGGCGCGAAGAGCGCGGCCTTTCGCTGTGCGACTTCCGCGCTCAGCCGCTCGAACTCGGCGCGCAGCGCCTCCGGGTCGTCGGAGTCGAAGGCGCCCAGCCGCTCCGGCCCGTGCAGTTCGTCCAGCGAGGCCGCGCCCCGCACAGCGACGGGCCGTGACTCGTGCAGCGCGTCCGCGAGGTCGTCCCAGTCGTCGTGGGCGTCACCCGCCAGCCGCCGTACCCGGTGGCGTCCGATCACCAGCATCTCGGCGTCGAATTGTCCCTGCTGTACGTCGGAGACGGTCAACGGGGCAGCGGTACCCAGGAGGTGGCTGATCCCGGCGGTGTACCACTCGGCGGCCGCCCGCAGATCACCGCCGGTCTCGAAGGTCTCGGCGACATAGTTCCAAGCGCCGCCGTCGTGCGGGTGCGCGGTACGCAGCTTTCCGGCGGCGGCGCGGGCCTCTTCTTCGCGTCCCGCGTCCCAGAGCGAACCGATCCGGTACGACTCGATCAGATGAGGGCTCTCGCAGCCTTCGGCCAGCAGCCGCTCGTACACGGACAGGGCACGTTCGTATTCCCCGGCGACGTTCCACTCTCCGGCTGCCTCAATGAGCAACTCCTCGCGTTCCTCAGGATATTGACCGGCCAGTGCCTCCAGTTCGGCGGCGTACTCGGCCGGGGTGATGGGGGGTACGACGCGCTGGGTGGACTGCCGGCGCGGTTTGCGCGAGCGGTGCTTACGGGACATGCCCCGACGGTAGGGCGCCGCCCGGTGACGGGGCCAGCTCTCGTCCAAGCCGCACGCACCGTAGTCGGCTGCCCGGCTCAGACAGGACAACCCCGCGCCGGACGCCCAGGATGGCTGCGGCAAGCGCGCTCACAGCCGCTCCGCCCACCGTGCCAGTGCCGCGAAGTCGGCCTCGCGCAGCCCGCGGCGGGGGCTGATGCGCAGCAGCAGTGCCGGCGCGTCGTGCTGGACTGCGACATGGGCCGTGTAGCCGCGAGGGCGGGTCAGCCGGGCGGTGCACGGGTTGAGCGGGCCGTCGACGTCGAGGAGCAGCAGCGGGCGATCCGTCATGCCGGGGGGCCTACCCGCGCTGGGGGCCCGGGAGTTTTGCAGAGCAGTTCATGTGCCCGAAGGGCGGCATCCCTTTCCACGCCCACAGATTAGAGGGCCGGAGACCCGGCCGCAGGCCGCAGCCGGGCTGGTGCAGGGGTGGTGCAGGGGTGGTGCAGGGGTGAGCTTGTTCCGCTTTGACGGAAACCATGGTGTGGTGGTCAGACCTACGGCAGGTCCGCGCTTGCTGCGAACCGGACGAACGACCGCCAGGCGTCCGCGTCCAGGACGAGCTTCGGGCCCTCGGGGTCCTTGGAGTCGCGGACGAGGACGGTGCCGGGGCGGGTGGCGATCTCGATGCAGTTGCCGCCCTCGTTGTCGCTGTAGCTGGACTTCAACCAACGCGCCTCAGCGGCGTGCGGGGCAACTTCTTCGGCTGTCATGTCTCTCCCAGCAACTTCTCGGCGAACTCCAGGGATTCCCGCGGAGTGAGAGCCTGCGCGCGGATGATCCCGTAGCGAACCTCCACGGCGCGGACGTCGGCCCGCTCAGTGAACCAGATACTGCGCCCCTGCCCCTCGGTGTAGGCGATCTTCGGGCGTTCCTGTGGTTCGAGAAGCGCCAGCGGACCCGGCAGCCCGGCGTGATCCTCCAGTTCTGTCGGCATCACCTGGATCTCCACGTTGCGCATTCGACCGATGTGCAGCAGGTGTTCGAGCTGGCCGCGCAGTACTTCCCTGCCGCCCAACGGGCGTCGCAGCACGGACTCTTCGAGGACGAAGCTCATGATGGGTGCCGGCCGACGGTCGAAGATCTTGCGACGGGCCATACGCGCGGCAACGTGATGCTCGATGGTCTCCTCGTCCATGGGCGGGCGGCGCATCCGGTAGATCGCGAGGGCGTACTCCTCGGTCTGCAGCGGCCCCGGCACGAGCATGGTGTCGTACATGTGGATTTCGAGAGCATCGGCCTCCCACTTCGGGAAGTCCCGGAACCGGGCCGGGTATCGGGCCTGCTCGATCTCCGGCTGGAGCGCGTGAAGCAGGCCGCCCGCGTTCAGTACCTTCTCCGCCGAGTCGATGAACTGCGGCTTCGGCGGCCGCCGTCCCCGCTCCACGGAGGAGACCTGTTCCTCCCCGTAGCCGATCCGCTTGCCGAACTCCGCCTGGGTCAGACCGGCCCGCTCCCGCAGGAGTTTGATCTGCTTCCCGATGGCTTTGAGGATGACATCCGGCGTCCCGTCGTCCCCGCCCGAGTCCTCCGGCGGCCGCCCTTGTTCCCTACCGGTCATACCCGCCACCTCCGACGTCCAAGGTCACGCCCGGCGACCCGGACGGGCCACCGTCCGTACCCGGACGGAAACTCTCCGTACTGCCTCCGCTCCTGGTCAGGCTACGCCCGTGCCACGAGCGTTGACTGCATGACGTCCGAAAACACCCCCACCGCGGTGATCACCGATCAGGCCGTGGCCGCCAGGGAGTTCACAGCGCCACTCTCGGCCACTCGCCGTGGCGCACGCCTCGCCCGGCTCCTCGCCCTTCACCAACTCGACGAGTGGGGCTGCCCTTACGACAGCGAGCCGTCCGACGCCGCCGCGGCGATCGTCGCCGAACTCGCCGCCAACGCCGCCACGCACGGCCGCGTCCCCGGCCGGGACTTCGGGCTGAACCTCACGCTCGCCGCGCGGGTGATCCGTATCGAGGTCGCCGACACCTGTTCCGAGGGCCGGCCGTCCGCCTGCCCGGCCCCACCGGCCTCGGACTCCGAGACCGGCCGCGGCCTCCTACTCGTGGCGGCTCTCGCCACCCGCTGGGGTGTCGCCGACCGTCAGGGGCCGGGAAAGGTCATTTGGGCCGAGATCGAGTTCTGACCGTATCGCCGAATCGCCGTTCGCAGGCCACCACCGGGGCTCGTACATCCACGCCCCGGTGGTGCACGCCATCCTTAAAAGGCAACGGGAAATCCAACCAACCCAACCCCGTCAACTGCCGCTGTCACCCGATCTGGTGACATGGTGTCCGATAACCGGTTCAGCGCGATATTGTCGGCCGCAACAACCCCACACATGAAGACGGCCCCCAACCGGGACTGGCATCCCGGCCGAGGGCCTGACCAACCAGGAAGCGATACCTTCCCGATGGCTACACCGCAGCTTAGCGCGGTCATGTCCGCGCTCCCCGAGGACGCTCCACGCGCCGGGGTCATCCACGTTCGGCACCGTCACACCGACCGATACACGGTGGTGGGCAACCACCTCGCGCAGCACTCGGCGCTGTCCCTCACCGCGATCGGCCTCGCCGTGCACATCCAGTCGCTGCCGGACGGATCGTCCGTCACCGCCAAGGCTCTGACGCTGCGCTTCTTCGAGGGCGAGACCACGATCCGCCGCGCCCTCAACGAACTTGAGGAAGCCGGTTACTTGGAGGGCCGTCGCATCGCCCTAGGCGGCGGCCGAATCGCCACCCGCACGTTCTCCTACGACAAACCGGGCTGCACCCGGCCCCCCGCCGCGCGACAACCCCCGCCAGCGGGGCCGGGTGCAGCCCGGTTTGTCGTAGGAGAA
>NZ_JASISZ010000059.1:0-17177 GCF_030063355.1 Streptomyces sp. PH10-H1
CAGCCGCCCCGCCACCCGCCCTCCGCCCCGCCCCCCGGGAAACCTGCGACGGCTGCGACCGCGCCTTCCGCACCCACGACCCGAACGCCCTCTGTGCCGACTGCCGCCGGGAGTCGCCCACCGTCTCCACCGTGGCGGCCTGAGTCCAGGGCCTGGCTCACTGCCCTGGCGTGAGGACATATTGGACAAGCTCACAGAGTTGTTAATCGAAGGGTTCTCCTCGATCCAGTCCAGCACGCTCGTGCTCGGTGATGTGGTCCCAGTCGGTGCGAGACACCGCCATGATCACAAGGGCGGAAGCGGCCCCTGGTCACACCGGACGAGAAGTTCACCTGCCCGTCCTGGTGAGGGAAACTGAAGGAGACTGTCCGGCAACGCGTCGACCGGCCGAATGGACGCGAGCGAGGAGACCGTACGCAGATGACCCCTTCTCTTTCCGGTGCACGGCAGCCGACCATCGCCGATGTCGCCAGGGCCGCGGAGGTGTCGCGGACGACGGTTTCCCATGCGCTCAATGGGCTGGGGAAGGTCGATCCGCGGACGCGTGAGCGGGTCAAGAAGGTCGCGCTGGAGCTCGGCTACCGGCCGAATCTGCGGGCTCAGCGGTTGCGGCGGGGGCAGGCGCAGGCGATTGCGCTGGCTTCGTCGATGCCGCTGGCGGTGGCGGGCGGGCCGTCGCGGCTGGGGTTCTATATGGAGGTGGCGGCGGCGGCCGCCGAGCGGGCGCTCACGCATGGGTTCGCGCTCGTTCTGGTCCCGCCCGTCGAGTCGGGGTCCGGCCTGGAGTCGGTCGACATCGACGGTGCGATCGTCGTCGAGCCCGAGGAGGACGATCCGGTGGTGGCGCGGCTGCGGGAGCGCGGACTGCCCTACGTCGTGCTGGGCGGTCCGGCGGCGGCGCCGGAGGAGGCGCCGTATGTGGACCTGCGGGGTTCCGCGGTCGCGGAGCTGCTGCTCGGGCATCTGCGGGAACAGGGGGCGCGGTATCCGGCGCTCATCACCGGCTCCGGCACCCGGCATTCGTCCGTCGCCGCCCGTGCCGTCTTCGAGCGGCTCGCCGCCGAGGAGGGCCGGCGGCTGCCGTCCGCGGCGGTGCCGGAGCAGGGCGGTGAGCAGGCGGGTTACGACTGCTGCGCCGCGCTGCTGAAGGAGCATCCGCGGATCGACGCCCTGTGCGTGATGGTGGACGCACTGGCCGTCGGCGCGGTCCGCGCGATCACCGACAGCGGGCGCTCCGTGCCGGACGACGTCCTGGTCGTCACCCGGTACGACGGGATCCGGGCCAATACCTGCGAGCCGCCGCTGACCGCCGTTGATCTGCACCTGGACCAGGCCGCGGGCGACGCGGTGGAGTTGTTGCTCGGCCGGCTGCGCGGCGACACCACTCCCGCCGTGCTGCGCGCGCCGGACCCGCGGATCGTGGCCCGTGCCTCCTCGCTGCGCGTCACGTCCCGAGACGTCTCGTCCGGGGGGTCCACGTCCGGGGGCGCAGCGACGAAGGGTGTCACGCCCTGACGTGTCACGTCCGGGCGTCACGTCCCTGGGCGTCACGCCCCCGGGCGTCACGTCCCGACCATGAGGACAACGCCGGAGACGATGGCGAAGGCCAGCACGAAGGCCCGCATCTTCCCGGCGTCGACGCGGTGGTGGACCAGGCGGCTCAGTCCGGCGCCGGCCGCCAGCGCCGGGAGCATCAGGACGGCCGGCCAGAGCTGGGCGGCGTGGCCCCGGCCGGTGGTGAACAGCAGCGCGAGCGAGGCGATCTCGCCGATCAGGAAGCAGACCGCGACCGTGGAGCGCAGCTCCGCCGGCGGGCGGTGCTGGTAGACCAGCGCGAGTGGTGGGCCTCCGACGCCCGTCGCGGTCTCGGTGAATCCCGTGATGACGCCCGCGCTCAGATAGGCCCAGCGCCCGGGGGTGAACGACGGCGCGGCGAGGCTGGCCAGCGCCGCCAGCACGGTCACCACTCCGACGCACAGGCCGATGCTCCGCTCCGGGATCAGCCAGAGGAGCAGCAGTCCGCCCGGTGTCGCCGCGAGGCGGGCGGCCGTGATCCAGCCCGCCCCGCGCAGGTCGAGGCTGCCCCGCTCGCGCCAGGCCACGTAAAGGTTCAGCGGGATCATCGACGCCAGCAGGAACACCGGCAGCAGGCCGGGGGCGACGATCCCGGCCACCGGCGCGACGATGAGCGCGAACCCCAGGCCGCTCGTGCCCTGGACGAACGCCGCGACCGCGACGACGAGGGCGAGGGCCGCGGTCACTTCGGTGCTCATCGCGGCCAACTGCCCTGCCGGGCGCGGTGCTCGGCGGAGGTGGGGTGGACTCGGGTGATGGGCGCCCGCATCGCGATGTCGCGGCCGGTGCGGGCCGCCTGTTCGACGAGCGCCGGGCCGTCCCAGTCGGTCGGCCATCCTCGCCACAGGCGCATTCGGCCCCCCACGAACACGGCGGTGATCTGATCGCGGTTGGCCAGCCGCACCAGCTCCCACGTCAGGTCCCACGACGGGCGCATCTCCGGCCCGGTGACGTCGACCAGGAGGAAGTCCGCGCAGGCGCCCGCGGTGATCGAACCAGTGCGGGCGCCGAGGCCGACGGCGTCGGCGCCCGCACCGGTGGCGTGCTCCAGCCAGGTCCAGCCGGCACCGCACGAGGAGTCGCCGGTGGCGAGGCCGTACGTGAGGCGCTGGGCGAATTCCGCGGCGTCGACCAGCCGGAAGGCGTCGCCCCGGGTCCCGTCGGTGCCCAGGCCGAAGCGGATGCCCATCTCGGCCATCGTGGTCGCCGGGGCCACGGCGTTGCCCTTCCAGGCGCTGGCCACCGGGTTGTAGCTGATCGCCGTCCCCGTGTCATGGAGCAGTGTCAGCTCGGCAGGCGTGAGCAGGGTCGCGTGCGCGCCGAGCAGTTGGGGGCCCAGGGCCCCCGTCCTGTACAGATACTCCAACGGCCGCAGACCGTGCCGGAGCAGGGACCGTTCAACGGCGGCGAGGTGTTCGTTGACGTGGATCTGCACGATCGCGCCGGCCTCGGCGGCCAGCCGGGCGGTGGCGCGCAGGGTGCGTTCCGTCGCGGCTTCGGGGATCGAGACGGCGAGGGACGGGTGGACGAGTTCGTCGCCCTCGTAACGGGCCAGGTGTTTCTCGGCGTTGGCGAGTACGCCCTGCGGGCCTGTGGCCGGGCCGGCGTCCGCGTCGTTGCAGACCAGCCCCAGTACGCAGCGGATCCCGGCGTCGCGGGTGGCCGAGGCGATCGCGTCCACGTCGATCGGGGCGCGGGTGCCCGCGTCGACGACGGTGGTGAAGCCGCCGCGCAGCGCCTCCAACGAGGCCAGCTTCGCGGCGAGATAGGCCGACTCCTCGTCCAGCGCGCTCTCCAGCGGTACCCACACCCGGCGGAATATCTCCGAGGGCTCGCCGAACGCCAGCGAGGAGCCGAAGCTCTGCGTGAGGTGGTGATGGGCGTCGACGAACCCGGGCATCAGCACGACCCCGTCCAGGCGGACCGGCGACAGGTGCGGGTACTCCCGCTCCAACTGCCGTGCCGGGCCGACGGCGAGGAAGGTCCCGTCGGCGACGACCACCGCGTGGTCGCGGACCGGGCCGTCGGGCGACAGCACCACCTCCGGTACCAGCAGCAGCGTCGCGGCACGCAGCTCGGCAGGTAGCTCGGCACGCAGACGGTTGGGAGTCGGGTTGGTCATGTCTCTCATTTCGTACGGGGGCAGGCGAAGGTGCGGGCACGCGCGGGTCACTGCGGCGAGGCCACGCCCGGTCGGTCGTCCTGGGTGCGGGCCCGGCCGAAGGCCGGGGTGGGGAAGCCGGCGGTGGGCATCCGGTCGGCGGCGGATCCGCGCTGGAAGGGCGACCGCACGTGGTGGAACAGCGCGTTGAGCAGGGCGGCGGTGAACGCGCCGACCGCCACGCCGCTCTCCAGCAGGATCCGGATGTTGGGTGAGAACCGGCCGTAGACGCCGGGGATGAGGATCGGCAGCAGGCCCAGCGCGAGCGCGACGGCGCAGATGAACGTGTTGGTGTGGTCGTCGAGGTGGCTGCGGCTGAGCATCTGCATGCCGAGCACGGCCACCACACCGAAGACGACCATCGCGGTGCCGCCCACCACCGCCGAGGGGATCGCGATGATCACCCTGGTGATCGGCGCCAGGACGCCGATGACGATGAGCACCAGGCCGGCTGCCACCGTGACGAACCGGCTGCGCACCCCGGTGATCCGTACGATCCCGATGTTCTCGCCGCTGGTGACCATCAGCGGCAGGCCGAAGAAGCCGCCGAGGAACGAGACGACCGCGTCGCCCCGGATGGTTTTGGGCGCGTCACGCCGCGCGTCGGTCTCCTTGCCGACGGCCTCGCCGTTGATGACCGTCTGCCCGGTGGCCTCGGCCATCGAGGCGAGGCTGTAGAGCAGCAGCGGCAGCGAGGCGAGCAGGCTGAACTGGGGGGTGCCGAAGGGCAGCAGCTGCGGCATGTGCAGCAGCCCGCCGCCACTCGTGCCGCCGGAGTGGAGTCCGCCGAGAAGGAACGCCAGCGCCGTACCGGTGACCAGGCCGAGCATGACGGCGAGTTGGCGCAGCACGCCGGTGAACAGCCAGTAGAAGGCGATGATGAAGCCGATGGTGGCCAGCCCCAGCAGGAGATTGCGGGTGTCGCCGAAGGCGGGGGAGCCCGGCTTGCCGGTGACCAGCAGTGCCCCCACCTTCACGAGGTTGACGCCGACGATCACGATCATCGTCCCGATGACGAGCGTGGGGAAGAACTTCAGCAACCGGGAGAAGACCGGCAGTACGACGAAGTAGAAGACGCCGGTGAGGATCACCGCGCCGGTCGCGGTGCGCACCCCGTGCTCCTGGGCGATCGCCAGGAAGAGCACGAGCGGGGCACCACCGGGAAGCATGACGAACGGCAGCCGGGACCCGACTCCCCAGGGGCCCAGCGACTGGAGCAGCGTTCCGACTCCGGAGAGCACGAACGCGGCCGACAGCAGATTGACCGTCAGATCCGCGGAGAGACCGAGCGTGGCACTCACCAGGAACACACTCGAGATGGGCGTCGCGGCCATGACGAGGACGTGCTGGATGCCGAAAAGCAGCATCTTTTGCAGCGGACGGCACTCGTCCACGGGGTGCTTGGCGCTGGGGATGGACACGGTCGAACTCCGTTCGGCTCGCTCCGGCTCTGGCCGCCGGTCCGGCCCCGGGAAGGGTCGAATCGTTGGGGCCAAATCGATTTGGCCGTCAGTATGTGAGCCGTGTGAGGCGAGAGTCAAGGGATCGGACGGTCCGGGACGAAGCGAAGCCCGCACCGGGGCGGGTGCCCTGACCGGCACGGCGCAAGCCCCCAGGAGCGGAAACGGCCGCGCCCCCGCGAGCACAAGGCTTCGCGGGGGGCGCGGTGTACGGGGCGCGGTGTACGGAGGAGGCGCGAGTAAGCGCCGGACGGCGTTACGGCTTGATGCGGACGATCTGCGGGTCGTGGTCGCTCGCCTGGTCGGCGAACTCGGCGTTGATGTGCACGACGTCGTAGTCCGGCGAGCCGAGGGACGGGCTGACGAGGATGTGGTCCAGGACCTGGGAGTTGCCCTGGAAGACGTAGGAGTAGCGCTCGCTGGGGCACAGGGTCAGGACGAGGTCCTTCAGGGCGCGGCCCTCGGTGAGCCTGAGGCCGGCGGCGGAGAACTCGTAGTCGTTGATGTCGCCGAGGACGACGACCTTGGCCTCCTTCTGGACGGCCTGGATCTGGTGCACGAAGGTGTTGACGAGAACGGCCTGCTGCAGGCGCTTGGTCTCCGAGCTGCGCACCACCGGCTGGAAGCGGCTGGTCAGGGCGTTGTCGCCGCCCTTGGAAGCGAAGTGGTTGGCGATGACGATGACGGGCTTGCCGCGGAAGGTGAATTCGCCGGCGAGCGGCTTGCGGCTGTCGGCCCAGGCGGTGTCGCCGGGGGCGATACGGCCGGGGGAGACGCTGAGGGCGGCCTTGCCGTGGTTGTTGGCGACCCAGACGGGGGTCGTCGCGTCGCCGCCGGGCCGGTCGGTGAAGGAGACCCGGTCGGCGTTGAAGAGGAAGACCTGGCGGATGTTGCCGCCGGGCTCGCCGCCGTCGGTGCCGTTCGTCGGGTCGATGGAGCGCCACTGGTAGCGCGGGCCGCCGGCGGCGACGATCGCGTCGATGAACTGGCCCACGGTCTTGTCGGCGGCGACCGTACCGTCGTTGACGGCGCCGTTGTTGTCCTGGATCTCCTCCAGGGCGACGATGTCGGGCGAGGCGAGGTGAGTGACGACCCCCGCGGCGAGGCGGTCGAACTTGGCCTGCGGGTCGGACGGGTCGAGGTTCTGGACGTTGTACGTGGCGACCGCCAGCTCGCCGTTCTTCTGCTTGCGGGTGGTCTCCGGCTGCAGGCCGTTGTTCTTGACGGTGCCGATGGCGCGGGCGGCGAGGGTGTAGCCGCCGAACTGGTTGAAGTCCAGCGGGCCTTCGGTGGTGCCGGTGAGCACATCGCCGACGTTCGCGGCCGGGAAGGGCTGCTGGGCGGTCGGGATCAGGGACTGGATCTGCAGCCGGCCGGAGTTCTGGCCGGTGTACGAGCCGTAGACGGTGCCGCCGCGCGGGGACGGGTTCTCCTGGGGCTTCACCGTCACCCACAGCTCGGAGTACGGGTCGGTGGCGCCGACCACGCGGGCGTCGGCGACCAGGACGTTCATGCCCTCCAGGGACTCGTACAGGTCCAGGGCGTACGTGGCCGGGCGCAGCGGCAGGGCCTCGATGCTGTTGGTGGCCGCCGGGTCGCCGGCCGGGGTGTACGCGGCGGGAATGGCGGCGTTGTCCAGGACCACCGGGGCGGGCAGCGCGTTGCCGGAGGAGACCACGGTCACCACCGGCTTGGTGATCTCCGTGACGGACTGGCCGCCGGCGGCCTTGCCGCCCGGGTAGAACTCGCTGACCGTGCCCGAGACCAGCACCGAGTCGCCGATCGCCACCGTCGGGCTGGCGCTGGTGAAGACGAAGACGCCCTCACTGGTCGCCGGGTCCTCGTCCGGCGTCGGGTCCTGGATCCAGAAGCCCTTGGAGGAGCCGTAGGCGCGGACGCCGGTGACGATGCCGGGGACCGCGCTGACGGCCTGGCCGCTCAGCGGGGATATCCGGGTGGCGCCCTGGATGTCGTGGATACGCACGCCATCGGCGGCGGAAGCGGTGGTGCCCGCGTTCGCGTTCGCGGACTGCGGCATGGCGAGCAGCCCGGCCGCGAGAGCGGCGGCGGCGATGGCGCCGATGGTGCGAGGGGTGGTCAACGTGGCCTCCGTGAGAGGTACCGGCGAGCGCGTCACCGCTCTGCGGTCAACGGTCTGCGGGCAAAGGTCTACGCGCGTCAATTTCCTTGCCTGGCAGGCCTGTTGTCAAGAGCCTGTCAGGGGAGGACAGGGGAACGAACGCCGACCGGCGGATGAATCCGCCGTGCCGTGCGCCAACCCGCCCGGGGCCTGTCCGGCCGGTCCGGGCCAGGCGTCGCGGACCCGCCCATGATCCGCCGGACAGGCCCTAGGCTTGGGTCGCGCGGCGCCACGAGCGCGGTGCCTTCACCCCCACCACTGTTGAGGAGAACCCCGTCATGGCCGCTGACCGCCTCGCCCTGCCGCCGGTGCGGCTGCTTCCCGAGGACGAGCTGGCACGGCTCGCGCTCGCCGTACCGCTGCTGGAGCGCGCGGTCCGGCTGGCGCGTTGGGCCGGTCCTGAGACGCGGGTCGACGTCATGGGCGAGCTGACGCAGGACGACCGGCTGCGCGCCGCGGCCGAGCTCGGCATCGAGGCCTACGAGGACGGACTCGCCGAGACCTCGCAGGCCTGGGGCATCGCGATCGACACCGGCCTGGTCGAGCTGGAGATCGACGAGGCCGCGGGCGAGGCCACGGAACCCGGCGAGCCCGCGGGCAAGGCGCTGCCCGGCGAGGCGCTCGCGCAACTGACCGCCGGAGAGCCGCAGGACGTCCTGGAGGTGTGGCTGGCCACGGCGGAGACCGCGCTCGCCGAGGCCGCCTCACCGGACTTCGAAGGGCTGCGCGCCGCGATCGGCGGGGACGACCAGGACGGCGAGGACGGCGTACTGGACCTCGACGCCCTCGACTGGGACCCCGAGGAGGAGTCCGAGTTCCTCGACGCGGCGCTCGCCAACCTGTACGCGTACAGCGCGATGGAGGAGGACGGGCACGAATCCGTACCGCTGCCCGTCCTGGCGGCCTCGCTCGTCGTCCCCGAGGACATGGACGACCCGACGGACGCCATCCTCGAAGAGGTCACCGAGGTCATGATGCGCCTCGACGACCACTTCCGGCTGCTCGCCCCCACCGGGCTGATCGAGTATCAGCCGGTCGACGACGCGCTGATCGAGGAGACGGACGAGGAGGAGGCGGAAGCCCTCTCCGGCGAACTCGACCCCGAGGAGATCTCCCGCTACGGCATGGTCAGGCTCACCCCGCTCGGGGTGTTCGGGGTGCGCGCCCGGCTGCTCGACGCGGGGGCCCACGCGCCCGCCACCGGCGACCTCACCGACCGGACCGCGGACGTGCTGCTGGACGCGCTGACCGACTACCCGGACCAGGCGGCCCGCGCCGAGGCCGAACTCTGGCTGAGCGGCCGTGAGCCCGGCGCCGCCGCGCGCGAACTCCTCGCGGCCTCCACCGGCGACGACCTGGGAGCGCCCGGCCGCCGGCTGATGTGCCAGCAGACCCTCAGCCTGCTCGGCCCCGAGGCCGAACCCGCGCTGCGCGACGTACTCGACGACCGTCAGATCGGCGGGCTGGCCCGGGTGTGGCTGACCGAACGCGGAGCGGGCGACGTCCCGGCGCCGGACGAGGCGATGGTGTTCTGGCTGACCGTCGACACCCTGGCCGCGCAACTCGACGCGGACAGCGGCCCCGAGCTGCTCGGCGAACTCGTGCGCGACCTCGTCGCGCAGCACGACGGTTTCTTCGAGGCGGTGTGGCGCGTCGACCACCCGGCCACCTCGGACGTCCTGGAGGCGATGGGACGGCTCCACCCCGACAAGGCCATCGCCAAGACCGCCCGCAAGGCCGCGTTCAAGGCCCGCTCGAAAGCGGGCTCCGAAGGCTAGGGCCGGCGCCGGCCGGGCTCAGTTTTCGAGCCCGGCCGGCGATTGAGGGATGGGATCCCGATCAGCACTCGTACTTCGTCGTGTGCTTGAACGAGGACGACGCCCCGTCGAATCCGTAGGTGCCACGGTAGGCCGGCGGGTTCTGGTACTCGCCGACGATCGTGATGGTGCTGGCGCAGGAACCCTGCCCCGACCGCTTCGCGTCGAGCTTGATCTGCTCGCCGAGGTAGCCGCCGGTGATGTCCCACGGCGCTCCGCAGATGCCGGAGATGATCTGACCGCCGGTGATCACATGCGGGTAGGTGTTGGGGTTGTAGGTGACTTCGATGCCGAAGGTCACCGCGCCATTGTGCAGTTCGAGCTTCGCCGAGGTCTCGACCGCTTTCGCGGACACCTCGGTCTGTGCTCCGAACGCCTCGTCGCGGGTCTTGACCTCGGCGCCCTGGGGGTTGATGAACCGATACTCGGAACGCTGCTGACGTTGCTTCTTCTGCTGCGCTTGGGTCGTCATGATTCCCCCTCTCAGGCCAGCTGCTCGGCGATTTCGACGCGAAGCAGAGCGCGTACGTTCTCGATGTGATTGAGAACGGTGACGGTGTTCGAGCCCGCGAAGAGCAGGCCCATGGCGACGCTGTCGAGCGAGGTCACCAGGGAACCGGAGTCGCCGCCCGCGGAGATGCTGGTCGTGAGGATCTGGTCCTTGAACCGGGCGGTGCCGGCGGTGCCGTAATTGACGTCGATGACGGCGTCGATCGCGACGATCCGGCCGATGGTGAGATTGGTGGTCCGGCCGCTCTTCTTGACCAGGTCGCCGACGGCCACATTGGCCTTGCGGCGCCAGGCGCGCGGTGCGCCGCTGAAGTACTGCTCCCGGGTGGCGTCCTGGAACTCCACCTGGCCGAGCGCGCAGTCGACCACGTTGTTCTGCTGGTCGAGCGGGGTCTGCGGGGCGAACTGGACCGGGATGAAGCGGCTCAATGTCGCGATCCGGTCGGCCGGGTCCTGTCCGCCGTCGAAAACGCCGGGCTGCACGATCGACGAGCCGATCTGTGCCCGGTTGGAGTCGGCGAGGACGTGGTTGTTGCTGAGGATGTAGAACTGCGCGGGCGAACCGATGCCGGGTCCCGGCGGGTCGGTGGTGGCACCGGGCAGGAAGTCGTACACCACGCTGCCCAGCGTGCCGGCCGTCACCGCGACATTGCCGACCGAGAAGCCGGACGGCGCGGGGCGCATACGGCGCTTGAGCACCTGCGGCTCCGTCAGGCTCAGGCCCAGTTCCTCCAGCTGTAACTGCTGGTCCGACAGGGTGCCGTCGGCTCGGAACGGGGAGCCGTCACGCTGGAGTTCACGGTGCTGCCGCTGCTGGGCGGCGACATGTCCGACGGCCAGCACATCGGTCGGAGTGCCGTCGTCCATCTGACGCGGAATCACATCGCGTTCGGGAAGCATCGACTCGGGGAGCTTCTGCGTCACGAAGACGAGGACCGCCTCTTCGCCCGTCGGCTGTCCGCCGGTCCACTTCACGCCGTGGCCGAAGCCGACGACGTTGGAGAGCGGAGACTGCGGCCGGAGGAAATCGGAGAGTGCCTGACGCTTGGAGGAATCGCTTACGTGCCCCCCGGTGGGACCACGCATCATCTCGGGCCGGCTCATGCCGGACCACCTCTTCCTCATTTTCTTTTTCCGGAATTCGCGGTTCCGGCGCCACATGGGCGTCGCGGCAGACCATGCGCAGAATTAATCGTTCTGTGCGGTCACTTCGCCGATGGCGAGCACGCGCACCGGCACGCCGTCCAATTCGGTCGGAACCACATCTTCAACTCGGAGGTCGGCAAGGGGCACTTTCCGGGTGACGAAGACGACAATGACGTCCTCACCCGAGTGCTCGTCCCTCCCGGTGCCGACCCCGGTCACGTTGGCCAGCTTGAGAAGCCGGTCCTCATGTAGGAGGCGGGCCTGTTTCACGTTCACCGGCTCGCCCTCCCCGCGGTTGCTTGCGGATACCTCAGGTCTATGTCCCTGCGCGGCGGCGGTCAAGTGTTCTCGCATGAAATCTTGCAGTAAAGGGTATTGGTCAGTTCTTGGCCTTGTATACGAAGATTCTTTACGAGTTGTTGAGCTCATCAATATGTTGCCTGCCCGTGGCCGAATGCAGTTCATGTTGCCGTCGGGCGCCGCGCGCCCGAGCTGGGCCACGGCCCGATCGTCGAGGACCCGCAGGGCCTGCTCGGGCTGCCGGCGGGTTTCTCGGCCGCACCGGTGCCGCTCATCGAAGGTCTGGTCTACGACCCGACGGCCACACTCTGTTCGCCAACATCCAGGAGCCGGGGATCATGCTGGCGATCACCGGCCCCTGGCGGCGGCAGAAGCGCTGCTGACCCGATGGATCCGGGCCGGCCGCGGTGCAGTCAGAGCGCCGCGGCGGCCGGCTTCACCATGCCCTTGGCGGTGCGGGAGTCGACGAACTCGCCCAGGGCGGTCATCTCCCACTCGCCCGAGAACTGCTTGATCATCTTGCACATCAGGACCCCGGTGCGGGCCTCGCCGTTCGTCAGGTCGAAGCGCACCAGCTCCTCGCCGGTGGCGCCGTCCAGGAGTCGGCAGTACGCCTTGGCCACCTTGTTGAACTTCTGCCCGGAGAACGAGTTGACGGTGAAGACGAGACCGGTGACCTCGGGGGGCAGGCCGCCGAGGTGGACGGTGATCGACTCGTCGTCGCCCGCGCCCGCGCCGGTGAGGTTGTCGCCGGCGTGCTGGATGGCGCCGTTGATGATGCTGAGCCGGCCGAAGTAGCAGGTCTCGATGTGGTTGCGGTTCGGGCCGTAGGCGATGACGGACGCGTCCAGGTCGATGGCCTTGCCGCCGAAGGCGGGCTCCCA
The DNA here is from genome assembly GCF_030063355.1 of Streptomyces sp. PH10-H1. Taxonomy (GTDB): domain Bacteria; phylum Actinomycetota; class Actinomycetes; order Streptomycetales; family Streptomycetaceae; genus Actinacidiphila. Next base: position 11,994 of record NZ_JASISZ010000059.1, read on the forward strand.
GCCGAGGCCCATCTTCACGGAGGACATCAGCGGCTTGCCGCCCTTGACCAGGGAGACGGACTGGTTCTTCTGGAGGCTGACCCGGCCCTTGTCGAGGTTGATCTTCCCGGGCGCGGGCGGCGCGGCCGGGGCGGCGGGCGGGGCCGGGGGCTGCGGCGGGAGAGTGCTCGGCATGGCGGGCGGCGGGCCGAAGCCCTGCGGGGGAGCGGGCGGCGCCTGGGGCGCCATGGGCGCCTGCGGTGCGGCGGGCGCCTGCGGTGCGGCGGGCGCCTGCGGTGCGGCGGGCGCCTGCGGTGCGGCGGGCGCCTGCGGTGCGGCGGCGGGTTCCTCCACGCTCACCCCGAAGTCGGTGGCGATGCCGGACAGCCCGTTCGAGTACCCCTGGCCGACAGCGCGCACCTTCCACGCACCGCCGCGCCGGTAGACCTCGGCGACCACGAGCGCGGTCTCCGCGCCGAGTTTGGGCGGAGTGAAGGTGGCGAGCACGGTGCCGCTGTCGGCATCGCGGATCGTGGCGGTCGGTTCCGTGCCGGAGAAGGTGGCACCCGCCGCATCCAGGCTCGCCGTCACGACGATCTTCTCGATCCCGTCGGGGACGGCCCCGGTGTCCACGGTGATGCTGTCGGGCGCCGTGCCGCCGCCCGAGCGGTGGGTCACGCCCGGTCCGTTCGGCTGGTTGTAGAAGACGAAATCGTCGTCCGAGCGCACCTTGCCCTCGGGGGTGAGGAGCAGGCCCGACACGTCGAGCCGCACGGGTGCGGAGACGTCCACCGCCACGCGGGGTACGGAGAGCGGGACATTCGAGCCGGGTGTCATTGCGGTCATGCACCCGTAACGATCGGCCCGGCTTTGCGGTTCCATTACCTTGCGTCACCTACGGGGAATGGCCTAGCGATACGGCCCGGGCCGCCCCGGAGCGGCCTGATACGGCTCAGTGGGCCCCGGCGCGGCTCAGTACGGCCAGACCGGTGGGTGGGTGCAGAAGTGGCCGCCGAGGTGGGCGTGGTCGGGGTTCGCGGGGTCGAGTTCGCCCTGTTCCGCGATGAGGTCGGCCGCGTAGGGCTCGGAGTCGTCCTGGGGGTCGTAACCGAGCGCGCGGGCGCTCGTCAGGTCCCACCAGATGCGGGTGTTCGCCGAGCTGCCGTAGGCGACGGTGTGCCGGACGTCCTCGGCGGTGAGCGCGGCGTGCAGCAGCCGGGCGCAGTCGGCGGGGCTCATCCATACCGAGAGCATCCGCACGGAGGTCGGCCGGGGGAAGCAGGAGCCGATCCGCAGCGAGACGGTCTCCATGCCGTGCAGGTCCCAGTAGAGGGAGGCGAGGTCCTCGCCGAAGCACTTCGACAGCCCGTAGAAGGTGTCGGGGCGGCGCGGGGTGTCGACGGGGATGAGCGGGTCGTCACCGGTGGGGCGCGGGGTGAAGCCGACCGCGTGGTTGCTGGAGGCGAAGACGACACGCCGGACGCCCTCCTGGCGCGCGGCCTCGTAGAGGTGGTAGGTCCCTTCGATGTTGGAACGGAGGATCTTCTCGAACGGGGCTTCCAGGGAGATGCCCGCGAGGTGGATGATCGCGTCGACACCCCTGACCGCTTCGCGCAGCGCGCCGGTGTCCGCGAGATCGGTGGTGATGGCGTCCGGCGCGCCGTCGACGGGAAGGACGTCCAGCAGACGGAGCTCGTAGCCGTATGCGGGGAGCAGACCGCGCATCAGGGTGCCCAGGCCGCCGGCGGCGCCGGTGAGCAGGATGGTGCGGGGAGCGGGCATGAGGGTTCTCCTCTGTCTCTGAGCTGTCCCTGAGCTGCCTCTGATGCTATCGCTGGGCATATCCATGGACGGCATTCATATCCTTGGACAGGCTAAGGAGTGCCCATCCCACCGTCAAGGCGTGTTCGTTCGCTTGACCGGCGCGGTAGGACTCGCCTAGCGTGGCAGCGTTCACGAATATGGACGTTAATCAGAAGAGCGCACAGCAGAAGAGCGCACAGACCTTCAAGGGGACCCGATGACCTCAGCCTCACTTGCCGAGCGCCTCGACGGCCTGCTGTTCTTCCCCGTGACCGCCTACGGCCCGGACGGTGAGCTGGATCTCGACATCTTCCGCGCGCACGTGCGCGAAGGCATCGAAGCGGGCGCGGCGGCGGTCTTCGCCTGCTGCGGGACGGGCGAGTTCCACGCGCTCACCCCCGAGGAGTTCCAGGCCTGCGTCGCCGCCGCGGTCGAGGTGTCGGCGGGCCGGGTGCCGGTCGTCGCGGGCGCCGGCTACGGGACCGCGCTCGCGGTGCGGTTCGCGCGGCTGGCCGAGGAGGCGGGCGCGGACGGACTGCTCGCCATGCCGCCCTACCTCGTCGTGCCCGACCAGGCCGGCCTGCTGCGGCACTACTCCGGGCTCGCCGCCGGTACCGGGCTCGACATCATCGTCTACCAGCGCGACAACGCGGTCTTCGCCCCCGAGACCGTCGTCGAACTGGCCAGGATCCCCAACATCATCGGCCTCAAGGACGGCCTCGGCGACCTCGACCTGATGCAGCGGATCATCAGCGAGGTGCGCACCGGCCTTCCCGAGCGCGACTTCCTTTACTTCAACGGCCTGCCCACCGCCGAACTCACCGGCCTCGCCTACCGCGGCATCGGCGTCCTGCTGTACTCCTCGGCGGTCTTCTGCTTCGCGCCCGAGATCGCCCTCGCCTTCCACAAGGCGCTGAACACCGGTGACGACAAGACCGTCAACAAGCTCATCGACGGCTTCTACCGGCCGCTCGTCTCGCTGCGCACCCAGGGCCGCGGTTACGCGGTCTCGCTGGTGAAGGCCGGTGTCCGGCTGCGCGGTCTGGACGTCGGCGAGGTGCGCTCGCCGCTCGTCGAGCCCGCGCCCGCTCATGTCAAGGAGCTTGCCGAACTGATCGAGCGCGGAATGGCGCTGTTGAGCGACAGCTGACGAACGGGTGCCCGGTGCGACAGCATCGGGCACGCGTGTGCCGACCCGCTGCTTGAGGAGCCAAGTTGAGAGCCTCCGCCTTCGTCTACCCGTGGGACGTCGTCGGTGACCCGGACGCCCCGCGCCGGATCGCCGACCTCGGCGTCCAGCAGGTCACGCTCGCCTCCGCCTACCACTCCACCCGCGCCCTGACCCCCCGCCATCCGCGGCAGCGCATCGTCACGGCGCGGCACGCGGCGGTGCTCTACCCGCCGGATCCCCGGCGCTGGAGCGGGCGTTCGCTGCGCCCGTACCCGCAGGCGTGGGTTCCCGCGACGGACGCCTACGGGGAGGCGGCCGCGGCGCTGTCGGCGGCTGGGCTGTCCGTCCACTCGTGGGTGGTCCTCGCGCACAACTCCCGGCTGGGCGAGGAGTTCCCGCGCACCTCCGTGCGCAACGCGTACGGCGACCGCTACTCGTGGGCGCCCTGCATCGCCCAGCCCGAGGTGCGCGCCTACGCCGCCGACCTCGCGGTGGAGGCGGCGGTCCGGCCGGGCACCGACGGCACCGAACTGGAGTCCTGCGGCTGGTACGGCCTCGCCCATCTGCACGGGCACGACAAGATCGGCGGAGTGCCGCTCGGCGGGGCGGCCCAGTACCTGATGTCGCTGTGCTTTTGCCGCACCTGCCGGGACGGCTACGCGGGGCTCGGCCAGGACGCCGACGCGCTGCAGAGCGCGGTGAAGGCCGCGCTGGTGCCCGTCTGGTCCGGCGAGCGCGAGCCCGGCCCCACCGACCGCGCGGCCGAGTGGGCCGAGGTCGAGAAGCTGCTCGGCGCGGACCTGGCCGGCGCGACGCTGTCCTGGCGCGCCATGGTGGCCCGCCACTTCCAGCGGGAGATCGTGGCCGCGGTCCGCGCCGGGGCCGGCCCCGGCTTCCAGATCCTGCTGCACGCCGACCCCGGGCCGCACCGGACGGGCGCGAACGTCGGCGTCGACGCGGAGGACGTGCTCGCGCACGCCGACGGCCTGGTCCTGCCCTGCGCCGGCGGCACGGCCGAACGGGCCGCCGTGCTCAGCCCCTTCGCCCCCCACCTGCGCCCGGACACCGTCCTCGCCGCCAACTTCTCGGTCGTCACCGGCATGGGCGGCAGCCCCCGCACCCTGGCCGCCGACCTGGCCCACGCCGCCGCCCTCGGCGCCACCGAGGCACGGCTCTACCACGCGGGCCTGGCGTCCGACGCGGACCTGCGAGCCGTCCGCTCGGCCCTCGAAGCCCTGCGGTCAACGCCCGACTTGTAGCTTCCAACATTGGCCTGTACAACTGCCCTCACGTGCCGAAACAGCCTGTGGGGGGCCTTCCGTGACCACCGAACCACCCGCTTCCGGGGAGCCGTCCGAGATATCGGACGACGTATGGGAGAAGTTCGTCCAGGACACCGAACGCGATATCCGGGCGGATGCTCCCAAGGAGCCGTCGGCACGCGCCCCGATGGTCACCGAACGGCTCCGGCGCGAGGCGGAACTCGCCGAGCAGCAGCAGAAGAAGAACAAGCGGTGGGGGCGGAGCGCGAAGGCGAAGCAGCCGGCGGAGCCGCCGGGCTGGCGCACCGGTCCCGCCTGGCAGGACATGGACGGCCGGGCGTCCCGGCGCCGCCGGCTGCGCGGAGCGCTGGGTGTGGCGCTGGCTGTCGTGGTCGTCCTGGTGGCCCTCAATCCGTCCGCCGCGGCGGACTGGCTGCACGGCGACTTCGGCACGTCCGGCACGTCCGGCACGTCCGGGGACTCAAGCGACGCGGTCGGCTACCGCTCCGACAGCTCCGGCCGGCCCACCGCCGGGTCCACCACCCTCCCCCCGGAGACGGCGCCGCCCACGGCCGCTCCGCCCGTCGACCCGCTGGCGGACACCCCGACGCTCGCAGAGCCCTTCCGAGGCTCGCCGGCCCTCCAGTACGCGGACGGTGCTGCCGGGATCGTCCTGCCCGCTGCCAAGCCGGTCGGCCGGATGACGCGCAAGCAGGTGGAGTCCGCGCTGAGCTGGACCAAGGAGTTCCTGGTCGACACGAACCTCAACCCGGCGACGCTGCGCGGGGAGCGCCCGCAGATCGCGATGGGCCTGGTCGACCCCTTGCAGACGGAGATCACCTCGCGCTGGGACGCCTCCTTCCGCAAGCCCGACAAGGAGCACGACCCGTTGCTCGTCGTGAGCCGGTTCAACCCGGCTCAGGTGTAGACGGTCGGCAGCGTGATCAAGACGCGCGGCCTGATCACGTT
>NZ_JASISZ010000059.1:17187-51952 GCF_030063355.1 Streptomyces sp. PH10-H1
GATCACGTTCAAGGAGGGCAGGGCCGGCTCGGTCGCCGTGCACGCCGACGTCAGCTTCGTCTACGCGGTGACCGCCGCCGACGGCCGATCGACGGCCGTCTCCCGCGCGATCGTCCGGCGCGTGCTGGACTTCGACGTCGCCGACCCGCAGATCGTACGGGTGACCCGGGGCAAGCTCTGGGTGTCCGAGTACCGGTACGACCTCGGCAACTCGGCCTGCGGTGTGTACGACGGCTTCATGCACCCGAGCATCGGCCCGGACGACACCGCGTCCGGCACCGCGGACCCCTCCGGACCCGCGGTCGACCCGTACGACCGCAGCAAGCCCCTCGACGGACGGCAGGAGTGCGCCCAGTCCACCCGCGTCTGACCCGTCCTGCCGCGTGGACTATCCGAGGTCGAACCCGGAGGGCGGCGGCAGGTCATCGGCGGAGAAGGCGAATCGCACTACAGCTCCGGCTCGGTGTTCACGGGTGGTTGCATCAGTCCTGCCGCGGCCAGGTGAGTTCATAGCCGCGTTCGCGGTCGAACGTCGTGGAGATCTCGAGGGGTGGGAAGTCGAACTCCTGGGCCGCCCAGCCAGCGACGGCCGCCGCGGCCGCCTCCGGCTGGTAGTCGGTGCGCTCGGTCGTTCCGTCGGACTGGGTACGGCTGACCAGCTTTCCCTCGACGTTCCAGGCCAGCGCGGCGACACCACCGAGCGGATCGGTGATCCCGGCCAGGCGTCCGAAGGGGCGTCCCGGAGGAGTTGATGATCTCCGCGAGGTCACCGTTGCCGTTGTAGCCGTAGCGGACGAGCACCGGCTGGTCGGGGTGGCTGAGCAGGCGGAGTTCGGTGATGCGCCGGTCCCTGGAGACCAGCCCGACGCGGTAGCCGCCGTCGTGCCGTACCTCGGTGGGGACTCCGTCCGGTGCGTACTCGAGCACGATCGAGTTGCCATGGCGATCGGTGACGGCGGCGAGCGGCAGTTCCGCGGGGGATCCGCTGAGCAGGGCCTGGAAATGCAGGGTGCGGCCGGATTCCGGCCGGGATATTCGCATGCGGCCGCCGGGGCTGCCGTCCCAGTCCAACGGCCAGCGCGGCCCTTCCACGGGCATGACCGACGCGTCCGGCAGGGGAACGGGGTAGGTCAGGATCATCCCGTCCTCGGAGGTGTACCGCACGCCCTGGTCGTCGATGATCAGCCGCTGGTCGAGCGTGGAGGCCCAGGACCGTCCGAACCAGCGCCCCGCCCGGTACGACGAGACATGGTGGCGCTCCAGCACCAGGGGCAGCACGCCGGGGAACTGGACGTCGGTGGCGGACATGACCATCTCGCCGGTGGCCACATCGATCGGGTCGCCGCACTTGTTGCGCTTGAACATGTTCACGGCGGTCTCGCGGAGCCCGTTCGCACCCTTGCGGATGCTGTTGGCCATGGTCTCCAGCATCTTCCCGCTCTTGAGCAGGACGGGGAGTTCCTTGGCCATCTTGGCGAGGCCGCCGAGGGTGGTGAGGCCCTTGAACATCGGGATGCAGTCGAGTGCGGCGAACGCCACGTCCCACAAGGACGCTTTGCCTTGGGCGTATTTGACGAGGGTGTCGGCGAGGACGACGAGGGCGGCGGCCAGGACGATCCAGGCGAGCGGGCCGCCGATGATCACCACGACGATGCCCAGGACCGCGACGATGACCTTGCAGACGGCGACGATGTCGTCCCAGTGGTCGGCGACCCAGTCGACCGCCTTCTCCCACCAGTGCTTGTTCTTGATCCCGGCGTCGGACGCCTCGTGCAGGGCGTGTTCCGCGGTCGACGCCGCCGTGTCGCGCATGTGGGCGGCCTGCGCCGCCAGCTCCTTGGCGGCGTCCAGCCGCTGCTGGGCGTCGTGGACGGCGGTGTTCGCGGACTTCTGCGCGTTCGAGGCGTCCAGCGCGTTACGCGTGGCGGTGCGGACCTCTTCGGCCGACGGCGGTTCCACGCCGGGCTTGGGATCGGCCTGGTACTCCTTGGACTTGTCGCCGGTGCGCTTCACCCAGTCGTCGGCGTTGCCCTGCGTGGTCTTGGCGGCATCCAGGTCCTGGCGGGCGGTCCGGCCCTGGGCCAGCGCCCGGTCGGCGTCCGCCTGCGCGGTCTCCAGCTTCGGCCAGTACGTGCCCAGCGCTCCGGAGGCCAGCCGGTGGGAGCGTTCCAGTTTGTCCAGCTCGCCCGGCAGGTCCCCGAACTGCTTGCGGTACTCGTCGGCGGCCAGACCGGCCCAGTCCTGCACCGCGTTGTTGCCGCTCAGCCCGCGCACCGAGCGCAGCGCCGAGGACACGTCGTCGGCGAAGTCGCTCAGCTTGCGGGCGAGTTCCTTCACCTCGTACGGGTCCCCGGGGACCGGATCCCGGTCCAGGTCCAGCACGCCAATCCGTCGGACGATTCGCGACGTTGTTCCCCCGTTGTGATCAACTCCGCGTAGATTCTTGCATTGTGGGAGCGGGGGCGACGAAGTGAGGCCGGGTCGTCGACGTTCTGTGACGATACGGGAACATCAGAGCCGGCGGGTGGCCAGGGTCAGGCGGTCGCGGGCGTCGAAGAGGGCGTCCTTGATCATCTGTTCGTGGGCCGGGGTGAGGCGGGCCACCGGGACGGAGCAGCTGACGGCGTCGCGGGCCGGGGTGCGGTAGGGGATGGCGATGCCGAAGCAGCGCAGTCCGAGGGTGTTCTCCTCGCGGTCGACGGCGAAGCCCTGTTCGCGGATGACGGCGAGTTCCTCGATGAGCTTCTCGCGGTCGGTGTGGGTGTGCTCGGTGAGGGGTTCGAGGGTCTCGGGGAGCAACTTCCGGACCTGCTCGTCGGGGTACGTGGCGAGCAGCGCCTTGCCGAGCGACGTGGAGTGGGCCGGGAGCCGCCGGCCGACCCGGGTGAAGGGCCGCAGGTAGTGCTGGGACTGGCGGGTCGCCAGGTAGACGACGCTGGTGCCGTCGAGGCGGGCCAGGTGGATGGTCTCGCTGGTGTCGTCGGAGAGCCGGTCGAGGGTGGGGCGGGCCGCGGCGACTACCTCGTCGCCGTCGATGTACGAGGTGCCGACGAGCAGGGCGCGGACGCCGATTCCGTAGCGCGTACCGGTGGCATCGGTTTCGATCCAGCCGAGCTCGACTAGGGTGCGGAGCAGCATGTAAAGGCTGGACTTCGGGTAGCCGACGGATTCCTGTACGGCCGCGAGGCTGTGCATACCGGGGCGTCCCGCGAAGAATTCCAGCAGCTCGACCGTGCGGACCGCGGACTTGACCTGAGAACCGCCACCGTCGCCAGCAGACATCGTCCTGACCCCTCTTGTTCGGCCCCGGACCCTGCAAGTAGGCTCCGGAATGGTTCAAAGATTCATAAGTGAAGACACTGTTCAGCATACCGAACAGTGCCTGATCCGCATGAGGTAAATCTGGAGGTTCCCCCGGTGGCTGTTCCAGTCTGGTCCGTCGACCCCCGTACCGGGAAGCAGCGGGAGCAGGTGGCGGATGAGGCCACTGCGCAGGAGATCGACGCCGCCGTACGCGCCGCGGCCGCCGCGGCGCCCGCGCTCGCCGACCGCAGCGTACGTGCCCGGCTGCTGCGTACCGCCGCCGACCTCCTGGAAGAGGCCGGCCCGCAGGTCCTGGAGGCGGCCGACGCCGAGACGGCGCTGGGCCCCGGCCGGCTGACCGGTGAGCTCGCCCGCACCACCTTCCAGCTGCGCGCGTTCGCCGACATCGTCGACGAGGGCGCCTTCCTGGGGGTCGTCATCGACCACGCGGACCCGGGCGCGAAGCCCGCGCCCCGCCCCGACCTGCGGCGTTACAAGATCCCGCTCGGCGTCGTCGCGGTCTACTCGGCCAGCAACTTCCCGCTGGCGTTCTCCGTCCCCGGCGGCGACACCGCGAGCGCGCTGGCCGCCGGCTGCCCGGTCGTCGTCAAGGCCCATCCGGACCACCCGGCCACCTCCGAGCTGTGCGCGAGTGTGCTGCGCCGCGCCGCCGTCCGGGTCGGGCTGCCCGCGGACGTCGTCTCCGTCGTCCACGGCTTCCGGGCCGGTATCGACCTCATCAAGCACCCGCTGGTCAGCGCCGCCGGATTCACCGGTTCCGTACGCGGCGGCCGGGCGCTGTTCGACGCGGCCGCGGCCCGCCCCAAGCCCATCCCCTTCCACGGCGAACTGGGCAGCCTCAACCCGGTCGTGATCACCGAGGCCGCGGCGGACGAGCGGGCCGAGCAGATCGGCGCGGGACTCGCCGGGTCCATGACCATGGGCGTCGGCCAGTTCTGCGTCAAGCCGGGACTGGTGCTGGCCCCGGCGGGCGAATCGGGCGACCGGCTGCTCAAGTCCCTCACTGCGGCCGTCAGCGACTCCGACGCGGGCGTGCTGCTCGACGTCCGGATGCGCGACGCCTTCATCGCCGGAGTCGAGGCCAGGGCCGCGCTCCCCGGCGTCGAGGCCCCGGTGACCCCCGGCTCGGGCGGCGAGCACACCGTCAGCGCCGGGTATCTGACCGTCCCGGCCGGCCGGCTGGCCGCGGAGGGCCCGCACGATCTGCTGCTCGAGGAGTGCTTCGGCCCGGTGACGGTCGTGGCGCGCTACGAGGACCGCGCGCAGATCTCCGCCGTGCTGGAGCGGCTGCCCGGCAACCTCACCGCCACCGTCCACATCGGCGAGGAGGAAGCCGGGCTGGCGGACGGCCCGGCCACCGCGCTGCTCGCCGAACTCACCCCACTGGCGGGCCGGCTGCTCGTCAACGGCTGGCCGACCGGCGTCGCCGTCGCCCCCGCCCAGCACCACGGCGGCCCGTACCCGGCGACCACCTCGACCTCCACCTCCGTCGGCGGAACCGCCATCGAGCGCTGGCTACGCCCGGTCGCGTACCAGGACACCCCGCCCGCGCTGCTCCCCGCCGAACTGCGCGACGAGAACCCGCTGAACCTCCCGCGCCGCTTCGACGGCCGGCTGGAGATCTGACCGTGCGCCACCCCGGCTCGGAGGTTCCCGCCGTCGACGGGCTGCCCTTCGAGCTGCGGGCGTACGGACCGGGCACCGGCCGGAGTTACGACGACGGCGCACTCGTCATCACCGCGGGTCCCGGCCAGGACCGCTTCGTGCACCCCGGCCGGGAACCGGCGGAGCCCGGTCTGCCGGCCCGCGTTGAGCACCCCCGCCGCCAGCCCGGCCCGGTCCGCCGGAACCGCGTCCAGCAGAGCGGCGGTCAGCGGCGGCACCGCCAGTGCTCCGCCCAGGCCGAGCGGCATCAGCAGCGCGGCCAGCAGGAGGGTGGGCGTCCCCGCGTCCACGGTCAGCAGCATCAGCAGACCCGCCGCCGTCACCAACTGCCCCGCCGCCATAGGGAGCCGGGGGCCGTAGCGGGTCGCGAGCCGGCCCGCGGCCACGTTCACCAGCGCGAGCAGCGCGGTCATCGGGATGAACATCGCGCCCGCCGCCACCGCCGACTGCCCGCGCGCCTGCTGGAAGAACAGGCTGAGCACGAAGACCATCCCGAAGAAGGCGGCGCTCAGCGCGAAGCCCGCCGCCACGCACACCGCGACGGCCTGGGTACGGAACAGGCTGAGCGGCACCACCGGGTGCGGGTGCCTGGCCTCCACCACGAAGAACGCGGTCCTCCGCTACCGCACCGGGGTGAAGTCACGTGCGCCGATGAACTCCGGCCGCCGGACCGGCGCCGCGAAGGGCTCGACCGCCGGGTTCTCCACGCTGTTGAAGACGATGAAGACGTTGCTGCGCGGGAAGGGTGTGATGTTGTCGCCGGAACCGTGCATGCAGTTGCAGTCGAACCAGGTCGCCGAGCCCGCCGCGCCCGTGAACAGCTTGATGCCGTGCTCCTCGGCCAGCCCGGTGAGCGCCTCGTCCGACGGGGTGCCGGCCTCCTGCATCTTCAGCGACCGCTTGTAGTTGTCCTGCGGCGTCTCGCCCGAACAGCCGAGGAACGTACGGTGCGAGCCGGGCATGATCATCAGCCCGCCGTTGGTGTCACGGTTCTCCGTCAGCGCGACCGAGACGGACACCGCACGCATCCGGGGCAGGCCGTCCTCGGCGTGCCAGGTCTCGAAGTCCGAGTGCCAGTAGAAGCCGGACGCCCCGAACCCCGGCTTGACGTTGATCCGGCTCTGGTGGACGTAGACGTCGGAGCCGAGGATCTGGCGCGCGCGGTCCGCCAGCCGGGGATCGCGCACCAGCTCGGCGAAGACCGCACTGATCTTGTGGACTTCGAAGACCGAACGGATCGCCTGGGACTTCGGCTCGACGATCGCCCGCGGGTCGGCCCGGATCTCCGGGTCGGCGCACAGCCGGTCCAGCTCCTGGCGGTAGCGGTCCACCTCGCCGGGCATCAGCAGCCGGTCGACGGTGAGGAATCCGTCGCGGTCGTAGCCGCGCAGCTCGGCCGGCTGGATCGGCCCCGGGGTGCCGTAGCCGGACCACACGACCGGGTCCTGACGGGGAGTCGAGACCTCGGACGCGCCGCGCGTCGGGTACCGGCTGGTGGTGATGTCGGTGGTCGTCGTCATGGCTTCAGGCTCCTTCGGGCTCGGTCAGCAGCGGGTAGACGCCGTTCTCGTCGTGCACCTCCCGCCCGGTGACGGGCGGGTTGAAGACACAGACGAAGCGCAGATCGCTCTTGGGCCGCATGGTGTGGCGCTCATGGCCGTCGAGAAGGTAGAGGGTTCCCGGGGAGATCCAGTAGGTCTCGCCGGTCTCGTCGTTGGTCAGCTCGCCCTCACCGTCGACGCAGAGCACCGCCTCGATGTGGTTGGCGTACCACATCGACGTCACGGTTCCCGCGTACATCACGGTCTCGTGCATCGAGAAGCCCACGCCCTCGGCGGCGAGAATGATGCGCTTGCTGCGCCAGGTGCCGGTCTCGGCGGTCACATCGCGGTCGGTGCCCTCGATGTCCTTGAAGGATCTGACGATCACGTGCCTGCCTCTGCTTTCTTTCCGCTCGTGTTCTGACGGTCTTGTGTTCAGACCTGTGCTCAGACGGTTTCGCTGAGGGATTCACTGACGGCCCGGGCGAGGATGCGGAGCCCCTCGTCCAGTTCGTCGGGAGTGATGGTCAGGGCCGGCAGCAGCTTGACGACCTCGCTGCGCGGGCCGGAGGTCTCCAGCAGCATCCCCAGCTCGAAGGCGCGGGCGCAGACCTTGCCCGCCACCGACGGGTCGATGAACTGCACGCCCCAGGCCAGACCCCGGCCCCGGTACTCGGCGCCTGCTCGCGCCTGCGCGGTGCAGATCTCCCGCAGCGCCGACTCGACCTGCTCGCCGCGCATCACCGTCTGCTTCTCCAGCTGGCCGTCGGCCCAATAGGCGTCCAGGGCGGCGGTGGCGGTGACGAACGCCGGGTTGTTGCCGCGGAAGGTGCCGTTGTGCTCGCCCGGCTCCCAGATGTCCAGCTCCGGCTTGAGGAGCAGGAGGGACATCGGCATGCCGTAGCCGCTGATGGATTTCGAGAGCGTGACGATGTCCGGCGTGATCCCGGCCTCCTCGAAGGAGAAGAACCCGCCGGTGCGCCCACAGCCCATCTGGATGTCGTCGACGATCAGCAGCATGTCGCGGCGCTTGCACAGATCGGCCAGCGCCCGCAGCCACTCCGGCCGGGCGACGTTGATGCCGCCCTCGCCCTGGATCGTCTCGACGATCACGGCGGCAGGCTGGTTGAGGCCGGATCCCTGGTCCTCCAGCAGCCGCTCGAACCACAGGAAGTCCGGCACCCGGCCGTCGAAGTAGTTGTCGAAGGGCATCGGGGTGCCGTGCACCAGCGGGACGCCCGCGCCGGCCCGCTTCATCGAGTTCCCGGTGACGGCGAGCGCGCCGAGCGACATGCCGTGGAAGGCGTTGGTGAAGGAGACGATCGATTCGCGGCCCTTGACCTTCCGGGCCAGCTTGAGCGCCGCCTCAACGGCGTTGGTACCCGTCGGGCCGGGGAACATCACCTTGTAGTCCAGGCCGCGCGGCTCCAGGATCACCTGCTGGAAGCGCTCGAGGAAGGTGCGCTTGGCGGCGGTGCTCATGTCCAGGCCGTGGGTGACCCCGTCGCGTTCCAGATAGTCCAGCAGCGCCCGTTTCAGTACCGGGTTGTTGTGCCCGTAGTTGAGCGCGCCGGCGCCGGAGAAGAAGTCGAGATACGGATGACCGTCCTCGTCGTACATCGTGCTGCCCTGTGCGCGGTCGAACACGACGGGCCAGCTGCGGCAGTAACTACGGACCTCCGACTCCAGGGTCTCGAAGACGGACATGTCGGGAGGGGTGATGGTCACAGGTGCCTGCTTTCGATGAATTCGTGAATTCGTGAATTCGGTGGAGCGAGGGGTGGAGCGAAGTTCTGAGGGGCGCGCCGTGGCGTCAGGCCAGCGGGCCGATGCGGAACAGCTCCTCGGAGCCGTGCCCGTCGGGGAACAGGGCGCCGGGGAAGAGGACTTCGCGGTCGACGGGTGCGCCGTGCCGCTCGGCGAAGGAGGCGAACAGCCGCTGCGAGGCCGCGTTGTCCGGAGTGATCGTGGTCTCGACGCGGCGGATGCCACCTGCGGCGACCCGTACGGCGAGGTGGTCGAGCATCGCCGCGGCCAGACCGCGGCCGCGCTGCCCGGCATCGACGGCCACCTGCCAGACGACCAGCGTCTGCGGCGCCTCGGGGCGGATGTACCCGGTCACGAAGCCCACCGGAACGCCATCCGCGGAGCGGGCCACCACCGAGGTGCCGGCGAAGTCGCGGCACCACAGCAGATAGCTGTACGAGGAGTTGAGGTCGAGGGTCTGTGAGTCACGGGCAATACGCCACATCGCTCCGCCGTCCTCGACAGAGGGGGCGTCGAGGAATGCGGGAGCGGCGGGCGATTTCAATTCCGTAGCGGCGTTCATGCGGAATGAACCTACCGAGCAGAAAGAGGAATTGCATGGGGCCAGGGTCTTTACGTGTCGAGAGGCTCGTGTTATCGCGCGAGCGGGCGCGGGTGGCCAAGATCCAGTCGAGAACCGGGGATTTGTCAGGACATTACCGGTCTATTCGACTGCGATGTGGAGTCCGTCACATCACCAGGGCACCACCGGAATCGTTCCGGAGCATTAATGAAATCTTGGCGTTTACACCTCGGAAGGCTGGGCAGAAGCCATTCGGGAGAAGGCTTCCGGGGTCTTCCGGAGAATTCTCCCTGGAGAGGTTGGAATTCCCGGAAGTGGTTTTCGTGTTTTTCTGACGGCGTTCTACTCGGACAGCGCCGTGCCCAGTGCGGCCACGCTCCGCGCGACCACGGCGGGATCCGCGTCGGGGCCGTAGTGGTTCACGCGGATCATCTCCATGGCGAGCGCGCCGCCGCCCGCGACGAGCGGGACCGACGGGTCCAGGGCGAGCGTCCGCGCCACCAGCGCGGTGGCATCGGTGCCCGCGGGCACCCGCAGCGTCGTCGCGACCGGCGCGGCGTCCCGCAGAGCGCGCACATACGGTCCCAGGCCGCCGCCGATGGCGAGCGCGCCGTCGCGAGCGTACCTCCGACCTTTTAGGGTGCTGGGCATGAGTGTCATGGGTGATCGCGGGGCGCTGCACGTCAAGGGCCGGGTACTGGTCGGGCCGGAGGACGTCAGGGACGAGGTGTGGGTGCTGGACGGCCGGATCTCGTACGACCGGCCGGCCGGCACGCGGGAGATGACCACCGTCGAGGGCTGGGCACTGCCCGGCCTGGTCGACGCGCACTGCCATGTCGGCCTCGACACCCACGGCCCGGTGGACCAGCAGAGCGCGGAGAAGCAGGCGCTGACCGACCGCGAGGCCGGCACCCTCCTGCTGCGCGACGCCGGGTCGCCCTCCGACACCCGTTGGGCCGACGACCGCGAGGACCTGCCGCGCATCATCCGGGCCGGCCGTCACATCGCGCGGACCCGCCGCTACATCCGCAACTACGCGTACGAGATCGAGCCGGGCGACCTGACGGCGTACGTCCGCCAGGAGGCGCGGCGCGGCGACGGCTGGGTGAAGCTCGTCGGCGACTGGATCGACCGCGAGGCCGGTGACCTGACGGCCTGCTGGCCGCGCGGCGCCCTGGAGGAGGCGATCGCCGCCGCCCACGAGGAGGGTGCGCGAGTCACCGCGCACTGCTTCGCCGAGGACTCGCTGCGCGACCTCGTCGAGGCGGGCATCGACTGCGTCGAGCACGCCACCGGGCTGACCGAGGACACCATTCCGCTCTTCGCGGAACGCGGCGTCGCCATCGTCCCGACCCTGGTCAACATCGCGACGTTCCCTTCGATGGCGGCGGGCGGCGAGGCCAAGTTCCCGCGGTGGGCCGCCCATATGCGGCGCTTGCACGAACGCCGCTACGACACGGTGCGCGCCGCGTACGACGCCGGCATCCGGATCTACGCCGGCACGGACGCGGGCGGTTCGCTGGCCCATGGCCTGGTGGCGGCCGAGGTCGCCGAACTCGTCAAGGCCGGTCTCCCGCCGGTCGACGCCCTTTCCGCCACGACCTGGGCGGCCCGCGAATGGCTCGGACGCGACGGCCTCACCGAGAGTGCCTCCGCCGACCTGGTCGTGTACGCCGCCGACCCGCGCGCGGATGTGCGGGTGCTGGCCGATCCCCGGCGCATCGTGCTGCGCGGACGTGTGGTGGGTTGACGCAGCGTTACGCGGAGCGGCCGTTGGTCGTTGTGCACCATCGCGTACGCCTCCGTGCGTCAACCGGGGTGGGGGCCGTCATCACGTGGCACGGGTGACGGGTGGGAACGGCCGTGCAGCAGGATTCGAAGACAATGCCGGAAACCACCCGTATGGGTGAACTCGCTTCAGGTAGTCGCCAGTTCACTCTCAGTGCGTAAATATGGCGGGACCGAGGTCGCCGGCGAGCGCGTTGTCCCCTTCAGCGCCGCCGCCGACTCCAAGCCACTCGTGGGGGTTCCACCGTGTACAGCTCCAACTTCAGCCTGCCCGCACGCCGTTCGGCCGCCGCCATCGGCGCGGCCGTCGCGCTGGCGGCAGGTGCCCTGGCCGCCGCCCCGGCGTCCCAGGCGAACACCTCCGGCGCATCCGGTTCCGGCGGTTCCGGCGGATCCGGCGGCGGCAGGTCCACCGCGACCGTGCTGCGCGCGGGTCTTGACGTATCGCTGTTGAACAAGACGGTCGACGTACCGTTGAACGTCTCTCTCAACGATGTGAAGGCACCGGCCGACGCCAATGAGACCGCGCTCACCGCGCAGCTGGACGGTGTGGATCACGGCAAGCCGTTCAGCATGCTGCGGGCCGATGTCGCGACCGCCAGGGCCACGGCCGACGCCCGCAAGGCGGAGGGATACGCGAACCTGGCCCGCGCCGAGGTGCATGTGCCGGGTCTACCGCTGCTGTCGTTGATCAAGATCGAGGCGGTCACGTCCAAGGCGGCCTGTGAGGCCGGAAAGAAGCCGACCGCTTCGTCCACCCTGGTCGGGGTGTGGGTCCTCGGCAAGAAGATCACCCTGACCGCCACGGGGACGACGAAGGTGGCGGTGCCGGCGGTGGGCGAGGTCAGCCTCGACCTGTCGAAGACCGAGACCACCTCGCGTACCGCGGCCGCCACCGCGCTGGAACTGACGGTGAAGGTCAACCCGCTCAATCTGAACGTCGCCGATGTCAGCGGCAAGGTGACGCTGGTCAGGGCGACCTGCGAGACACCGACGGTGGTCGATCCCACGACGGGCGGGGCGTCGAATGGCGGGGCCTCCAACGGCGGGGCCTCGAATGGCGGCGCGTCGAATGGCGGGGCCAGCGGCGGATCCAGTGGGGGCTCCGACGGCGGCTCCAGCGGCGGGCGTTCGTCCGGGGGAGCGTCGAACGGTGGATCGTCGGGCGGTGCCGACTCGGGTGGCGCCACCGGCGGCCAGTCCGGCTCCGGCGGCGGCAGCGGCGGTTCGGGCGGATCCGGCGGGGGCGGTGGGAACGGCGGTAGCGGTGAGAGCGGTGGGAGCAAGCCTCAGACCGGGCCCGGTGCCCAGAACCTCGCCGAGACCGGCAGCAGCTCCAACACCCCGCTGTTCGCCGCGGGCGCGGCCGGTCTCGTCGCGGTCGGCGGAGGCGCGCTGTACCTGACCTCGCGCCGCCGTAAGGCAGCGGAGGAGGACGTGTAGACGTCCGGATCCGACCGGATCCGGGCCCGAGGGGGACTCGGGGGGCCGAGGGGGAATGGGAGAGGGCGGCGCCGTTGTCGGCGTCGCCCTCTACTGTTGTCGCCAGGGGATCGCAGACAGAGTTCGCAGGGTTCGCGCGGGGTTCACACCGGGCGGGCCGGGGGGTCGGGGGTTGCGATGGACAGCGCGCTGTTCGGGGACAGGTACGAGATCAGGGAGCTGCTCGGCTCCGGAGGCATGGCCCGGGTCCATCTCGCGTACGACACCCGGCTCGGCAGAACCGTCGCGCTCAAGACGCTGCTGCCGGAGCTGGCCCGTGACGCCGACGCCCGGCGCCGCTTCGCACGCGAGGCGCGGGCCGCCGCCGGGCTCAACCACCCCGGCATCGTGACCGTCCACGACCAGGACGAAGTGCGGACGGGCGAGGACATCGTGCCGTACCTCGTGATGGAGTACGTCGACGGCAGCACCCTCGCCGACCTGGCCCGCAGCCAGGTCAGGCTCGACATCGAACGCGCCGTCAGGATCACCTGCGACATCCTGGACGCGCTCGCCCACGCCCATTCCCGCGGGCTGGTACACCGGGACGTCAAGCCGTCCAACGTCCTGATCACCTCGTCCGGTTCCGTCAAGGTCGCCGACTTCGGGATCGCCCGCGTCGTGCACTCGCTGACCCGGATCACCGGCACCGGATCCGCCCTCGGCACCCCCGGCTACATGTCGCCGGAACAGATCGAGGACCGTGAGGTCGACGCCCGCAGCGACCTGTACGCGGTCGGCTGCATGCTGACCGAACTCCTCACCGGCACCGTCCCGTTCCCCGGTCCGACACCGCTCACGGTGATGTACGCGCACGTCCACACGACCCCGCAGCCGCCCTCGGCGCGGAACGCGGCCGTTCCGCCCGAGCTGGACGCGGTCGTCATCTCCGCCCTGTCGAAGAACCCGGCGCTGCGCCCGCGCAGCGCGGCCGCCATGCGCGACGATCTGGCCGGTTGGCTCGCGGGTCCCGGGGGCGCCGCCACCCCGGCCCCGGTCCCCGCCCAGCGACCGGTCGTGCCGCTGCACCCGGCCTACAACCCGCCGCACACCCCGCCGCACACCCCCGCGCCGACCCCGACGCCGCTGACCCCGCCGGCAGCGGCGCGTCCCGACCAGCGGTTCCCGTCGCAGCAATGGGGCATGGCCCCGCCCGGGCCCTCAAGGTCCCCCGGGCCGCGCGGGCCGCGCCTGCCGAGCAAGGGCGGCCGTCGCGCACTCATCGCCGTCTCGGCGGCCGTGGTGCTGACGATCGGCGCGGTACTGGCCGTCCGTCTCGGCTCCTCGGCGCGCCCGGCAGAACACACCGTGACGGCTCTGGACCTCATCGGCAAGCGCACCACGGGCACCGGCTACAACGGCGCGGTCGAGGGCACCGTCAACCCGTCCACCGGCAAGGGCGGCACCCTCAAGCTGATGTCGTACTACGCCCCCGACTCCCTGGACCCGGCGCGCTCCTACTCACCGCTCGCCTGGAACCTGGACCGGCTCATGCTGCGCAAGCTCATGGACTTCGCCCCCCAGCCCGGCCAGGCGGGCGTCGCGCTCGCTCCCGACCTGGCCACCGCTGCCGGCACGATCGGCGACGGCGGCCGCACCTACACGTACACCCTGAAGAAGGGCGTGACCTTCGAGGACGGCACGCCCATCACGTCCAAGGACATCAAGTACGGCATCGAGCGGACCTTCGCGACCGACCTGTACCGCGGCGGCCCCACCCACCTCAAGGACCTGCTCGACCAGGGCCAGTCCTACCCGGGCCCCTACAAGGACACCGACCTGGGCCAGCTGGGCCTGAAGAGCGTGCTGACCCCGGACGACAGCACCATCGTCTTCCATCTCGACGCGCCCTTCGCCGACTTCCCCTATGTGCTGGCGCTGCCGATGTCCTCGCCCGTGCCGCAGGCGAAGGACACCAAGGACAGCTACGAGAAGCAGCCGGTCGCCAGCGGACCGTACAAGATCGGCTCCTACGAGCCCGGCAAGAAACTGCACCTGGTGCGCAACGACAAGTGGGACCCGGCCACCGACGGCATACGCACGGCCCTGCCCGACGTCATCGACTTCACCGTCTCGGCCAGCCGCGAGGTGGTCGACAACGCGCTGCTGAGCGGCGACGCCGACCTCGACCCCGCCCAGGCCGGCGTCGAGGACGCCACCCGTTCCAAGATCCTCGCCAGCGACAGCCTCAAGGCGAACGCGGACTTCGCGCTGGTCGGCGCCGTCCGCTACTTCTCCCTGCAGACCGCCGTCGCGCCGCTGAACGACTACCGCTGCCGCTGGGCGGTGCAGTACGCCGCCAACCGGACCGCGCTGCACGACGCGGGCGGCGGAAAGGACGCCGGGGATGTCGCGGGCGGCATGCTGCCGCCCACCGTCGGCGGCTACGACCCGCACCTGAACACCTTTGGCACGGCCACCGGCCAGAGCTATCCGGACCTCGCCAAGCGCCAGTTGTCCGACTGCGGCCACGCGTCTGGGTTCGCCACCACCATCGTCACGGCCAACGGCAACCCCCGGACCAAGGCCATCGCGGAGAACCTGCGCACGCAGCTCGCCGCCGTCGGGATCACCGCCAAGACCGAGTACCCCGAGCCCGCGGACCTGTACGACACCCTCGCCGACCAGAAGAAGATCAAGGACCGGGGCTGGGGCATCGTCCTGACCACCTGGCAGGCCGACTGGCCCACCCCGGCCGGCTTCCTGCGTCCGCTGCTGCTCACCGGCAACCCTTCCAACTACGCCGCCCTCAGCGACCAGCAGCTGAAGGACCTGATGGACGAGGCCGACGCCAAGACCGACCGCAATGCCGCCGACAGCGTCTGGCGCACCGTCGACTCCACCTCCCAGGACCGGGGCACCCTGATCCCGTTCCTCTATGTGCGGCAGCTCAACTACCGCTCACCGCGGCTGACGAACGTCTATCTCCACCCGGCGCTGGGCGGAGTGGACATCCAGGCGCTCGGCATCAAGAACTGAGCCTCCTGCCCAGGGACCGACGGTCGGCGACCGGCCGTCAGGGGCCGGCCGTCGAGGACCGGCCACCGGGTCCCGTGTGGCGGCGCGCCTTCGCGAGCGCTTCGGCGAAGGCGTCCGTCGTGGCGGCGTCGCGCACGGCGATACGCAGCCACCGCGGACCAAGACCGGGGAAGGTGTCCGCGCGGCGGACGGCGAAGCCGAGTTCGCGCAGCCGCTCCCGGACGGCCGCCGCGTCGGGCAGCCGGATCAGGACGAAGGGACCGGCGGGCTCGCCCGCCACCTCCAGGCCGTCGAACTCGCGCAGCCGGGTGAGGAGATACGCGCGGCAGGCCGCGATGTCCGCCGCGGCCCGCTCCGCCTCCGCCAGCGCGGCCGGCGCCACGCACGCCTCGATGGCGGCCAGCCCCGGTGAGGACACCGCCCACAGCGGCTGCGCCCGCTCCAGCAGGGCGATGCGATCGGCGCCCGCGAGCACGTAGCCGATCCGCAGCCCGGCCAGGCCCCAGGTCTTGGTGAGACTGCGGAGCACCACGAGGCCGGGTATGTCGCGGCGCGCGGCCAGCGAGGCGGACTCGCCCGGCACGGCGTCCATGAACGCCTCGTCGACCACCAGGGTCCGGCCGGGCCGGGCCAGCAGCGCGACCGTGCCGGACGGATGCAGCGCCGAGGTCGGGTTCGTCGGATTGCCGAGGACGACGAAGTCGGCGTCCTCGGGAACGGCCGCCGGGTGGAGGCGGAAGCCGTCGGCGGCGTCCAGGACCACCCGGTGCACCAGGTGCCCCGCATCCCGCAGCGCCGCCTCGGGCTCGGTGAACTGCGGGTGCACCACGACCGCGTGGCGCGGCGCGAAGGCCCGCGCCAGCAGCACGAACGCCTCCGCGGCTCCCGCCGTCAGCAGCACTTCGTCCGTGCGCCGTCCGTGCCGCAGCGCCACGGCACGGCGGGCTGCCCGCCCATCGGGGTACGCGGCCAGACCGTCGAGCGAAGCGGCGATCGTGGCCTTCAGCCACGCCGGGGGCGTACCGGCGCGGACGTTGACGGCGAGGTCGGTCAGCACTTCGCCGTCGTCGCGCACCTCCGCGTCACCGTGGTGCCGCAGGTCGTAGCCGTCAGAGCCGTCGGTACCGTCGGCGTCGTCGGTGCCTTCAACGCATCCCATGGCGTCAGTGGGAGTGGGCATGGTGACCGTGGCCATCGGAAGAGTCGCCTGAAGGGTCGTCGGGGTGGTGGTGCGGCTGCTGCGGCATACCGACCCGGTCCTCGAAACCGGGCAGTTCGACGCGGTAGACGCAGGAGTCGCAGTTCATCCGCAGATCGCCCTTGAGCGTCTCGCGGTAACGCTCCATCACCAGGTCGGCCAGCTCCGGCTCCGGGCCGATGACGTCCGCCTGCCGCACCTCGGTCTCCGGGTGCGCGGCGGCCCACTCGGCGGCCTGGGCGCGGACCCGGTCCGGCAGGATCCCGGTGAACAGGAAGTACGGCAGCACGACGATGCGGCCGGCGCCCAGCTTGCGGCAGCGCTCAAGACCCGCGGGGACGTCCGGCGCGGCCAGCGACACGAACGCGGTCTCCACGCTTGCGTAGCCGCGGCCCTCCCACAGCAGCCGTGCGACCTTGTAGATCTCGGCGTTGGCGTCCGGGTCGGTCGAACCGCGCCCGACGAGCAGCACCGTGGTGCCGGACCGGTCGTCGTCACCGAGCACCTCGTTCAGGCGCCGTTCCAGGATGGTCAGCAGGCCCGGGTGCGGGCCGAGCGGACGTCCGTAGGTGTGCGTCGTGCCCGGGTGCCGCTGCGCCTCGCGCGCCAGAGCCGCCGGAATGTCGCCCTTCGCATGCCCCGCCGACACCAGCACCATCGGTACCGCCGCGAAACTGCGTACGCCCTGCCGCACCAGCTCCGCCACGGAGTCGGCCAGCGGCGGCGGCGACAACTCGATGAATCCGCCGCCGACCGGCAGCCCGGGATTCTGCTCGCCGAGCTGCCGGACGAAAGCGCGGAAGGCTTCGGCTCCGGACTCGTCGCGGGTTCCGTGGCCGACGAGGAGGAGTGCGGGCGGGATCACAGGGGGTTCTCCTTGGTGAGGGGTGTTTCGGTGGAGCGTCCGGCGGTGTACTGCGGGCCCGCGCCTGCCGCGCCGGTCATGTCTGCCACCGGTAGCCGCGCGGGGTCACCATACGGCCGGCCACGTTGCGGGTGGCGGTGTTGCCGACGGTCACCACGGTCACCATGTCGACCGTCGTCACATCCAGGTCCGCGATCGTCGTCACCTCGCTGCGCTCGTCAGGCCGGGACGCGGCGTGCACAACGCCGACCGGAGTGCTGGGGTGCCGGTGCTCCGCGAGCAGCGACATCGCCTTCGGCAACTGCCAGTCGCGGCCCCGGCTGCGGGGGTTGTAGAAGGTGACGATCAGATCGGACTCGGCCGCCGCTTTGACCCGGCGCTCGATGACGTCCCAGGGGGTGTGCAGGTCCGACAGGCTGATCGACACATGGTCGTGGCCCAGCGGCGCCCCCAGGATCGCGGCGGCGGCGAGCGCGGCCGTCACCCCGGGCACCCCCACGACGTCGATGTCGTCCGCCGCCTCTGCGAGCGCGGGGGAGGCCATCGCGTAGACACCCGCGTCGCCGCTGCCGATCAGCGCCACCGCATGGCCGGCGCGGGCCTGCGCCACGGCGGTACGGGCCCGCTCCTCCTCTGCGCCCAGGCCGGATTCCAGGATCCGGGTGCCGGGTCGCAGCAGGTCCCGGATCTGGTCGGCGTACTGGTCCAGGCCGACGATCACCGACGCCCGGCGCAGCTCCTCGCGGGCCCTCGGAGTCAGCAGATCGCGTGCGCCGGGGCCGAGCCCGACCACCGCGAGCCGGCCGCGCGGACGGCGCCGCGCCACGGCGGCGGTCGCCATAGCGGGCCCCGCCTGCGGAGCCGACTTCCGCTTGGGCACCAGCAGTTCACCACCGGGCGCCGCTGCGAGCGCCGCCGCCTCGGCGACGGACGGCGTGCCGACGGCCACCAGCGGCGCGTCCGACGGATTCGGCACGTCGATCGCGGCGAGCCGGGCCGCGTCGTACGTCACCAGCGGCACCCCGAGCCGCTCCGCGGCCTCGACGATCCCCGCCTCGTCCGCCTTCGCGTCGACGGTCGCCAACGCCGCGACCGAGCGCGGTGAGAGCCCGGCGCCGGCGAGCACGCTGCCGATCAGGGCCAGCACCTCGTCGGCCGGCACCCCGCGGCTGCCACCGACCCCCACCACCAGCGACGGCGGGCGCAGCACCACGCTGCGGTCATCCGCGCTGGTCACGCGGTCGGTGACGATGAGTGAGATGTCACTGTCAGTGGTGGCGGTTACGTTGGGTGGCAGAGCAGGAAGGGGGTGGACGCCATGGGGGGTGTCCAGACGTACGGGGGCACCGTCGAGGATCGCGCGGCTGACGGCCGCGACCGCGCCCTCGACGGGCCAGCCCAGCGTGTCGAGACCGGGCACACCGGTGGCATCGGTGGCCGTGGTGATCACCGGCCGGCAGCCCAGTACATCGGCGACGCGCTGCGCCAGATCGTTCGCACCGCCGCCATGGCCGCCCAGCAGGGCTATCGCGTGCTGACAGGTCTCGTCCACGGTCACGACGCCCGGGTCGGTGTCCTTGCCCCGCAGCAGGGGGGCGAGGAGGCGGACGACGGCGCCGGTGGCGAGGAAGCACACCAGCTGCTCGCATTCGGCGAAGGCGCGCCCGACCGCCTCGCGGACCGGCCCGTCGTAGATCCGGACATCGTCCGGCCAGGCGGTGGCCAGGTGTTCACAGCCGCGCTGCCCCGCCGAGGTGGCGGAAATCAGGCCGATCACAGGGATGCTCCTTCAGTGTGTGGTGCGTTCGGCGGTGCGATGTGTGGGGCGGTTCTATGCCTTGGACTCGCGCAGCGCGCGCCGGGCCACCGGGTCGGCCCTGCGGAAGCCGTGGAAGTGTCCCGGGTGGTACAGGTGCGAGCGGGTGCCGGCCGCCGCGAGGGCCGGTCCGACGAGGAAGAGGGTGTGCTTCCAGAGCTTGTGCTCCTTGACGGTCTCCTCCAGCGTCGCGATCGTGCAGCGCAGCACCAGCTCCTCCGGCCACGTCGCCTGGTAGGCGATCACGACCGGGGTCTCCGTCGGATAGCCGCCCTCCAGCAGCTCGGTGACCAGCTGGCCCGACCGGGCGGCCGAGAGGAACAGCGCCATCGTGGTGCCGTGCCGCGCGAACTCCCGTACCTCCTCGCCCGGCGGCATCGGCGTCTTGCCACCGCCCAGCCGCGTCAGGATCACCGACTGCGCGACCTCGGGGATCGTCAGCTCGCGCTGCGCGATGGCCGCGACCGCGGAGAAGGAGGAGACACCCGGAATGATCTCGACCTCGATGCCGAGCGCGTCGCACCGGTCGACCTGCTCCTGGGTGCCGCCCCACAGCGCCGGGTCGCCGGAGTGGATCCGCGCAACCAGCAGATCCTGTGCCTGCGCCCGCTCATAGACCGCGACGACGTCCTCCAGCGACATCGTCGCCGAGTCCAGGATCTCCGCGCCCTCGCGGGCGTGCTCCAGGACCTCCGCCTGCACCAGGCTCGCCGCCCAGATGACGACGTCGGCGGCCGCGATCGCGCGGGCCGCCCGGAAGGTCAGCAGGTCGGCCGCGCCCGGCCCCGCCCCCACGATGGTCACTTTGCCGGTCACAGCTTGCCTCCACGGGTGTCCCGGCGGGCGGGAGCGATCAGGGTCGAGAGATAGGGCAGCGGCCCTTCGAGCAGCTCGGCGGCGGGCCGGATCGACTCCTCGGGCAGCCCGAGCGCCGAACCCCACACGGCGCCCTCGGTCCTGCCGGTCTCCCGCAACGCGGTCGCGACCTCCGCCGCCAGCCGTCCGAACTTGTACGCCACGACGGTCCCAGGACCCTCCAGGGCTTCCTTCAGCACCGCCGCCCCGGCCGTGACGGGCACGAGCGTCAACGGCTCGGTCCCCTCCGCCAGTACGGCCCCGCTGCGCGCGGCCAGATCCTGCATCGCGGTGATGCCGGGGATGGTCTCGACGGCGACGCCGGCGGCCAACTCCCCGACGGTCAACGCGAGATAGGTGAACGTGGAGTAGACGTTGGGGTCGCCGATCGTCGCGAACGCCACCGTGCCGTGGCACCGCAGCAGCTCGGCCACCTGCTCGCCCGCCGCGTCCCACGCGGCCTCCCGACGAGCACGGTCGGTCCGCTCGTTGAGCGCGAACACGATCCGTACGACCTTCTCCGGCTCCACGTAGTGCAGCACGGTCGCCTCCGCCCTGCCCCGTTCAAGGGTGTCCATGACGGGCACGACCACGACCGCCGCCGCCCGCAGCGCGTTCACGCCCTTGACGGTCACCAGCTCCGGATCGCCGGGGCCCACCCCGACCCCGATCAGCCGCCCGCTCATTCGGAACACCCCTCCACCAGTCTTCGGGCCGCGCTCGGAACGGCGGCCCAGTGCACATGCAGATACGAGGCGTGCACGCCCCCCTGGACGAATCCCTCGACGCGGCGCCCCGGCCGCGTGACGCCCCACGCGGGCGTGGCACCGGCGCCCGGTTCGATCACCGTGCGGTGGAACTCGTGTCCCCGTACCCGCGTCCCGGTCTCGGCCAGCACGCTGTCCGAGACCGCCACCGCCTCGCGGTACCCGAGCGTCAGCCGCTCCGACATCCGCGCCTCGGCGTCCAGCACCCCGCACATCGGCTTTCCGTCCAGCGACCGCGCCAGATACAGCAGTCCCGCGCATTCGGCGGCGACCGGCGCTCCCGAGCCGGCCAGCGCCGCCACCGCTTTGCGCAGTGGCTCGTTCGCCGACAGCTCGGGGGCGTACATCTCGGGGAAGCCGCCACCGATCACCAATCCGGCGGTTTCGTCCGGCAGTTGCTCGTCACGCAGCGGGTCGAACGTCACCACCTCCGCGCCGGCCGCCGTCAGCAGCTCCGTATGCTCCGCATAGGAGAACGTGAACGCGGCCCCGCCCGCGACCGCGACCACGGGGCGCCTGCGGCGGGCCGTTTCCCCTTGCCCGCCCCTTCCCGGAACGAGGGGGCTCGGCCCCCTGGACCCCCGGTCCTCAAACGCCGGACGGGCCGGGACGGGGTCCGGGGTCCAGGGTTCGGCGGTCAAGGGCGGGGCGCTGCGCGCCAGGGCGAGCAGGCCCTCCAGGTCGCATCCCGCGCGCACCTGCGCAGCCATCGCGGCCACCGCCGCAACCGCATCGGCCCGTCGCTCGGCGACCGGCACCAGGCCAAGGTGCCGCGACGGGCAACCGACCTGGTCGGCCCGGAGCAGGGCGCCGAACACCGGGACGCCGGACTCGTCCAGCGCCTCGCGCAGCAGTTCCTCGTGGCGGTCGGAGCCGACCTTGTTGAGGATGACGCCCGCGACCCGGACCTCCGGGTCCCAGGACGCGAAGCCGTGTACGAGCGCGGCCACGGACCGGGACTGCGCGGAGGCGTCGACGACCAGCACCACCGGCGCGCGCAGCAGCTTCGCCACATGGGCGGTCGATGCCAGTTCGCCCTGTCCGGCAGCACCGTCGTACAGACCCATGACGCCCTCGACGACCGCCAGGTCCGCCCCGGCCGCCCCGTGCAGGAAGAGTGGGGCGACCAGGTCGGGGCCGCACATGAAGGCATCGAGATTCCGCCCCGGGCGGCCGGTCGCGAGTGCGTGGTAGCCCGGGTCGATGTAGTCCGGGCCGACCTTGTGCGGGGACACGGCGAGGCCGGCCTCTGTGAAGGCCGCCATCAGGCCGGTGGCCACGGTGGTCTTGCCGCTGCCGGACGACGGCGCGGCGATGACCAGCCGGGGCAGGTGCGCCGCAGCGGTTGCGGCAGGGGCGGACGAGGTCACCACTCGATGCCCCGCTGGCCCTTCTGGCCCGCGTCCATCGGGTGTTTGACCTTGGTCATGTCGGTCACGAGATCGGCGGCCTCGAGCAGCTTCTCGGGCGCGTTCCGGCCGGTGATGATCACGTGCTGGGTACCGGGGCGGTCGTTCAGGACCTGGATCACCTCGTCGGTGTCCACCCAGCCCCAGTGCATCGGGTATGCGAACTCGTCCAGCACGTACAGCTGGTACGCCTCGGCGGCCAGGTCCCGCTTGACCTGCTCCCAGCCCTCCCGGGCCGCCTCCTCGCTGTCGGCGATGTCGCGCTGCACCCAGGACCAGCCCTCGCCCATCTTGTGCCAGGCGACCGTCCCGCCCTCGCCGGAGTCGCCGAGCACCCGCAGCGCCCGCTCCTCGCCGACCTTCCACTTCGCCGACTTGACGAACTGGAACACTCCGACCGGCCAGCCCTGGTTCCAGGCGCGCAGCGCGAGCCCGAAGGCGGCCGTCGACTTCCCCTTGCCGGTGCCCGTGTGCACGATCGTCAGTGGCCGGTTGCGGCGCTGGCGCGTCGTGAGCCCGTCGTCCGGCACGCTGTTCGGCTGTCCCTGAGGCATTACGCGACCCTCCGCACATCTCGTACCAGCGCGGACACGGTGTCCGCGCGCAGCTCTTCCAACGTCACGGCGGTTCCGGCGAGATCGCGGGCGAGCGCGCCCGCCAGCCCGAGCCGCACGGGACCCGACTCGCAGTCGACCACGACCGACGCCACGCCCTCGGCATTCAGCAGCTGCGCCGCCCGTGACGCCAGCCGCACCGGCTCGGGACCGCCCGTCGCCCGGCCGTCCGTCACCACGACCAGCAGCGGCCGGCGGGACGAGTCCCGCAGCCGCTCGATCCGCAGCACCTCGCGCGCCTTCAACAGCCCGGCGGCGAGCGGCGTCCTGCCGCCCGTCGGCAGCACCCGCAGCCGCGCCGCGCCCGCCTCGACCGACGAGGTCGGCGGCAGCGCCAGCTCGGCGTCCGTGCCACGGAAGGTGATCATGCCGATCTTGTCGCGCCGCTGGTACGCGTCCATCAGCAGCGACAGGACGGCGCCCTTCACGGCGCTCATGCGCTGCCGGGCGGCCATCGAGCCGGAGGCGTCGACGACGAAGAGCACGAGATTCGACTCCTTGCCCTCCTTCACGGCCTGGCGCAGATCGTCCTTCCTGATCACCAGTCCTGGACCGCTGCGGCCGCGCGCCCGCTGGTGCGGGGCCGCGGCATGCACGGTCGCCGCCAGGTGCAGCTTGGTCAGCTGGCCCTGCGGCCGCCGGGCGCTGGTCGTCCGGCCGTGCGCGGTACGCGCCCTGGACCGCCGCCCGGCCGCGCCCTCGCCCATCCCCGGGATCGTGAACGCCTTCGTCTTGAACGGCTCGCCGGCCGTAGCGGCGCTCTGCTCGCCGCCACCGGAGGCGCCGCCCGGCTGCTCCTGCCGTTGTTCCTGCTGGTCGCCTCGATCAGGACCGTCATCAGGACCGTCATCAGGCCCGCCGTCCGGCCCGCCCTCCGGCGGCTTGCCGCCGCCGTCATCGGGACCCTCCGGGTCGGGATCGTCCTCCGGGTCCGGGCCGCCACTGTTCTGCTCCAGCGTGTCGTCCAGCTTGTCCTCGTCGAGGCCCGGCGCGTCGAACGGGTTGCGGCGCCGGCGGTGCGGCAGCGCCAGCAGCGCGGCCTGCCGTACGTCCTCCGCGATGACCTCGGTCCGCCCGTCCCAGGCGGCCAGCGCGGTCGCGGTACGCGCCATCACGATGTCCGCGCGCATCCCGTCGACCTCGAACGCGGCACAGGTCGCGGCGATCTGGCGCAGCGCCCGGTCGCCCAGTACCACGGACGGCAGCAGCGCCCGCGCCGCCACGATCCGCGCGCGCAGCGCGTCCTCGTCCCCGGCCCACTTCCCGGCGAACGCCCCCGGGTCCTCGTCGTAGGCGAGGCGCCGCCGTACGACCTCGACGCGCTCGTCCGTCTCGCGCGAGGCCGCCACCTCCACCGTCAGCCCGAACCGGTCGAGGAGTTGCGGACGCAGCTCGCCCTCCTCGGGGTTCATGGTGCCGACGAGCAGGAAGCGGGCCGCGTGCCGTACGGAGACGCCTTCGCGCTCCACGTAGGACGCGCCCATGGCGGCGGCGTCCAGGAGGAGATCGACCAAATGATCATGCAGCAGGTTCACTTCGTCGACGTACAGCACCCCCCGGTGCGCGTCGGCCAGCAGGCCGGGCTCGAACGACTTCTTGCCCTCGGACAGCGCCCGTTCGATGTCCAGCGAACCGACCAGCCGGTCCTCCGAGGCGCCGACCGGCAGTTCCACCATCCGCGCGGCGCGGGCTATGCCCGTACCGCCCTCGTGCGGGCCGTCCGGGCACACCGGGTCCGGCCCGGCCGGATCACAGGAGAACCGGCACCCGCCGACGACGTCGACTTCGGGCAACAGGGTGGAGAGCGCGCGCACGGCGGTCGACTTGGCGGTGCCCTTCTCGCCGCGAACGAGCACGCCGCCGATCGCCGGGGACAGCGCGTTGAGCAGCAGCGCGAGCCGCAGGTCGGTCATACCGACAATTGCTGTGAACGGATAAGGGGTGCTCATGCGTCGCCTTCCAGGTCGCCTTCGAGCTGCAGATAGATTTCGCGGAGCCGGGTCAGGGTCTCCGGGTCGGGTTCCGCCCACAGACCCCGGTCGGCCGCCTCCAGCAGCCGCTCGCTGATGCCTCTCAACGCCCAGGGGTTGGACTTCTTCATGAAGTCCTGGTTCTCCTTGTCGAACACGTACTCCGCCGCGAGGCGCTGGTACATCCAGTCGTCCACCACGCCGGCCGTCGCGTCAAAGCCGAAGAGGTAGTCCACGGTCGCGGCCATCTCGAATGCGCCCTTGTAGCCGTGGCGCCGCATCGCCGCCATCCAGCGGGGGTTGACCACCCGGGCCCGGAACACCCGGTGGGTCTCCTCGCCCAGCGTGCGGGTCTTGACCTGGTCGGTCGTCGCGCTGTCGCCGACGTACGCGGCGGGGGAGACGCCGGTGAGGTGGCGCGTCATCGCCACCATGCCGCCGTGGTACTGGAAGTAGTCGTCGGCATCCACGATGTCGTGTTCCCTCGTGTCGACATTTTTCGCCGCCACCTGGATGCGGCGGAACGCCTGCTCCATGTCCCCGCGGGCCGCGCGCCCGCCGAGGCCGCGGCCGTACGCGTAGCCGCCCCAGACCGCGTAGACCTCGGCGAGGTCCGCGTCGCTGCGCCAGTTCCGCGCGTCGATCAGCGGCAGCAGACCGGCCCCGTACGCGCCCGGCTTGGAGCCGAAGATGCGGGCTGTCGCCCGCCGGCGGTCGCCGTGTGCCGCGGTGTCCTCGTCGGCGTGGGCCCGTACGAAGTTCTGCTCTGCGGGCTCGTCGAGTTCCGCGACGGTCTGGACGGCGTCGTCGAGGAGTTGGATGACGTGCGGGAAGGCGTCGCGGAAGAAGCCGGAGATGCGGACCGTCACATCGATGCGCGGGCGGCCCAGCTCCTCCAGATCCACAACCTCGAAGCCGGTGACGCGGCGTGAGGCGTCGTCCCAGACGGGGCGGCAGCCCAACAGGGCGAGGATTTCGGCGATGTCGTCGCCCTGGGTGCGCATGCAGGACGTGCCCCACACCGTGAGGCCCACCGACTTCGGGTACACGCCGGTGTCGGTGAGGTGCCGCTCCAGCAGCGAGTCGGCGAGGGCCGTGCCGACGTCCCAGGCGAGCCGGGACGGGATGGCCTTGGGGTCGACCGAGTAGAAGTTCCGCCCGGTCGGCAGGACGTTGACCAGACCGCGGGTCGGAGAACCGGACGGACCGGCCGGCACATAGCCGCCGCGCAGCGCGCGCAGGATGTTGTCGATCTCGTCCGTCGTACGGTCGAGCCTCGGGACGACTTCCCTGGCGGCGAACTGCAGGATGCGGACGACATCAGGAACGATCAGGTCGAGTGTGTCCTCCACGAACCTCTCGATCGCCGGCAGGTCGTCCGGCCAGCCGTGCGCGTCCATCAGCGTGGCCAGCTGCCCCGCGAGCGTTTCCAGCATGTCGATGGCGTCGGAAGCGGTACGGGCGGGCCCCCCGACCAGTCCCGCCAGCGCCTCCGGCACTTCGATCCGTGCGCCCGGCTCGGCCAGCAGCGCCTTCTCGTTCAGGCCGAACGCCTCGGCCATCGCCGCCCGCAGACCCGGCAGCGCCGCGCCCACGCCGCCCCACACCTGGGACGAACGCAGGATGGCCAGCACCAGGTTGATGCGGGCCGCGCCGACCGGCCCCGCGCCGAGGATGTGGAGGCCGTCGCGGATCTGGACGTCCTTGATCTCACAGAGCCAGCCGTCGATGTGCAGGACGAAGTCGTCGAAGGCGTCCTCGTCGGGCTGGTCGTCCACATGCAGGTCGTGATGGAGTTCGGCGGCCCGAACCAGCGTCCAGATCCGGCTGCGGAGGGCCGGGGTCTTCGTCGGGTCCAGGTCGGAGACGAGCGCGTACTCGTCGAGGAGCTGTTCCAGCTTGGCGAGGTCGCCGTAGCTGTCGGCGCGCGCCATCGGCGGGACCAGGTGGTCCACGACGGTGGCATGGCCGCGGCGCTTGGCCTGGGTGCCCTCGCCAGGGTCGTTGACGATGAACGGGTAGATGAGCGGCAGCTCGCCCAGCACCGCGTCCGGCGCGCAGCCCGCCGACAGGCCGAGGCCCTTGCCCGGCAGCCACTCCATCGTGCCGTGCTTGCCCATGTGGACGATGGCGTCGGCGCCGAAGGTCCGGTCGAGCCAGCGATAGGCCGCCATGTAGTGGTGCGAGGGCGGCATGTCCGGGTCGTGGTAGATCGCGATCGGGTTCTCGCCGAAGCCGCGCGGCGGCTGGATCATGACCACGACATTGCCGAACCGCAGCGACGCCAGAACGATGTCCTCGCCGTCGAGGTAGAGGGAGCCCGGCGGCTCGCCCCAGTGCTCCAGCATTCCGGCGCGCAGTTCGGGGTCCAGCGTCGCGAACCACCGCCGGTAGTCGGCGAGCGGTACGCGGGCCGGTGCGGCGGACAGCTGCTCCTCGGTGAGCCACTCCACGTCGTGGCCTCCGGCGGCGATCAGCCGGTGGATCAACTCGTCGCCGTCGTCAGGGTAGCCGTCGACCGTGTATCCGGCGCCGCGGAGGGCGTGCAGCAGGCCGACGGCCGAGGCCGGGGTGTCCAGGCCGACGGCGTTGCCGACCCGTGAGTGCTTGGTGGGGTAGGCGGTGAAGACGACCGCGAGCTTCTTGTCCGCGTTCGGCGTGTGCTTGAGCGCGGCGTGCCGGACCGCGATCCCGGCGACGCGCGCGGCCCGTTCGGGGTCGGCGACGTACACCGGCACCTCGCCCTCCCCGGTCTCCTTGAAGGAGAACGGGACGGTGATCAGCCGGCCGTCGAACTCCGGGATCGCCACTTGCATCGCCGCGTCCATCGGCGACAGCGCCGCGTCCGAGTCCTGCCAGGTCGCGCGCGATGAGGTCAGGCACAGGCCCTGGAGCACCGGGATGTCCAGGTCGGCGAGGGCGCCGATGTCCCACGCCTCGTCGTCCCCGCCCGCCGAGGCGTCCGAGGCGCGGGTGCCGCCGGACGCGAGGACGGTGGCGATCAGTGCGTCCGCCCGGCCCAGCAGCGTGTAGAGGCCGGCCTCGGCGCCGCGCAGCGTCCCGCAGAATACGGGGAGGGCGTTGGCGCCCTTCGCCTCGATCGCGGCGCACAGCGTTTCCACGAAGCCGGTGTTCCCGGACAGTTCGTGCGCCCGGTAGAAGAGCACGCCGACGGTCGGGCGGCCCTCGGTGAACGGGTGGGCCCCGTGCGTCCCGTACTGCGGCATCGCGGCGGGGGGCTCGAAGCCCTCACCGGTCAGCAGCACCGTGTCCGACAGAAAGCGTGCCAGCTCCGTCAGGTTCGCCGGGCCGCCCTCGACCAGATAGCGCAGCGCCTCCGCGACGACCCCGGCCGGAACCGACGATTCCGCCATCAGCTCGGCGTCCGGCACGGATTCCCCGCCCAGCAGCACTGTCGGGATCCCGGACGTACGCAGCGCCGCGAGCCCGTCCTCCCAGGCGCGCTTGCCGCCGAGCAGCCGCACGACGGCGATGTCCACGCCGTCGGTCAGCGCGGGCAGGTCGCCGGGGGTGACGCGGGTCGGGTTGCCGATCCGGTAGTCCGCGCCGGAGGCACGGGCCGCCAGCAGGTCCGTATCGGCGGTCGACAGCAGCAGAACGGTGGTCACGGTGCCCCCGGAGAGATTCGCGTTCATGGCGTCCCTGGCGGGATTCGTGTTCGTGGCGTCCCTGGCGGGATACGTGTTCATGGCATCCCCGGCGGGATGAAGGGGAGGCCGGCGGGTGCGCCGTCCTCGATGAGCCGCATGAGCGCGGCGGTGTCCGCGTGCTCTTCGATCAGGTCGCCGAGGCGGTCGAGCTGCTCCTCGCGCAGCATGCCGAACGACGTGTCCGGCGCGGGCACGAAGCGGCGGTCCGCCAGCTCCGCGACCTGGCGCAGGAAGGCCCGGCGGTAGCCATCGTTCTCCAGCAGGCCGTGCCAGTGGGTGCCCCAGACGGAGCCGTACCGGATGCCGCCCGGGATCGACTCGTCGCCGTCGATCACCCGGGCGACCCCGTGGTGGATCTCGTACCCCTCCACCCGCTCGCCGAGGGCCTCTTCGACGGGCCGGGCCAGGGTCTTCTCCGCCGCGAAACGGATCGTCACCGGCAGCAGGTCGAGGCCCTTGACGAGCCCGGCGCGCGACTCGACGTCGTCCTCGATGGTCTCGGCGAGCATCTGGTATCCGCCACAGATGCCCAGGACCGGGCGGTTCTCCTGCTCCGCCCGGTGGACGATCGCGTCCGCCAGCCCGCGCTCGCGCAGCCAGGCCAGCGCCCTGACCGTGCCGCGCGTGCCCGGCAGCACCACCAGATCGGCGTCGGCGAGCTCCTCGGGCCGGTCCACGAAGCGCACGATGACGCCCGGTTCCGCGGCCAGCGCGTCGACGTCGGTGAAGTTCGACATCAGCGGTACGGCGACCACGGCGACGCGCAGCAGGTCCTCGCCGTGCGGCGGCGCGACCATCGACTCCCGTACGGCGCCGCGCATCGAGACCCGCAGCCCGTCCTCCTCGTCGATGCCGAGACCGTGCGCGAAGGGCAGTACGCCGAGGACGGATCGCCCGGTCAGACCGCGCAGCATGTCCAGGCCCGGTTCGAGCAGGGAGACGTCCCCGCGGAACTTGTTGACGAGATAGCCGCAGACCAGCGCCTGGTCCTCGGCGCTCAGCAGCGCCGTCGTGCCGAAGAACGAGGCGAAGACGCCGCCCCGGTCGATGTCCCCGACCACGACGACCGGCAGCCGCGCCGCCCGTGCCAGGCCCATGTTGACGATGTCGTTGCGCCGCAGGTTGATCTCGGCCGGACTGCCCGCCCCTTCACAGATCACCGCGTCATACGTGCCCCGCAGTTCGGCCAGGCATTCCACCACGGTCGGCAGCAGTGAGGGCTGCCGCCCCGCGTGGTAGCCGCGGGCGCTCATCTCGCCCACCGCCTTGCCCAGCAGCACCACTTGGCTGCTGCTGTCGCTGCCCGGCTTGAGCAGCACCGGGTTCATCAGCGCCGTCGGCTCGACGCGCGCCGCCTGCGCCTGCATCGCCTGCGCCCGCCCGATCTCCGCGCCCTCGCGCGTTACGAACGAGTTGAGCGACATGTTCTGCGCCTTGAAGGGGGCGACCTTCACGCCCTCCCTGACCAGCCAGCGGCAGATGCCCGCCGTGACGACGCTCTTGCCCGCGTCGGACGTGGTCCCGGCGACCAGCAGCCCTCCTCCGATGCGTTGTGCGCTGCGCGTGCTCATTCGGTTCCTCCCTCGGTGGCAGAACGCCGCCGGCCGCTGACGGCGGCCCCGTCGGGCCTGCGTGCCGCCAGGAGCGCGGTGGCGCCCAGCCGGGTGGTGACGGAGACGGCCAGAGCCAGGACGCCCACGCGGCGTGAGAGGCGGACGGCGCGGGCGATGTCGGGTACCTCCACCGGGCGGTTCCCGGCGCCGAGGACCGGGCGGTGTTCGACACGGCCCGCGTAGGCGAGGGTGCCGCCGAGGCGGACGCCGAGGGCTCCGGCGAACGAGGCTTCGACGGGGCCGGCGTTGGGGCTGGGGTGTTGGCGGGCGTCGCGGCGCCAGACGCGGAGCGCGCCGCGCGGGTCGGGTCCGGCGAGTACGGCCAGGACGGCGGTCAGCCGGGCGCCGGGCCAGCCGGCGACGTCGTCGAGGCGGGCGGAGGCCCAGCCGAACCGGCGGTAGTGCGCGGACTTGTGACCGGCCATCGCGTCGAGGGTGTTGACGGCGCGGAAGCCGATGAGTCCCGGCACACCGCCGGCCGCGCCCCAGACCAGTGCCCCCACGACCGCGTCCGAGGTGTTCTCGGCCACGGATTCCACCACGGCCCGGGCGATCTGCTGGGCGTCCAGCGCCTGCGGGTCGCGCCCGCACAGGTTCGGCAGCCGCTCGCGCGCCACGTCGAGGTCGCCCGCCTCCAGCGCGGAGGCGACGGCCAGCGCCTCGCGGCCCAGGGAGCTGCCGCCCAGCACCGACCAGGTGGCGGCCGCGGCCAGGGCGGCGGTAGCGGCAGGCGAGGACCGTACGGCTCGGGCGGCCAGTGCGGCGCCCGCGGTGGCGCCGCCCGCGCACAGCGTGGTGTAGAGCGCGCCGCGGCCGCGGTGGTCGCGCCACAGCAGGCGTTCGGCGGCCGCCGCCGCGCGGCCGAACGCGGCGACCGGGTGGCCGCGGCGAGGGTCGCCCGCGATCAGGTCGCCGAGATAGCCGAGGGCGGCGCCGCACGCGAAGGCGTGTCCGGCTCGCACGGTGTCAGCCCGCCGTCACGCCTCGACGGGACAGGGCCTGGGGGACTGGTGGGGTACGACGGCGGCCGGGCATGGCAGGAGTCCTCACTCAGGGTCCGCGCCCTGGTTCGACGTGACCGGCGGTGAGAGTCTCCTGGCTCCCGGATCGCGCACCCCGGGCCTGCCGGCCGATCGCTCGGCCATGACCTTCGGGTTGGGGTGCGACTCCCCGGTGACAGTGGCGGGACCGCGCCGGATTCACACCGGACTTCCTCTCCTACCGCCGTATGGCACCGGGCAGTCCACCACGTGCCGCGAACCCCGTCAACTCACCGTTGACCTGCGGCGGGAGATGTGCGAAGGCCCACATCCGCGGGGTCGCGGGTGCGGGCCTCCACCGTGGTGCGGCTGTGACTGCGGCTGCGGCTGTGCGGTCGTCAGGCGACGATCAGGAAGATGCCGTACGCGACGGCCGCCGCGCAGAGCGCGAAGCACGCGTAGGCGCCGGTCCTGGCCAGTACGGCCGAACCGCCCTGGGCGGCGCCGGATTCCCGCTTGGCGAGGCTGACGATGCCGAGGGTGAAGACGCCCACCAGCCCGATGGTCACCGCGAGGGTGACGCCGAGGACGGTGCCGAGGGCCTGCCAGTCGATCTGCATGGTGCTGATTCCTTCCGGGCCGTGGTCGGGCCGTGGTCGGGCCGGGTCAGGCCGTGGCCGGTGCGGCGTCGGCGGTGGAGCCGACGGCCGACGGGGCCGGAATGGTCGCGGCGAGCGGGGCGACGGGACCGGCGGGCGGCGGGGTGACGGCCGCGATGGCGGCGGTGACCGCACCCTGCGGCTCGGCGGGGAGCTCGTTGACGTTGCTGTGGTCGATCGGCTTGCGGCGCGCGGCGAGCCAGATCGCGGTGCAGGCCGCGAGCGCCAGGACGGCGACCGCGGTGATGCCCCACGTGCCCCGGTCGGCCAGCAGCGCGGCGCCCGCGGCGACCAGGCCGGCGGCGGGCAGCGTCAGACCCCAGGCGGCGACCATGCGGCCCGCGGTGCTCCAGCGGACCACCGAGCCCTTGCGGCCGACGCCCGAACCCATCACGGAGCCGGAGCAGACCTGGGTGGTGGACAGCGCGAAACCGAGGTGCGACGAGGCCAGGATGGTGGCCGCGGCGCCGGTCTGGGCGGCGAAGCCCTGCGGCGCCTCGATGTCGGTGAGGCCCTTGCCCATGGTGCGGATGATCCGCCAGCCGCCGAGGTACGTGCCGAGCGCGATCGCCGTGCCGGCCGCGACGATGACCCACATCGGGGGGTCGGCGTGCGGGGCGACGACCCCGCCGGTGATCAGCGCGAGGGTGATGACGCCCATCGTCTTCTGCGCGTCGTTGGTGCCGTGCGCGAGCGAGACCAGGCCGGCCGAGGCGATCTGCCCGGCCCGGTAGCCCTTCGCGGTCGCCTTCGGATCGCTGTTACGGCCGATCCGGTAGGTGAGCTTGGTGGCGAGCATGGCGGCCAGGCCCGCGACGAGCGGGGCGGCGAGTGCCGGGATCAGGACCTTCATGACGACCTTGTCGCCGTTGACGCCATGGGCGCCGACGGAGACCAGGGTCGCGCCGATGAGACCGCCGAACAGGGCGTGCGAAGAGCTGGAGGGAAGCCCGGCCAGCCAGGTCAGCATGTTCCAGACGATGGCGCCGACCAGCCCCGCGAAGATGACTTCGGGTCTGATGCCCGCGCTTTCGTCGATGATGCCGCCGGAGATGGTCTTGGCGACTTCCACGGACAGGAAGGCGCCGACGAGGTTCAGCACGGCGGACATGGCCACCGCCGTCTTGGGCTTGAGCGCGCCGGTGGAGATGGTGGTGGCCATCGCGTTGGCGGTGTCGTGGAAACCGTTCGTGAAATCAAACACGAGAGCGGTCACGATCACGATTCCGATCAGGAGCGTGATGTTTTCCATTTACCCAGGCAATCGTCTAATCGGACAGTGGCGGTGGCGACCGTACGGATCCTTGATGAACGGAAGGTTAACTGACGGCGGCCGCATGGTGCCGGTGCCCGCGCACCGGTTTCTTCCGGCCAACGCGACTGCTGGGAGGGCGTTTCAGTGCCGCCCGGAGATCCGGTCCGCGAGCCGCGCGACCCGGTCCGTCGCCGCGGTGCGTCCGGCCAGCTCACGGCGGTCGGCGCCGCGGTAGGCCGCGTACATTCCGTGCACCCCGAGCCAGCGGAGGGGCTCCGGTTCCCAGCGCCGCACCCGGTGTCCGACCCACGGCAGCGCGGTCAGTTCGGTGCCGTGGCCCTGGCCCGAGTCCAGCTGGACCAGATCGCGCAGCGTCCGCGCGGCCAGGTTCGCCGTCGCGACACCACTGCCGACGTAGCCGCCGGCCCACCCCAGCCCGGTGGCCCGGTCCAGCTGCACGCTCGCGCACCAGTCGCGGGGCACGCCCAGCACTCCCGACCAGGCGTGCTCGATCGCCACCCCGGCGGTGGCGGGGAAGAAGCGGACGAGGATCTCGCGCAGCGCCTCGATGGTGGCCGGCTGCGTACGCCCGTCGTTGTCCGTCCGCGAGCCGAAGCGGTACGGCACTCCGCGCCCGCCCAGCGCGATCCGGTCGTCGGCGGTGCGCTGCGCGTACATGTAGGCGTGCGCCATGTCGCCGAGCGCCTCCCGCCCCTGCCATCCGATGGTGTCCCAGACCTGCCGGGGCAACGGCTCGGTCACGATCATCGACGAGTTCATCGGCAGCCAGACCCGCTTCTGCCCCTTCACCGAAGCCGTGAAGCCCTCGGTACAGCGCAGCACATACGGGGCACGCACCGTTCCGTACGGCGTGACCGCGTGTTTCGGCTTGATCTCGGTCACCGCGGTCGACTCGTGGATCACCACGCCCAGCGCCTCGACGGCCCTCGCCAGCCCCTGCAGCAGCTTCACCGGATGGATCCGGGCGCCGTGCGGCGTCCAGGTGCCGCCGGCCGTCCCCGCCACCCGTACCCGTTCCGCCGACTCGCGGGCGCCCAGCAGCAGCCGGTCCTTCTCACCGAAGGCCGTCTCCGCCTCGTGGAACGCCTTCAGCCGGGCGAGCTGCGCGGGGGAGTGCGCCACCTCCAGCACCCCGCCCTTGTGGATGTCGGCGTCGATGCCCTCCTCGGCGGCGACCCGCACCACCTCGTCCACCGTCTCGTTCATCGCGTGCTGGAGCGCGACGGCGGCGTCCCGGCCGTGCAGCTTCGCGTAGCGGTCGCGGCCCGCGATGCCGTTGTACAGCCAGCCGCCGTTGCGGCCGGAGGCCCCGTAGCCGCAGAACTTCTGCTCCAGCACCGTGATCCGCAGGAACGGCACGGCCTTCTTCAGGTAGTAGGCGGTCCACAGGCCCGTGTAACCGCCGCCGACGATGCAGACGTCGGCGGTCGTGTCGCCCGGCAGCGGCTCACGCGGTACGGGAACGCCGGTCTGCGCGTACCAGAAGGAGATGCCGCCGTTGACGGTGGTCATAATGCCCCTGCAATCCGTGTGCGGCCATGGTGTGCGGCCATTGGTGTGCGGGACGGTACTGCGCCCCGCGAGCGCGCGGCAACGGCCAACCTGTAAGGATCGTCCGATGCGCGATGCCATGGAGAAAGCCTGGTCGGACCTGGTCGCCACGGCCCGGCGCAGCGTCGCGGACGGCCTGGTGGTCGGTACGTCCGGCAATGTATCGGTCCGGGTGGGGGACCTGGTGCTGGTGACCCCGACCGGCGTCCCCTACGACCGGCTGGGACCGGTCGACGCCGTCGCGGTCGGTCTCGACGGCGTACAGGTCGCCGGACGGCTGCGCCCCACCAGCGAACTGCCCCTGCACCTGGCCGTCTACCGCGGCACCGGGGCGCGGGCCGTCGTGCACACCCACGCCGTGCACGCCACGGCCGTTTCCACCCTGGTGGACGAACTGCCGGCCGTCCACTACA
>NZ_JASISZ010000005.1 GCF_030063355.1 Streptomyces sp. PH10-H1
GGGCGCTGGACCCGGGAACGACGCGAACGAGATATCGGCACGTCCAGAACAACGACCCGCACTGATCGAAGTACC
Source organism: Streptomyces sp. PH10-H1 (assembly GCF_030063355.1). Taxonomy (GTDB): domain Bacteria; phylum Actinomycetota; class Actinomycetes; order Streptomycetales; family Streptomycetaceae; genus Actinacidiphila. The sequence goes on from NZ_JASISZ010000005.1 coordinate 76, forward strand.
GGCCAACTCATCAGTTCATCCGATTCAGCTATGTGCGGAGGATCGGCCTAGCCGCCCACGTCACGCTCCCGCGGCTGCCCGGCCGCGCCCGGCGCCCGGCGATGGCGTCCCGGTGGGCGCCGCCGGGCCGGTACCCGACTGTCGGCGGGGGCCCCGGCCGGGGTCTTGGCCAGGGCGCTTCCGGCGGGCGCCGGCGGGGCGGCGGGCGGGTCCGTGGTGGCGCGCTGCCGCAGGGCGAGCACCCCGAGGGAGACCACCAGGGCCGTCAGCCGCAGCGCGAGCCGTACCGGGTCCGCGGGCAGCCGCTCACCGAAGATCAGCGTCCCGCTGACCATCACGTGCGCGTTGCCGACGACCACCTGCGCCGGTACCAGGATGGCAGCCCGCGAGCGCTGCAGGCCGATCTGCAGGGCGCCGAGCATCAGGACGGCGAAGACGACGTAGATGTACGGATACGGGGTCGCGGCCAGGGCGGCCGGCGCGTGGCGGCCGGTGCGCGCCAGCACCGCGGCGCAGGCCTTCCCCAGCAGTCCGCCGACTCCGTTGAGCAGTCCGACGGCGGCCCCGTAGACCACACCGCTCCCCGTCCGCCCGGCGGCGGAGAACACCAGCAGGGCCACCGCGCCGGACACCGCGGCGACGACGGTCACCGCCACCGGGTGATCGCCGTGCGCGACCCGCTCCTCGCCCGGGTCGTACGACAGGCCGAGCATCACCAGCGAGCAGCCGATGACGGCCAGCGCGCCCCAATCGGCCCGGCTGATGCGCTCCTTGAGCACCAGCGCGGAGCCCGCCACGACGACCGCGGGTCCGACCGCCAGCATCGGCTGCGCGACGGTGATCGGCAGCAGTGCCATGCCCGTCACCTGGCAGCCGAGGCCGAGCAGCATGAGCAGGAATCCCAGGAGCCACAGCGGCCGTCCGAACAGCGTCCGGAACAGGGCGACGGGCGCCCGCACCCGCAGGGCGGGCAGCGCCGTCAGCGCGCTCTTCTCCACCAGCACGCCCACGTTGTAGAAGACCGCCGCGAGCAGGGTCACGAGAAGGCCGGTGATCACGCGGGGGCTTCCGGCACGGTACGGTCCGGTCTCTGCGGCCCCTCATGGGCGGGCGGACCGGCCGGACCGGGCCGACCCGCCGCCCGGTCCGGACCGGGGCCGGGGTCGTCGGAGCCGCCCGGATCGCGGGCCGGGCCCTTGGGCGGTTCCGGCTCCCGCGGCCCGTATGGCCCGTCAGTCCGCTCAAGCCGCCTCGTCTCGCGCGGTCCCTCATACGCGGGCGCGCCGGGCGGCAGCGCCGCGGCCAGCGCCGTCAGGGCCAGCGCCTGGGCGACCGGCCCGAACGCCCCGCGCCCCGGCGCCAGTCCGTCCTGGGCGGCCACCGCGGCCACGATCGCCGCGGCCGTCATCGCGGTGACGGCGACCGCCGGTGCGACGGACGGCCGCCATCGGGCCAGCAGGGCGATCGCGACCGCCGCGAGGGCCATCGGACCGCCGACCACCACCAGGACGAGCACTGCCACCACTGGCCCCGTCAGCTCCCTCGGCGGCCGTTCGCCGGCTTCCGGTCGGCCCTCGCCCCGCCGTCGGCCGAACGCCCCGCAGGCCACGGCCACGACCAACAGCGCCAGCACGACGCCCACCGCCAGCGCGAGATGGTAGGCGCCGGCCGGGTCGTAGTGGAGCCGCACCGTACCTGTCTCGCCCGCCGGAATGACGTACGCCTGCTGCCAGCCGTCGAGGGTGACGGCCCGCAGCTCCTTGCCGTTGAGGGTCGCGGTCCAGCCGTCGGCCCGGTTCTCATGGACCTCCAGATACGCCTCAGGACCCGTCCCGACGTGCACGCTGCGGTCCTCGTCCCCCCACTCCCACTGGGTCAGCGCCCGTACCGGACGGCTGGTGGGCGCCGAGTTCCCCAGGCTGTCGTTGGCAGCCCCGCCGGTCAGCACGGCATCGGTGACGGCGAGCGGCACGCCGCTGCCCGGCGAACTGAGCCGGTGCTCCCCCGCGCCCAGCACGAGCCGCTGGTCGGGAATGCACAGCGTCACCCGCACCGGCAGTCCCGCGGTGAGATCGCCCAGGGTGCCGGACGCGGAGGTCTGGTAGGCCGTGCCGTCCACGGTCACGGCCGGGCCGCTGCCGCAGGGCAGTTGGAAGGTGCGGGACGTGCCGGCCGGTGTGTGGCGCAGGTCCGCGAGCGCCGGGAAGTGGACCTCGGCCAGACCGAGCGGCAACGGCAGCCGGGTGCCGGTCACCGCGTCGTACACGGTCAGTCGCTTGACCTGAGGGAATGTCAGATCGATCCGGTCGGTGCGCAGCGCGGGCCGGAAGACGACATGGCCGTCCGACTCGACCTGGCCCTCCCGTACCCCGTCGGGGCTGCTGATCCGCACCGACAGCGGCGGCGCCGAAATGCCCTCCGCCGCTTCGAGATAGAGGTCGCCGATCGTGCGTCTACCCGTCCAGCTCAGGTGCAGCGCCGGATCGGGTCCGGCCGCGATCCAGCCGGTGAGATAGGAGCCGTCGATCAGATTGGCGGGGCGGAACTGCGGCAGGCCGCCGAGTGCCGGACTGCCGGTGATCTTCAGATCCCCCGTGTCCTGGGCGGTGGTCTCCAGCAGGCGGTCCAGCGCGGGGCCGGGGGCGGGCAGGGCGCTGAGCCGCGCCGTGAACGACTCGTCGCGGTCGGTGGTGAAGATACGGGCCAGCTGGGTCTCGGGATTGCCGCTCCCGGCGATTCCGGAGCCGGCGGTCTGCCGCTGGAAGGAGTAGACGACTCCCCCGGGGCCGCTGGTCGGAGTGTCGTGCGGGGCCCGCAGAAAGCGCGTGATCCGCACGTCCGGTATCGACACCTCGCTGATTCCGGCCCCGAATCCACCGGGAACCGCGCCCTTGGCGGCGGCGATGGTCAGCTTCAGCGTCGTGGTGGCGCCCTCCGGCGCGCGCAGGGTCTGCTCCCGGTCGTCGGGTGTGACGGTGTCGGTGACCGAACCGGTGTCGGTGGTGACGGTGATACGGGTGGCGACCGGCCGGAAGGAACTGTCGGCCAGGAGCCGGACCTTGACACCGTCCGACAGGTCGATCCGCCGGCCGAAATCCGTCCGCAGCCACTGGCCGACCGGGGTGCCCGCACTGCCCTCGACCCAGGCGGTTCGGGCGTCGCCGTCGAAGGCGTTGACGGGATCGAAGGCGGGCGACTGGAGCAGCCAGGAACCGTAGGTGGAGGCGGTGACCGAGGCCGCGCCGTCGATCACGGCGGTGGTCTGGTGGCCGGCCGCCGGGAACTGCAGCAGCAGCTGGCGCGGTGGATCACCGCCGCTGCCGTCCGCCCGGCCCGGCGGATTGGTGCCGGACGGGGTGTAGGTGTATGAGACGTTGTCGCGGATCAGGCCGAAGGAAGTGTCGGTGCGGCGCAGTCCGTCGGTGACGATCAGCGGGCCGGTGTCCGAGCCGGTGGCGTCGCCGGTGAGGGTCACCGCGCGCCCGTCGAGCAGTCCGCCGGCCGAGGCCGGAAGCAGCGATTCCGGGCCACCGCTGAGCTGGACGGCGCTGGACTCGGCGAGCACCGAGACCGGGTCCTCCGGCCGGAGCGTCGGGTCGACCGCCTCGTAGATCTCCACGGCGCGGTACTGCTGGTCGATGGCCTGGATCTGCAGCGGAGTGCCGCTGCGGATGGGGCTGGCAGGGGTGACGGGGCCGAACCCGGTCACCAGGCGGAAGCCCGACAGCTGCAGAGTGCGGTGGTAGAGCGCGGGCGAGACGAACTCGAACTGGGCCGGGTCGAGATCGTGCCGCACCACGACGTAGCGGATGCCGCCGCGCGCCAGATAGGCGGCCAGTCCCGGCACCTGCGACCCCGAGGTCATGGCGCGCTCGGCGGCGTCCAGATAGCGCTGCGAGCCGGCGCCGCCCATCGGGATGAGGGTGCGCTGGACCCAGCTGGACTCCGCGTAGGGCTGCAGCGCGTCGTCCGTGGTGGTGCCCCAGGCGTAGTAGCCGTGTGAGGCGGCCGGTTCCAGCAGCGCCCGGCCGTCCCCGCCGTGCCCGGCCAAGTAGGTGGCGGTGTCCTTCCAGTACCCGGGCACGGCGGTGAACGAGCCGCTCTGCAGCACCCGTCCGCCCAGGTACGGCAGTGCGGCGCCCAGCAGCCCGGCGGCGAGGAGTACGGCCACGGCGCCGCGCAGCAGCGGCATCCGGGGCAGTGGCCGTCCCAGCAGATGTATCAGGCCGATCACCAGGGGAAGCGCGATCAGTGGCTGGAACTTGTAGACGCTGTGGAACGCCTCCCCCGGCCCGTTGAGGAAGTCCTGCAGCGGGCCGTGGAAGGGACCGCCGAGCCGTCCCGGATACACCGCCATCGTGGCCACCGCTCCGGCGCACACACTCCACCGCAGCCAGCGGGCCTCCGGCACCTCCGACCGCGCCAGCCCGCCCAGTCCCAGGGCGGCGACGAATCCCGTTCCGGCCACCGCCCAACCGGTGCTCACCAGGACCCAGCCCGAAGGGAGCGCCGGTGAGCCGAAGTTGAGGTAGTCCAGCCAGTTGCCGGTGCCGCGCAGCGCCTCGGTGGCCGCCATGGTGCTCGCGGTGGTGTGCGGGGTCTCGATGTACGGGAGGAAGTCGAACCCGTACCCGGCGAGCAGCAGCAGCGGCAGCCACCACCACGCCGTGATCAGCGCGACGGCCGCCAGCCACCAGCCCAGCAGCGCGCGGCGGCGCGGCCCGGCGGTCCGGGTGAGCAGATAGAGCAGCGGGGCCGGCAGCACGGCGAGCACCGACACCGCGTTGACCCCGCCCATGCACAGCACGGCGACGCCGGACCGCGCGGCACACAGCAGCGGGGAGGACCCCGCCCGCGCCCCGTCGGCCAGCGGCACCAGCACCCAGGGCAGCAGCGCGAGCGGCAGGACGGCGGCGGAGGTGGAGCCGACGAGCGCGGTGAGCGTCGGCCACAGCGCGTACGCGAGGCCGCCGACGAGACGGCTTCCGGTGGTGCCGACGGCCAGCCGTTCGGTCAGCCGGACCGTGCCCCAGAAGGCCACGGTCACGATCAGCGCCATCCACATCCGCTCGACGATCCAGGGCGGCAGCCCGATCCCCTCGGCGATCGCGTAGAAGGGACCCATCGGGAACGCGTAGCCGACCGCCTGGTCCTGCAGTCCGCCGAACCCCTGGCGCGGATTCCACAGATGGCCGAGGCGGCCGAGGAACCCGCCCGGGGTGAGGACCAGGTCGAGTTTGGTGTCGAAGACGATCCGTCCCGGGGCCTGGAGGAGCAGCCCGAGGAAGGCCGCCGCCCACACGGCCAGCGGCCACCCCCCGCCGAGGCGGTCGCCGCCCCGTCCGGCGAGCCACCTTCTGAGCCGGGGACGGCCGGGGCCGCCCGGGGCGGGGGGAGGTGGTCGCCGGGCGGTGCTCTCGGCGGAGGACGGTCCGGCGGTCTCGGTGGCACTCACGTGCTCCCCTTCCACGGTCCGGGCGGTCGAGCACTCGTGACAGGCGTGGCTGGCGCGTTACGCTATTGCGGAGCTGACAAACCGTCAATAATGTGTGCGATGTTGCCTGGGAAAGACCAGGGACGAACGGTGGGCCCACACAGGAGGCGGACCGATGGGCATACAGGTCCTGTGGATCGTCCTCGCCGTCACGGTGGCGGGCGTGTCGCTCGCCGTCGCCGCGGCATTCGGTCTGGTCAATGTGAACGATCCACCTCCTCAGCAGCGCAATGTCCCGCTCATCACGTACGGGGTGTCGTCCTGACAGCGGCGGGTGTACCCCGGCCCGCGGACAGCAGCACCTCCGCGATGGCGTCGGCGATCGTGTCCGGGCGGTCCACCGGCACCAGATGCCGGGTCCCGGGCGCCAGGCGGTACCGCCCGAGGGGGCTCATCGAGGCCAGCGCCCGGTGCGGCCGGGGGTCGCTCAGCGGGCCAGAGATCACCTGAAGCGGCACCTCGGGAAACTCCCGTTCCCTTCTGAGCGCGAGGAGTTCGGCGTTCAGGTCGCGGAAGAGCACCCGTTCCACGAGGGCCGCCTTCAGACAGTGCCCGGCACCGTACGCGCAGCGGTACGCGTCACCGACATCGTCCGGGTCCCGGCCGCGCAGCGACTGCGTCCGTACGCCCTGCCGCCGGATCGCGGGCGCCACCAGCTGACTCAGACCGGTCCAGCGGAACACCTCCCCCGCGCCCTTGGCCGCGCGCACCCGTGCCCGCGGCCAGCGCAGCGGCGCCCCCACCTCCTTCTCGGCGGCGGCTTCCACCAGCACCACCGCGGCGGTTCGCTCGGGCAGCAGACGGGCGAACGCCTCGGCGTACAGCCCGGAGAGCGAATGCCCGACGAGGACGACCGGGCCGACCGGACTGCCGGGGCCGTTTGGGCCGTCGGTGCCGCCTGGGCCGTCGGTGCCCAGGACGTCCAGCACCGACGCCAGCCACGCGGCCTGGCCGGCCAGCGTCGGCGCGTCCGGCGACGGCTCGCTCCGGCCGAGACCGGGCCGGTCCACGCGGATCACCCGGCACCTCTCGTCCAGCGCCCGCACCAGCGCCTCCCAGCCGAGCCACGCCCCGCCGAGCCCGGCGCCCAGCACCACCGCGGGACCCGTGGCCGGCCCGTCCTCCACGACATGCACCGCCCGCCCGGCGACCCGGACGAACCTGCCGGGCGGGCGCCCGGCCGGCTTCAGGGGCACAGCCTGGCGCAGCCTCCGTGCCACGATCGAGGGATGGGACGACATCGGCGGCCTCCTCGACGACCGGAGGGCGGTGCGGACGGTGAGCGGTGGGGCGGTGCGGAGGGGGGTTGTGCGGACGGTGGGGCGGAAGTCAGCCTTCCATCTAAACTGACACGCCGTCAATTACTGATCCCGGCCAGATCGGCGGAAGGCCGGTTCCGGCACATTGTGGAAGACACCGCCCGGTTCCTCACCCGCGGGCGGGGACAGACCGGCCACGGGGCGGCGCCGGCCGATCGTGCCGCTGCGGCTGCCGGGGAAGGCGTTCAGCGGCTACCGCGCGGGCGGCAATCCGACGCCGGACCACGCGGACGGCGGGATCACCTTCGACGAGTTCCTCGCCGGCCGGCAGCCGAACGCGGGTAGGTGACCCGGCGCAGCGCTTCCCCGTCCCCCGAACCGGCGGGGAAGTGCTGCGCCGGGCAGTCGTGGACCCCCGGGACTACCGGTCGAGCAGCGCGTCCTGCTCGTCGCGAGCCCGCCGCCGCGGGTCCCAGCCCGGCCGGGGGATGGAGTCGAGCAGCAGCCGGGTGTAGGCGTGCTGCGGGGCGGTGAGCACCTGACCGGTGGGCCCGGACTCGACGATCCTGCCGTGCCGCATCACCAGCACGTCGTCGGTGACGGACCGGACGACCCCGAGCGTTCAGGCCGATCGCCTGTCCCGCCGCCTGTACGGCGGTCGCGAGCAGCGCCACGTCCTGGCCGATCGGACTGGTCGCGACGGTGATCGTCTTCCCGGCGGCGCCGGCCTGCCTGATCAGATCCCGGGCCGCCGCCAGGTTCCGGGCGGGGTCGCCGGTGGCCGCCGGCAGCGCGGTGAAGGCGGAGTCGGCGACCGGGCCGGGGGCGGCGGACCAGGCGGCGCGCGGGGAGAGCGCGGCGGTGACGCTGCCCACCCCGCCCAGGCCCGTCTTGACGAAGCCGGGACGGTCCAGCGCCATCGACAGCGCCCGGCGCACCCGGACGTCGCCGAGCGGGCCCTTGAGGTTGGTGACGTTGACGTTGACTGTGGTGCGGCCCTCGCCGAAGTACAGGTTGCCGACGCCGCTGGACCGCAGCCGGGCGTAGCTCTCCGACGGGATCAGATAGCCGCCGTCGGCCTGTCCGCTCAGCAGTGCGTTGGTGAGGGCGGACGGATCGGTGAGGAACTGGAAGACCGCCTTGGCCGACTTGGCACGCGTGCCCCGGTAGCCGTCGAAGCGGTTCAGCGTGATCGACTGGCCCTTGGTCCAGGTACCGAGCGAGTACGGCCCGGTGCGGTCCAGGCCGCCGGAGGTGCCGTAGTCCTTGCCGGCCGCCTTGATCCCCTTCTCACCGGCCACGACGCCGGCCGCGCTCGCCATGTACTGCGGGAACTGCGAGTCGGGGCGCTTCAGTTTGACGGTGACACGCAGCGGTCCTGTCTTCGTGACGGACTCGACGTTCTCGAAGTTCTGCGCCCAGGACGAGGCGAGGTCGGGATTCATCTGCCGGCGGAGGCTGTAGACGGCGTCGTCGGCCGTCATCGTGGAGCCGTCGTGGAAGCGCACCCCGGGCCGCAGCTGGTAGACCCAGGTGGTCGGGTCCGGGTTCTCCGCCTTCTCGGCCAGTCCGGGGACCACGGTGAGCTGCGGCGTCCAGCGCATCAGGCTCTCGCAGACGTTGGAGAGGATCATGTTCTGCTCGTAGTCGAACGCGGAGATGTAGTCCAGGGTCGGCGGTTCCGCGTACAGGGCCCAGGTGAACGAGGACAGGTCCCCCTTCGCCGCCGGGGTCCCCGGCGAGAGGCTGTACGCCGCGCCCGGAGAGGCGCTGCCGCCGGTGCCGGGCGGCCCGGAGCAGGCGGCCAGACCGCTGGCCGCCAGGGCGAGGGCGGCCAGCGCCGCCGGGCCGCCGGTGAGCCGGCGGCGTACGGAGACGCGCGGCCGGGGCCGCGGTGCGGATATCGACGCGATCGGCGCTATGGACATGGTTACTCCCTCTCGGCGACGGGGCGGGTCAGCGACCCGTACAGCTCGGGACGGCGGGTGCGCAGCAGGCCGAACTCCCTCCAGTCCCGGCACTGCTGGAGGTCCAGGTCGGCGACCAGGACGGCCGGCCGGTCGCGGGGCGCGCGCAGCATCACCCGGCCGTAGGGGTCGGAGATGAAGGACCTGCGCCGGACGCTGGAGTTCATCAGCGAGCGCGCCGAGCGCCATACCACCGACCGGGCCGCCGACGCCCAACCGCTGGAACCGCGGGAGGAGTTGCGGCAGACCCTGCTGCTGGAGTTCCAGGACGCCCCCGCCGTACGGGAGAACAGCACCGCCTGGGGGGAGTTGAGGGCCAGCGCCGTCTTCGACCCCGAGCTGCGCGAGGACCTGGCCAAGGCCACGCTGGTGTGGGTGCAGGAGATCGCCGAGCTGCTCGGCCGCGCCCGCCCCTCCGGCACCGCCCCCGCCTATGCCGCCTCCGCCGAACGGCTGACCGCTCTGCTGGAGGGATTGAGCGTCCGCTGGCTCAGCGGTTCCCTCCCGCTGGCGCACGCCCGCGAGCTCATGGCGCAGGCCATCGACGCGGAACTGCGCGAGTGACCGGCTGACGCGGTGACCGTGCGGGCGGCACATACACGGACGCCGCCGACGCGGGTCAGGTGGCGCTGCGTTCGCTCGCTTCCCTGATGTCCTGTCCCCCGATGGCGCGGCCGACGGCGTCCGACGGCTCGACGGAGGCGTCGCGGCGGCCGGCGCGCAGCAGTTCGCGCCACTGCTCAATGCCCAGGTTTCCCGGGTCGGTGGTCGCGACGAAGTTCTCGACGAGGGCCAGGAAGCGGATCGGGTCGGTATGAAAGGGGAAGTGGCCGGCCCCGTCGAAGATCTCCAGCCGGCTGCCGGGCATCGCGAGGTGCGCGTCGTGCGCGTGCCGCACCGGGAGCACGCTGTCCCTTGATCCCCACAGCAGCATGGTGGGCATGCCCCGCACCAGATAGCAGCGGTCGAGCATGGTGACCACCTGGCCCCGCCAGTCGACCACCGCCCGCAGGGTCCGGATGAAGGCGCTGCGGGACGTCGCGTCGGGCAGAACGTTGACCAGGTTGAGAAGATCGGGCGCGTCCTGGCCCAGATCGGTGTTCAGGAGCTTCATCAACTGGACGAAGGCGTGGGTCTGCAGCCGCATGGTGGGCAGTTTGAGCAGCGAGAGCATCAGGTCCGCCCCGGGCAGCGAGACCGCGCGCAGGACGGGATTGACCTCCCGGCCCACCCCTCCGGTGCTGACCAGTACCAGACGCTCGGTGCGCTCGGGGAACTGGTAAGCGAACTGCATCGCCACGCCGCCGCCGAGGGAGTGGCCGACCAGGGTGGCCCGCTCGATGCCGAGCACGCCGAGCAGATCACGCATGCCGTTGGCGTAGGCGGCCACCGAGTAGTCGGCCCGCGGCTTGTCGGAGTCGCCGTGGCCGAGCAGGTCGGGGGCGATGACGGTGTGGTGACGAGCCAGGCCGGGGATGAGGTCTGCCCAGGTGGCGGAGGAGTCCCCGATGCCGTGGATGAGCAGGATGGCAGGACCTGACCCCGCGATCCGGTAGGCCCTGCGGTAGCCGTGCACGACATGGTGGCGCAGCTCGACGTCCTCGTTGGCCAGCGTACGGAGCCGGCTCGCGCGCGGCGGGCGCCGGCCGGCTGTTCCGGTCGTGGCTGCTCCGGTCATGAACGCGCCTCCCTGCTCACGGTGCGGGTGGGCGCGCGCCGATCGGGCGCTCCACACCTGCACCGAGCGTAGGAACGCCTGCCGCGTGCGCGGTTTCCGGCAGGTTTCACCTCGGCAACGTTCCCCGCCCGATCTCCCCTCAGGTAGTCGTGGCGCGGGGCACGCCGGTTCCCGCCCTCCCGTGCCGGACGGGAATCACCCCGCCACGGCGATCCGTTCGACGAGTTGCAGGGCGAGCGGATCGGCGGCGTAGACGATCCGCACGACGCCGTCGGCATGCCGGTCCGCGGTCGCCGCGACACCGAAGACGTCCCGCAGTAGCGCCGGTGTGAGGACCTCCAGCACGGGGCCGGCCGCGACGACGACGCCCTGGCTGAGGACGACGAGGTGGTCGCAGAGCCGGACTGCGAGATCCAGATCGTGCAGGACCGCCAGCGTGGTGGTGCCGATGGCGCGGATGAGGGAGAGCAGTTCGAAACGGGCGCGGATGTCGAGGTGGTTGGTGAGTTCGTCGAGGACCAGCAGATGGGGCCGCTGGGCCAGCGCGCGGGCCAGCAGGACCCGTTGGCGTTCGCCGCCCGACAGCGAGGCGAAGTCGCGGTCGGCCAGCGGGCGCGCGCCGCACTGGTCGAGGGCCCGGCCGATCGCTTCGTGGTCGTCGGGTCCGTCACGTCCGAGCAGTCCGTGGTGCGGGGTGCGGCCCAGCGCCACGATCTCCTTGACGCACAGGCTCGTCGGATGGCCGACGTCCTGGAGGACGGCGGCGGTGCGGCGGGCGGCGGCGCGGGCCGGGATCGACCAGATGTCGTCGCCGTCGACGCGCACCGCGCCCCGGTCGGGCCGCAGCGAGCGGTAGACGGCGCGCAGCAGCGTGGACTTGCCGCTGCCGTTGGGACCGACGAGTCCGACGATCTCGCCCTGGCCCACCTCCAGGCACACGTCCCGCAGGATGGGCTGGCGGTCCAGGGCGATGTCGAGATGATCGACGCTGAGTCTCATACGGAATCCAAGCTCTTGTTCCGGCGCAGCAGCCACAGGAAGAAGGGGGCGCCGAAGAGGGCGGTGAGGATGCCGAGCGGCAGTTCGTTGGGCCGGTCCACGGTGCGGGACAGGAGATCGACGACGACGAGGTAGAGCGCGCCGGTCACGGCGGCCAGCGGCAGCAGCCGGCGGTGGTCGGCGCCGACGGCGAGCCGCACGAGGTGCGGGATCATCAGCCCGACGAAGCCGATGCCGCCCGCGACCGCGATGATCGTGCCGGTCAGCAGCGAGGACAGCACCAGCAGCGCGGCCCGCAGCCGGTGCACCTCCACTCCGAGCGCGGTCGCGGACTCGTCCCCGGCCAGCAGCGCGTTCAGCCGCCGCCCGTACAGCGCGAGGACGACGGTGGTGCCGAGCACCGCACCGCTGACCAGCGGCAGCTGGCCCCACTGCGCCCCGGCGACGCTGCCGAGCATCCAGAACATCACCGAGCGCAGCTCGTTGGGGGTGGCCCGCAGCTGCAGATAGCTGGTGGCGGCGAGGAACAGATAGCCGATGGCGACGCCGGACAGAACCAGCCGGGTGGGGGCCAGCCTGCCGCCGCGCTGTCCGAGGAGGAAGACGAGCGCGACGGCAGCCACGGCCCCGGCGAACGCCGCCGAGGAGACGCCCAGGCCGCCGAGTGCGCCGGTGGTCATTGTCATGACCAGCACGGCGCCGAGCGACGCCCCGGAGGACACGCCGAGTACATAGGGGTCGGCCAGTGGGTTGGCGACCACCGCCTGCAGCACCACTCCGGCGACGGCGAGGCCGCCGCCCGCGAGAGCGGCGAGCAGTACCCGGGGGATGCGGAAGTTCCAGACGATCTGGTCCTGGACGGGGTCACCGGTGAAGGACCCGCCGCCCAAGTGGGCGAGGACGATGTGCCAGGTGTCCTCAAGGGGAACGCTCACCGCTCCGATGCCGACGGCCACCATCATCACCAGGACGAGCAGGACGAGCAGGACCGGCAGCAGCACCAGGGTGGGCAGCGGCGTTCGGGTTCCGCGTGTGCGTGTGCGTGAGGTCATCGGCGGCGGGTCAGAGGGCTTCGGGGTGGAGCATCCGGGCGACACGCTCGACGGCGACGTCGTTGCTGGGCCCGAGATAGATGGAGTCGGACAGGACGACGTACTTCTTGTTCCTGGCCGCGCTCCACTGCGGGAATTGCGCGAACAGCTTGCGGGCGTAGGCGTCGGGATCGGGATCGTGATAGCTGACGACGACGAGGGCCTCCACCTGTGCGGCGGCCACCTTCTCCTTGCTGAGGTCGGCGAAGGAGTTGCCGGTGACCGAGGCGAACGCGTTGGCGCCCACGGCCTTGGCGAGGATGTCGTTCCAGATGCCGACGCCCGCGATCGAGCTGAACTCGTTCGCTCCCATCGTCATGTTGGAGAAGATCACCATCACCTTCGGCGGCGTCGCGCCCGCGGCCGTGCCGCTCAGCTTGGCCTTGACCTTCGCGCTCACGGCGGCGATCCGGGTGCGCGAGTCGGCGATGAGCTTCTCGGCGCGGGCGCTGACGCCGAAGATCCTCCCGAGGTCGCGCAGCATCGAGTAGCTGTCGTCGATGGACGGCGGACCCTTGACGGAGGTCACGTCGTCGCAGCCCTTGACCGGCATATAGGTGTTCGCGCCGACCGACGCGAGGTCCTTACGGGTGGCGTAGCCGTTCTTGGGGTCGAAGCCGAAGCCGGTGGTGGACAGTACGAAGTCGGGACGGAGGTTGAGCATCGCCTCGCGCGGGATGTCCTGGATGTCGTTGAGGTGCACTCCCCCGGTGGGGAGCTTCGCGATCGCCTGGACGCGGCCGGGCACCTCCGACATGCCGTAGGACTGGGCGTTGGCGATGATGCGGTCGCCGAGGCCGAGGGCGAGCATCGAGGACACCTCGGCGACGGACGCGCCGTTCATCACGACGACCCGGCTGGGCGGCCGGGTGTACGTGGTGGTCTGCCCGCAGTCGGTGACGATGACGGGGTAGCCGGGCCCCGGCGGTTCCGCTTTGCCCGCGGAGGCCGCCGTCCGGGACGAGGCGCCACAGGCCGCGGTGGCCAGACAGAGTGCTCCGACCGCGAATGCGGCGGTTGGCCGTTTCCATGTCATGCGGGCTCCTCGGGATGATGCGGACTCCGCTTCAGTAGTCGGAGCGGACTCCGCCCGGGTTCCCGGATAGCGCGAACCGTCTGTTCCGGATCAGTGACGGGGCAGCCCGCGCTCCCGGGCCGGGGGCGGCAGCGCTCCGGTGGTGACGCAGCGTTCGAGGTAGCGGAACACCAGCGCCCGGTCGATGGGCGGGCAGACGATGCCGGTGCCGTCGAGCCCATGCAGCAGGTTGTCGGCGATCACCCGGCCCAGACCCAGCTCGGGCGCCGCGCCCCCGTCGCTGGTGATGCTGTTGCCGGCGCTGCTCGCGGTCTCCGGGTCGTCGCCGGTCCAGGAGTCGAAGAACGCGAGGGTCGTGGTAGCGACGTCGGCGGCGCGCGGCAGGTCGGCCCGCCACCGCGCGAGCGGCATGCTCTCCACCGGATAGCCGAACTCCCGTATCCAGGAGTAGAGATCGGCGAGCCGGACGGTCGGTATGGGCGCGTAGTTGTATACCGACCGGCCGGTCGGAGCGATGGTGGCGGCAGTGTCAGTCGCATTGGCGGACAGCCGTACGACGGCCTGTGCCACGAAGTCGACCGGGGTCCACACCTCGGCCTCGAACAGGTCGGGCACGATACCGGCCGGTATGCCCGCACGCAGCACGCTCCACAGGAAGTCGCGCTCGTTGACGTAGCCGGTGTCCGCCGCGCCGACCACCCGGCCGAGCCGGTGCAACGTGACCGGCAGCCCGCGTTCCGCGGCCTGTTCCGCCAGCCGCTCCGAGGCCCATTTGGACTGCTGGTAGCCGTAGACGAGTCCTGGATGCGGCGGCAGGAACGCCTCCGCGACCTCAGGGCTCGCCCCGGCCGGCGGCGCGACGGACAGCGTCGAGACGAGATGGAACGGCGTGCTGCGGGCCGCCGCCATCCGCAGCAGCTGCCGGGTGGACTCCACATTCGGCGCGCGCAAACTCGCGTACTCGCGCATGATGCTGACGGTCGCCGCGTTGTGGTAGATCGCGTCGCAGGTGGCCGCCAGTTCATCGAAGCGCGCGGCGGTGAGGCCCAGCCAGGGGCGGGCGAGATCACCGGGCTCAGCGATGACGCGGTGTTCGGACCCGGGCGGCAGCCGCAGTTCCTGCTCCTCGACGGCCCGGCGGATCCGCTCGCCGGCCGCTTCGCGGTCCTCGGCCCGTACCAGGCAGACGACGTCCGCATCCGTGGCCGCCAGCAGCTCGGTGAGCAGATGGACGCCGACGAATCCGCTCGCTCCGGTGAGCAGCACCCGGCGCGGCGGCGTCGCGGTCACGGCGCCGTCGGCGCGGGAGAAGGTGATGTCGTCGTCGAGTACGGAGTCGGCGAGTACGGAGTCGGCGAGTACGGCTCCCGGCACACCAGCGGGCTGCGCGGCCTCGGGCGCGCCGGGGCTCCGCTGGTCGTCCAGATGGCGGGCGAGTTCGGCGGCGGTGGGGTACTGGAAGAGCCACGCGACGCGTACGTCGGTGTCCAGCTCGACGCCGAGCCGGTTGGCGACCTGGATGGCCTGCAGGGACTGCGCTCCGAGGTCGAAGAAGTCGTCCTGCGGGGTGATGGCCTCGGTGCCCAGAATGCGCGCCCAGGCGGTAATGATCGCCTGCTCCGTGGCGTTGGCGGGGGTGGCGGCAGCAGCAGTGGACGGCTCGGCCGTCGTCGTCCCTGCCGTCGTCGGTTCGGCGAGCGCGTTGCGGTCGATCTTGCCCGAGCCGGTACGGGGCAGCCGGTCCGTGAGGACGACGGCGGACGGGATCATCGCGGCGGGCAGTGTCGCCCGCAGATGCTCACGGACCTCGGCGGCCGTCGGTGCGGGTGGGTCCGTGACAAGGTGCGCTGCCAGCCGGCGGGTGCCGTCCGGCAGCACCTGACCGACGACGGCTGCCTCCCGGATGCGCGGGTGCGTGAGCAGCACGGTCTCCACCTCCGCCGGCTGCACCCGGTGCCCGCTGATCTTGAACTCGCCGTCGGCCCGTCCCACGAACCGCAGCTGTCCGTCCGAGCCGAGCCGCACCAGGTCGCCGGTCCGGTACGCGCGCGGCCGGTCCGGCAGTTCCGGCAGCGGCTGGAACCGGGAGCCGTCGAGGTCGGCGCGACCCCGGTAGCCCCTGGCCAGCGCGTCGCCGACGAGATACAGCTCGCCGACGCCGGGATCCGTACCGCCCTCGCGCGCGGGAGAGGCGGGAAAGACGGGAGAGGAAGAGGTGACGACGACGGCCCGCGTGCCGGGCAGCGGGCGGCCGATCGGGACGTCCCCGAGCGCCAGTTCCGGCGCGTGCAGTTCGGCCACGGTGGCCACCACGGTCGCCTCGGTCGGCCCGTAGGTGTTGAACAGCCGCACCGACGTGCCTACGGCCGCCCGCCAGCGGTCCACCCGCTCGGGCAGCGCCGCCTCGCCGCCGATGATGACGGTGCGCAGGCCGGACGGCAGGGCCGCGGCTCCGGTGGAGACCGCGTACGCCAGCTCGTGCCAGTACGCCGTCGGCAGATCGAGCACGCTGATCCGCAGCCGCTCGCACGACCGCGTCAGGACCGGCACCGACTCGGTCATCTCGTCGGTACGCACCACGAGCACGGCGCCCGCGCACAGTGTCAGGAAGATCTCCTCCACGCTGGCGTCGAAGTGCAGTGGTGCGAACTGCAGCACCCGGTCGTCCGGGCTGATTCCGTAGCGATGGGCCGCGCCCGTCACGAAATGGGCCAGCGCGCCATGGCCGATCTCAACGCCCTTGGGACGGCCGGTGGAACCGGAGGTGTGGATGACATAGGCGAGCCGGTCGGGATCCGATGAGGGGGCGCCGAAATCGCCCGCGTCGAGAACGCCCGGGTCGTCCAGGTCGTCGAGCAGGAGCAGCGGCAGGCCGCCTCCGGCGAACCGGTCGGCGTACCCGCCGGTGGTGATGACGGCCTGTGCCGCGGAATCGGCGAAGAGCGCCTCGATCCGCGCGGCGGGAGCGCCCGGGTCCACCGGGCAGTAGGCGGCGCCCGCGAAGAGGACACCGAGAATCGCGGCGATTGCCTCGATGCCCCGCGGCAGCGCGACGACCACCAGGTCCCCGGCTGTGACGCCCCGACGGGACGCCGGCCGGCCACCTCACGTGCGGCGGCGACCAGTTCGGCGTAGCTGAGCGCGGCACCGTCGTACTCGACGGCGGTCGCACCGCCGCGCAGGGCGGCGTGCTCGGCGATCACGTTGAGGACCGGACGCGCCACGCTGGGCAGGGGTCCCCCGTCGAGAGTGACGGCGGTTCGGACGGAGCGGCCGGCCGGGCGGCTGCCCAGTTCGCGGAGCGGCCGGCCGGGGGCCGCCGTCGCGTCGTTCAGCAGGGCCAGCAACGAACCCTGGTGCAGGGCGAGTTCGGCCTCTCCGTACAGCTCAGGGTGCGCGTCGAAGGCGAACCGCAGGCCCGCGCCCTCGGCCCGGTCGTAGACGTTGACGGACAGGTCGTCGACCGGTCCTGCGGACACATTGTGGACGGTGCTGCGGTGTCCAGCGAAGCGCAGGTCGTACTCGAACGGCATGATGTTGACGCCGGGACCCGACAGCCGGCGCTTGCCGCCGACCAGTTTGAGCTCATGGCGCAGGTGCTCGTACCGGTAGCGCTGGTGGGGCAGTCCGGCGCGCAGCTCCGCCGAGACACGGGCGACGAGATCGCGCAGCGAGTCACGTTCGCCGACCACGATCCGCAGCGGCAGGACGTTTCGGACCATGCACGGCACCCGCAGCGACACCGAGCCGAGGCGGCCCATCGCGGGCAGGCTCAGCACCACTTCGGGCTCGCCCGACACCTGGCCGAGATACCCGGCGGTGACCGCGAGCACCACATCGGACCAGGTGGCGGAGATCTCGCGGGCGACCGTGCGCAGCGCTTCGGTCTCTGGCGCGCCGAGGTCGGTGACCCGCCGCCGGAAGGTACGGGCCGGCAGTGCGGAGCCGTCGGCGAAGCTGGGCACCGCCGGCCGGTCCGCGAACCGGCCGGTCCAATAGGCCCCGTCGACCGCGCGCCGCTTCGAGGTCAGATAGTTCCGGTCCTCCTCGAAGACCGACTCCAGGGTGCCGAAACCGCTCTCGCCCAGCGGAGTGCCCTCGGCGAGCGCCGTGTAGACCTGCGCGACCCGGTGGGCGACGAGCGACAGGCCGAAGCCGTCGAGCGCGATGTGATGGACCCGGTGGTACCAGAGGAACTCCTCGGGCCCGGTCTGCAGCAGCGCGTGCCCGAAGACCGGGTCGCGGGCGAGATCGACGGGACGGGCCAGGTCACGGTCCATCCAGTCGGTGGCGGCGGCGTGCGGGTCCGGTTCGGCGGTGAAGTCGGCGGTGTGCATGCGCCAGTCCACGGCCGGGACTGCGATCTCCCACGGACGGCCGTCCGCTTCCACGAACCGGACGTTCAGCGCCTCGACCTCGCCGACGACGTGATGTACGGCCTTGTCGAAGGCCGCCACGTCCACGGGACCGTGAATCTGCACATACTCGGCGGTGTTGTACGCCGGGCTGTCCGAGTCGAGCTGCTGGCCGGTCCAGATGCCCTCCTGTGCGGCGAGCAGGGCCCGGCGCTCTCCGGGCTCGGTGCGGCGGTCAGGCGTCGGCACGTGCGCCTCCGGACTGCCGGTCCGACAGCAGCTGCCACCACTGTGCGAAGGAGGTGCGTTCCGCCAGTTCGACGAAGCTCACCTCGGTGCCGGCCGCGCGCCACCGCTCGGCGAGGGTGACGATGCGCAGCGAGTCCAGGCCCGCGTACAGCGGGTTCTCCTCCAGGTCGACCTCGTCCGGCTGTTGATGGAGGAACTCCGCCAGATCCGCGCGGAAGGCCGCGAGCGTCAAAGGAGGCACAGGATTAAGGGGCGTTGAAGGTTTCAAAGATGTCGATGGCGTCAACGGCGGCGAAGGCTCAGACATGGCGGTCTCTCTCGAAGTCACGCGGGACGTCATGGGGCGTCGGGGTCAGTTGACCTTGCGCCGGGCGTCGCCCCAGAAGCGGTCGCGCAGCTCCCGGCGCAGGATCTTGCCGCTCGGGTTGCGGGGCACATGGTCGATGAACTCGTAGGCGGCCGGCAGCTTGAAGGCGGCCAGCCGGTCCACCAGGAAGCGGTGCAGGTCCCGGGGCTTGGGCTGGTCCTGGCCCGGTGCGGCGACCACGAAGGCATGTACGCTCTCGCCCCAGCGCTCGTCGGGCGCTCCGACGATCACCGCTTCCGAGATACCGGGGTGTGCCTCGAGCGCCGACTCGATTTCTGCCGGGTAGACGTTCTCGCCCGCCACGATGATGGCGTCCTTGATGCGGTCGCTGATGAAGACATAGCCCTCGTCGTCCAGGTATCCGGCGTCACCGGTGTGCACCCAGCCGTCGACCAGCGTCTCGCGGGTCTTGTCGGGCAGACCCCAGTACTCCAGCATCCGGGCGGGAGTGGCGAGGCACACCTCGCCGACGGCGCCGGGCGGCAGCGGCTCTCCCTTGTCGTCGATCACCTTGCAGCCGACGCCGGGGTAGGGCCGCCCCGCCGCCTTCATCCGCGCGTCGCCGGGCACATGGGCGGCGGGCGGCAGACAGACGGCCGTGTTGCCGGTCTCGGTCAGACCGTAGATCTGGGCGAAGTCGCTGCCGAACATCGCCAGGCTCTCCTCGAGCAGCGCCTCGGAGATCGGCGAACCGCCGTACACGATCTTGCGCAGGGCGGTGAAGTCCTGGGGCGTCAAACCGGGTTCGGCGAGGATCATGCGCAGCATGGCGGGTACCACGCAGACGGTGGTGATTCCCAGGTCCCGGATGAGAGCGACGGCGCCGGGTGCGGAGAAGGCGCGCATCGCCACCACCGTGACTCCGGCGTTGAAATTCTGGGTGGCCCACCACAGTCCGCCGACGTGGAAGCCGGGTATGCCCACCAGGGCGATGTCACCCGTCCGCCAGTCGATCCAGTCCAGGCCCTCGCCGGCCAGCGCGTCCCGGATGGCGAAGAAGCTGCGGTGCGCGAGCACGACTCCCTTGGGCAGCCCGGTGGTTCCGCTGGTGTAGAGCTGGGCGATGGGGTCGTCGGGACCGGAGCCGGGGTCCAGGTCGGTGTCCGGCTGGGCGTCCTTCCACGGCGCGAACGCCGGCCGGCCGCCGATGGCCGAGGGGACACCGATGGCGGACGGGACGCCGAGCAGCACCACGGTGCCCGGCACACCGGTCGGCATCCGCTCGACGACGGGAGCGAACTCCGTTTCCAGAAAGAGCAGTTGGCTTGCCGAGTCCTGGAGGATGTGGCTGACCTCGGGAGCGGCCAGCCGCCAGTTGACCGGCACCAGCACCGTCTCGCTCTTGGCGCACGCGAAAAGGATCGCGTAGTACTGCTCGGACTCCCTGCCGAGGTACGCGACCCGCGCGCCCGGCGCCAGGCCCGCGGCCCGGATCGCGTGGGCGATGCGGTTGCTCTCGCGGTGCAGCTCCTCGTAGGTGAGGGTGCGGTCCTCGCAGCGTACGGCGACGGTCCGCGGCCGTTGGCCGGCGTGGAAGGCCGCGGTGTCCCACAGCGTCCGCAGGAACGGGTAGTACGGGCGGTCGTCGTCCTGCGCGCGACGCGCCGTGGTGACTGGGGAATCGGCCATGGTCGGTTACTCCGCTCTCCGTCGGCCGCTACGGCCGGTGCCACGCGCCGCCGCCTGTTCTGCGGGGAGGGGCGGCGGCGCGTGACGTTTTCAGGGGGCCTTCAGGACGTGCCGAGGGCGGCGTTCTCGACGGCGTTCTCGACGGCATTGACGAAGGCGAGCTTCACTTCACCGTCGCAGCGGCCGCCCGCCGCGTCCCAGTACCGGTAGGAGGTGTCCGCGATGATCAGCGGATCCCCGCCGCCGGGTGCGCGTCTGTCCACCGCGAGGAACTCGAACTCACCCGAAAAGGCACGGGCGTTGATGGGCCGCCGGAAACTGCCGCCGAACCGGGCGATGAGGATGTCGGGCAGCTGGTGCCGCCAGTAGTCCTCCAGCGTCCAGGAGCTGAATTCGGCGAGCAGCCCCTCCTTGACCGCCTTGGCGACCACGTAATACATCATCTGGTTGTAGCTGATGTTCACTTCGACCGCGTTGAGGTGCCCGGTGTCGTCGATATAGCACGACTCATCGATGGAGAATTCGCAGACTGCCGACACCCGGCCGTTCTCCGCGGTGACCTCTGCGGATTTCAGATATTCACAGTGCGCTTTGTAGGGCCGCAGTACCTGCGGCAGGAGCTCGGTGTCTGTGCCGAAAACGGTCATGCCGCTACGCCGCCGGCGCTTCGGCTTCGTAGAGCTTGCGCTCGTCGTGCACAGTGACACGGAAGGAGACGGTCGGCTCCGGAGTGGTGGTGTGCAGCGCCCGGTGGATCAGGCTGCGGTTGTCCCACACCAGCAGGTCGCCCTGCTCGAAGCTCTGCAGGTGGATGGCGGGATGGGTGAACTCGTCGTCGAGCTGCCCGGTGGCCTCGAACAGCCGGTGCAACAGCGTGTCGTCGACCGGCTCGCCGTTCGCGTCCTCCAGGCCGACGGTGAAGCCCTCACTCAGATACAGGACGGTCTCACCGGTGAACGGGTGGGTGAAGGTGGTGGGCTTCACCACCGGCGGGGTCTTCGTCGCGACCTCGTCCAGGATTTCAGAAATGGGCCGGTACACGTCGTGCGGGCGTATCTTGAAGTACTTCCGTACGGTGTGCCGGGCATAGGTTCCCGCGATGTCCCGCTTCAGTTCCTCGGACAGCGCCTCGTACGCCTTGACCATGTCGATGAAATAGGTTCCGCGGCTCTTCTGCGGAATCACCTGCGGATAGATGAGCGTGAGGCCGAACGGTTCCGGCATGAACTGGTAGTCGGCGTGCCAGAATTTACCGGTCTTCGGTACGCCGATCTGCTTGCCGTCCTTGGGGACGTTCGAGGAGACGAATATCTCCTCCACTTCGGGGTGCTGGTACATCGGCTCGTAGTACGTTTCGGGACGGCCCAGCCGCTTGCCGAGTTCGAGGAACTGCTTGGGCGACAGGTCCTGCCCCTTGAGCACCGCGATCTTCTGCGTGTAGACCGTCTGCTTGAGCGTGCCGATGTCCTCGGCGGAGGCGGCGGTGTAGTCGAATCCCTCGACGCTCGCACCGAACGCCTTGCCTGCCTGCGGAGTGACCTTCATGAGTTCAGCCCTTCGTGCGGTGAGTGGATGACGCGCTGCCTGCGGAGGACCCGACGGCCTCGAGCTTGTCGTCGATCAGCCGTACGGTCTCGTCGAGGGTGAGGTCGCCGCGGAGCTCGTTGTCCGCCACCTCGATCCCGAGGTCGCGCTCCAGACGCATGCTGATCTCGACCATCGTCAGCGAGTCGACATCGAGTTCGGCGAACGACGCCTCCGGACGGACCAGCTCCGGGTCCGCGTCGTGCAGTTTCGCGATGATCGCGACCAACTGCTCGTAGGTGGTGCTCATTTCAGCTGTCTCCTCCGTTGTCTTACGGTTGCCGCGGGTGCCGGAAGCGGTGAGATCGGGCCACCGCAGGACACAGGAGCCCCAGGTGAGGCCGCCTCCGAAGGCGGTGAGCAGGACCCGCTGCCCCGGCTGGACGGTCTGCCGGGCGGCAGCGTCGGCAAGGGCGAGCGGGATCGAGGCGGCGCCGGTGTTGCCGACGGACTCGATGTTGGTCACGCAGGCGGTCCCGGGCAGCCCGAGTTCATCGGCCACCGAGTGCAGGATCCGCAGATTGGCCTGGTGCGGTACGAAGTGGTCGAAGTCCTCGATCTTCCAGTCGGCGCGCTCCAGCACCGCGCGTGCCGAACCGGCCATACGGGTCACGGCGTGCCGGTAGACCTCTTTGCCGCGCATCGCGAAGTGCTGGTCGGCGCGGGTGACAGCACCGCCTGCGGAGCGCTGCCGGGAACCACCGGCCGCCACCATGATCAGTTCCTCGCCGGCGCCGTCGCTGCCGAGGTCGAAGTGGGTGACCGCACCGAGTTCACCGGCCCGCCCGGCGCGCAGCACCACGGCTCCCGCCCCGTCGCCGAAGATGATCGCGTTCGCCCGGTCATCGGGGTCCACGATGGTGGAGTAGGTGTCCGCGCCGATCAGCAGGACCCGGCCCGCGACCCCGGCCGCGATGAGCCCGGCCGCGGAGGCCAGCCCGTACACGAATCCGGTGCACACCGCGCTGACATCGAACGCCGCCGCGCCGGTGAGGCCCAGCCGGCCGGCGACCACGGGCGCGGTGGCGGGGCAGGAGTGGTCCGGGGTGGTGGTGGCCACGATCACCGCGTCCACCGTGGCGAGTCCGGCCGACTCCAGCGCGCGGCGGCCCGCCTCGACCGCCAGATCGGAGGTGGCCTGCCCGGGGTCCACGAAGTGCCGCCGGCCGATGCCGGTACGGGTCCTGATCCACGCGTCGGTGGTATCAAGGCGCTGCGACAGCTCCTCGTTGGTCACGACCCGGGGCGGCAGCCAGCCGGCGAGACCACAGATGACGGCGACGGGATGGGACGCCTCCGGCCGGCCGGCCGAGTCGGTGGGATCGGTCGGATCAGTCGGATCGGTCGGATCGGTCAGGGGGTTCTGGTCGGTGCGGGAGTTCGGGCTGAGCACGGCGGTTCTCCTCGGGGTGCGTGCACTGGAGCGGATGCGAGAGGCCGGCAAGGAGCGAGAGGACATCGGAACAGACACGGACGGCGGGCGGCGGGCGGTCGGCGGTCGTCAGCTGCCGGGCTTCACGGGCCCGGAACTCTGCGGAAGGCCAGCAGCACCACCGCGCCGAGACAGATTCCGGCCGCGATCACGTACACGGCCGTGCGGATGTCGCCCAGCAGGGCGTGCCGCAGCGCGCCGCCGGCGAGCCCGCCGTGACGACCGGTGTCGGCGACGGCCACCAGCCCCGCGAGCCCGACCGCTCCGCCGACCTGCAAGGTGGTCGACGCGAGACCGGACGCGATGCCCTGGTCCCCGGGCGCGACGCCGGCGGCGGCCGCGATCCACATCGCGGTCCAGCCTGCGCCCTGCCCGAGGCTGAGCAGCACGATCCCGGGCAGCACCCGCGCGTACGAACCGTCTGAGGTCAGCCCGAGAGCGAGCAGCGCCGCTCCCGCGGCGCCCAGCAGCAGCGAACCCAGCAGGGTCCTCCTCATCCCGACCGCGGCCACCGCCCGCTCGCCCGCCTTCGTTCCGGCCGCCACCACGAGCGCCGGTACGAGGAAGGCGAGCCCGGTGCCGAGCGGGCTGTAGCCGCGCACCGTCTGGAAGTACAGCGTCAGGAAGTACGGCAGCGAGCTGAAGGTCGCGCTGTACACCGCGGTCAGCGCCATGGCGGCGACCAGGCTCCGGTGGGCGAACAACCGGGCCGGGGTGAGCGGATCGCGAGTGCGCCGCTCGATGGCCGCGAAGGCCGCGAGCAGCGCGACGGACGCGGCCGAGCAGACGAGGACGGAGCCGCTGCTCCAGCCCGCCTCGGGCGCGTGCACCAGGACGAAGACCAGCAGCGTGATGCCGCCGGTCGCCGTCAGCGCACCGGACACGTCGAACTCCCGCCGCTCCGCCCGCTCCTCATCGGCGGGGAACAGCATCCGCCCCGCCACCGCGATCGCCGCGGCCAGCGGCACGTTGACGAAGAAGACGGACGGCCACGCGAAGACGTCCACGAGCGCTCCGCCGAGTAGCGAGCCGAAGCAGAGTCCGCCCGCGCCCGCGGCGCCCCAGACCGCGAGCGCCCGGTTCCGGGCCGGCCCCTCGTCGAAGAGCGTATTGATCAAAGAGAGAGTGGCGGGAAACAGCAGTGCCCCGCCGATGCCCTGGACGGCGCGGACGGCCACCAGAACGGTGGCGGATCCGGCCAGTCCGCCCACGAGCGAGGAGCCCGCGTACAGCAGCGCGGCGGCCACGAAGACCGGCCGAGCAGGTCGGTGGCCCGGCCGCCCAGCAGCAGGAAGCCTGCGGTGGCGACGACGTAGGCGCTGACCACCCATTGGAGGTCCTGCGCCGAGAAGCCGAGGCCGCTGCCGATGCTGGGCAGCGCGACGTAGACGACGTTGAAGTCGAGCGCGATGACAAGCTGTGCGGTGGCCAGAACGAACAAGGACAGTCCGAGACGTTGGCGCGATGGAGCGGGTGATGACTTCAGTGCAGACATGCTCGGACGTTCCCCCTTGGAATCCGCTCCTGGTCATATGCCCGTCATACGCCGGGAGCGCGGCCCGTCCTGGATCCTGACCGAGGTCCGGGTACGCGGCAAACGCCGGGCATTCGATTTGGACTGGCTTCCGCCCCTGTTGCGAATTCGGCTTCACTATGATCCGGAGGGGGCACCGGAATAGGAGCAGAGGGGTCACAACGCCGATATCTGGCCACCGAAATGGACACCAGCGGGTACCGTGTCAACCCGGCCGATCGCCGAACCGACTGTTTTTGGCCATTCCTGGACCGCTGCCGGGCACAGGAGATGGCGAATTCCGGCCGTAACTCCCTTGATTTTCCGTCGTTCGCGTCGCACCGGTCTTGAACAGCCGTTTAACAGTAGTCGGATGAGGCAGGCATTCAGTTCCCGGGCCTTCCGACATTTTTCCTCACACCATACTGAGTTGCCAATCTGGCTACTACCCCCGTACGGCATGCAAACATGAGGGAGTGGCATTGACTCCCGTGACGGAATCCCTCAGGCGCTCACGTTCTTCCAGCTCCCGGCGTATATCCCGGGCCGCGCCCCCACCGGCCCTGCTGGGTTTTGTGGCGCTGCTGGTGGCGCTGATGGCGGTCTCGTTCGCGGTGGGGCGCGCGGCCGGGCCGGTGTCTCCCGGCATTCACCGGACGGGTGAGGATTCCCCCGGCGTCTCCGACAATCCGTCGCCCGGGTCCGGGCCCGGTTCCGCGCCCGGATCGTCGTCGGGGCCCTCGTCGGAACCGGGCTCCGAAGACGGCGGGATGCCGGGCATGGGCGGCATGGGATCACAGAGGACCGAGATCCCGGTGGCCGGACGATGACGGGCGCGGACCCGCGTCCCGCGGCGGACGCCCCCCGGCTCACCACCGACCTGGTTGTCGGCGGGATGACGTGCGCGGCCTGCGTCGGCCGTGTGGAGAAGAAGCTCGGCCGGCTCCCGGACGTGACCGCGACCGTGAATCTGGCCACCGGCCGGGCCCGCGTCACCCACCCCGCCGAGGTGTCGGCCGACCGGCTGATCTCGGCCATCGAGCAGGCGGGTTACACCGCCGAACTCCCGCGTCCGCCCGCCCCGGCCGTCGGTGCCGACGCCGATTCCGGCTCCGGCAGCGGCAGCGGCAGCGGCACCAGTGGGGACCCGGCCCGCGATCCGGACCGGGACCGGCTGCTGATCACCGCGCTGCTCGCGCTCCCCGTCATAGCGCTGTCCATGGTCCCGGCCTGGCAGTTCAACCACTGGCAGTGGCTGTGCTTCACCCTCGCCGCACCCGTTGCCGTGTGGTCGGCCTGGCCGTTCCACCGGATCGCGCTGCGCGGCCTGCGGCACGCCGCCGCCACCATGGACACCCTGGTGTCCCTGGGCGTGGCCGCCTCCTTCTTCTGGTCGGTGTACGCGCTGTTCCTCGGAGGCGCGGGCGAACAGAACATGCGGATGCCGTTCACCTGGCTGCCGACGGCGGGCGACGGGGTCGCGCACGTGTATCTGGAGGCCGCGGTCGGTGTTCCGCTATTCGTGCTGACGGGACGGTATCTGGAGGCACGGGCGCGGCGCGGCACCGGCTCTGCACTGCGCGCGCTGGCCGAACTCGGGGCGAAGGACGTTGAGTTGCGGAGCGCTCACGACCGCGGCGGCACGCGGGTGCCGATCGCCGACCTGCGCGTGGGCCAGGAGTTCCTCGTCCGTCCCGGTGAGAAGGTCGCCACCGACGGTGTGGTGGTGGAGGGCAGTTCCGCGCTCGACCTCTCCCTGGTCACAGGCGAGAGCACACCGGTGGAGGTCGGGCCCGGAACTCAGGTCGTGGGCTCGGCCGTGAACTCCGGTGGCCTGCTGGTGGTGCGGGCGACAGCGGTCGGCTCCGACACCCAACTCAACCGGATCACCAGCCTGGTGACCGACGCCCAGGCGGGCAAGGCCCGCATTCAGCGGCTCGCCGACTCCATCGCGGGTGTGTTCGTGCCCGCCATCATCACCGTCGCGGCCACCGTGCTCAGCTTCTGGCTGGGGGCCGGAGCCGGCGCCGAGGCCGCCGTGACCGCCGCCGTCGCCGTACTGGTCGTGGCCTGCCCCTGCGCACTCGGGCTCGCCACCCCCACCGCCGTTCTCGCCGCGACCGGGCACGGGGCCCAACTGGGCATCCTGATAAGTGAACCCGAGGCACTGGAGCGGCTGCGCGGGGTGGACACCGTCGTCTTCGACAAGACCGGCACGCTCACCACCGGCCGGATGACGCTCGTCGAGACCACGACCCTCCCCGAAGGGCCGGACGCCGCCGAGGTGCTGCGCCTGGCGGGCGCGGTGGAGCACGGTTCTGAACACCCCATCGGACGGGCGGTGGCCGCAGCCGCACGGCGCGCCGGGAAGACCGGGGAGGATGCTGCCCTGCCCGAGGCCGTCGGCTTTCGCGCGCTGCCCGGCGTCGGTGTGCGCGGTCGGGTCGGGGGCCGGCAGGTCCTCGTGCACAGCCCCCGGGACCACGCGGCTCTCCCCGATGTCCTGCGCCAGGCGCTCGACCGGGCGGCGCTCGCCGCGCACACAGCCGTCCTCGTGGAGCTGGACGGCCGGGCGGTCGCCGTCCTGACCGTCGGCGACACCGTGCGGCCCTCCAGCTACCGCGCCGTACGCCACCTGCGGGAACTGGGCATCGAGCCGGTCCTGGTGACCGGCGACGGGCTCGCCGCGGCCGAGGCGGTCGCAGGCCAGGTGGGCATCGAGCGGGTGCACGCGGGCATCGTCCCGCAGGGCAAGGCGGCGATCATCGAGGAACTCCGCGCCTCCGGGCGGCGGGTGGCCATGATCGGTGACGGCGTCAACGACGCCGCAGCGCTGGCCGTCGCCGACCTCGGGATGGCGATGGGGGCGGGGACCGACGTGGCGATCGGCGCGGCCGACATCACACTCGTCCGCGAGGACATGGAGGCTGTCGTGGACGCGGTCCGGCTCACCCGCCGCACACTGCGCACGATCCGCGCCAACCTCGGCTGGGCCTTCGCCTACAACATCGCCACCGTGCCGCTCGCGGCGACCGGCTGGCTCGATCCGATGTTCGCGGCCCTGGCGATGTCGGCCAGTTCCGTGCTCGTCGTCGGCAACAGCCTGCGGCTGCGGGCCCCTTCGTACGGACCCGGAGGCAGGTCCCGGCGCGGACCGGGACGCCCCGGCAGCCGGTCCGGGCGCACGCAGGGACAGCGGCCGGGCGGAGAGCGATCCCTGGTGGGTGCGCGATGAGCGCGATGAGTACGCCGACCCGGAACCGCCGGAACCAGCCGGCCTCCCCCGCCGACCGTCCCATCCGTCCGCTGCCGGGTCCGCTGCGCGCCGCCCTGGTGCCGGTGGCCGCCTGCGCGGCCGCGCTGGTGCTGCTCACCGCCTATACGGCGACGGGCTCGGCCGGCGAGGCCCCGGCACGGATCAGCGTCAGCGACGCCCGCGTCTTCCGGCCCACCAACGCCGAGGCGACCGCGGCCCTCTTCACGATCCGCAACTCCGGCGGCACGGCCGACCTCCTGCTGTCCTTGGACTCCCCGTTGCTGGGGGACGCGATGCTCGCGCGCACCGTGGTGCGGGACGGAGGCGGCCGGATGACCCCGGCCGGCCCCGTCGCGGTGCCCGCGCGCGGTGCCGTGACCATGGACCCGGCCGGGCTCGATGCCATGATCCTGCGCCCGCCGCAGCTGCGGTTGGGGCAGAGGGTGCCGTTCGTCCTGCGCTTCCGGGACAGCGGGGAGATACGCGTCGAGGCCGTGGTCGTGCGTGCGGGAGCCTGTCCGCGGTGGGACGACGGGCCCGTCAGCCCACGTGGGCCACGTCGGCGGAGCCGTTCGCCACCGTCACCCCTCCCCCATCAGCTTGCGGATCTCGGTGATCAGGACGACGAGCGCCTCACGCTCCGGAATCGTGGTGCCGGGGTGCCAGAGGTCGATCAGCAGAGCGGTGCGCGGCCGCGTTCCGCGGTTCCACGCCTCGTGCTCGAAGGAGTAGTCGAACATCAGGCACTTCCCCTCCTCCCAGGTCCGGGTCTCACCCGCGACCGTGATGCCGCAGCCCTCCGGGATGTCCACCGCCAGGTGCAGGTTGATGCTGAAGTTCCACAGATCGTGATGCGGGGCGATCGACGCGCCGGGCAGCAGCGTGGAGAAGTGGCTCTCCAGTAGCGGGCAGATCTTCCCGGTGGCGACTGCGTACTCGCTGAGCACGTCGTACGCCGTCGGCACGACGTCCGCCAACTCCCGCACCAGGCGGCCCTTGCGGAACAGATACAGCGCCTGCCAGTCGTCCTGGCGGGTCAGATAGTGCTCGTAGTCGGAGAACGCGCTGCGACGCGCGGACCAGGCCGCCGCCAGCTCGCTCTTCACCGCGGTGTGCGCGGCTTCGAGGGCGTGGACCACCGGGGCCAGCTCCTCGTGTTCGTACGGGTCGTGCCACGGGCGCTGCGAGATCCCGGGCATGATCCACTTCGCGCCCTTCTGAAGCGGGTGCCGTTCCTGCCTCCCCGGTTCCAGCATCCGCTCGACGCGCTCGATCGCCTCCGCTCCGTACTGCTCCCGCAGTGCGGCGAAGGCTTTCTCTATCTCGGGGGTCATGGGTGGCTCCAGACGTGGTGCTGAGTGGCGTGGTTCTGAGTGGCGTGGTTGTGATGGAGGGCCTCCGGGCTCGGCACCGCTTCCGCCGCCCGGAGCAGGACGACCAGGTCGTCGCGGGCCCGCGCGACGCGGGACCGTACGGTGCCGATCGGGCAGCCGCTGGCGGAGGCGGCCTCGGCGTAGGACAGGCCGAGGAGTTGGGTGAGTACGAACGCCTCGCGGCGCGGGGCCTGCAGGGTGTCCAGCAGTTCGAGCACGGCCACGCCCTCCTCGAAGCCCGGTACTCCGATGGGCTGGGTCCCCTCGGCGGCGCTGCGCCAGTCGACGGCGTCGGCGATTCGGGGCCGGGCGGCGGCATGGCGGTAGCGGTCGACGACGGCCCGGCGGGCGATCGACAGCAGCCAGGTCCTCGCGCCGGAGCGGCCGGCGAACCTCGGCAGGCCGCCCAACGCCCGCAGGAACGTATCCTGCGTCAGGTCGTCGGCGCCGTGCACATCGCCGCTCAGATGGGCGGTGAACCGCCAGACGTCGCTGTAGGTGGCCCGTACGAAGCGCTCGACCGCCGCTGGATCACCGCCGCGCGCGGCGAGCGCCCATTCGGTGACCTGTTCGTCGTCCTTGCGAGCCGACGCCCTCGGGGCGCCCTTCAGCAGGGCATGAATCATCGTAAAAGGTCCTTCTCGTGCTGCGCGGCCGCACCACGGCGTGAAGCGGCCGTCGGCGAGCGGCACCTCAGGACCGGCGATGTCCGTCCGGACGGGGCCAGGTCCATGTCCCCCGCCCGCGGTCGGCGGACGCGGGGAAGGAGCCGCGTGGTCAGGGACCGGCCTGCGCGCTGACGCCCGCCGTCTGCGCGGCGGCGTGCGGGCAGGCGGGCACTCCGCCCGTCACCGGGGCACCGGAGGGTTCTCCGTCAGGCGCGAGGGGGACGAACGGTCAGCAGTGCCACGCGAGTTGTGGTGGTCCCCGGCGAGACAGGACGTGGTGCAGCAGTACGCCGCGCAGCGCGTGCGCGGGAGCATCATCGGCGGCCCGGCGTACCGAGAGCGGGTCATCGGCCGGCGCCGTACGGGCCGGGATGAACAGCACCCGCCATACGCGCCGCAGCGGCGCGGCCACCAGGGCCGTGAGAGCCCGTCCGAGCCGGAATGCTGCCGCCTCACCGCGCCACAGCCACAGTCCGCAGACCACGGCGGCGAGCAGGTGGGCGAAGAACATCGCGGTGGAGTCATGGCCGCCCGACGCCATGCCCATGGGGTCCGAAGCGGTGCTCCGGTGACCGGCGGAACCCGCCATATCCATGCTCATGTTCATCGGCATGTGCATGTGCATGCCGCCGATGCGCATGGCCCAGGCCGTCGCGGCCGAACCGCCGTGCAGGTCCGCCATGTCGTGGGACATGAGGCCGGCCGGTTCCCGGCCGGGCGACTGCGTGAGCCCGAACAGGGTGTGCAGGCCGAGTTGGGCCACCACCGTGGATCCCGTGACCACCAGCGCGCCGCGCTCCCGCCCGGCGAGCCACCAGGCCACCGAGGCCGTACCGGAGAAGGCCGCGCCCAGCGACCACAGCGGAACGGCGACTCCGGAAGCCCAGGAGTGACCGAGCGCTGCCATCGACACGCAGACGGCAGCGAACAACGCGGCTCGTGCGGTGCGGGACGCCGGCCCGGTGGTCATGCCGCCATCGTGCCACCCCAGCCCGTCCGGTGGGGGCGATACGCCCCCGGACCAGACCCTTTGTGATGCACGCGATCCGCTTCCGGCGGGTCCGGAAGGCGCCGGCGGGTTCCCGGCCGGGGACCGTGCCGGAGGTGCCCTCTTGGTTTCCGGGCCGCTGGGTGCGAGCATGTCGGTCGCTCGTGAACGACTGGGGTTGGCGGAGTATTCACCGTGGTTCCATCCACGCGCCGCGGGGAATTCTCCGCTGCCTGAGGAGACTGTCACCGCATCCGCTCCGCCATGGACGACCCAGGAGGCCGGCCTTCATGACCGCCATCGACCGCCGACGATTCATGCAGCTGGCGGGCGGCACGGCCGCCGCTTCCCTGCTGTCGACCAGCATCGCCCGCGCGGCGGAGATCCCGGCAAACCGCCGTACCGGCTCCTTGCGGGACGTGGAGCACATCGTCGTCCTGATGCAGGAGAACCGCTCCTTCGACCACTACTTCGGCACGCTGCGCGGCGCGCGCGGATTCGGCGACCCGCGCCCTGTGGTCCTGCCCAGCGGCAAGCCGGTGTGGCACCAGTCCGACGGCACCAAGGACGTCCTGCCGTTCCATCCGGAGGCGGACAACCTCGGCCTGCAGTTCCTCCAGGACCTCAACCACGACTGGAACGGCGGCCACGCCGCCTTCAACCAGGGCAAGTACGACAAGTGGGTGCCGGCCAAGAGCGCCACGACGATGGCGTACCTGACGCGGGAGGACATCCCCTTCCACTACGCGCTGGCCGACACGTTCACCATCTGCGACGCCTACCACTGCTCGCTGATCGGTCCCACGGACCCGAACCGCTACTACCTGTGGACCGGCTTCACCGGCAATGACGGCAAGGGCGGCGGACCGGTCATCACCAACGCCGAGGCCGGCTACTCCTGGACCACCTACCCCGAGCGCCTGGAGCGGGCCGGGGTGTCGTGGAAGATCTATCAGGACGTGGGCGACGGCCTCGACGCGCCCGGCGGCTGGGGCTGGATCCAGGACGCCTACCGGGGCAACTACGGCGACAATTCGCTGCTCTACTTCAACCAGTACCGCAACGCCAAGCCGGGCGACCCGCTGTACGACAAGGCCCGCACCGGCACCAACGCCAAGGCCGGGGAGGGTTTCTTCGACATCCTCAAGGCCGATGTGGCGGCCGACCGGCTCCCGCAGGTCTCCTGGATCGCGGCGCCCGAAGCCTTCACCGAGCACCCCAACTGGCCGGTCAACTACGGCGCCTGGTACATCTCCCAGGTGCTGGACGCGCTGACGTCGAACCCGGAGGTGTGGAGCAAGACCGCGGTCTTCATCACCTACGACGAGAACGACGGCTTCTTCGACCACATCGTGCCGCCGCACCCGCCGGTCTCTCGCGCGAACGGGCAGTCGACCGTGGATGTCACCGGCGAACTGTTCGCCCCCGCCGGATCCGACAAGAGCGTCGCCGGCGCCTACGGCCTGGGGCAGCGGGTTCCGATGCTCGTCGTGTCGCCGTGGAGCAAGGGCGGCTGGGTCAACTCCCAGGTGTTCGACCACACCTCGATCATCCGCTTCATGGAGCGGCGCTTCGGCGTCCACGAGCCGAACATCTCGCCCTGGCGCCGGGCGGTGTGCGGCGACCTCACCACCGCGTTCCAGTTCGCCAGGACCGACACCGCGGTCCCGGCGCTCCCGCCCACCGACGGCTACCTGCCGCCGGACCGTGACCGGCACCCCGACTACGTGCCGGTGCCGCCGGCCAATCCGGTGCTCCCCAAGCAGGAACCCGGACTGCGCCCGGCCAGGCCGCTGCCGTACGACCTGGCCGCCGACGGCCGTACCAGCGTCACGGACCACCGGCTGCGGATCGACTTCGCCAACCACGGCAAGGCCGGCGCGCACCTGTATGTGACCTCCGCGACGAACACCGAAGGACCGTGGACGTACACCGTCGAAGCGGGACGGCGGCTGTCCGACAGCTGGAGCACCGCCGCGGCGGGGAACAGCGCCTACGACTTCACGGTGCACGGCCCCAACGGCTTCCTGCGGCAGTTCACCGGCCGCGCCGACAGCCGGGGCCCGGAGGTCAGCGCTTCCCACGACGGGGACAGCGGCCAGGTCCGGCTGGTGCTCACCAACCCGGGCGCCACGACCGTCAAGCTCACCGTCAAGGACGGCTACGGACACGAGCGCCCGGCCACGTACCGGCTCCGGCCCGGTGCGCGCGCCGTCCACACCGCGCACCCGCGCCGCAGCCACGACTGGTACGACCTGTCGGTGGTCTCCGGCCAGGACGGCAGCTTCCTGCGCCGCCTGGCGGGCCACGTCGAGACGGGCCGGCCCGGTACGAGCGACCCGGCGATCGCCACCGGCTGACCGGGGTCCTGCCCCCTTCACCTCCGTCATTCCTTCCCCTCACCGGACGGTCAGGGCCGGCGCGGCGAGCGCCGGGTCCTGGCGGAGGATCAACTGCTGTATCCGGGTCAGCTCCTGTCCCGGCTCCACCCCGAGCTCGTCGATCAGCATCTCCCGGGTGGTCCGGAACAGGGCGAGCGCTTCCGCCTGCCGCCCGGAGCGGTACAGCGCGAGCATCAGCCTCGCGCGCGGCCGCTCCCGGAGGGGGCATTCGCGGATGAGCCCCTTGAGAACGGCGACGGCCTCCTCGTGCCGGCCGAGTGCCAGGGCCGCGTTGGCCTGGTACTCGGCCGCGGACAGCCGTAACTCCTCCAGCCGGGCGATCTCGGCGGCGAGCGGCTCATGGCCGGTGAGACCGGCCATGGCGGGCCCTCGCCACATGCGCAGCGCCCTCGTCAGGCAGCGGTAGGCATCCATCGCCTGGCCCGCCTCCAGGTGCGCCCGGCCGTCGCCGACCAGCCGCGCGAACCGGACGCCGTCGACCTGTTCGTCCCTGGCGTGCAGCGAATACCCGCCCGGGACGCTGCGCACCAGGCGCGTCGCTCCGGCCGGGCCGGGTTCCAGGAGCTTCCGGAACCGGGAAACGTAGCTCTGAAGACTGTTGACGGCACTGGGCGGTGCGTCGTCCCCCCATACGTAGTCGATGAGCCTGGGCACCGGGACAAAGGTGTTGCGGTGCATCAGCAGGGCTGCCACGACAGCTTGTTGTCTACGCCCTCCCGGGCTGATCGAACGGTTCTCGTCGGCGATGGTGACGGGTCCGAGTACGCGGAACTCCATGGTCTCCCCCCAGACCGATGGTGCGTTATTCACCGTCATTGTTTAACACGTGGATCTCATGGATGAGAAGGACGCCTCATACGCGGTCTGCACGCAGTTTGCACGAATTCTGCAAGCGAGCAGAGGGACGCTGTCATAACCGGCTCCATGGGGGAGCCCTCGGGGGTGATCCGCCATGTCTGCAGACCCATCAATGGTACAAAACGCGCAGGGAGATGCCGAGTCCGTCATACTGACCGCGGCCGGGCAGGTCGGCGTCCATGAAGGGCGTTCGAACGGCAACTGGAACAACATCCAGCGCTACAGCGATGAGGTCCCCGGACTGGAGTGGTCGCAAGGTCAGCCCTGGTGTGCGACGTTCGTCTCCTGGGTGGCGCTGCGCGCCGGCGCCGCGAGTTTGCTCCCGTGTACCGCGTCGTGCACGACGGGCGTGGGCTGGTTCCAGGACCAGGGACGGTTCTCGGAGTATCCGGCGGTGGGAGCCCAGGCGTTCTACGGAGTCGGCGGCTCGGAGCACACCGGGGTGGTGGAGCGGTTCGACGCGACGTTCATCTACACCGTCGAGGGCAACACCAACGTGAACGGCTCCGCCGAGGGCGACGGGGTCTACCGCCGGGTGCGGGAGCGCAAGTCGGCGCGGGTGTACGGGTACGGCTACCCCAAGTACGCCGGCGGCATCGACTCCGCCGACCCCGCCTGGCCCCGCCCCACCCCCGTCCCGCACCCGGTCGACCTCGAACCCTTCCCGGGCGCCCAGTGGTTCCACACCGCGCCGCACAGCCCCATCATCACCGCGATGGGCCGCCGGCTCGTGGCCGAAGGAGTCGCGGTCTACACCCAGGGCCCGGGCCCGCAATGGACCGACACCGACCGCCGCTCCTACGCCGCCTTCCAAGTCAAGATCGGCTATCGGGGCACCGACGCCGACGGCTGGCCGGGGCCCGTCTCCTGGGCACAGCTGCGCGTGCCGAAGGGCTGACCTTTCGCACGGATATTCCGGAATCGAATTGCCATTCCACGCACATGAGTTCGCGTTACCGAGGCATTGGATATTTTCGCGCGGGGGGCGCCATGGCTCGATCCGGCACATCGGTGAGGAATTCGCCGCGAATCCCGCGACCGGCACCGGTCGAATGAGTGTTCCGGGCGGGGCGTGAAGCCCTGCCCGGCCCTAGCCGACGTCGATGCCGTACTCCAGGACCAGCGCCTCGAGCCCGCCCTCATATCCCTTGCCGCCCATGACGAAGTCCCAGTCGCCGCTCGCCCGGCGGCGGAAGGAACCGAGTATCAGGGCGGTCTCACCGGACCGGCCGTCGGAGACCTCCAGCCGGCCGAGCTCGGCTCCCGAACCGTCCGACAGCCGGATGAACGCGTCGGTGAACCCGGACAGATCCGCCCGCGGATTGACCTCGGGATCGATCGACACCGCCAGCACCAGCCGGTCGGCGCTCGCGGGCAGCGCGTCGAAGGCGACCCGGATCGCAGCCTTGTCCCTGGCGGGGCGGGCAATGGCGCACACCGTCCCGTCGGGGGTCCGCGCGTTGTTGAAGAACACGAAGTGATCGTCGCTCAGCGCGCGGTTCCCCCGGCAGACGAGGGCGCACACATCCAGCGCGACACTCCCCGACCAGTCCATGCCCAGCACGTTGTACTCGCCGGCGGGTACCGGGTCGGCGGCCGCCGGAGTACCCCGCTGAGCGGGAACACCCGCGCCGCCGCCGAGCCGGCCGCGCAGTCCGTGACGGCCCAGCAGGTCGACGAGTTCGGTGCCGGAGATCAGCGTCAGCGGTTTGCCGTTGGCGAAGGTGTAGGAGCCCGGACCAAAACCCGACGTCGTCACCAGGACGCCCTTGTTCGCCCCCGCCCCCTGCACCGTTCCGAACAGATCGCGCACCGCCGTGGGCGGCACCGTATGGCGGTAGCGCTTCACCTGCACGATGATCGTGCCGCCGCTGATGGGATCGGGATCCAGCGCCTCCACATCGACACCGCCGTCGTTGGAGCGCTGCGTCATGACCGCCTGCATGCCACGGGCCCGGAACAGGTCCGCCACCAGCGACTCGAACTCGACGGGGTCCATCTCGAAGAGATCCGGATCCTCCTCACCCCCGCGCGAGACCATCCCCCTGCCGAAGTCGTCCGGCACCGCGCCGGGCCGCACCACGGCCCGCTGGTCGGGACGCGCGGACAGCCGGCCGCCCAGACCGTCCACCAGGCAGTCCACGGCGCTGACCTGCCCGAGGTTCAGCCGGCCGAAGACCAGGCGCTCCGCCAGGACCGTGGCGAGAAAGAGCTGCGCCCGCTGTCCGGTCGACGGGTCGTGGTCGTCCACGAATCCGTTCAGCGTCACGGAATCCAGCGTGCCGAACTCGTCCGCCGCGAACAGTTCCCGCAGCGCCAGCAGCACACACTGCGCCACCACGTCCCGGTAGACCGCCCGCCGCTGCCCCACAGGACGGGCGGTCTCCTTGTCCTGGTCCGCGGTGACCAGGTACCGCACCGATTTCGCTCCGGGCACGATGTCGTAGCCCGGCAGCTCCCAGTTCAGTACGAGCCGCCGGCCGGCCGGGTCGTAGGCGCACGACACCTGGCGCGGGAACCCCTCCGGCCACGCCGTGGAGGCGTACAGCGCCGCGGAGAAGTACTCCACCACCGTGTCCGCATCCCCGCGGCGGAGGGCGACCGCGTTCTCCGCGATACCCGCGTTGTGCCGACGGATCTCCGCCAGCTGCGCGGCCCGCCAGCTGTCGTACTGCCGCCCGTGCGCCGTCAGTTGCTGCTGCCGCTGTGCCTCGGCGGCCCGCGCGGCCCGCAGGTCGCGCTCGTACCGGGCCTGCGCCTCCTGCGCCCGCCGCCCCGAGCCGAACCCCCACCCGGACTGCGGCTGATAGCCACTCTGCTGCGGCATCCGGACGGGGACGGCGAGCCGGCCGGGGGCGAACGGCTCCAGCTGTTCCGAACGCAGCAGCGCCGTCGTGCGGAACGCCGGAGCCCGGCAGCCCACCGCCAGCAGCCGGGTCAAGGACTCGACGCGCGAGTCCAGTTCCTGCGTACGCCGCCTGGCGTCCGCCTCGCGGCGCTGCCGGTATGCCGTCTGCTGCTCACGATGGCTGCGGGCGAGTTCTCGCTCGGCGGAGCGCTGCTCCCGCAGATGCGCCTCCAACTGGCGTTGTCTCTGGCGCTGCGCCTCAGCCCACACGCCGATCGACCGGTTGGAGCGATTACTCATCCGGGCACGCGCCCTCCCTCCGGGCCGCCTGACGGACCCGGAACTGTGCACTGGCGGACCGGCCAGCAGTACGACATATCGCGGTGCTTCGACTCTAGTCGGCGCCCGGCCGGTGTCAGGCCGTTTCGGGGGCGGGGCCGCGGTGGAAGCGGCCGTCCAGGAAGAGGAGCGGCGCGCCGGGTTCGGCCTGGTGGTGGAGTACCTCGCCGATGAGGACGAGATGGTCGCCCGCGGGGACGATCCGGTCGCGGCGGCAGATGAGCGTGCCGATCGTGCCGTCCAGGAGCGGCACGCCGTACGGGCCGGACCGGAAGGGGAGTCGGTCGAAGCGGTCGCCGGGTCCGGCGAAGCGGGCGGCCAGTTCGCGCTGGTCGGCGGCGAGCAGATGCACCGCGAAGTGCGCGCCGGCGGTGAAGGCCGCCCGGTGGGTGGAGGCACGGTTGAGGCACCACAGGACCAGGGGCGGGTCCAGGGACAGCGAGGTGAAGGAGTTCACCGTCAGCCCGGCCGGCCGGCCGCGGCGGACGGTGGTGACGACCGCCACGCCGGTGGCGAAGCGGCCGAGCACCGACCGCAGCGGCCGCTGTTGTCCGCGCTCCGCCGCGTCCGTCGTCACCGCTCCGTCCGTCGTCATCGCGCGGCTGCCGCCTTGCGCCGGCAGGTGTCCAGTGCCTCGGTGATGTCGGAGTCGTCGGGGGCCAGTTCTGCGGCGATCTCCAGGTCGGCGAGGGCCTCTTCCCAGTGGCCGGTGTCCTGGTGGACGAAGGCGCGGTTGTAGCGCAGCGCGGGGTCGCCCGGCTGCAGTTCCACGGCGTGTCCGAGGTCGCCCGCGGCGATGTCCAGCTCACCCATGTCGTAGGCGAGGGCGGCCCGGCCGGACAGTGCGGAGATCATGTCCGGGTCGGCCTTGAGGGCGACGTCGAAGGCGCCCCGGGCGGCGGTGAACTCCTCGCGCTCCGCGTGCACCTGGCCCACCACCACGTGCAGATAGGGGTTGTCGGGTTCGTAGCCGAGGCCGGTGACCGCGTCCCGCATCGCCGCATCGAGTTCCCCGGCCTCCAGCAGCAGGCCCGCCCGGTTGACGTACGCGTCGACGAAGTCGGGTACGAGCTCCAGTACATAGCTGAAGTCGGCGAGGGCGCCCGCGGTGTCGCCCTCGGCGAACCGGAGGTCACCGCGATTGTAGTAGATCTCCGGGAAGGGAGGGGAGAGCCGCATGGCCCTCGCGTAGTCCTCGAACGCCTCCTGCGGGCGC
Source organism: Streptomyces sp. PH10-H1 (assembly GCF_030063355.1). Lineage (GTDB taxonomy): Bacteria > Actinomycetota > Actinomycetes > Streptomycetales > Streptomycetaceae > Actinacidiphila. The sequence continues at coordinate 38,677 of NZ_JASISZ010000005.1, forward strand.
TCCAGCCGGCGCAGGATGTTGCCGCGTTCCAGGTAGTGCTCGGCGTGGTTGGGGTCCTCGCGGATAACGATCGCGTAGTCCGCGAGGGCCTCCTCGATCCGGCCGAGGCTGAGGTAGACACGGGCCCGGTTGTTCTTGAGCACGGAGCGGTGCAGCACGTGTTCGTCCGGGCCGAGCAGCTCGTCGAGGCTGTCGATGGCCTCGTCCACCAGCCGCAGCGCATCGGCCGGCTCACCGAGATTGACCTCCACCAGCGCCAGGCCGTTCTTGTAGAAGGCGCTCTGGAAGGCCCGTTCGCTGCGGTCCTCGATCAGCGACGCGGTGGCGATTGCGGAGTTCAGCCAGGACTTGGCCTTGAACTCGTCGCGGTCCTCGGGGTCGTTGTGCCGGGTGTAGAGCATGGCGGTGTTGTAGGCGGCGGCCATGTGGACGCCGGGCTTGGTGGAGTTCAGCCGGGCCTGGTCGTCCAGCCGTTCGGCCTCGTAGGTACGGCCCAGGATGGAGAGCGACAGTGCCACTCCTTTGGTGAAGGCCCACCAGCGGTTGTGCTCGGTCCTGGGGTCGACCAGCGCCAGCCCCCGGCGGCCGTAGTCGACGCAGGCTTCGTAGAAGCCGTGGCACAAGCTGTGGTCCATGGCGTGGAAGACTGCGGGCACCCCGGCGCCGCCGGGGTCGGTGCCGTGCTCCAGGTGGTAGGCGATGGCGCCGAGGCGGAGCGACTCCTCGTCCAGCAGGGCGAGTTCGGCGGCGCGGCGGTCGTGCAGCCGGGCCCGCTCGCCGGGGTCGAGGGCCTCGTAGGCCGCGCGCGGGGCCGGCTCGTCGCTGGTGCAGTCCGAGGCCACGTAGTCCCACGCGTCGGCGGGTCCGCCCGCATCGGATCCGGCTGTCGCGCGGATCTGCCCGGCCTCCGTCAGCCGCGCGCGGCCGGCGAGGACGGACAGCAGCGCCTCGTCGTCGGGCCCGGTGCCGCCGCTGCGGACGACGACGGTCAGGTGCGCGGGGTCGATACGGCGGACCAGCGCGGTGAGGAATTCCAGGTCGGTGCTCTCGGCCTGGTCGGCGTTCTCCACGACCAGGACGCGCGGTCCGTCGGCGGCCAGACCGTCGCGGACGAACTCCACCAGGCCGTTGGAGATACGCGTGGTACGTAACCGGGCGTAGTAACGGGTGCGTTCGGCCGGGAGCGCCATGGAGGTCAGCGTCTCGCGGGAGTTGGGGACGACGGCGCTCAGGTCCGGTGCGGCGGAGAGGAGTTCGATGTCGTAGCGCTCGACGAGTTTCCGGTCGCGGAGCAGAACACCGGGCACCATGGCGCGTACGAGGGTCCCGGCCGCGGTGTACGGCCCGCGCAGCCTGCGGTGCGCGTCCACGGTCATGGCGGATCCGGTCGGCAGGCCCAGCCGCTCCATGACGGCCTCGCGGTCCCTGCGCAGCCCGCCGCGAACCCAGTGGTGAGTAGGGACAACCTCGTTCATGCGGACTGCTCCTTTGCGTCGCGTCGTGCGGCGGTTCAGTTGGCGGTGGCGAGGGTGCGGCGTCGGTAGCCGCGGACGGCGAGGATGCCCGCGAGGATCAGCTCGCCGAAGTTGAGGACCAGGAAGACGGTCACGTCCAGGACGTTCAGCGGCGAGGTGTCGGAGAAGAGCTTTCCGACGGCCAGCCCGGTGATGCGGATCGCGGCGGGGATCACGGCCGTGATGAGCAGCCCGGTGAGGACCGCGTAGCCGGTGACCATCAGCCAGACGTACCAGCGGGCGACCTCGCGGTCGCGCGGGGTCCAGGTCTCCGCGTCCACGATCTTGTCGCGCCGCCCGATCAGGCCGTAGAGCCGGTTCTGGAGCATCCCCTTGGCCACGGACTGCAGGTCGTTGCAGCCCAGCACGGTGGTGGCGAGGAAGTACAGATCGGTGCGCAGGAAGAAGTAGAACTGCCAGGCGAACCGGAGCAGTGTGCCGAAGGCCATCGCAAGCAGGAAGCGGCCCAGGAATCCGGCGAAGCCGTCCGAGGACACCAGGGGCACCGCGCCGAGGGTCAGCCCGGTCACGACCAGGACGTCGACGAGCATGCCCGCGAGCATCGGCAGGTAGCGCTTGCGCCGTGGAACGGCGACGAGTCCGTCGAGTTTGGTCAGGAAGACCACGTAGTAGAAGCGCCGGCCGATGCTGAGGGAGGAGTTGAGCCCGAGCCGGCGTCCGGCCAGCGCGTGGTAGGACTCGTGCAGCAGGATCCACGGCGCCTGGCCGAGGACGTTGCCGAGCGCGAGGGCCACCAGGGACGAGCTGGTGAAGAAGATGTTCTGGTAGGTGGGGACCACGGCCGGTTCGCGGAACATGGCGACGATGCCGGCGATGAACAGCAGTCCATACAGGACCCAGGCCACGGGCGAGAAGAGGGCCTTGCCCAGCCCCTGCCAGCGCACCGCGCGCACCTCGGCGACTTCCTCGCCGTCCGGCACGAGCAGTTCGAACGCCTCGAGGACTTCGAGGAATTCCACCATGTCGACCGTCTCGCCGTACTGGGTGTTGTACCAGCGGGCGGCGTCGTTCGGGGTCTCCCCGGTCTCCAGGCGGCGCAGCAGCGCGGCGCCGTCGGCAGGGAAGAGGCCGTAGGAATCGATATCGGCCCGGCCCACGGTGACCTCGTCGCCTTCCTCCAGGAAGGTCAGCGGGTACAGCCTGAGGGGTCGGTCGAGGTCCACTGCCGCGGCGTCCATCACTACCTCACTGTCACTGGTCCGCAGGAGTGCCGGTCCGGGTCGCGGACGTCATGGCCCGGACCGGCTGGAGCTCCGCGAGCCGCGGCGGGCCGGTATCAGCCGGCTCGCCGCGGCTCGGAAGGGAAAGGTCAGGCGAGGACGGGGCCGCCGCCGCAGTAGCAGGACGTGGCGGCGGAGGTCAGGCGGACAGTGCCGGCCTTGCGGACAACGATCTTCTTCATGTTGTGCTCCTTTTCCGTGATGTGACGCATCGTCGGACGCGGTCGCGGCCGATGCTCCCGACGGGCGGGAGGGTCTGGGTGGCGCAAAGGAACAGAGACTGATGTGAATGAGATTCGCGCTCTCATTCATCTCCGCTCACAGGCTGGCACGCGTCCACTCGGGCGTCAACAGCCTTGAGTGCGCCTGGATTTGACCGCCGACACATCGGATGTCCGGCCAACCACCCTTCTGATCAAGCCAGTTGCAGCCCATAGCACAACGTGATGAACGTGCACCCGGTCTCCACAGGCAGGGCGGTCAGATCCTCGCCTCACCAACTAAGATGCGGGGAACGCAGAGCGGACCCCACCCGCGCTTACCACAGGCGATACGCAGGGCACTCGACCAAGGGAGGTATGCGGTGCCTGATCCGATGTCTGGCACCCCGACGCTCGCGGACAAGATCGACCGGCTGTTCGACGTCGTCCGCGGCCCGGACCACGCGCCGTACACCCACGAGGAGGTGGCACGCGCGTGCCGCGAGGCCACCGGGGAGAGCTTTTCAGCCACTTATTTGTGGCAGCTGCGCACGGGACGAAGGGACAATCCGACCAAACGTCACCTCGAAGCGCTGGCTCAATTCTTCCAGGTGCCGCCGACGTATTTCTTCGACGACCAGCAGAGCGCCCAGATAGCGCAGGAGCTCCAGCTCCTCGGGGCACTGCGGGACGCGGGGGTACGCGAGGTGGCGTTGCGTGCGGTCAACCTGTCGCCCGAGGGCCTCGGAACCATCAGCGACATGATCGAAGTCATCGCCCGCAGAGAGGCGGGATTGCGCCGCGCAGACTGATATCCACTGGTCCACCCCTGGGCATAGGATCGCTCATCGCTCATATCGCTCATGAGCGGTTGCTGATCGTTGTGCGGTGCCTTGCCCGGGGAGGGTTCTTATGGGGGACTACGCGGAACAGCAGAACAAAACGTTGTGGCGGCGATGTCGGCGGACAGTAGCGGCCCTGCCGCTTCCACGGCCGTTCGACGCCACCGCCTTCACCGAGGCACTGACCGAACAGCGGGGAAGACCGCTGGTTCTGGTGCCCTTACCTCCGCACGCCTGCACGCCCTGCGGAATGCTGGTGACGACCGACCGGGCCGACTACATCGGATACCCGACCAGTACCAGCGCCCTGCACCAACAGCACATACTGCTCCACGAGGTGGGCCACCTCGTCCGCGGCCACGCCGGCGTCGCGCATCTCGACTCCTCGGCGTCCCGGGTGCTCCTGCCCCATCTGTCGGGTGAGCTGGTCCGGCGGGTGCTGGGCCGCAGCGTCTACTCCGACGTACAGGAGCAGGAGGCCGAACTCATCGCCTCGCTCGCCCTGCACCGGCCGACGCGCAAGGTCCGGCGGCCACGCGACGCCTGGCTCGCCGCGGCCGACCGCACCGACGTCACCGAGGCGTTGGCCCGGCTCGGCCCGATCGTCGGCCTCGCCGCTTCCACCAGGATCCGGGCCACCGCCACCGTCGGGCCCTTGCGTACGCTTCCCGCTCCGGGAGCGGGTACGTGACCGACGCGGTCGCTTTAGCCGGTTGCCTGATCGTCCTGGCGGGTGTCGGCTGGAAGCTCCTCACCAGCCGCTCCACTCCGGCCGAAACCTCTGTGCGCTATCTGTACGGCTGCGCGCTGTCCATGGGCGGCGCGCTGGCCGTCCTCGCTCCCGCGACCACCCGCCTGGCGGGCCGGGCAGGACCGTTCGCCCTGTGGACCGCTCCGGCCGGACAGTGCTTCGACCTGGCCGCGATGGCGTTCCTCGCACTGGTCGCGCGCACGGCGGGCGCCGCGCCGCACCGCCGTACGGCGGTCCGCCGGCAGCTCACCGGGACGCTGGCGGTCACGGCGGCCGGTCTCGGCGCGTATCTGTGCGCCGGAGTGAGCCGTGAGGGCCGGGACCTGGTCGCGGCCGCCGGGCACGAGGGGTTCCTGGCGGCGTACAACGCCCTGCTCACCGCGCACACCGCATGGTGCCTGGCCGTGCTGATCCGGAGCTGCACCCGGTACATCCGGTCGCGGCTGCTGCGCGGCGGGCTCGGCCTGATCACCGCAAGCGCGGCCGTCGGCCTGCTGTGGACGGTATGGAGCCTGGGCGATGTGTTCTCCGCGCTGGCCACCGGACGTGAGGACGGATGCGAGAGCACCGTGTCGGCGCTGGCCGGCACGGTCTGCCTCGCGCTGGGCCTGGGCGGGACGATGGCCTCCGTCTGGGGCCCGCCCGCTGCGGCCCGCGTCCGGCGGACGCTGGCAAGGCTGCGCGCATGCCGCGGCTACCCCTGGCTCGGCCCGCCCTGGGGCGCGGCACACGACGCCGCCGCCGGGTTACGGGAACGGCTGCCGGGCGGGCGGGCGCTGCCCACGCCGGCCGGCTGGCTGCGGGCCTGGCGCGGCTACCGCAGAATCGGCCCGCTCTGGACCGCGATGCACGCGGCTCTGCCGGAGATCGCACTGACCGGACCCGCGCTGCGGCTCGGCTGCATCCCGCCGCTCGGCGCCCAGTTCGCGCTGTACCGCCGCATCATCGAGATCCGGGACGGGCACCTGGCGCTGCGGCCCTACTTCCATCCGGAGGTCGCGGCCTGGACCGCCGAGGCGGAGGGCTCCGGTCTCGACGCCGGCTCCGCGCGGCTGGCGCCGATCGTGGAAGCGGCGACGATAGCCGCCGCCCTGGAGGCGGCGCGGTCGGGACGCCGCTCCATCCCGGGCAGCTGCGAGGGATATGTGCCGCCGGAGGTGCGCGCGAGTGTGGAGGCCGAGACGGCCTGGCTCATGCAGGTCTCGGACGCCTTCATCGGCTCCCCCGCCGTCGAGCTGGTCCGGTGCCGGGTCCGGGCGGGTCTGGTCGACGGATACGCGACGGCCGTCGGCCCCGCGTCGGCCCGCCCGGCTTTGCAGGACCGGAGCTCGCCCCGGCTCCCGGGCTGAGGTGCGGCCGGGCCGGACACGCCTCAGCCCGCGTCCGGGCCCTGGGTGTGCTCCGGCTCCCGGTCCGGTCCTGGTCCTGGCCCTGGCCCCGGCCCTGGCTTCCCGGCGGGGATCCGGTTGTTGTCGGCCCGGTTGTTGTCGGCCCGGGCGCCGGGCCCGGGCTCTCCGCGGCGGACGGATCCGGGGGCGCGCCGGGCCGGACGCAGCGGTCTGAGCTGGGAGGAACAGAGGTGCCACGGCACACTGATGACCATGACGCCGGGAGTGAACAGCAGCCGGCTCTTCAGCCACAGTGCGGACTGGTTGTGCAGCGCGTTCTCCCACCAGTGTCCGACGACGTATTCGGGGATGAAGACGCTGATCACGTCACGGGGACTGGCGCGATTGAGGGAGCGCACGTACTGCACGACCGGGCGGGTGACCTCCCGGTACGGGGAGGCCAGGGTCTTGAGCGGCACGTCCATGCCGTAGGCGTCCCACGCGGCCTGGAGCGCTCTCGTCTCATCGCGGTCGACATCGACGGTGAGGGCTTCCAGCGTGTCGGGGCGGGTGGCGCGGGCGTAGGCCAGCGCCCGCAGCGTGGGCTTGTGAATCTTGGAGACCAGGACGATGCCATGCACCCGGGCGGGCAGCACCATCTCGTCGGTCTCGTCGGTGACGGCCAGTTCCGCCGCGGTGTTGTCGTAGTGCCGACGGATTCCGCGCATCATCAGCCACAGCAGCACCGCGGCGATCACCGCGAGATAGGCGCCCTGGGTGAACTTGGTGGCCAGCACGATCACCAGCACCAGGCCGGTGACCAGCGCCCCGAGACCGTTGATCGCCCGCGCGGTGTGGTGGCGGCGGCGCAGCGCCGGGTCGGTCTCGGTGCTCAGGGTGCGGTTCCAGTGCCGGACCATGCCGGTCTGGGACAGGGTGAAGGAGGTGAACACGCCCAGGATGTACAGGTGGATGAGGTTGGTGACCGAGGCGTGGAAGGCCCACAGCAGGCCGCCGGCGACCACGGCCAGCGCGACGATGCCGTTGGAGAACGCGAGGCGGTCGCCGCGGGTGTGGAGCTGGCGGGGCAGATAGCGGTGCTGGGCCAGGATCGAGGACAGCAACGGGAAGCCGTTGAACGCGGTGTTCGCGGCCAGCACCAGCACCAGCGCGGTGGCGGCCTGGATGAAGAAGAACCCGACGCTGTGGTCACCGCCGAAGATCGCCGCAGCGAGCTGCGCGATGACGGTGCGCTGCGGGGTCGAGGAGCAGTCGCCGGTGACGCCGGTCAGCCGGCAGGTGTCCTCGGTGATGTGCACGTCGGAGATCATGGCGAGGGCGGTGATGCCGGAGAACATGATCACCGCGATGATGCCCATCGCCGTCATCGTGGTCGCGGCGTTCTTCGACTTCGGTTTGCGGAAGGCGGGCACTCCGTTGGAGATGGCCTCCACCCCGGTCAGCGCCGTACAGCCGCTGGAGAACGCGCGCAGGCTCAGCATCAGCAGCGCGAAGCCCGCGAGATTGCTGTCGCCCGGTTTCGGGGTGATGCCATAGGCGGCGGACTCCGCCACCGGTGCGTCGCCCAGCATCCACCGCAAGAGGCCGGTGGCGCACATGATCAGGACGCCCGCGATGAACAGATAGGTCGGCGCGGCGAACGCCCGCCCCGACTCCCGCATCCCGCGCAGGTTGACGGCCGCCAGCAGTGCGACGAATCCCACCGCCATCACGGTCCGGTACGCGTTCACGGACGGGATCGCGGAGATGATGTTGTCGACGCCCGAGGCGACCGACACCGCGACCGTCATCACGTAGTCCACCAGCAGCGACGCGGCCACCACCAGCCCGGCGGACGGGCCCAGGTTGGTGGCGACCACCTCGTACGAGCCGCCGCCGGAGGGGTAGGCGTTCACCACCTGCCGGTAGGACAGCACCACCACCGCCATGAGCCCGACCACCGCCATCGCCACCCAAGTGGTCAGATGCAGATAGGCCAGACCCCCCAGGGTGAGCACCAGCAGGATCTCCTGCGTGGCGTACGCCACCGACGACAGCGGGTCGGACGCGAAGATCGGCAGCGCCAGCCGCTTGGGCAGCAGCGTCTCCTGCAACCCCTCACTCGGCAGCGCCCGGCCGATCACCATCCGTTTGACCGCATCCACGATTCTCGCCACGTGGGCGAGCGTAGAGGCACGTCAGGCGTCTTGATCACCGCCGCGCGGCGGCCACCACCCCGGTGATACGGCAGCGGTCCCGCACCTCACCCTCGTCCAGGAGATACAGCGGCGTACCGAACCGGTCGGCGGCCTCGGCGAGCGACACTCCCCCGACGGTGACATCGCCGCCGGGCGCGGTCCGGGCCGGGGCGGGCCAGATGGAGAGATCGTGGGGGTCGTCCCCCGGAAGTGCTGTTGCGGCCGGGGACAGGGAGAGTGACATGGCAGAAGCCCTTCTAGCCGATCAGCAGGTTCAGGCAGGTTGGGGACGACGGACCGCCCACCGGCACCGCGGCCGGGGACGCTGCAATGACGCTATCCCCGCAGGTCAGGGCCCCGACCCCGGCCCTGACGCGTGCCTGACGCGGAGAGACGATCCCTGACGCGCCCTTGACGTACGGACTACGGCCCGACCGCCTCGCGCGCTGCCCCGGCCGCCTCGCGCGTTCCCCCGGCTACCCGTCCGCGAGCAGGGCGTCCAGCCGGGGGAAGTGCCGGGCGATCGGATCGCCGGTGAAGTCGCCGATCCAGCCGCCCTCCTCCGCGAAGAAGCGGATGGCGGCGAACTCCGGGCGCGGACCCATGTCGAACCAGTGCCGGGTGCCGGCGGGCACCGACAGCAGGTCGCCCGCCTCGCACACGACGGCGAGGACCAGCCCGTCCAGGTGCAGGTAGAAGCAGCCCGTGCCGTGCGCGAAGAACCGCACCTCGTCCTCCGCGTGCCGGTGCTCCTCGAGGAAGGTGGAGCGGGCCTTGGCGGCCTTCTCCTCCCACTCCGGGCCCTCCTCGGCATGAAGGCGCACGATGTCGGCCAGTCGCAGCCCCTGCCGTTCGCGGAGCTCGTCGATCTCGGCCCGGTAGGAATCCAGGAGCACGTCGGAGCCGAGGCCGGCGGTGACTTGGACGCGCAGCGGCCAGCGCTGGAAGGAGACGCCCTGGGCCCGCAGCGCGCCGGTGATCTTCGCTTCGTCGCGGGTCCTGAGCAGCACTGTTTCCGGTTTGTCCTCGAGCATGATCTGAAGGAGTGTCACGGTGTCGGTCCTCTCACAGTGCGGCAGCCCGTCGAGGCGCGTACAGAGGGAACAACCATGAGTGCTCCTCGGCGCGATGCTGATGCCCCGCCAGCGTGCCACCTGAGGGACGGCCCGGACATCAAGCCCGGCCGGGCGCGGCCGGTTGCCACCCGGCTGTCACCCTCCGGGCCCGGCCGCGCCGTCGTACACCGGGCTCGCGCCCCGGCCGTCAGCGGCGCGGGACTGGGGGCGCCCGCCCGCTGCGATGCCAATCCGGACGACCCGGGCAATGGCACAGCAAAGTTATCGCTTGTCAGGTAAAGCCGTGGGAAGCAATCCGCCAACAGGCTTGTCCTGCACATGATCTACGGGTGTGATCGCGACAGCCGCCCAGCGCGGTCTGACTCCACACAAGGAGGATTCATGCCCAGAGTTCGTCCGCGGCAGCGTGCCGTGGTCGCAGCGGCCGGGGCCACCGCCCTCACCGCCGCCGTGCTCATATCCGCCCCGCTGACCGGGGCCGCCACCGCGGCGCCCGCCGCCAAGGCCCCGGTGACCCGGGTGGTGCCCGCCGTCGCCGGCCACCACCTCGTCCGCGCGGTCGGCAGCCCGCTCAGCACCGAAGAGTGCCAGGCGAAGTGGAAGATCAACTGCTATACGCCGACGCAGTACCGGCAGGCGTACAACCTGAATCCGCTGTACCGCGCCGGGATCACCGGCAAGGGCCGCACGATCGTCATCGTCGACTCGTTCGGCTCGCCGACCATCCAGCACGATCTGGACGTGTACAGCAACCAGTTCGGCATCAAGAGCGCTCCGGTGCAGGTCATCAAGTGGGGCGACGTCCCGCCGTGGGACCCGGCGAACGCGGACATGACGGGCTGGGCGGGCGAGTCCACCCTGGACGTGGAGATGGCCCACGCCGTCGCCCCCGACGCGAAGATCATCCTGGTGGAGACGGCGGTCGCCGAGACCGAGGGCGTCACCGGTCTGCCGGAGATGATGGACGCGGAGAAGTCACTGATCGACCGCGGTATCGGCGATGTCATCACCCAGAGCTTCGGGGCGACCGAGAACACCTTCCCCGGTTTCGACCAGGGCGACTTCTCCAGCATCGAGAACCTGCGGTACGCCTTCAAGGACGCGGCCAAGCACGGCGTGACCCTGCTCGGGTCCTCCGGTGACAGCGGCGCCACGGACTACGTGGCCGACGGCAGCGCCAACTACCCGTACGCCGTGAACTCCTGGCCGTCGGCGGACCCGCTGGTGACCTCGATCGGCGGCACTCAGCTGCACCTGAACGACGCCGGAAACCGCACCGCGCCGGACAGCGTGTACAACGACAACGGGGCGAGCGGCGGCGGGCAGTCGCACGTCTTCGGCCGTCCCGCGTACCAGAACGGCGTCAAGGGCATCGTCGGCGACCACCGCGGCACGCCCGACATCTCGATGGCCGCCGCGGTCGACGGCGGCGCCTGGGTGTACTCCAGCTACGACCCGAAGTCGATCGGCTGGGACGTCTCCGGCGGCACGAGCGAGGCGAGCCCGCTCTTCGCCGGCATCGTGGCGCTGGCCGACCAGGTCGCGGGGCACCGCGTGGGCGACATCCACAACGCGCTGTACACACTGGCCAAGCAGTCCCCGCACAACCCGTTCACCGGCGTCGTGGACGTCGCGGACGGCACGAACAACACCTATGCCGGGGTCCCCGGCTACACCGCGGTGAAGGGCTACGACATGGCGACCGGCGTCGGCACCATCGACGCGGCCCGCTTCGTGCCGGCTCTCGCCCTGCAGAGCTGGCTGCACTGATTCAGCGCTGGGTGCACTGACTGAGCGGCACGCTTCCGGCCGCCGCCGTACCCCCGGGCGGGGCGGCGGACGGTCGTCGCCACGACGCGGCGGCGTTGTTCAGAGCTCCGCGCCGGGGGACGGGGTACCGTCGGCGCCGGCGTGCAGGACCTGGTCCGGAGCGAGCGTCCGCGGGACGAGCCGGGCCGCGACCTGACTGATCGGCAGGCCCTCGCGGCGTGCGTACTCCCGCAGACTGCCCGGCGCCTGTTCGATCGTCCGGTCTCCGGCCGCGGAGAGCAGACCCTTGGCCTGCTCCACCGTGGACTTGGTGGTGAGCGCATGCTGCAGCCGGGTGAGGATCTCGCTCACCGGCCGCGGCTCGGCCGGCCAGTGCAGCACACCGTCAGGACCGCGACGTCGGCCATCGCCTGGACGAGGTGCAGATTGGCGTCGGTGGCGTCCCCGGCCCGGCAGAAGAAGAGGCCGACGGAGCCGACCGTCCGCTCGTGCAGGCGCAGCGGCACCGTGTGCAGGGCCAGGAAGCCGGTCGCCTGGTGCACCTCGTCATGACTGCCCTCTGCCTCTGCCGCCCAGGGTACGTCGCCGTTCGACGATCCGCTCATGTCCTCGTTGGTGTGCAACCGCAGTACCGCGGCGGTGACCGCGTCCGCCACCAGCAGCGCCACCCGCAGTTCGGGCTCCGACAGCGCGCCCGCGACCGTGCGGTACAGGTCCAGCGTCCCCGCGGCAATCGCCCCCACCGCCAGCGGGAAGGAGTACACCGCGCGTACTCCCAGCTCCCGGGCTCCCTGGGCGAAGACCGGCCACCGCTGCGCGTCGGGCCCGCGCTCCAGATCGTCCACGCACACCGCGGCCCCCCGTTCGAACGCGCGTCGGCACGGGCCGTCGCCCAGACTGGACTGGAGCTCGGCCAGTCGCGCCGCGACCGGCCCGGACGAACACAGCAGGGCACGGGACTCCCCGCGCCCGTTCATCAACGAGATCGAGGCTCCGGAGACCGAGAGCAGGTCGACCGCCGCCGTGCACAACAGGGCGGGGATCCGCTGCGGGCAGGCCCGCAGCGACCAGCGGCGCCTGGCCGACCTCGCCGAGCAGATCGTCAACGGCCGGTAGTACTGCGCCGATCGGCCTCGGGGACTCCCGGCCCGGCCTCGGCGGGGTCGCGGGCCGGGAAGCGCAGTCGGCCGGCGACGTCAGCGGGCCTCGATCCGCCCATTGGCGCGCAGCGAACCGCCGCAGGACAGGGTCTCGGTGCCGTCGCCCCTCACATAGCCGCCACTGATCGTGGCGACGGTCACCGGCCACCGGATGTTGCTGGTGTCGAGGCAGTCGACGGTGAGACGCCAGGTGTACGACGCTCCGCTGTAGCAGGTGGCCGTGGCGGAATTGCCGCTGCCCGACAGGAAGCACGGAAGCTGAGCGGCCTGCGCGGGAGCCACGGTCAGCGCGCCGGCAGTCGCGGCAGCGCAGGCAGCCAGGCCCAGCAAGGTCTTCAGTCGCACGGTGGGACCTCTTTCGCATGGCAGGTGGGGGGAGTTCGGCGACGACGACCAAGATCTCGCGCCGTGGCCACTATGACGTCCGGTAGCACCTGGGGTCTAGACCAATTGGCGTCGTTATCACGGGACTTGACGATCCGAACGGCGGCATTCGTCCCGCCACGCACATTACGTAGGGCCGGAATTCCGCCATCGCTCAGACGTCGGTGGCGGTGCCCGCGAGGCGGGCGAAGACCACGACGTTGTCGGCGTAGCGGTGTCCGTCGAAGGCTCCGCCGCAGGTGATCAGGCGGAGCTGGGGATCCGGCTGCGGCCCGTACACGGCGGCGGTGGGAAACCGGTCCTTCGGGAAGCGCTGGACCGACGTCACCTGGAAGCGGGCGCTGCTGCCGTCGCTGAGGGTGACGGTGATGACATCGTCCGGCCTGAGCAGCCACAGCCGCGCGAACACGGCGGGACCGTCGAGGGAGTCGACATGGCCCACCATGACGGCCGGGCCGATCTGCCCGGGGACGGAGCCGCCGCCGAACCAGCCCGCCTGCGCCGGATGTTGCGGAACCCGCAGGACGCCGGTGGACGACAGCGCGAGGGTCTCCAGCGTGCTGCGGACCTGGATGGCCGGGATGGACAGCATGCTGGGGCGCACCGCGGAACCCCGGGCGGAACCCGGCGGCCGGGTGGCGGACGGGACGGGACCGGGCGGTGCGACGGCCGACCGGGGCGGCCTGGTCACCGCCGGTGGGATCGGAGTGCGACAGGCTCACGCCGAGTCCCACCGCGCCACAGAGCGCTGACGTCGCCCCGAGCAACGCCAGCGATCCGAGGGCGACCCGGTGCGGCCGCCCGGGTCGGGCGTGCCGCGGCGCGCGGGTCCTGGTGAGACGCACCATGAAGTCTCAGGTCCGTCGCAGGCGCCGCACGGCGAAGAGGACCGCGCCCAGGCCCAGCACCAGAGCGGCGCTCCACCAGGCGGCAGCCGGCAGGCCGGAGGACGAACCGCCTCCGCCCGCCGTTGTGGCGGCTGGCTTGCTGAGACCGCCGAGACCCGCCTCGACACCGCCGCCCGGCTGGGTGGCGGGCCCGCTGGAGTCGGTGAGGTCCAGCAGCCTGGGCGCCGCACCCGAGGAGGAGAGCACCACCAGGGTGTGGGTGCTGCGGCCGGCGAGTTGCAGCGTACGGGTGGTGCTGGCAGCACCCGCGCTGACCTTCACCGTGGTCGCACCGGCGGGCACCGTGCGGTAGGGCGTCGAGGTCGGGAAGCGCAGCTGGCTCGGGTCGTTCCGCGCGACCTGGACGGCGACGGAGGGCTGGTTCAGCGACGCCTGGATCACCCGTACCCCGGCCTGGTCCGCCGGTGCGGAGAGCTGATCGGCGAGCGTCCGCAGCTCGAGCGCCGATCCAGGGCCGAGACCGGCCACCGTATAGGCCTTGCCCTTCTCGACCCGGACGGTGGAGGAGATCACCGGGGCCACGGAAGGAGCCGCGCCCGCCAGCCGCATCGCCACCGTGTACTGGCCGCCCGCCACGGACTCGTACGGCGAGGCATCGCCGTACGAGACGTTCTTGAGCACCATCGCGGCCCTGGAGCCGCCGAAGGGGTACAGGTACACGTCCACCGCGGGAGCGCCCGGCGAGAAGTGGGCGAGTCGCAGCCAACCGCCCGCCCCGGCAAGGGCGGTGGCGGGTGCGGCGGAGGCGGTCGCGGCGGCGGGACCGGCCGGCACGGCGATGCACAGTGCCGCCGAGAGCAGGGCGGCCGCGGGTCTGCGGAAGAAACTCGTCGTGCGGAGGGAACGCGTCATACGGAGCAGCCTTTCTGGCGTACGGGGTGGTCGGACGGAGTCGGACGGAGTCGGATGCCGTTCACGGAGCCGGATCGTTCTGCGGGTTAACCGGTGCCGGCTGGGAGTAGAGCAGGCTCAGTACGGCCGGGGAGTCCGCCCGGGCCGCGCGGGACACGGTCTTCAGCGGGCGGTAGGGCGCTTGTTGTGCCGCGATCAGGGCCCGTAGGGCGGTGGCCGGCCCGGCGGTGCCCACGGCGGACACCGTGTCGATGGCGGTGATGTCCACCGCGCTCCGGGGAACGCCCGGGCCCGCACCGGGGGCGGCCGCGCCGAAGGACTCGACGGTCAGGGTATGACCGCTGCTCAGCGTCGCGAGCAGCGCGCACACCCGCATGTCCACCAGCCCCTGTTCCAGCGGGGTGCGGGCCGGGGCGGCGACCGTGACACGGCTGTTGGCCAGCAGCGCCCTCCCTGCGAGGCGGCGGTCGGCCAGATCGGCGGCCATCGCGCGGGAGTAGGACGCCCGGCCGGCATGCGCGACGGCCTGGACCGTGACCTGTTGGGGCCCGGAGCCGAACGCGGCGAGCGGCTCCGCGGCCGTCACCTCCAGGACAGCGGCGCCCAGGCGGGTACGCAGGGTCGAGGTGAGCACGGCGATGTCCGCGCTCTGCAGTTCCAACGCGCTGGCCTTGACCCACACCATCGACGAGGCGGGAAAGCCGAGTGCGGCGAGCGATCCGCACACGGCCGCGTCGCAGGCGACCACCTGCCCGGAGCCGACGTGCTGGGCGATCCACCGGGCCGTCTCAGTACGGACCGCGGGCGGCAGTTCGGGCCCCGCGGGACCGGGCGGGCCGCTCGCGACAGTGATCGCCTGCGGCCCGGCGCGCTCCGGATGACCGTCCACGGTGACCAGTACGACCCCTGCGGCGATCAGCGCGACGGTGGTCGTCGCCGCCGTACCGACGAGGAAACGGCGGCCCGCGGAACGGTGGCCGTCCCCGGTGCGCGGGATGGTGGGACCCACCCCTAATCGCCTGCGGCCGAAGGAGCGGAGGGCGTTCCAGCGGACCCGCGCCCAGGTCGGCTCCCCACCCGGCGGGGTGCGTACCGGCGCGACGGGCGGGGCGGCCAGTATCACCTCGTCCGGCCATGGCGAAGGCCCGGTGTCACAGCGCGATGACTCGAGCCCCGGAGCAGTGCCCGGCGGCTGAACCCGCTGCACCGGTCGACGGGGTTCGAAGAAGTCCTGTGGCATTGCACTCGTTAGAAGGACGGGCGGCGGAACTGGCTACCGCAGAGCTGGTCCGGCGGTTCGTTCCTTGCGGCACCGTGCATACGTCGCCCGAAGTCCGGGCGCGATCATCACGGCACCTGGTGCGACTACAAAGAGGTTCGAATATCAGCACAGTTGGTCGATGGTGGCAAGGTCTCTCCCCGTCCGCAGCCAGGACCCGCCGACCGGGCTCGCAGCCCGGATCGCTGAGCGGCCCGCCGAGCGGGCCCTGATCACAGGGGCGCCGGGGAGGAGGCGCCGGGGATCAGCAGTTGGGGGGTGCTGCTGCCGTCGGCCGGGACGCTCCACAGGTCGGTGCTTCCGACCGCGCCCTCGGTGGGGAGGGCGTAGGCGAGGGTGCTGTTGTCCAGCCAGGTGGCCTGGTCGTCGACGCTGTGGTGTTCGGCGAGCGGCGTCTCGTGGAGCGTGCGCAGGTCGAGGACGTACTCGCGCCAGAGTGCCGCGCCGCGTAGGACGCGCTTCTTGAAGGCGACGCGGGTGCCGTCCGGGGACAGGGACGGACATTCGACGTTCTGCGTCAGGGTGGTGACGGTGCGGTGGGCGAGGGATCCCCGGATGAGATAGGTGCGGCCGCCGGTACCGAGAGTGGCGTAGAAGGTCTCGTCGTCGGCCGCGAAGGTGACACCCCAGAAGTTGGCATCGGCGGCGTGGTACTTCTTGCCGTCCAGGAGGATGGTGAACTCCTCCAGGTTGGACGTGAGTTGCCAGGTGCGGGTGTCCAGGATCGCGGTGCGGGTGGAGAAGAAGGCCGCGCCGTAGGATTCACCGCCGACAAAGACGGTCCAGGCGGCCAGATGTCCGCTGGGCGAGACCCGGGCCCGGCTGGGGATGCCCGCGAGCGGGAAGCTGCGCAGCGTGCCCAGGTTCTTGTCCAGGACCAGGGCGCGGTTGCTCTGCGCGACCGCGCCGGGGGCGGACTGGAGGCAGACGCCGGTCCCCGCGGCAGCGTAGAAGCGCTGGCACTTGACGCCGGAGGCGGTCCGCCCGGCCTTGGGGTCGGCGGCGGGGACGGAGGCGAGTTCGGTGAGGTGCGGGCCCCGGGCCCCGTTGAGGAAGGCCACCTTTCCCGACTGTGTCAGCGTCACCTTGCCCGCGCTGACCGCGGGTCCGCCCGCCTGCGGCTGGTTCTTCTGATCCGCGTGCGAGGAGGCGCGCAGGATCAGTACGGTACCCAGACCCGCGAGGAGCAGGACCGCCATGGCGAGTACGAGCAGGCGGCGCAGCGGTGTCATCGGGATCCTCGGGGGTGTCGGGACAGAGCTGATAGCTGGGCGGGTGCGAGGGCGGCAGCCGGTTCCGGCGCGCACCCCGGGATCATCGGCGGCCACCCGCCGGCCGCAGCACGACACCGGCGACGGCCGCACAACAGAGCAGGCCGACCGCGGAACCGGCCAGCGCCGGTCCGTCCCCCCAGAGCGTCCAGGCCGCGCCGAAGGCGAGCGAACAGCAGAAGCGGGCCAGCGCCTGACCGGTGCCGACCAGCGCGAGGCCGCTGGCGCGCAGTTGCTCGGGGACGATGTCGGCGACCACGGCGGGCAGCACGCCGTCGGTGGCGGCGTAGAACATGCCGTGCAGCGCGAGCACCAGGAACGGCAGGGCTGTCGTGTCGGGGGCCCAGAGCAGCAAGGCATAACCCATGAGCAGCAGGGCGTGTCCGGTGAGGAACACGCCGCGCCGCCCGACCCGGTCGGCCAGAAAGCCGACGGGCACGGCCAGCAGAAGGAACACGGCGGCGGTGCCGAGCGGCAGCAGCGGGAACCACTGCTCGCCGAAACCGGAACGGCGTTGCAGCAGCAGATAGACGAAGGCGTCGCTGACGGTGGTGAGACCGAGCAGCGCGGCGCAGCCGGCGAGCGCGCGAAGGCGTGGCAGCCGCAGCAGCCGCAGCGCCTCGCGAACGTCGACGGGTCGCTTCTCCTCGACCGCGACCGCGGCCACGGCCGTGTTGCCGGTCCCGGCTTCGGCCTCGTCCTCGCGCCCGGCCGCCGGTACGGCCCGCGCACCGCGCGGCTTCCCCGGGACGAACAGCACCAGCACCAGCACACCGACCGCGGCCACACAGGCGCTGACGCCGAAGACGGCGTCATAGCCGTCGGTCGCCGCGCGCAGGATCAGGAAGGCGGCGACGGGTCCGAGCACGGCGCCGGTGGTGTCCATCGCCCGGTGCACCCCGAAGGCCAGGCCCTGGTACTCCGGCGCTGTGGACAGGGAAATCAGCGCATCGCGCGGGGCGGTGCGCAGTCCCTTGCCGGTGCGCTCCAGTGCGAGCACCGCGCCCAGCGGCCCGAGGCTGTGGGCGAGCAGCAGCAGCGGTTTGCACACTGCGGACAGGCCGTAGCCGATCCCGGCTATGAGTTTGTGGTTCCGCACCCGGTCGGCGAGGTGACCGCCCGCGAGCTGCACCAGCGCGCTGACCCCGTTGTAGACGCCGTCGAGTGTGCCGAAACCCAGCGGGCTGAGGCCGAGTCCCACGACGAGATAGAGCGGCAGGACAGCGGTGACCATCTCCGAGGAGATATCGGTGATCAGGCTGACCGCGCCCAGCGCGAAGACAACCGAGGTGACCGCCGGTACCGGGCCGCGCTTGCGACCCGGTGCGGTGTTCGCCCCGCTGGGGGCGGAGCGATCCGCGAGATACATGATCAGGAGCTCCAGTTGCCGGTGTCGTCGGAAGCGGCGGAGGAGTTGTCGGCGCAGCCGAGGCCGTCCATGTACTCGAACGTGCGATGAACACTTTAGTGGTTGTATGTGATGGCGGAGGGGGTTCCCACGGAACAGGGCATGTCCAGGACCCCTACCAGGCACTTTCCCCGGGCGGGACCCGTCCTGCTCCCGGTCGGGGTCCCGCGATCAGCCCTCCCGGCTGCTCTCGTCCCGCAGCCAGGTGCCGAAGTCCTGTGAAGCGATCGCCTTCCTGGACCCCCGACGGGCGACGAGTGCGGCGGAGATGAAGACGACGACGCCCAGGAACAGCCGTGGCTCCGCACGGAGCAGCGCACGAAGATCCGCCATACTCGTCCGGGCCGACGGCTGGGCCGGAGGCTGCTCCGAGGACCGGCCCTTCGCGCGGGCCGTCTCCGGAATCTGCTCCCGCTCCTGGTACTGCTCCAGCTGGGCGGACGAAGTCGCCGCCCGGATCCGCCGCTTGATCAGATCGGACCAGGTACGCGGCGGGTGGACGACGACCCGGGCCGTGTCCACCACCAGCCGCTCATCGGGTCCGAAGGCGAGCGACGCGGCCAGATCGTCGGCCATCAGCGGCGGCAGTGCGGCGATGCGTGCGTGCCCCGCCTCGGACACCGCGATGACGCCCCGGCCGAACAGGCCCTCCCGCACGGCCGGCAGCCGCTGCCACACCCGGTAGTACGCACGGACCCGCCACGCACAGCCGGCCAGCGGGAGGTCCCGCTCGGGGGCCGTCGCGAGCAGTGTCGACGAGTTGTCCAGCGTATGTGCCAGCGCCCGGACGTCCGAGGTCCCGATCACCACATCGGCGTCCACGTACAGCCGGGGGAAACCGCGCGCGTGCTCGTCACCGACCCTCAGCGCCGCGTGCTTCGAGGGGGCCGGGATCTCGACGACCCGGACACTCGCGCCGCGGAGACCCGCGACCCGCGCGGTGTCGTCCGTACAGCCGTTGCACACCACCACGATGTCGATCTCGCCGGCGGAGGACTCCGCCAGAAGCGAGTCCAGGAGGCGGCCGATGACCCGGCCCTCGTTGTGGGCGGGGATCACGATGCTCGTCACCCGGGAAGTATGCGGCCATGGAGCACGTTGTTGCTGAGTGTTTCGTCCAACTGTCCCCCCAGCTGGGTCCGGTGGTCTAGATTGAGCGTCGGCGGACCGGTTTGGGCGGGGAATATCACCCCTGGCCGACCAGTTCCGGCAATGCTGTGATCAATTCGGGGAATTCTGGGGCGGATTGATGCCAGCGGGGGCTCCAGCGCGCTCGGACAAGCCAGACCGGGCCCGGACAGTACACGCGCGTCAGGGTTCTGCCGTGGGAACGACACGGCAGCACTCGTCACAACTGATCAAAACGGATTCCGGCTGCGGGGGGAAGATGCAGCCGGCCGTCCGGAATCGTTCGGTCAGGTGTAAGAACCACGTACTCCTCTGCGACCGTCGGTGTCCGTACCGCCCTCCCGTCACGTGAGTTGTCGGCAGGACGGGTGCGGGGACGCCTGCCGGCCGGGCGGAGTACGTAGAGCACCGTGGTGGGGGGAGCATGACCGTTGAGCAGGTCACGCATGAGTCACAGGTTGTGGAACGCGGGATTCCAGGGGTGCGCCGACAGCATTCCGATCGGCAGCACCAGGACATCCCGCTGGTCACGGACGGCCTCGCGGCCGCGGCCGCCCTGCGGGGCAGGCACGCGCCCCGCCGTCGGCTGAACGGGCGCCGGGCAGCATCCCGCCGCAGGGGCACGACGGTCCCTGCCGGGCCGCCGCGCGGCGCCTGCGACGTGTCCGCGCATCTCACGTACCTCACCCATGAACTGTCGACGCGTCAGCCAACGCGCACGAACGCGTGCGCGAAAGGAAGAGGAACACTGTGACGGACACTGTGAAGGGCGCTGTGAAGAACGCCGGCGCTTCCGGGCGGGGACCCGTGGAGCCGTTGGGGGTAGCCGTGGTCGGCGCCGGTTACTGGGGCCCGAACCTCGTCCGCAACTTCCAGTCCAGCCCGCGGTTCCGGCTGCGGTGGCTGTGCGATCTCGACGTGGACCGGGCACAGCGGGTCCTCGGCACGTACTCCACGGTCCAGGCGACCTCGGACTACGCGGCGGTCCTCGCCGATCCGTCCGTGGACGCCGTCGCCGTGGCCACTCCCGCCGGAACGCACCTCGAGGTGGCACTGGCCGCGCTGCGCGCCGGCAAGCACGTGCTCGTCGAGAAGCCACTGGCCGCCACCTACGCGGACGGTCTGCGCCTGGTGACCGAGGCCGAGGAGCGCGGTCTCACCCTGATGTGCGACCACACCTACTGCTACACACCGGCCGTGGGCCGCATCCGGGAGCTGGTCCGCTCCGGTGATCTCGGCGAGATCCACTTCGTCGACTCGGTCCGGATCAACCTCGGACTCGTCCAGAAGGACATCGACGTCATGTGGGATCTGGCCCCGCACGATCTGTCGATCCTCGACTTCATCCTCCCCGACCACGTCGAGCCGGTCGCCGTCGCCGCGCACGGAGCCGACCCGATAGGCGCCGGACAGGCCTGCGTTGCCTATCTGACGCTGCAGCTCAACACCGGGGCCATCGCCCACGTGCACGTCAACTGGCTGTCCCCGACCAAGGTACGGACCACCATGGTCGGCGGGTCCAAGCGCACTTTGATCTGGGACGACCTCAACCCCGCTCAGCGCGTCGCGATCTTCGACCGCGGGGTGGAACTGTCGACCCCCCAGGAGATCGGCGCGGACGAGCGCCGGGACATGCAGATCTCCTACCGGTCCGGCGACATGGTGGCGCCCGCGATCGGGGAGAAGGAAGCGCTCGGCAGCATGGTCGACGAGTTCGCCGCCGCGATCAGGGAGCGCAGGGCTCCGCTGACCGACGGCCGGGCGGGCCTTCGGGTGCTGGACATTCTTGAGGCGGCGTCCCGGAGCCTGGAGTTCCGCGGCGCGGTCGTCGGCCTGCGTGCCGGACGTTGACAGTTCCACGGAACACCAGGACCGATTCAGTGGGGGAACAGAGTTGAGCACCGTACGAGGCAAGAAGATTCTGGTCACCGGTGGCGCGGGCACCATCGGATCCAACCTGGTCGACCTTCTGGTCGACAACGGGGCACGTGAGATCGTCGTGCTCGACAACTTCGTGCGCGGCCGGATGGCCAACCTGGCTCAGGCCATGCCGAGCGGCGTCGTGGAGGTCGTCGAGGGCGACATCCGCGATGTGGCCACCGTACGGAAGGTCACCGAGGGCGCCGACCTCGTGTTCCACCTCGCCGCGATACGCATCACCCAGTGCGCGGAGGAACCCCGGCTGGCGAACGAGGTCATGGTCGACGGCACCTTCAACGTCCTGGAGGCGGCGGCCGCCGCCGGCGTGGGCAAGGTGATCGCCTCGTCCTCGGCATCCGTCTACGGCCTGGCGGAGACCTTCCCCACCACCGAGCGCCACCACCCGTACAACAACGACACGTTCTACGGGGCGGCGAAGGCGTTCAACGAGGGGGTGCTGCGCAGTTTCCACTCCATGTACGGCCTCGACTACGTGGCACTGCGCTACTTCAACGTGTATGGGCCCCGGATGGACATCCACGGTCTGTACACCGAGGTGCTCATCCGCTGGATGGAGCGGATCGTGGCGGGAGAGCCGCCACTGATCCTCGGCGACGGCACCCAGACGATGGACTTCGTCCACGTCAGGGACATCGCCAGGGCCAACCTGCTGGCCGCCGAATCGGATCTCACCGACGAGGTGTTCAACGTGGCGAGCGGTACCGAAACGAGCCTGCGCGATCTCGCCCTCGCGCTGCTCGACGCGATGGGTGCGGATCTGGAGCCGCTGCACGGTCCGGCCCGCGCGGTGAACGGGGTGACCCGCCGCCTCGCGGACACCACGCAGTCCGCCGAACGCCTAGGGTTCACGGCGGAGATCGATCTGCGCACGGGGCTGCGGGACCTGGTGGACTGGTGGCGCGCGGAGCAGAGCGTGGACGCCGCCGCGAAGGCGGCTCAGGCCGCCGAGCCGGCGCAGGCCGAGCACGCCGCGCAGGCCGCGCACGAGCAGGCCGCGCGATGAGCGCCGCGGTGGATCCCTCGCTCTCCCGCATCCCGGTGATGATGCCGTGGCTGGGCGAGGAGGAGGCCAAGGCGGCCGCCGACGCGGTGCTGTCCGGGTGGGTCGCCCAGGGGCCCCGGGTCGCCGAGTTCGAGCGCGTCTTCGCGGAACGGGTGGGCGCGGAACACGGCATCGCGGTGAGTTCCTGCACCGCCGGCCTGCACCTGACCCTCATCGCGCTGGACCTGGGGCCCGGCGACGAGGTCATCGTCCCCTCGCTGTCGTTCATCGCCACCGCCAACGCCGTGCGCTACGTCGGGGCCCAGCCCGTGTTCGCCGATGTCGAGGCGGCCACCGGCAACCTGACGACGGCCACCGTGGACGCGGTGCGGACGCCCAGGACGAAAGCGGTCCTCGCCGTTCACCAGGGCGGGGTGCCCGCGGATGTGCACGCCCTGCGTGCCGCCTGCGCCGACTGGGACCTCGCTCTGGTCGAGGACGCGGCCTGTGCGATCGGCTCGACCGTGGGCGGCAAGTCCGTCGGCCACGGCGCGCTGCTCGCGGCATGGTCCTTCCACCCGCGCAAGGTGATCACCACCGGCGAGGGCGGCATGGTGACCACGGACAACGCACAGTGGGCGGAGCGGTTGCGCCGGCTGCGCGAGCACGGGATGAACGCGTCCGCCGCGCAGCGGCACGCGAGCACCAAGCCCATCCTGGAGAGCTATCTCGAAGTCGGTTACAACTACCGGATGACCGACATCCAGGCCGCGGTCGGTCTGGTCCAACTCGAAAAACTGGACGAGGTGGTGGCGCGGCGCCGCGCCCTGGCCGCCCGCTACGAGACACTGCTGCGGGACATTCCGGGGCTGACCGCGGTCCGCGACCCCGAGTACGGGCAGGGCAACTTCCAGTCCTACTGGGTGCTGCCGTCCGAGGACTTCCCGGCGAGCCGTGACGAACTGCTCGCCGCGCTCTCCGAGGCCGGGATCTCCGCCCGGCGCGGCATCATGGCGTCGCATCTCGAACCCGCCTACCAGGGACATCCCTCGGCGCCGCTGCCGGTCACCGAGCGGATCAGCCGCGACTCGCTGATCCTGCCGCTGTTCCACACGATGACCGAGGCCCAGCAGGACCGCGTGGTGGCGGTGCTCCGCGAACAGGCCGACGGATGAGCGGCCCCGCCAGACCCGGCCCGCCGGGCTCCGGCGCGGAGAGGTCCGGAGCGGAGAGTTCCGACCGCTCCGAGCTCGTGATCATCGGCGCGGGCGGGTTCGCGCGGGAGACCGCCCAGGCGGTACGGGATGCCAACGCCGAGGACACCGCCCGGGGCCGCGCCGAGCGCTGGAAGCTGCTCGGCCACCTGGACGACAACGCGGCGCTGCACGGCCGGGAGGTGGACGGCATCACCGTGCTGGGCGGGTGCGACCTGGTTCACGAGCTGCCCGGTGCGCGGCTGGTGATCTGCGTCGGCAACCCCCGGGACTACGCCGCACGGGCGCGTCTGGTGCGGCGACTGGGGCTGCCGGAACACCGCTACGCCACGGTGATCCATCCTGCCGCGGTGGTGTCGGGGACCTCGGCCGTCGGCCCCGGCTCGGTGCTCCTGGCGCACAGCGTCCTGACGGCCGCCGTGCGGGTGGGGGCGCATGTGGCCGTGATGCCGCACGTCGTCCTCACTCATGACGATGTGATCGGGGACTACGCCACGATCGCCTCCGGTGTCCGGCTCGGCGGGGGCGTACGGCTGGAGCGGGGTGCCTACGTGGGTGCGGGGTCCCTGGTCCGCGAGTGCACGACGATCGGCGCGTGGTCGCTGATCGGTATGGGAAGCACCGTGCTCGGCGATGTGCCGCCGGGCGAGGTCTGGGTCGGCAGTCCCGCCGGCCGACTGCGCGAGGCGGGGATCCCGGCACTCGACGAGATCCGAGCCGCTGGTAACGACGTCGGCCGCCGGCCGGCTGAACGGATGGGGAGCTCAGTCACATGAACCAGATACCACTTGTCGACCTCAAGGCGGCCCATGCCGAAGTCGCCGATGACGTACGGGACGGTTTCGAGCGCGTTCTGGCGGCCACCGCGTTCATCGGCGGCGAAGAGGTCCGGGAGTTCGAACGCGAGTACGCGGCCTTCGCCGGTGTCGCGCACTGCGTCGGTGTGGCAAACGGCACCGACGCCCTTGAACTGGCGCTGCGGGCGAGCGGTGTCGGGGTCGGCGACGAGGTGGTGCTGCCGGCCAACACCTTCATCGCCACGGCGGGCGCGGTGGCCAGGATCGGTGCCAAGCCGGTGCTGGTGGACTGCGATCCCGACAGTCTCCTCATGGACCACCGGGCCGCACTCGACGCGGTCGGCGCAGCCACCCGTGCGGTCGTGCCGGTCCATCTGTACGGGCAGTGCGCCGCCGTGACGGAACTGGCCGGTGCCCTGCCCGCGCACGTCAGGATCGTCGAGGACGCGGCGCAGAGCCAGGGCGCGACGCGCGACGGCCGCTCCCCGGGAAGCGGCGGGATCGCGGCCACCAGCTTCTATCCGGGCAAGAACCTCGGCGCCTACGGTGACGCGGGCGCGGTGGTAACCGACGACGAGGAGCGGGCCGACCTGGTGCGCGCGCTCGCGAACCACGGCGGCGTCGCCAAATACCGCCATGACGTGGCCGGGTTCAACAGCCGCCTGGACGGACTGCAGGCAGTCGTCCTGCGGGCCAAGCTGGCCCGGCTGGCCGACGGGAACGCGGCCCGGCGCGTGGCCGCGGCGCGCTACGACGCGCTGCTCGGCGACTTGTCCGGCGCCGGGCGCGTGGTGCTGCCGGTGACGGTCACCGGCAACGAGCACGTGTGGCACCTGTACGTCGTGCGCGTCGCCGGAGCGGACCGTGACGCCGTCGTGGGCAAGCTCAACGCGGAGGGCATCGGGGCCGGGGTGCACTATCCCGCTCCGGTGCACCTCACCTCGGCCTTCGGCCACCTCGGGCACCGCCGTGGCGACTTCCCAAACGCCGAGGAGGCAGCGGACCGGATGCTCTCGCTTCCGCTCTTCCCGCAGATCACCACCGATCAGCAGCAGCAGGTCGTGGACGCGCTCGCCGATGCACTGAATTGAGGCCGTTCGCCGCCGGATCTCACTGACGTGCGATCCGGCGCCGGTGCTCGCCTCACCCGCTCTGGTCTTCACCCCGTCTCACCGAGTCGGGTCGTCACTGCACTGCCGCTGAGAGGTACAGATGTACAGAAGGAGCAGACTGCTCCGGGGCGGGCTCTTCGCCCTGGCCACAGCCTTGGTAACCGCCGTACTGCCACCGCTGGCCGTGGTCGCCAGCGCCGCTGATCCGTGTGGATCAGGCATGAACCCCGTCGTCTGCGAGAACTCCAAACCGGGCACACCGATGGACCAGTGGTTCGCGCCCAACGCCTATGGCAACGTCCAGGGATTCACCACCCAGGAGAGCGTCCAGGCAGGCGACACCATCCAGTTCAAGATCCAGTCCCCGGCCGCCTACCATGTCTCGGTCTTCCGTCTCGGCTACTACGGCGGCAACGGAGCGCGCCAGCTGTCGACCGCGGCGCAGGCGGCCCAGACGTATCCCGCCAACTTCACCAAGGACGGCACGGCGAACACCCCGATCGACACCACGGTGGTCGACGGGGTGCCGGACGGAAAGCCGCGCAACTGCGGAACCGACACCACCACCGGCCTCGTGGACTGCGGCAACTGGCCGGTGACCGCGACCTGGACCGTACCGAGCGACGCGGTGTCCGGACTGTACATCGCCAACCTCGACCAGGCGGACGGCAACGGCGTGATGCCGTACCCGTTCATCGTGCGCAGTGACTCCAGCCACTCCGACATCGTCGTGCAGACCGATGACGAGACATGGCAGGCCTACAACCTGTGGGGCGGCCGGAACCTCTACGGGGGCACCGGGCCCGCACCCGACGGGCGCGCCTACCAGGTCAGCTACAACCGGCCGCTGGACATCGGCGGCGACAACGGCGTTTACGGCTCCGAGTTCGAGATGATCTCCTGGCTCGAACGGAACGGCTACGACGTCAGCTATCTCTCCGGCATGGACGTGTCCACCAAGGGCTCCCTGCTGACCAACCACAAGATGTTCATGTCCTCCGGCC
Organism: Streptomyces sp. PH10-H1; assembly: GCF_030063355.1. Classification (GTDB taxonomy): domain Bacteria; phylum Actinomycetota; class Actinomycetes; order Streptomycetales; family Streptomycetaceae; genus Actinacidiphila. The sequence goes on from NZ_JASISZ010000005.1 coordinate 65,037, forward strand.
ATGACGAGTACTGGTCCCAGGAGCAGTACAGCAACGTCCTGGCGGCCCGGAAGGCAGGGGTCCACCAGACCTACTTCAGCGGCAACGAGGTGTTCTGGAAGACCCGGTTCGCACCGAGCACCGATGGCACCAGCACCGCCAACCGGACGCTGGCCTGCTACAAGATGACCAAGCTCGAACTCCCGCAGCCGGACGGCATCCCCGACCCCACCGGGATATGGACCGGGTCCTGGATGGACCCCGGTATCACCGCGCACGGCGCGCCCTTCCAGCCACAGAACATCCTCACCGGCTCGCTGTTCTCGGTGAACGGCTACCGCAGCGACGCGCTGACGGTGCCCGGCGCCTACAGCAAGCTGAGGCTCTGGCGCAGCACCACGGTCGCGAACCTGGCCCCGAACCAGACCGCCACCTTCCCGACCGGGACGCTCGGCTACGAGTGGGACAGTGCCGTGTCCAACAGCAGCAGACCCGCCGGCCAGATCGATCTGTCGTCCACCACGGTCGACGTCACCGACGGCAAATTGCTCCTCGACTACGGGAACACCTACGGCAACGGCACCGCGACCCACAACCTCGTCGAGTTCCGCGACCAGACCTCGCACGCCCTGGTATTCGGGGCGGGAACCGTGCAGTGGTCGTGGGGTCTGACCAACATCCCCACCAGCAACCCGAACGCCACGGTGGTGACCGAGGACAAGCGGATGCAGCAGGCCACCGTGAACGTGTTCGCGGACATGGGCCTCCAGCCCAAGAGCCTGCAGAGCGGCCTCGTCCTGGCGACGGCCTCCACGGACACCACCGGCCCCGCCATCACCGTGACCACCCCCGCCGCAAACGTCACCGTGCCCGCGTTGCGGCCGGTCACCATCACCGGGACCGCGGCCGACTCCGGCGGCGGCGTGGTGGCCCGGGTGGAGGTGTCCACCGACGGCGGAACGACCTGGAACCCCACCACCGGTCTGACGTCCTGGAGCTACAGCTGGACTCCGACGACCATGGGCTCGGCACAGATCAAGGTGCGCGCCGTGGACGACAGCGTCAACATCGGCGCCACCACCACCGTTCCGCTGACCGTCGGACCCCAGCAGTGCCCCTGCACCGTGTGGCCGGCCGCGGCCGTACCCGGCACCGTCAACGCCGGTGACGGCAGCGCGGTCGAGCTGGGCGTGAAGATCCGTACATCGGTGACCGGTTCGATCACCGCCGTCCGGTTCTACAAGTCCCCCGCCAACACCGGCACCCACACCGGCAGCCTGTGGAGCAGTTCGGGCCAGCGGCTCGCCACCGGCACCTTCACCAACGAGACCGCGTCCGGCTGGCAGCAGCTGAACTTCGCCTCGCCGGTGCCGGTGAAGCCGAACACCACCTACATCGCGTCCTACTTCGCACCGGGCGGCGGATACTCCTACGACAGCACCTTCGCGAACAACGCCGCGGGACTGGCTCCGCTCACCGCGCTGCAGTCCGGCACCGACGGCGGCAACGGCGTGTACCACTACGGTTCGGCGGGCGGCTTCCCGTCCTCCGCGTCGTCGGGAAGCAACTACTGGGTGGACGCCGTCCTGGACACCTCGACGGCCAGCACCGTCCCGCCCGCGGTCACCTCCACCTCGCCGACGTCCGGGGCGACCGGCGTGGCGATCACCGCACCGGTCAAGGCCGTCTTCAGCGAAGGGATCGACTTCGAATCGCTGGTGTTCACCCTGAAGGCCGCGAACGGCACCACCGTGCCGGGGGACAAGGTGCTCAGCGCCTCGAACAGCGCGACCTTCACGCCGTCCACCGAACTGGCGCTGAACACCACGTACACGGCTTCCGTCCAGGCCGCCGACCTGTGGGGCAACACGATGGACGCACCGACCACGTGGTCCTTCGTCACCAGTGCCACACCACCAGCGGTCAACTGCCCCTGCACCCTGTGGAACGCCTCCACGGTGCCGAGCACGACCGATCTGACCGGCGACGCCAACTCGGTTGAGCTGGGCACCCGGTTCCAGTCGGCGGTGAACGGCTACATCACCGGCGTCACCTTCTACAAGGGCACCGGCAACACCGGCACCCACTCCGGAAGCCTCTGGTCCGCCACCGGCACGCTGCTCGCCACCGGCACTTTCGCCGGCGAGACCGCGTCCGGGTGGCAACGGCTCACCTTTGCCACCCCGGTGGCCATCACCGCCGGCACCCCGTATGTGGTCTCCTACCACGCGCCGAACGGGAACTACGCGGTCGACGGAGGCTACTTCACCGGAGCGCACCAGTCCTATCCGCTGGTCGCCCCGGCCGACGGCAGCGGAGGATCCAACGGCCTCTACCAGTACGGGAGTGCCCCGGCCTTCCCGACCGGCACCTACGGATCCGCGAACTACTGGGTCGGCCCGGTCTTCACCACCACCGCACCGCCAGCCGCCGCGCTGGCAGGCACCTCAACTGAGCCCACCGCGGCCACGACTCCGGCCAAGACCGCGACTCCGGCTCCGACCGCACGCACCCACCGCCGCAAGGGAGGTTCCCGCTAGAGCGGGCCCGCGAGACCGGCAGGAACACAGCAGTCCGCACGACCACGTTTCCACCCGTACCCACCGGTGCGGATCGGGGGAGGCGGCCCGGCAGGACAGGGCCGCCTCCCCCGAGGCCACCCGGGGATTGGCTTCCTTACGATGAGCACCGTCAGCGTCGTGATTCCCTGCTACAAGTACGGCCACTTCCTGGCCGACTGCGTGCGCAGCGTCCTGGACGAGCAAGAGGGCCTGGACGTCCGGGTGCTGATCATTGACGATGCCTCACCCGACGACTCGGCGGAGGCCGCGTACAAGCTGGCGGCCTCCGACCCGCGGATCGAGGTCCGCGTCCACGAACGCAACATGGGGCACATCGCCACCTACAACGAGGGCCTGCTGGAATGGGCCGACGGAGACTACGTCGTCCTGCTCTCCGCGGACGACCGGCTGGTCCCCGGAGCCCTGGTACGCGCCGCCGCGCTCCTCGATGCTCATCCGGAAGCCGGGTTCTGCTACGGCCGGCCACTGCGCTTCCAGCACGGCGGGCCGCTGCCCGCGGCGCGCACCGGGAGCACCGGCTCGGTCGTCTATCCGGGGCTGTGGTGGCTGGAGCGGCGGTTCCGCGAGGCGACCGGGTGCATCACCTCACCCGAAGTCGTCGTCCGCACCAGCCTGCAGCGCACGGTGGGCGGCTACGATCCCACCCTCCCGCACGCCGGCGACATCGAGATGTGGATGCGGCTCGCGGCGCACGCCGACGTCGGCTACATACGCGGGGCGGACCAGGCCTTCTACCGGGTCCACGGCAATAACATGTCCACCACGGACTTCGGCGGACAGCTCGACGATCTCCGGCAGCGCCTCATCGCCTTCGACTCGGTGCTCGACAAGTGCGGCGACCGGCTGCCGCGGGCCGACCTGCTGTCACAAGCGGTGCACACCCGGCTCGCCCGCTTCGCGCTGCGACGGGCCTACCGCGCTTACGACCGGGGGCGTACCGGTGTGGTTCCTGTCGGGGAACTCGTCGCGTTCGCCGGGGAATGCCTGCCCGGCTACAAGGCCCTTCCGGAGTACCGGGCGCTGCGCCTGCGGCAGCGCATCGGCGCGAGGACGATGCCCTATCTGCAGCCGCTGGTGCTGTCGGCCGTGGTCGAGCGCGGGCGCGAGTGGTTCTGGTGGAAGTCCTGGAAGCGCCGGGGAATCTGATGCATCGTCAACCAAGGCCTGCTCTCCGCTCAGCTGGACAGCGGAACCTCGCGGATCCGGCCGGCCGCACGCCGCAGCCAGCCGGTGCCCGTGCCGCGCCGCCCCATCATGTACTGGTCGGCCCACAGAGCGGACAGCACCCCGCCGGCCACGCCCAGCAGGGCCACCCCGGTCAACCCGCGGCTCTTGATGCCGTACTGCCCGGCGGCGCTCGGGGGCACCAGGACGTCAACACTCATCAGCGACGCGGACGCGATCCCCTGTGCCGTCTGCATGTCCTGCACATGCTTCGAGTAGACCGCGATGATCTGCCGTACCGCCGCGTCCGCGCCGGCGGGATCCTCCTGCTCCGCCTGCACCTGCAACGAGGGGATCAGATAGCGCGGAGTCGCGCTGGTGCCGCTGTTGCGCGGAACCAGTTGGTACTTCCCGCGGACGCCGGCGGCACTCAACTCGGCGACCCCCGCAGGCGATTGCAGCTGCTGGATGACCGCGGAGGAGACCGCGGCGAGCGGCGGCTGCAGATTCGTGAACTGGTTCGGCTGCCTCCCGGTCACCGGCGGTTTGAGCACGACAACCGCCGAACTCATATACAGCTGGGTGGGGCGCAGCACCTGGTAGGCCCCGGCAGCGGTCAGCACCATCGCGAGGACCAGCACGTACCAGCGGCGGAGCAGCGCACGGACGAGCTCGCCAGGCGACACAGTGTTTCCTTCCGTCAGCACCGATACTGGCAGGACACAAGGGAAGCCGCCACCGAATCGGACATCCCGCGGCGGACGTCTCCGTACCCGTACCGGCACGTCCTATGCTGGTCCGGGGCCCTGGACCGACCGGTCCCGCGCACCGAGCCGGGGGTGGGTTCGTGAGCCTCAGTGAGCTCATCGCCGTGCTGCGCAGGCGGTGGTACCTCATGGTGCCCATTACCCTGCTCAGTCTTCTCGCGGGCGGGTACCTGTACCGAACGGTTCCGGTGGCCTACGAGTCTCAGAGCTCCATCGCCCTACTCGACTCCACGGCTGTCGCCAAGCTGGCCCCCACATTCGGCAATCCCATATCGAACGCGGGCGGCTCACTGGTCGTCACGGCCGATGTGCTGATCAGGACCCTCGCATCGACCGACGCGGCCCGGGACCTGCACGGCCTCGGTGTCACGGACTCCTACACCGTCGGCTTCGCGGCGAACACCTCGGGCCCGCTCCTCACCCTGGCCGTCACGGGAACCGACCGGGCGAAGGTGCTCCGGGAGACCACGATCATCACCGGCTTCGCCGACGAGCAGTTGAAGGCGCTGCAGGCCACGGCCAAGGTCGCGCCCGCGTACTTCGTCCAGACCGCTCCCGTCGTCCTGCCGCAGACACCGGTATCGCAGCTCAAGAGCAGGTACCAGGAGGTCGTGGGCGTCGTCATCCTCGGGACCACCATCGCGTTCGCGCTGTCCTTCGTGACCGAGAGCGTCGCCTTGACCCGCCGCCGCAAACGCGCCGGGGCGGCCGCCCCTTCCCCTCCCGCCGTTCCCCCACCCGGCGGGCGGGCGCCCAAAGGCCTCCTGAGCCGGCGGCTGGACGCCACCACGATCCTCACCGTCTACCTGGGGCTGGCCCTCTTCATCCCCTCGGATCTCGCCCTGCCCGCGCTCGGCGGCGTCGGCACACCGGCCAACGTCTTCGCCCTGCTCGGTCTCTTCTGGTATCTCGCGACCTGGCTCGCCGGCCGCGTCGTCCCGGCTCCGGGGACCCGGCTGCCGCGCGTCGCGATGTGCCTGCTCGCCGCCGCGGTGCTGATGTCCTACATCGCGGACGCGAACCGCAGCAGTTCACACAAGGAGGTCCTGGGGGCCGACCGGGGACTCATCGGTCTCCTCGTATGGGTCTCCCTGGTGGTCCTGGCCTCGGCCGGAATCCAGGAGCGCGGCCGCCTCGAGGTCCTGATGCGCCGGCTCGTCGTGATGGGCACCGTCGTTGCCGTGATCGGCTACTACGACTTCTTCGCCGCGACCAACATCGCCGACTCCATCCACATCCCCGGCCTGCAGTCGAGCGTCGCCCACATCTCGACCATGGACCGCGGCTCGTTCACCCGGCCGCGCTCCACCACGGCGCAGCCGCTGGAGTTCGGCGGGATGCTGGCCATTCTCGTCCCGTTCGCCGTCCAGCAGGCGCTCAACCCGGTACGTCGGCACCTCAGCTGGATCCGCCGCTGGGGACCGGTCATGAGCATGGGCGGCGCCCTGCCGCTGACGGTGTCGAGGACGTCCATCATCGGCGCCCTCATCGTCGCCCTGATCATGCTGCCCCGGTGGAAGCCGCAACGGCGTTGGGCCGCGATCGGCCTGCTGCTGGGTTCCATCGCCGGCTTCAAGGTGATCATTCCCGGGCTGATCGGCACCATCACCACGCTGTTCGCCACCTTCCTGTCGAACTCCGACAGCAGCACCCAGGCCCGCACCGTGAAGTACTCCGCGATCGTCCCCTACCTCTCCGAGCGTCCCCTGTTCGGACGCGGATTCGGGACCTTCACGCCCAGCCTCTACTTCTTCACGGACAACCAGTACATGCTGACCCTGGCCGAGATGGGCGCCCTGGGGCTCGTCGCGCTCCTCACCCTGTTCATCACCGGCATCCACACCGGCGGTGCCATCCGCCGACTGGCCCGCACGGAGTCCGACCGGGAGCTCGGGCAGGCGTTCTTCGCCTCGGCCGTGACCGCCCTCGTCATCAGCGCCACCTTCGATGCCCTCAGCTTCCCCATGTTCGCGGGAATGTTCTTCCTGACCCTCGGTGCCGGCGGAAGCTATCTCGGCTTCATCCGGCGCGACGCCGCTGCCGCTGAAGCCGCGGCCGGCGCTCCTGCCGCACCATCCGCACCACCCGCACCTCGCGCCGCGCCCGCCCGGCGCGAGGCCGAACCCCAACTCGTGGAGTCCTGATGCCCCTCCAGACCGAGGCCGAAGGCACCGGCCCCGTCGCCGTCCTTGTCGTCACCTGGAACAGCGCCGCAGTGCTTCCGGAGTTCATCGCATCGCTCCCGGAGGGCATGGACGGGCTCGACTGGCGGCTCGTCGTCGCCGACAACGACTCGGCCGACGACACCGTCGACCTGGTGCGCGCCCTCGCGCCCGGGGCCGTGATCGTCCAGACCGGCCGCAACGCCGGATACGCCGCCGGCGTCAACGCGGCCCTGAACGCCGCCGCGGAGTGGGACGGCGGCTACCGGGCGGCGCTGGTGTGCAACCCCGACATCCGCATGGGGCAGGGCTGCGCCAAGGTCCTCATGGACGCGCTCGGCACTCCCCTGCCCGACGGCACCCACATCGGGATCAGCGTCCCGCTGCTGTACGAGGAGGACAACCGCACGCTCGTCCACTCGCTGCGCCGCGAGTCGAGCGTGACCCGGGCCTTCGGCGAAGCGGTACTGGGCAACCGCCGGGCAGGCCGCTTCCCGCGCTGGAGCGAACTGGTCACCGACCCCGCCGCGTACACACGGGCGACGCGGGCGGACTGGGCGGCCGGAGCCCTGATGGCACTGTCACGGCAGTGCCTGGACGCCTGCGGGCTGTGGGACGAGTCGTTCTTCCTCTATTCGGAGGAGACCGAGTACTGCCTGCGCGCCGGGGATCACGGCTACGCCACCTGTCTGGCGCCCGCAGCCCGTGCCACCCACCTCGGCGGCGACTCGAGGGTCTCGCCACGCCTGTGGACGCTGCTGACCCTCAACCGCGTCCGGCTGTACCGGCGCAGGCACGGAGCCGTGGCAACCGCCTTTTTCCGGGCGGCCGTTCTACTGCGGGAGACCTCGCGGGCCGCGCTCGGCCAGGCGCCCAGCAGGGCGGCCGCAGCGGCCCTGCTCAGCTCGGAGCAGCTGCGCGCTACACCGGGTCCTGCTCCGCACGCACCGCTGTCAACGACTTCGTGATGCCCAGTACCCGCTCGTTGAGCAGTACCGAGCCGGGGAACAGATACCGCATCTCGGCGCGGGTCAGCAACTCGATGTTGACCACGGCGCTCATCCCCTCGTCCGGGCTGCCGGGGCGGCTGTGGACGAGGGGCCAGTGCCGCACCAGACGGGCCCGGACGGCCAGCGGCAGGAACTGGAACCCGGGTGCCAGGAAGTGCGGTTCCACCGGGAAGTAGCGGTAGGGCGTCTGAATCCAGTGCTGCGGCGCCAGCGACTCGACCGCGGCGACGAACCGCCGGCGCTGGCTGTGGCCACCGACGTGCTCGATCGTCGAGTTGGAGAACACCAGGTCGTGGCCGCCGAGGGTGGCGGCGACCGCCGGATCGGTCACGTCGGCGACCTCCGCGGTGATCCAGTCGGGCAGCTCGGCCGGGTGCTCCTCCAGGTTGATCAGGTGCACGTGCTTGGCGCGCAGCGGCGCTCGCAGCCACATCTCGGCGGTGCCGCCCAGGTCCACGACGCTCATGTCCTCAATGCCGGGGAAACAGCGCCGGAACCGCTCCCAGCGGGCGACGCGGAGGCGCTCACCGACCGAGCCGGGAGCGTCGACGAAACGGTTGCGGAGTGCACGGGGGCCGGGCATCGAATAAACCACCTGGGATTGGACCGCCGGGACAGGGTCGAGCCGCTGCACGAACGGGCATGGTACGAACGGTGTGGTGCGCGAGCTGTAGGCGCAACGGTACGCGGGGCAGGGCCACTTCTCAGGCGGTCGTGCGGATTCAGCCGGACGCTCGCGGCGGGTCCGGCTGCTCCCACTCCGTGTAAAAGCTCGACGGGTTCACCAGGTACCGGACGGTGGGATACGGCACGTGCCGCACCTGGTGTCTGCGACCGTACCGGTGGATGAGCTCCCAGTCCTCACGGGGCAGGACCTCGGGCGCCCGGCGCAGCCGGCTGAAGTAGAGGGAGCGATTGCGGCGGGCGACAAAGGCGTTGGTGTCCAGGAAGGACTCGCGGGCGGCCCGGCGGCGGTCGAAGGGCACCGAGAGGATGTCCCGTTCACTCCCGTCGGGCAGGACGCGGCGCAGCGCCGTGTAGACACCGTCGGGGCCGTCAGGTGCCTCCAGCACGGCGAGCGCCTGCTCGAGGTGGTCCGGTTCCCACAGGTTGTCGTCGTCCAGGAAGGCCACGTAGCGCGACCGGGTCAGTCTGATGCCCACATTGCGGACGACCCCGGCGGTGCCCGTGTTCCGCGCCAGCGAGACGGCGAACAGCCGTGGGTCATCCGGAAGTTCGGGCAGCCCGGCACCGTCGTCGACAACCATGACCACCTGGTCCCGCACGGTCTGGTCCAGGACCGAGCGCACGGCTGCCAGCAGCGCCTCGGGGCGGCGGTGGGTGGCGACCACCGTGGCGACCAGGGCGGTGGCGGCGGGCGCCGGAAGGGTGGGCGCCAGTCGTCGCGTCTCGGCGTCCTCGAAGCGTCGCAGCCGCAGGGCGGAGGGCGCCAGCAGGACCTTGTTCCTGGTCTCGAAGAGCACGAGCCAGCCGAAGGCCCACTTGAGCAGTGACCAGGGCGCCCGGGCGATACGTCGCATCTTGTTCCTTCTCACGGGGACGGCTCGGGGTTGACCGGGCGGCCGTCCGAGGTGCGGTTGCCGCTCCACACGTTTCCGGCGCCGGCCGCGTTCCAGGCGGCGACCGCACCGTACGCGCCGGAGCCACGGTGGTACTGCACCGAGAAGACATTGTTCGTGACCTTGATTCCGGTGGCGCCCTTGCCACCGCCGTACAGTGCGTACGCCCCGCCGGCCAGCCAGTTGCCGTCCACGGTCGCGTTGGCGACGACACCGGTGTCCGCGAACAGGCCGATGCTCCCGGAGGCCCCCTGATCGGAACTCACCGGATTCAGCAGCGTGTTGTGCCGGATGGTCAGGGTTCCCTTGTTGCCGCCGTCACTGATCACCGCGTTGGTGTGCTGCCACTCGCCACCCAGGTTCCGGAACGGGGCGATGTCGTGCACATAGTTGTCGTGGATGTTCCCCTGCCCCATCGACAGCGCATCCCCGTACACCGAGACGTCGCACCAGCCGACCTCGACCGAGCTACCGCCCATGTTCGAAACCGCGTAGTCCTCGCCGCCGTTGTCGGGGCCCTTGCCCGGCACCGCGGTGATGGTGGTGTGCAGGATCCGCAGGCCGCTGAACCCGGCGCGCAGGTTGATGCCCCACCAGTTCGTGGAGGTGACTCTGCTGTCGATGACGGTGACGTTGTTCGCGTAGATGTCGAGCGAGCCGGTGATGTCCCAGCCCTGGATGACCGTACCGTCGTCATGGATGCTCAAGGCCCCGGTGCTGTGGGGCGTCAGGGCGGTGCGCGGACCGGTCGTACGGGCATCGGGGAAGCGGCAGGCGCTGGGGGACGCACAGCTGCCCGTCGCCGGGGGCTGCTCGGTACCGCCGGTAGCGGGGGGACTGGCTGTCGAGCCGGGTGCGGACGCCGTCCGGCCGGGCCCTGCTGCGGCCGTTCCACCAGCGGTGTCCGGACCGGTACCGGTAGCGGCGGACGCTCCGGGGGCACAGGTCATCGCGCTGTCCGGGCAGGCCGCGACCGAATGCTCGCCCACACCGGAGCGGGATGCCTGAAAGACCGTCAGCACAACGGCCAGCAGCACCCCCGCGAGCAATAGGCGGCTTCTTCTCCGTACCATGCGACCCACCTCGTGGTCTCGTCCGTACCCGGCGCCGGGCCTGGTGTCCCAGTGTCCCGGTGCCCTGGTGAATTCATGCGGATTTTCGGTGCTTTGCCCGGTGGCGGCCACCACTGGGGCGGGAGCCGAGCAGGAAGCCGCGGCTGGGCAGTACGCACACCACGTAGCCGGCCAGGGCGGCCGTGCCGATGGCGAGCAGTGCGAGCCGGCTGTCGCCGAAGTACCGCTCCAAGCCGATGATGATCGCGGCCATCACGGCTCCGCCGAGGAAGGGCCACGCGCATGCCCTGGCGATCGAACCGAGTCTTATGCCTCCCCGGCTCAGAACGAAAAGGAACACCGGCACCACGATGCCGCCGGCGACCAGCACATGGCCCTGCGCGACGCCGACGATTCCGTCGGCGCGGGCGGCGACAACGAGCACGGGGACCAGGACGGCGAGCCACAGACCCTGCACCATGATGAGCGACCGGCGCTGACCGATCGCGACCAGGCAGTCATAGGCGAGCTCGCACCCGATACGGACCAGGCCGAGGGCCATCAGCCAGGGCAGCGCCTTGGCGGCGGGAAGCCACTGGCTCCCGTAGACGAGTTCGACGAGCGGGCCCGCGAGGATGGCCAGCAGCACGCACAGCGGAACCGTGCCGGTGATCAGGACGCCCAGGGCACGGCTGAAGCCCTGCGCGAGCGCCTGCGGCGACTCGGCCAGCCGGGAGAAGCCGGCGAAGGAGACCCGGCGTGCCGCCTCGGAGATGATCCGCACGGGCCAGCCGGACATGTTGAACGCGAGCACGTAGAAGCCCAGGGACACCTTGCCCAGTGTCGAGCCCACCACCATGGTGTCCACGTTGACCACCCCGAGGGCCAGCATGCTGGCCCCCGCGAGCGGAAGCCCGAACCTGAGCAGCACCCGGGCCTGCTCCGGGTCCCAGCCGAACCGCAGGGTCCCCGGCGCCGCCAGGCAGCAGCCGATCAGGGCCGCGACGTTCCCCACCACGGCTCCCCAGGCGAAGCTCATCGCGCCCCAGCCCTCGAAGGCCAGCAGCAGGGTCACCGCGGTGCTGAGTACGAAGTTGAGCGCGTCGATGACCATCCGTTTGCCCTGGGCGAACTCCCGGGTGAGGAAGCCCGCGGGCACCTGGGAGAGCCCGTCGAGCACCACGCAGATGCACATCACCCGCAGCACACCCGAGGCGTCCGGCGAACCGAGCAGCCGGGCCACCGTCGGGGCCGCCGCGAACAGCGCCACGTACAGCGCACAGCTGGAGAGCGTGCTGAGGGTCAGCACGGTCGGCGCGAACCGGCGCGCGTCTCCCTCCCAGCGCACGATGGCCAGCCCGACGCCCAGTTCGTTCGCGGACAGCAGGACCAGCAGCACCGTCTGGGCGATTCCGTACACGCCCCATTCCGCCGGTCCCAGGACGAAGCGCGCCAGCACGATCCCGGTCGCGAAGTTGCCCAGCCGCATGACCACGGTGTTGATCAGGCTCCACTGGGCAGCGGAACGGACCTTCTGGCCCAGCGACGGCGGGGCGGGAGCGGGTCCTGACTCGGCTCCTTGCTCAGTTCCGGACTCAGCTCCGGACTCAGCTCCGAGGGGAACGCGGGGGACGGGGAGCCCGGTCTCGGCGGGCGTTTCGTCGCCCGGGGCGGCCGTTAAGCGTGCCCTGTCCATGAGACGATTCCTTGTCGAGCGGCTCGTAGGATGCGCGGGTCACACAAACCGGTGCGCTTCGGTCTCGGTTGCGTCCGGCTGAGCTTCTTCGACCGGCTTCGACCACCGAGGGGCCGGCCGGCCGGCGGGCTGTCCTGCCGTCGGCTGCCCGGCGGGCGGTTGTCCGGCCGCCGGCTCTCCGACTGCCTGCTGCCCGGTGGTCCGCTGTTCGTCCGAATTTGCGTCCGCCACGTCATCGGCGTCGTCGTCCACGGACGGCGGAAGTTTGTGCGGCCGTAGGCGGGCCTCGACGAAGAAGGTGCCCGCCATGCTGAGCACGAACCCCAGCAGGCCGGCCATGATGAGGTATTGGAGCCTGGTCTTGGTCTGGGGCACCGGGTTCTGCGGGGGCACGATCGTCGTCATGCGGATCATGGCCTTCGGGGCGACCGACTGCTGCGTCTGGAACTGCTGCAGCCGTTCCGCGGCGTAGGCCGTCAGGATCTGGTCCGAGGCGAGAACGCCGGCCTTGTCGGTGCCGGTGACGGTCAACCACATGAGCGGGCCCTGGGCGTTGTCGGCGATCATGGCCTGATAGATCCCGGTGAGACCCCGCGCCTTGAGCTCGGTGATCGAGGCGTCGGAGTTCAAGTTCCGGGCGAGGCTGTCGGCCATTCCGGTGAGCGAGGTCTGCGTGCTCAGGAAGGGATTCCCGTCGAAGGCGACGGTGGCCTTCTGGGAGTTGAGGAGTCCCACCGTGCTCTGCGACTGGTACTTGACCGGAACCACCAGGTAGACGCCGGCCGTCAGAGCCGCGGTGAGCAGCAGTCCGGGCAGCAGGACGTACCAGCGCCTGCGCATGACCCGACAGATCTCTGCGAGATCCATTTCCCTCCTTCACGGCGTGGAGTGTCGTAGTAGCATCAATGACCTGTCCACGGACAGCGGTCAGGGCTTGGCCGTCATGCGACTCTACGGAGCCTCATGAGAAGCCACCCCGTTCACGGGGCGGAGGAGTCACGGTGTTCCCCCTCGCGGTTCCTATCGTGTGTGCTGCGCCGGGCTGACAGTGGATCAGTAATGTATATCGGTGGGCCGCGGCCGGTCGTGCGCGGTACCTCCCCCCAACAGGACCTGGGCGATCCGGTCGCTCGCGTGGCCGTCCCACAGTTCCGGGCAGCGCGGCGCGGGCGGGTTGTCCAGCACCCGGTTCACCGTGGACACGATGCGCTCCGGATCCCGGCCCGCCAGCACATTGGTGCCCTGCTCGACGGTGATCGGGCGCTCCGTGTTGTCCCGGAGGGTCACACACGGCACACCCAGTGCGGTGGTCTCCTCCTGGATGCCGCCCGAATCGGTCAGCACCACGCGGGCGGAGTCCTGCAGGGCGATGAAGTCGAGATATCCGGCCGGCGGGACGAGCCGGATGCCGCCGGGCACGCCGAGTTCGGCCAGCCGCCCGGCCGCCCGCGGGTGCACGGGCAGCACGAGCGGACAGCGGCCGGCGATCTCGCCCAGCGCCTTCAGCAGCGCGGTGAGGGCCTCGGGATCGTCCACGTTGGCCGGCCGGTGCAGCGTGACCAGGCCGTACTCGCCCCGGGTCAGCCCGTACCGTTCCAGGATGTCCGACTCTCGCGCCCGGTCCAGGTTGGCGAGCAGCGTGTCGATCATGACGTTGCCGACGACATGGATCTGGTCGTCCCGGTAGCCCTCGGCGCGCAGGTTCACGGCCGCGTCGGGCGAGGGGGCCAGCAGATAGTCGCTGACCCGGTCGGTGGCGACGCGGTTGACCTCCTCCGGCATGCTCCAGTCACGGCTGCGCAGGCCGGCCTCCACATGGGCCAGCAGCGGGCCGGCTTTCGCGGTGACCAGGGCGCAGGCCAGGGTGGAGTTGATGTCGCCGACCACGACCACCGCTTCCGGGGCCACCTCGTCGAGCAGCGGCTCGAATGCCGCCATCACCCGTCCGGTCTGCTGGGCATGGCTGCCGGACCCGACGCCGAGGAAGCGGTCGGGAGGACGGATGCCGAGGTCCCGGAAGAACACATCGTTCATGGACTCGTCGTAGTGCTGTCCGGTGTGGACGAGGACCACCTCGGCGCCCCGGCGCTCCAGGGCGTCCATCACCGGTTTGATCTTCATGTAGTTGGGCCGCGCTCCCGCGACGCAGACGATCTTCATCATCGTTTCAGAGCACCTCGATCGTGGGTCCTGACGACAGCCGGCGACGGCAGTCGAGGACGAAGGAGGCGTGTTCCTCGATGAGTTTGTAGTCGAAGGAGTCATGGTCGGTGAGCAGGACGACCACGTCGGCGGCCGCCAGCTCCTTCTGGGTCGGTTCAACCCTGACGAGCCGGGCGTCCACCTTCATGCTCTCCACCACATGCGGATCCGCCGCCCTGACCTTCGCCCCCATGTTGAGCAGCAGTTGTGAGATGCGTAGCGCCGGCGACTCCCGCGCGTCGCCGGTGTTCTTCTTGTAGGCAAGACCCAGCAGCAGGACGCGGGAGCCGTTCACCGAGCGGCGTTTCACGTTGAGCGCGTCGATGACCCGGCGCGTCACGTACTCGGGCATATGGCTGTTGATGTCATTGGCCAGCTCGACGAAACGGAAACTCTGGCCGAGCTCGCGCTGTACCCGCCAGGACAGATACGACGGGTCGATCGGCAGGCAGTGGCCGCCGACTCCGGGGCCCGGCGTGAACTTCATGAAACCGAAGGGCTTGCTGGACGCGGCCTCGATGGCCTGCCAGACGTCGATGTCGAGATGGCGCGCGAACATCGCTATCTCGTTGACCAGAGCGATGTTCACATGCCGGAACGTGTTCTCCAGCAATTTGGCCAGTTCGGCCTCCTTCGGCGAACTCACCGGCACCGTGGTGTCGACGAGATCCGCGTAGAAGCCCTGGACGGCCTTCAACGACGCCGCGTTGACTCCGGAGACGACCTTCGGCGTCTGCTGGAAGCCCCAGACGGGGTTTCCCGGGTCGATGCGCTCCGGGCTGTAGCCGAGGTGGAAGTCGGAGCCGGCGGTCAGCCCCGAGCCGTCCTCGAGGAGCGGCGCGAACAATTCCTGGGTGGTGCCCGGATACGTGGTCGACTCCAGGACGACCGTCGCTCCGGGGCGCAGATAGCGGGCGAGGGTGCGCGCCGACTCCTCGATGTACCGGAGGTCGGGCACGCCTTCGTGCAACGGGGTCGGCACGGTCACCACGGCGACGTCGAATCCGCCGCAGTCCCGGGCCGAGTCGCTCGGGCGGTACGCTCCGCGATCCATCGCGGCGCGCAGCCGTTCCGCGGAGACGTCCTCGACGTAGGACTCCCCCGCGGCGAGGCTCTTGACCCGCCGGGTGTCCACGTCGTAGCCGATCACCTCGTGCCCGACCTCCGCCGCACGGATGGCCAGTGGCAGCCCCACGTATCCCTGTCCCACCACGACGACGCGCATCAGTATCTCCTGTTCGCGGTACCGGTTGACGGTGTGCGGTGGATGAGCTCTCGGACCGTCATGAGGAGGAAGAGAGCGTTGGTGGTGAAGTAGCGCTTGGCCAGCCGGCGTGGTTCCTGCAGCGTGCGGTAGAGCCATTCGAGGCCCATGCGCTGCCAGAACTCGGGCGCCCGTTTGGTGACTCCGGCCAGGATGTCGAAGGAGCCGCCGACACCGTGCACCACATGGGCGTCGGTGCGTTTGCCGTAGCCGGCGGTGAAGATCTCCTTCTTGGGCGACGTCATGCCGAGGAACAGCATCTGTGCGCCGCTGTCGGAGACCGCGTCGGCGACCGCCTCCTGCTCGGAGTCGTCGAAGTAGCCGTTCCGGCTGCCGGCCACCCGCAGGTCCGGGAAGCGCTTGGCCACCTGGACCAGCATCAGGTCCATTACCTCCTGCTTGGCACCGAGGAAGTAGACGGACATGTCCGCCGACTCGGCCGCGGCGAGCAGGCGCATGAACAGGTCGATGCCCGCCACCCGCTCCGGCAGCCGCGCGCGCAGCACCCGGCCGGCCCAGACCACCGCCTGCCCGTCGGCGAGGACGAGGTCGCATCCGGCCACCGCGTGGGAGAGCCGCGGATCGCGCCGCATGTTCACCAGCTTCGCGGCGTTCACCATCCCTATCTCCAGCTGTTCACCGTTGCGCACCGCGGTGAGGCAGCGCTGCACGGTCTCGTCCATGGTCAGTGCGTCCAGCCGGACCCCGAACAGGGTTTGCCGCTGTGTCATTTCTGCGCTCCCCCGAGCCACGCGTACAACATCCAGCCGAATTCGTACGGTCGGCACTCGCGGTCCACCGAAGCGGGCCGGAACAACCGGTCGAGCGGCCCGAGATGGAGACTCGGCACCACCCGGGTGGTGAGGCCGCGGGCGGCGCGGACGGCCTTCTTCGGATCGCCGCGGTAGACCTTGCGCCAGGTGACTCCCAGCTCGTCGAGGATCATCGGCTCGCCGGGGCTCCCCGGAGCTGCCGCGAGTTCCGGCACCTCCGTCATCCAGCGCAGCCCGCTGCGGATCGACGCGCTGAAATCGCTGCCGCCCGCGTCGGTGAGGTCGAACAGGGCGGTCGGAGCCATCGCGTGCTGATGCACGCTGTAGACCGGATACCCCTCCACCACACTGCCCCGGCGCGCGTCGTAGTGCCACCACCACTGCCCGCCGTCACCCTGCAACGCGCAGATGCGCGCGGCGCAGGCCTCGGACGCGGCGAGCGCCTCCGGATCGCCGCCGCTCGCATGCGCGCGGGCAAGGGCCTGCAGCGGATACGTCTGGTCGGCGAAGCAGGCCACATGCGACCGGTACCAGGGCACCAGGCCCGGCCCTGTGGCATGCGGGAACAGCGGACTGTCCCCGATCCTGGCCCGCAGCAGGCGGTCCCGGGCCGCGGCGAAACGGCTCTCGACGTCCACGGTGCCGCGAGCGGCCGCGAGGGCGGACAGCACCCATGCCGCCTCGACCGTGTGTTGCGGCCGGCCGTGGTCGTCCAGGCTTGCGACCCGTTCGAGCGCGTCCGGCAGCTTGGGGTGCTCGGTCTCGGCGGCGGCCCAGGCGATGAGCGCCGCGTCACCGAGATTCCTCACCTCGGGCAGCCGCTGGATCAGCAGGCCGACGAACTCCTCGACGGTGTGCCCGCCGAGCACGGCGCGCTGCCGGTCCACGGGCAGGAGCCGGGATCCCAGCGCGGTGATGGCCGCATACCGGGTGCTGATTCCCCGCTGCTCCAGACGCCAGGAACCGTCGGGTGCCGCGGTCCCGGACATGGTGAAGACAAAGGTGTCGCCGCCCGGAAGGTACATCGCGGGCAGCCCTGCCTCGGCCACCGCGAGCAGCCGCTGAGCGAGGGCGTGCAACGGCAGGTCCTCGCGGGCGAGAGCCACTAAGCGTCTGGTTGTCATCGGACCCCCACCCCGCTGCCGACCGGTCCGACGCGGACGGCCGGCTCGACGCGGACGGCCGGTTCGGTACACAGGGCCCCAAGGCCATCGCTCGTGCTTCCGGCCTCTCCGGGCAGGACTCGTCGATCATGCCGTCGGTCCCCCCGACGGTTCCCGCTGCGCGCACCCGGCGAATCGGGCGCGTCGGCGATACGGATGCGCGGACCATTCATGTCCGAGCTGTACGGCTCTGACACACCTACCCCCCTCTGGTCACTCCTCGTTCTGACCTGCGGGTGTCGCTCCACGGACGGGGCACATGTGACGCTGCTCGTGCTGGGTCGCCGGCATCGCCCCACCGATGCCGTGAACCAATCCGACGACGCACTGACTGCGAGCCCTTCCGACTGCGTGTCGGAAGCAAGCACATTTGAACAGGCAGCATCCGCCGGAGCGGTTCTCACTCCGACCCAACTGCCACAGGTGCCCCCACCGTGTACAACCCCCCACTGCGCACGTCTTCTTGCCGTGCTCAGCTCGCGCGTACATACACACGGTATGCCTACGGATGTTCACTGATTGACGTTTTGAGGAAATGACGTTCGCCAACCTTCCGGGCAGGCGCGACCGGGTTTCCGGGATTCGCGGCAACTGCCCACGTCAGAGCGGGTTCCGCCGTGTTCGGCAGGGATGAATCACGGGTGGAATCCAGGGCTCAGATTGACTGAGCGTCAGCTGTTCAAAACCCGGGGTGGCCGAAACCCGTCGGTGCCGACGGCCACAGCCCTTGGTCATCCGCGAGCACAGCCTTGATCACCGGCAGCCGAGGCTCTTGGTCCATCAACCGCGCTCGACGAGCGTGCCGTCCCTCTCGTCGTACAGCGCGCCGGTGCTGGGGCACTCCCACGCATCCTGCTCGCCGTCGCGCTCCGCCAACTTCACCCCGGCCCGGCCGACCCACCCGATCCGCCGCGCCGGCACACCTGCCACCAGCGCGAAATCCGGCACGTCCCGGGTCACCACGGCGCCCGCCGCGACCAGGGCCCAGCGGCCGACGCGCACCGGCGCGACGCACACGGAACGGGCGCCGAGCGAGGCGCCCTCGGCGACCAGTACACCCACGGCCTCCCAGTCCCCGCCGCGCTTCTGCTTGCCGTCGGGATCCACCGAACGCGGGTAGAAGTCGTTCGTGAGCACCACGGCAGGGCCGACGAACACACCGTCGCCGAGCTCGGCGGGCTCGTACACCAGCGCGTAGTTCTGCAGCTTCACGTTGTCGCCGATCCGCACACCCGGACCGACGTACGCGCCCCGGCCCACGATGCAACTGCGGCCGAGCCGGGCCTGTTCGCGGATCTGCGCCAGATCCCAGACCGTGGTCCCGTCGCCGAGCTCGGCTGTGTCATCGACCTGCGAAGTGGGTTGAATCCTGACGCTCACGGCGCTGTCCCTTCCGGCGGGGGTGCACGGAATGTGCAGGCCGAGCATAGGCGTTGGCATCCTCCTGGGCCGTTTCCTCCGCCTTCTCCGGCTCCGTACGGGGCCGCCCTCTCCCCCACCGGACTTGGACTCTTCTGCGGATCTGCTGGACTTGTGCGTTTCCGGCGTCGCGGGTGTTGACATGCCTGCGCGGCGAGCCGGGAGACTACGTCGTCAAACGTCCGATGACTTGATGTGCGTAGACGCGAACTGTCCGGTGCGCCCCTTGAAGGGAACGTCAATGTCCCGACCTCTCGACCCCCACCGCACGGACCACTCCGAAGCGGTCCCACCCTCCCGGCGCGCCCTCCTCGGCGGCGCGCTCGGCGGCTCGCTCGGCGCGTTCCTGGCCCTCGGGGGGCTGCCGCAGTTCACCGCGCACGCGGCCGGCCCCGGGCCGCCCGTCCTCGGTATCACTCGTGCCCGAGGCCGACGCCATGGCGCTCTGGTACCCGGCGCCGGCGAGCGAGGCGTCGATCATGGAGCAGGGGCTGCCCATCGGCAACGGCCGGCTCGGCGCTCTGGTCGGCGGCCATCCCTCGCAGGACTTCCTCTACCTCTCCGACGCCACCTTGTGGACGGGCGGGCCGAACACCGACCTGGGCTCCGACGGGCAGTTCCCCTACGACACCGGCAACTTCGGAACCTTCGGACTGCTGGCCAAGGTGTTCCTCACCCTCCCGGCGCACACCACCGCGGCGGTCACCGACTACCGCCGCCGGCTCCGACGTGACGTTCACCGGCTGCTCCGAGGTGCTGATCGTCATCAGCGGCGGCACCAACTACTCCCCGACCGCCGTCGGATTCAAAAACCCGGCCGCCGATCCGCGAAGCATCGCGGGCACCCGTGCCGCCGCGACCGGCGGCACGGCCCTGCTCGCGACCCATGTCGCCGACTACCAGGCGCTCTTCAATACAATGACAGTCAGCCTCGGTACATCGACAGCCGCGCAGCGGGCCCTGGACACGGCAGCCCGGCTCACCGCCCGCGCCGCGTCCAGCTCCAAACCCGACCCCGAACTGGAGTCGAGCTAGCTGCAGTTCGGCCGCTATCTGATGATCACCGGCTCGCACGGCAGTGTTCCGCTGAACCTCCAGGGCCTGTGGCTGGACCGGAACGACCCCGACTGGATGGGCGATTACCACACCGACATCAACGTCCAGATGAACTAACTCCACCGCCGACCTCGCGGCCGTCGTGCAACAGCCCGACACCGGCACCCAAAGCCAGCACTGGCGCCGAACAGCCCTCTGAGCCGTCAGCCGCCGACCACCATCCGGCCGATCCGGGGGTGCCGTGTGTCAACGGCGACGAAAGGTCGCATGAAGACACGCTCATGAAGGTGAGAAAAGGGACATTTCTGCCGGCGCATCACGGGGCAGCGGCACCTGAGGGCTACGGTCGGGGGATGGACATACCCCAAGGCACCGTGACCGTCCGCGTTGAAGGCCCGCCCGAGCGTCTGGGCGATGCACTCGCAGCCCTTCATTCCGCCGGCATCACGGCAAAGGGGGTCGCCTACCGGACGGGCGCCATCGACGCCCGATTCCACGATGGCTCGGATTGGCCGACGGAGGAGGTCGAAAAGGCCTGCGCCGAGCGAGCCGGAGCGGTGGCGGCTCCGTTGGGGTTCTCCGTCACCCAGACGGCGATCTGGCCGATGTCTCTCGCCTCGATCAAGGACGTCGTGAACATCGCGACGGGCGAACGACTGGGCAGCGTCAACGAAGACACGTCCCGGGTGGTGCAGGAGCTGTTCATCTCGCGAAAGGCGCGAGCGGCCGGGCTCAGCCGCGATCAGGTCGAGCTCAGGGACCCGATCGAGCCGATGGAACCGACGGAACCGATGACGCCGGGCGCCTGAGTCGTATCGGCACGGCGGCGGTCCGGGGCTCCCCGCAGTTGCGAGGAGCCCCGGACCTCTTCACGTCAGCTCACCGCCTCACGGGTAGGCGGCGACATTGCTGGGAGTGGTGTTGGCGGGGGTGATCGCCCCCGTGTCGTTGATCACGTGGGTGATGGTGCCCACGCCGCCGAGCGACACGGTCAGGGCGTCGTGGAACCTCACACCGGAGGTGTTCGGCACCTCGAATGCGTGGTAACTGTTCACCGCCGGGTTGACGTTGAAGTAGCAGTAGCTGCCGAGCCCCCACGCCTCGTGGGTGGTGACGCCCGCGCCCACCTTGTAGGCGGCGTAGCCGTTGACTCCGGCCGAGCTGTTCCATGCGGCCTGGTTGGGCACGTCGTACGGCATCTCGTTCTGGAAGAAGATCGTCTTGCCGTTCTGACCGTTCCAGATCACTTCGTACTTCTGGTAGTGCTCGACGAACAGCCCGGTCGCCTCGACGTTGGCGCCGTTGACGATCAGACCGTTGTCCGCCGTGTTGGTCGTCCAGCCGACCGTGCCCGCGTTGCCGTGGTCGGCCCGCCAGGCCCAGATGTGGTCGAATGACCGTGTTGTTGCTGTTGACGATCAGACTGGTCGTCGCCTTGCCCGCGAACTCGCCGCCGATCCGGAAGAACACGTCCTGGACGGTCGTCGGGTCGGCCGCGTGGCTCGCGGACGATCCGGCCGGTCCGACCGTCAGCAGGGCGGCCGAGTTGGTGGTGCCGGCATCGAACAGCAGGCCCTTGAGCCGGACTCCGTCCACGTCGGCGACCTGCATCGCGTTGACCCCGTTGTCGGGCACGAACGTCGGATAGCCGATGCCGAGGACGGTCGTGTTAGCCTTGGTGACGTTGAGCGTCTGGTTCAGGTGGTAGACGCCCGGGGTGACGAACAGATTGCAACCCTGGGAGAGGGCGGCGTTGATGGTGGCGGCCGTGTCGCCCGCCTTGACCACGTAGAACTGGCTCATGGGCAGCGAGCTCCCGGGCGTACTGCCGCTCGCCCAGCTCGGGCCGGAGGCGTTGGTCCGCAGCGACGGCAGGAACACCCGGTACTTGCCGGTTCCGTCGATGTACAGATACGGCACGTCGCGGGAGACCGGGGTGGTGGCCAGGGTGGTCTCCGGCGGGTTCGGGAAGGTGTTCGCGGGGGCGCCGGTGGTGCC
This sequence comes from Streptomyces sp. PH10-H1, assembly GCF_030063355.1. Classification (GTDB taxonomy): domain Bacteria; phylum Actinomycetota; class Actinomycetes; order Streptomycetales; family Streptomycetaceae; genus Actinacidiphila. Next base: position 86,904 of record NZ_JASISZ010000005.1, read on the forward strand.
GGAGAAGACCATGTTCCACACGCCGCCGGCCCAGCTCCCGAGGCTGCTGTCCCGGGTGTACCACTGCTGCTGCGAGACGGAAGCGGCCTGACCGCTGACCTTCGTGTCGGCGACATAGCCGCCGCTGGCCCAGCCGTAGCTGGCCGGGAAGAGCTGCAGCCCGCCGTGGACGTCGATCCGGCGGAACGGGGCGGCCTGTGCCACGGCCCAGCGGTTGGATCCGCTGGAGGGGTTGATGGCCAGGTTCTCGGCGGAGCGCCAGAAGTTCTGCGTCGCGTTGCCCGCATCGGAGGCGTTGAACGCGTCGACGGTGACGTCACCGTTGATCGTCACGTCGTCCGGGTTCTGCCCGAGACCGGCCACCGACGTGTAGAAGCCGACGTTGTGCTGCACGCTGTACGTGCCCGGCTTGTAGAGGTCGGCCACCCGGTTCTCGCTGAACTGCGCGGTGTTGGTGTCCTTCATCTGCGCGAACTGCGCGTCGAGCTGCGCCTGGATGGTGGCGCTGGACATGGTCGGGTCGAATATGTGCACATTCGAGCCGAAGTTCGGCGTGTCCGACTGGACGGGGCAGCCCGCCGACGTGCCGATGGTGTAGATCGCGGTGGCCACGGCGGAGTCGGTGAGGCCGGACTTGAAGGCGATGGCTTTGACCGTGGTGGTGGCGGCGACGCTGATCGGGCCGCTGTAGAGGGTGGAGGTGGCGGTGGGCGTGGAGCCGTCACGCGTGTAGCGGATGCTCGCACCGGCGGTCGCGTCGGCGAACGTCACGGTCTGGGCCGACGTGTAGGTGCCGCCCGCCGGACTGAACGTCGGTGTGACGACCGATCCGCCGGTGCCGCCGCCGCCCTGTGTGTAGGTGAAGTGCGGCGTGTCGTACTGCGGACCGCTCTTCTCGTAGGTGAACCAGTACTCCAGGACCGTGCCGGTGGTGAGCGAACTGACGGTCCGCGTCCAGGTGCCGGCGCTGTTGGTCATACGGAAGTTCAGCTGGTTCGCACTGTTCACGAGGTAGTGCACATCGACGTAGAGCGCCGCCGTGGTGGGCGTGAACGAGATCTGCGCCTGCGTCGCGTTCAGTTGGGTGACGCTCTGGGTGTAGTCGGACGCGTCGGCCGAGGCGACCCCTGCGACCTGGGTGAGGCCCAGCAGCCCGGCCAGTGCGAGAAGGAGGGCGCCCAGCAGGGCGACGGTGCGCCGGTACGGGGGTGGTGTGGGCCCGGTGCGGCTCGGGGGGAAGGTTCTGCGCATGGGGTGGGAGTCCTTTCACCTGGGTTCGCGAAGTGAACGCCAGGTCAGCGCGGAGAAGTGGGGGGTGAATCGCGCTCAGTACTGCAGATTCAGGGTCATGGTCCCGCCATGACCCTTTGAATCAACCTATTGAGAACGCTCTCAATCTACGGATAAGGGAACTCCTGGATTCGTAAGGCAGTGTCGAGTGGCCATGGCGAGCCGTCAAGAAGATGGGCAGGATTCAACCTTTGAACGATCGTCACTACCCGTCTCCGGGGGAGGAACTGCCGCCCCTGGACAGATGTGCGTGTCCGGTCCACTTCTCGACCATGACCACCCCTCGTCCTCAGGCTGCCGTGCGTCCGCAGCTGTCCGAAGCCATCGGCGCCGTGGCCGGGCAGATAGCCGGGCTGCTCCGGTCGTGTACGGACAGCCTCGGTGCCCATCCCCGGCGCGGAGTGGACCGTCGGGGAGTCCGCGGCACATCTCGTCCTGGCGAACGAGCTGATGGCGTCCCTCGCCGCCGGCCACGAGCAGACGTACGGCGACGGCACCCCGGGAGGTCTCGCGGCTGCCAACGCCGCGTCGCTGTCCGCTTTCGCCGAACGCGACACGTCCGTCCTGGCGGACGGGATCGTCCGCCACACAGTGGCGTTCACCGACGCGGCCGACCTGCGGTCCGCGGACGAGCAGACCGTTACCCCGCTGGGGCCCATGGACCTGGGAACCCTCGGCTCCTATCTGCTGACCCACATGCTCGGGCACGGCTACGACATCGCCGCGGCCCTGGGGCAACCGCACATGGTCGACCGCGACCGGGTCGATCTCGCGATGCCGTTCCTGATCACCGCGATGCCCCGGGTGGTCGACGCGCGCGCCGCCGCCGGTCACAGTGCCTGCTACGCACTGAGAGTGCGCGGCGGCACCCGGTTCGCGCTGACGTTCACCGACGGCACAGCCACCGTGAGCGCCGAACCCCCGCGCCGCCCCGACTGCACGATCGTGGCCGGCCCGGTCACGTTCTTCTGTTTCGCCAGGCGGACCGGACGTTCCTGTCGTGCGGAACGAGGTACATCGACCCGGACCCGTACGTGCCGGCGTCGTTCCATTCCACGCTGCGGATCTGCGGGAGGGGATGCTTGTCCTTACGCATCACGATGAACCCTTGGGTCCGGACCGTCACGTGCTGTCCGTCGAAGTGGATTTCCCCGCGGTTCCTGCCGCTGGCTTCCATGCCGCCCCCAGAGCTCCGGTGGACCGGCATCCTTCCATGGGTTCCGGGGACACGGCGAGACCTCGGTAGGTCACCGAGTCACCGAACTCCCATACCGACCGTGGGCGCGGCCACGGGCGCAGCTGTGGCTGACGCGTCGTCGCCCCATCGTCCGGCACACCAGTCACACGCGGCACGGAACGGTACCAGCGATTCCGGGTTCTGCTCAGGTGTTTATCCAATGGTGATGATCCCTCAACAGCAGGACCACAAGCGGCGCTAGCGTCCGGTGGCATCCCGGGAAGGCGGTGCGCACCACAAGTCGGTGCGGACCCTCCGCGTTGGCGCCCCCTCTCCCGGCAAGCGGCAAGGAGGCACTGTGCGGTCATTCGTCCCGCGATCCGTCCTCAGCGCGTCCGTCGGTTCCCGGTTCACGGTGGGAACCGCCCTCGTCATCGGTGCCCTCGCGGTGACGCTCGTGGCGCTGTTGATCCCCATGCAGAAGTTCGGCGGGCAGAGTTCCGCGGCGGTTGCCGGCCCGATCGCGGACGACGGCGGCGGGACGGTGAACACGCCGTCCGGACCGCTGACACCCATCGACCGGGAATTCATCCGGAAGGTCCGGCTCGCCGGGCTGTGGGAGTTCCCCGCCGGGCAACAGGCTCAGCAGCGCGGTACGCAGGAATCGGTCAGAATCGCGGGCACCCATCTCATCGAGGGGCACACCGAGCTGGACATGCGGGTCAACGCGGTGGGCAAGGCCCTCGGCGTCGACCTGCCCAGCCAGCCCAGCAAGGAGCAGCAGGGCTGGCTCTCCCAGCTCGACGGTGCTCAAGGGGCCGACTACGACCGGCTGTTCGTCAATCTCCTGCGCCGTGCGCACGGAAAGGTGTTCGCGCTCGTGGCGCAGGTGCGGGGGCAGACCCGTAACACCATGGTCCGGTCCCTGGCCACGCGGGCCAATGCCGTGGTCCTCGACCACATCTCGGTTCTCGAGGACACCGGGCTCGTCGACTTCGGCGCGCTCGCCGACGGGAGCACGCCCTCCTCCGGGAAGCCCGTGGTCATCATCACGGCTTCCGCTTCGACTCCGGAACGACGAAGTGAAGTGAAGTGATCTCATGAGTCAGAAGGACCATAAACGCTCCCGTCTGCCCAACAAGGCCGTCGCGGTGCTCGCCGCGTTGGTGTTGGGCAGCGGGGGGGCCGCGTTCATCGCGGCGAACGCCTCCGCCGGCAACGCGACGCCGGACGCCGGGCAGACGCAGTCGGTGACGGGGGCGGGGACGGGAGCGGCCACCATCGCCTGTCCCGATGTGGGCGACCAGCTGCAAACCGTCCCGGAAGAGGCCAAGCCGGCGGTCGATCAGAATCTCGCACAACTCGACGCGCAGGTCGCGGATTCGTACAAACAGATGGCGTCCGGGCAGTCGGACAGCGCCTCCTTGCTCAGTAATCTGCAACAGGAGCGCAGCGGGACGATCACCCGCATCTCCGATGCGATAGCCCAGGTGTCCGAACCCCCCGCCGGGCTCGATGCGTTGAGCACCTGCCAGATGAAACCCGCCGACAGCGCGGGCGCGCAGAGCGACCCCAATGCCGCGCAGAACCAGCAGAGCCAGCAGAACGTTCAGAACGGGCAGGTAGCGCAGAACGGCCAAGGTACGCCGAACTCGCCGAACTCGCAGAACTCGCAGAGCGCGCAGGCCCCGCAAGCGCAGAGCCAGGGCAAGGGCCCGTCGCGTGCCGACTTCGTCGACATCACCAAGGTCAGGCCGAACGTGAAGGCGCCCCGCGCCGGGGCCGGCGCCTCCACCGGCACCTTCGCCTCGAAGTGCGGCCGCAACGAGAACGGGCACCTCAACCCCGACAACGTCATCGTCGCACCCGGTGTGAGCAATGGCGCCCACCATATGCACGACTACGTGGGCAACAAAACCACGGATGCCTTCTCCACCAATGACAGTCTCGCCGCAGCGGGCACGACCTGCAGCAACGGAGACCAGTCCGCCTACTACTGGCCGGTGCTGCGGGTGCAGAACGGCGGTCAGGAGAACGACGCCAACGCGCCCGGCGGCGGCCAGGACGCCAACGTCGGCAAGATCCTGCAGCCCAAGAACGTCACGATCCAGCTGAACGGCAGCCCGGTCGGCAAGGTGACGGCGATGCCGCGCTTCCTGCGGATCATCACCGGCGATGCCAAGGGCTTCACCAACGGCACGGCCAATACCAACGCCTCATGGAGCTGCACCGGTTTCGAGAACCGCCAGCTGAAGGACAAGTACCCGATCTGCCCGCAGGGCAGCGACGTGGTGCGCACCTTCACCTTCCAGAGCTGCTGGGACGGAAAGAACATCGACAGCGCCAACCACCGGACGCATGTCGCTTTCGCGGACGCGAACGGCGCCTGCGGGCAGGGCTTCAAGGCGATCCCGCAGCTGGTGGAGCGGATCACCTACAGCGTCCCGAAGGGTGCACGGATCGCGGTGGACAGTTTCCCGGAGCAGTTGCACAAGCCGGTGACCGACCATGGTGACTTCATCGACGCGATGTCGGACAGCCTGATGAAGAAAGCCGTGAACTGCATCAACGGCGGCCGCAAGTGCGCGTGACGACGGCGTGACGAGGGGAAGGACGGCGCCAGGCGCAACCGGCCGGCGCGCGTTCCCCCGATAGGACCCTCGGGGCGAGCGCTCCCCACGCCCCCGCTCTGCCCCGAGAAGGGCGATGGCCCCGGAGCCGACTCCGGGGCCATCGCCGAACGTCGTCGCGGACCAGCCGCCGCCCCCTCCCGCAGACCATCCGCCGCCTTTCCATGGAGGTCCTGAGCGGGCAATTTTCCCCCCGTTTCCGTGCGGTGACTGTGGAACGGGTACGGTTCGGCGCACGTCCCATGGAACACGTCTACGGGAGCCGGGCCGAATCCGGAACGAACGGCGTAGATGCCCGAATGTGCGAGGTGTTGCGGTGCTTGGCTCTCGCGAAGCCCCGGACGACCATCAACGCGCGGGCGAGCAGGAGGCCGGCGGGCAGGAAGCCGGGCCCACCGACGGGGAACTGACCTCCCATGAGCATCTGCCCGCCGGCAAGCAGCTTCCCTCCGACCAGGAGTTGCCCTCCGACGAGGAGCTCACCCGGCAGCTCAAGGACGGCTACGGCTCAGGCACCGCGAACCCCGCCGCGGGCGACATCCTGTACCGCCGTCACCGCGAGGCCACCCTCGCGTACGCGCGCAGGTGCTGCCGCGACCCTCACGACGCCGAGGACCTCGTGTCGGAGGCATTCATCCGCACCTTCCAGGCCGTCCGCGCCGGGGCCGGTCCGCAGGGGGCCTGGCGGTCGTATCTGCTGGCCGTCGTCCGGCACACGGCCATCGAGTGGAGCGCCGGCGAGCAGAAAGCGCTTCCGACGCCGGACTTCGAGTCCTGCCGGCAGCAGTCGTCCGCCGGAACCGACCCCCAGCAACACCTGCTGGCCAGCGAGGATCGTCAGCGGCTCGTCCGCAGCTTCAACACACTGCCCGAGCGCTGGCAGGCCGTCCTGTGGCACACCCTCGTCGAGAACGGTTCCCCCCACGAGGTCGCGACCCTGCTGGGCATCACCCCAAGTGGTGTGACCTCCTTGGCCTTTCGCGCCCGTGAAGGGCTGCGCGCCGCCTATCTGCACGCCCACCTGGACGGCGTGGACGACGACCGGTGCCGTCATTTCAGCGCCATGATCGGCACGGCGATACGGCGCGGCGGTACCGCCCACAGCCGTGATCTCGCACGGCATCTGGCGGGCTGCGCGTCCTGCTCGAGGGCCTACGCCGAACTGCTCGCCCTCAACGCGACGATGCGCGCGGCGGTCGCCGCCGGACTGTAACGCGTATCCGCGTGTGACTCGTGTCGGCGTGACTCGTGTACGCGTGTGACCCGTCTCCGCGCGACTCGTATATACGTGCGACTCGTATCCGTGCCACTGGTCCCGTGCCACTCGTACCCGGCGGATCACGGATGGCCCGTGATCCGCCGGAGCGGACCTGCCCGGCAGGCGCGGAGCGGATCAGAGTCCGTTGACCCGCGCTTCCCTCGCGACGACCAGCGGCCGGAAGCCCGCCGTGACCGTTCGCGCCCTGCGGGTCACCCGGGAATGCCGGAGCCCTATCTGCGCCATCAGCCGGCGGCTGCGGAGCGCCATCTCCAGCTCGAAGCGGGTGCGCGGGTCCCGCAGTCCCTGACCGAAGAGCTTCTCCAGCTGGCGCATGCGGTAGCGCACCGTCTGGGGGTGCACATTCAGCGCCTTCGCCGCCTCGGGTGCTCCCCCGCCCTCGAGCCAGGCGAGCAAGGTCACCTCCAGCCGCTCGCTCTGCCGTGGCGTCAGTCCTGCCAGCGGCCGCAGCCAGCGGGCCGCCAACGCCTTGGCCAGCGGCTCGTCCTGAAGGAGCAACAGGGTCGAGAGGTGATCGTCGACGAAGACGACCCGGGCGTCCGGGCCTACGGACGCGGGGGTCAGGTTCAGCAGGCGACGTGCCCAGCGCAGTGACGAACCGGCGTCACGCAGCGGGACTGCGTGTCCGGCCGCGGCGGAACGGCCGCGCAGAGCGGCCTCCAGTGCGCCACGGGTGTCCGGGTCGGAGCTCGGTATCAGCAGGCATGGCCCGTCGGCGCCCATGCCGACAAGGCAGCCCTCCAGGGCCGCCGCCAGCTGCTGCGTCTCACCCGGAGTGGCGAGAGCGACGGCCCGTACCGTCTCGGGGAGCGGCCAGCCGGCCTGCCGGGCCAGCTCCGGGAGCGAAGCCGCTGATACGGCCGCGCCACCGGTCAGCGCCTGGAACAGGTCCTGGCGTGCCCGGTCGAGTGGTGCCGGGGTGGCGGGCGGCACCTGGTCACGGTCGCCGTCCTTCTCCGGCTTCCGGTAGCCGAGCGCGGTCAGCAGAGCCTCTTCGAGCCCCTGCCGGACCATTTCACGGCCCATGTCTTCCAGAAGGTCGGCAAAGCCGGGAATTTCATGCCGAAGCACCTCGACCATCTGATCGGCCAGTGACGGGAGTTCTTTACGCAGAACGCGGGTCCACTCGCCACGGGGGAGGGACCAGATGCGGTTCAGAAGTTCGCACATCTCTACCTCGTTCATGCCGGGGTAAGACCTGCCTGAGGGGAGGACAGGTCTTGCGGAGGTTGCCTCCATCGCCGGTCGTACTCTCCGGCAAGGGAGTTGAGGGTCCTCCTGCACCCTCCTAGAGGTTGCTTCCCGCTGACGGTCCCGGGGTTTTGCCCCGTCTTTACCGTCAGGGTGCGGCCGGTCCGGTTTAGACCCGAGTCCGGCTGAACCGGAAGCACTTGGTTGAGCATCTTCCGCAGTTGCGCACCGTGACGACGACGCAGGAGCGAGAACTTGTCACAATGCGATAAATCTTGTGGAGATGCTGGGAAGTTCGGCGATGCTGCTGCACCCCGGCCACTGCTCACCGGATATGGAGGCGATCCCTCCAACACCCGCGCCGGAGCCGGTCGGACCGCCGTTGAGCGCCGGCGACCTCCGGCCGCTTATGCCCCGGTGCGGCCCGTGCCGCCCTGGGCTCACCGCTGCCGCCGGGCAGCACCGACACCAACCCCCTGGGCTCCGGGTACGACTTGGAGTGCTCGGCACCCCCGCGCTCGGGAGGCTTTCCTTATGCCCTTGTCCCAGATGCAGTTGCCCCACTCGAACAACCCGGACAACTCGAACAACCCCAACCGCGCGCACCCCTTCACCGGCGGAACCAACGGAACCAACGTGACCGGCGCGACCAGTTCACACCGGTCGCGCCGAAGGAGACGCCATGCCGGAGCGGTCCCGGCCGGCGGGCGGCGGGCCGTCCACCGGCCGCCACTGCTGTCCGGAGCCGCCGGGCTCCGTCCCGGCACGATCAGCGCTCTCGTCCTGGTAGTCCTCATCTCCCTGACCGTCGCGGGCAACGCGGGGGCCTTCACCCGGACTTGGGAGTTCCTGGACTACGGAGCGGGAGTGCTCTCGCTCGTCTCGCTCACTGGCACCGTGCTGTGGGGACTGGCCGCCACCGACCGGCTGTTGCTGCACTCCAGCCACCGGCTGCTCGCCCAGGGCGTGCACCGTGGCCTGGCGACCGCGGGATTCGGCTTCCTCGCCCTGCACATCTGGGTGAAGGTCCAGAACCAGGAGACCAGCGCGACCGCGGCGGGCGTGCCCTTCACCGACGCCCACCAACCGCTGCTGATCGGGCTCGGCACACTCGCCGGATATCTCTTCCTGACGGTGGCGGCGACCGGCGCGGTGCGCAGCGCATTCGCCTCCGGCGGGCGGTCCCACTGGTGGCGGGCCCTGCACATGGGCGCGTATCCGGCATGGGGCGCGTCACTGGTGCACGGCCTCAAGTCCGGGCGGCCCGCGAGCGGCTGGGTGACGGTGGCGTACGCCCTGTGCCTGGCCGGCGTCGCCGTCGTGCTCGCCGTACGACTCAGGTCCAGACGGCGCGGAGTGGCCGCGCGGCGCAACGCCGTATCGCCCCCCGACCTCCGGATCGTCCCACCGCCCGAGCCGGAGTACCCACCGCGTGCCGCCGCCTACGCGGCGCGCCAGGGGGCGGAACGCATGGAGCGGTTCGGCCGACGGTTCGATGCCCCGACCCAGCAGTTCGACCCTCCGACTCAACGGTTCGACAGCTCGACCGGATGGCGGCCGTGACCGGCATCCGTCCCGCGCTCGGCTGTGTGGGACCGCCTCGGCTCCTCGCGGGTCTGGACGAGGTGGCGCGGGTGGACCGCGTCACGCATCTGACCGTGCACGGTTCGCTGCCCCTGCTCCGGCTGGACGAGCTGGTGGCGCTCGCCGAGAACATCGACCTGCGCGGCCGCGGCGGAGCGGGCTTTCCCTTCGCCCGGAAATTGCGGGCGGTGACCCGGTCGGCCCGCGACCGGGACGGGCGCACGGCAGTCGTCGTCAACGGCAGTGAAGGCGAACCGGGTTGCCTCAAGGACACGGCACTGCTGCTGCACGTCCCGCATCTGGTGCTCGACGGCGCCCTGCTGGCCGCCACGGCACTGGGCGCCGAGGAGGTCGTCCTCGGCGTGACCCGGCCCGACGTCGAGCAGTCGGTCCGCGACGCCATCGCAGAACGCGGCCCGGTCGGCCGTACCCTCCGGGTGGCCCGGCTGCCCGAGCGCTTCGTCACCGGGGAAGGGTCCGCTCTCCTCAGCGGGCTGAACCACGGTCCCGCTCTGCCTTCCGGACGTGCGGTCCGCTCGAGCGACCGGGGCCTCAATGGCCTGCCCACCTTGCTGTCCAACACCGAGACGTACGCCCAACTCGCCATCGCGGCCAGGCTCGGCGCCCTCGACTTCCGCGCGACCGGGCTGCCGACCGAACCCGGCACGATCCTGGTGACCGTCGCCGGATCCTCGGTCATGGAGACGCCGAGCGGGGTGCCGCTGACCTACGTCCTGGAACTGTGCGGCACCGGCCCCGGCCAGGGCGTCCTGGTCGGCGGCTACCACGGCAAATGGCTGGACCCGTATGCCGCGAAGGCGGCGGAGATCTCCCGGGAATCCCTGGCCACGTTCGGCGCCGTGCTCGGAGCGGGAGCGGTGCTGCCGCTCCCCGAGGACACCTGCCCGGTCGGCGAGATCCTGCGGGTGACACGCTGGATGGCGGGTGAGTCGGCAGGCCAGTGCGGGCCCTGTGTACTGGGGCTGCCCGCGCTCGCCGACACCATCGAACAAGCCGCCCACGGAGGCGGACTGGCCGCCCTGGACGCGGTACACGCACGCCTGCGAGCGGTCAGACGCCGTGGCGCCTGCAGCCACCCCGACGGCACATCGAACTTCGTGGAGTCGGGACTCGCCGCGTTCCCCGACGACTTCGAGGACCACGCGCTCGGCAGCGGCTGCGGCCGGCCGGTCCTCGGGATCCTCCCGCTGCCCGCCGACGAGACCACGGTCGGGCCACCCGCTGAAGAGCGCACCGAGCGGCTGGTCGTGGACTGGACCCTATGCCAAGGGCACGGGCTCTGCGTGGACATCCTCCCCGAGGTCGTCCGGCTCGACGCCGACGGCTTTCCGACGCAGGCGTCGATGGAGCTGCCCGCACGGCTGCGCCCGAAGGCGCTGCGCGCGATACGGCGCTGCCCAGCCCTCGCACTGCGCATCCAAGAATAGGGCAGCAGCAAGGCCAATGGGGCCGCCGACAATGCGCCGACGGCCCGGCCGACCATGCGCCGGTGAAGAGAATGACCGCCGCAGATAATTCCCGCCGCCGCGACTTCAAGCGTCGCGCCGCCGCACATCGTTCGGTTTTTTGCCTGATGTGACAAGTTTTGAATCCGCTGAACGCCAACCGCCGTGCCTCCCGTATCCATTACCGACGGCGCGAAGCCGCCGGACCGAACGTGAAGGAGCGATCATGGTAAACAGGCGTCGTGCGGTATTCGCTGGAGCGGCCACCGTGGTCTTTCTGCTGACAGCAGGGTGCAGCAGCAACGGAAAGACCGGCAACACCGCCCAGGAAAACCATGTCCAACCCGCGGGAGACAGCAAGGACATCGGGACCGGCTACGGCACGGATTACGGTTCGAGCGGCTATGGAACGGGCGGCTCGAGCTCCGCGCCGAGTGCGGAAAAGAAGGGTGAGGCGGCCAAGGTGCTGGCGGTGCGGAGCGATGGCAAGCTGGGGCCCATCGTCACCGACAGCAAGGGCTTCACCCTCTACAGGTTCGACAAGGACACGGCCCAGCCGTCCAAGTCCAACTGCGTCGGCGCCTGCGCCATCACCTGGCCGGCCGTTCCGGCGGACGACGCCTCCGCTTCCGCGGGCATCAAGCCCGAGCTGCTGGGTGAGGTCGCCCGGGCGGACGGTTCCCGGCAGCTGACCCTGGCGGGCTGGCCTGTGTACCGCTACGCCATGGACACCCAGGCCGGCGACACAAAGGGCCACGGTGTGGGCGGGACCTGGAACGCGCTGGCGCCCGACGGCAAGAAGGCCGGACAGCAGGCCGCCGGCCAGGCCCAGGACAGCGGTATGGAGCTCGCGGTCACCGACAACGCCCAACTCGGAAAGATCATCGTGGACGGGCAGTGGAGGACCCTCTACCGGTTCAACAAGGACAGCGCCTGGCCGATGAAGTTCGGCTGTGTCGGCGCCTGCCTGGACACCTGGAAGCCCGCCAAGCCTGTCGACAAGACCAAGGTGAGCGGCGTGGCCACCAAGCTGGTCGGCACGGTGACACGGCCCGACGGAACGAAGCAGCTCGCCATCAACTGCTGGCCGGTCTACTGGTTCACCGGGGACTTGAAGCCCGGTGACATCAACGGCCAGGGCAAGATGGGTCTGTGGTTCGCGGTTACTCAAGGCGGCAAGAAGGCTGGAACTGGTTCCTAGAACCGGCGGCCCATGGTGTCATTTCGCACGGGAATGTCCAGGCGCCCCGGTCACCGCGCCAGGATATCCCCGTGCGGGCACCGGGAACTGAGCCGAACTGGAACTGAGCCGAATAAGACGAATTCCGACCGAAGCAATGAGGTTGATGTGCCGAATCTGAGACTTCGACGAGTCATCACGGCGCTCTGCGTGGTCCTGTTGAGCGGCTGCTCCGGTAATTCCCCCACGAAAAGCCACGTAGCGGCAGATCCCGTCCCCACGCAAAGCCATGTTGCGACCGGTCCCGCCTCCATACAACAGATCGCCGCCGTCATCCGCTGCACAGCCAAAATCAGCGTTGACGCAACAGAACTGCGCCAAGGAGCGTGCAGGACCGATCAGGGCGAGTACCGCATGCTCACCTTCGCGGCGGACACCGGGCAGAAATCCTGGCTGACGGAGGCCCAGATGTACGGCGGCATCTACCTCGTAGGGAAGCGCTGGGTCGTCACGGCCCAGTCGCAGGAAGCCCTGCAAGGACTGCGCGCCGTGCTCGGCGGAACCATCGAGACGGGGGCCGATCACACCGGCCACCATGGCTGAGAGGAGGCGAGAACACCACGGCTGAGGGGAGGTGACGAGACTACGGCTGGCCGCCGCGCCCCGCCGCACGGCTCGGCTGTACCCGCTTGGGCTCACCCGGCATCTTCGGGTAGTCCGGCGGGTACGGCATGTCCCCGAGACCGCGTTCGTGTTCATCGCGGTCGGCGAGCTCCAGGAGGGGCTCCAGACCGTACGACTCTTCCTCCATGTCCGCGTGCACGTCGCCGAGTTCGGCGTAGCGCTTGGGCATCGTGGACAGGTCGAAGTCCCGCGGCTGCACGTCGTCGAGCTCGGCCCAGCGCAATGGCGCCGACACCGGAGCATGCGGTTTCGGGCGGATCGAATAGGCGGAGGCCATCGTGCGGTCGCGGGCGGTCTGGTTGAAGTCGACGAAGATCCGAGCGCCGCGCTCCTCCTTCCACCAGGAGGTGGTGACCCGGCCCTCCATGCGGCGCTCCAGCTCACGCCCGACGGCGATCGCGGCGCGCCGGACCTCGGTGAAGGTCCACTGAGCCTTGATCGGCACGAAGACGTGAAGCCCGCGCCCGCCGGACGTCTTGGGCCAGCCAGTCATCCCCAACTCCTGCAGCAACGACCGGAGTTCATGGGCAACGGCGACCGCGTCCGTGAAGTCGGTGCCGGGCTGGGGGTCGAGGTCGATACGGAGTTCGTCCGGGTGGTCGGGCCGGCCGGACCGTACCGCCCATGGATGAAAGGTCAGACACCCCAGATTCGCCGCCCAGAGGACGGCGGCCGGTTCGGTCGGGCACACCTCGTCGGCGGTGCGGCCACTGGGGAAGGTGATCCGGGCCGACGGGATCCAGTCGGGCAGGTTCTTGGGGGCCCGCTTCTGATAGAAGGACTCGCCCTCGACGCCGTGGAGATAGCGCTCCATGGTGGTCGGGCGGTCGCGCAGCGCGCGCGTAATGCCGTCCGCGACGGCCAGGTAGTACCTGGCCACGTCCAGCTTGGTGTAGCCGCGTTCCGGGAAGTACACCTTGTCCGGGCTGGACAGCCGTACGGTCCGGCCGCCGACCTCCAGCTCCACCGCCTCGCCCTTGCCGATGTCCTTGCCGTCGCCCTTGCCCATGCACGCCACGGTAGGCGAAGGGCGCGAAGGTCGCATATCGGCAATAATCGGATGCATGGATCTACCGGTCATGCCGCCCGTGAAGCCGATGCTCGCCAAGTCCGTGGCAAAGATTCCGCCCGGTATGCAGTACGAGGCGAAGTGGGACGGGTTCCGGGCGATCGTGCACCGCGACGGGGACGAGCTGGTGATCGGCAGCCGTACCGGAAAGCCGCTGACCCGCTACTTTCCCGAGCTGGCCGAGGCGCTCCTGGACCAGCTGCCGGCGCGCTGCGTCATGGACGGCGAGATCGTCATCGCCCATGACGGACGGCTGGACTTCGACCGGCTCACCGAACGCATCCACCCCGCCGAATCCCGCGTCAAGCTCCTCGCCGAGCAGACTCCGGCGAGCTTCATCGCCTTCGATCTGCTGGCTCTCGGCGACGAGTCCCTGCTGGACCGTCCACTGGCCGAACGGCGCCCCGCCCTCGCCGAAGCCCTCTCGGGGGCCCTCGCCCCTGTCCATCTGGCGCCTGCCACCACCGATATCGCGGTGGCCCGGGAGTGGTTCGAGCGGTACGAGGGCGCCGGTCTCGACGGAGTGATCGCCAAGCCGCTCGATCTCCCGTACCGGCCGGACGCCCGTCTGATGTGCAAGATCAAGCATGAACGGACCGCCGATGCGGTGGTCGCCGGGTACCGCCACCACAAGAGCGGGCCCATCGTCGGCTCGCTCCTCCTCGGCTTGTACGACGACTCGGGCGTACTGCAGCACGTGGGCGTCTGCGCGGCCTTCTCGATGAAGCGCCGCGAGGAACTGGTGGCCGAGCTGGAACCGCTGCGGATGGACGACCCGGTGGCCGGCGGCCACCCCTGGGCGGCGTGGACGGACGAGTCGGCCCATGAGGGCGCCCGGCTGCCCGGCGCGACCAGCCGCTGGACCGGCAAGAAGGACCTCTCGTGGGTGGCGCTCCGCCCGGAGAGGGTCGCGGAGGTGGCGTACGACCACATGGAGGGCGACCGGTTCCGGCACACCGCGCAGTTCCGACGCTGGCGCCCGGACCGCTCCCCCGACAGCTGTACGTACTCCCAGCTGGAGGAACCGCTCCGGTACGACCTCGCCGAGGTGCTGTCGGGCGAGTCGGCCGGTGAGTGACCGACTTCGTCGCTGAGGCGACCTCGCGGCGGCCTCCTGCGAGCCGGCCCGGTCGCGCCGCCCGACCGCCGGGCGAGTGACCGTACGCCGGTTCGGCCGTCCCGGGAAGAACGCGGGGCTCGTCAGCGCTCCCTGAAAGGGCAGGAAGCAACGAGCAGAAAGAGAGCCGTCATGGCGGATCAGCCGCACACCGAGCAGAGCAGCGCCCGTGGGCACACGGTCGAGATCGAGCAGGGCACACTGCACGTGCGGGTCGAGCACGCCGGTCAAGTCCTCGCGGACAGCCACCGGCCACTGCTGCTGCGCGAGACCGGCCTGCCGGTGCGGTACTACCTCCCGGCAGCGGACGTCCGAATGGACCTGCTGACACCGTCGGAGAGCCACACGTTCTGCCCCTTCAAGGGCACGGCCTCGTACTGGTCCCTGCCGGACGGCGCCAAGGATCTCGTCTGGTCGTATCCGGAGCCCATCCCCGAAGTCGCCCAGATCAAAGATCACCTCTGCTTCTACGACACCGCGGTCGTCACCGACGAAACGTAGTACCAACACCTCCGACCGCCGTTTGCTCCACCGCACTGCGGTGGCGATGCTTCAATTCGCGGTCGCATGCCCGGCTCAGGACACTAGGGAATCCTCCACTCCTGGGCCTTGTTGCCGGGGGTGCAGGCGGTCATGGTGAGCTGCCTGCCCAGACCCTCGTCGGTCAGGCAACGGTCCCCCATGTAGTCCTTGAGGTAGTAGGCGCCCGGTGTACTTGCGCCCTCCACCTTCCAGTTCGCCAGATAGCTGAAACGGTCGAGAGGGACACGTTCCCGTTCGTCTCCTGGACGAGGTCCGGGCCACTCATGTTGCACGGATTGAATTGGTGCCAACTGCTGGGGACGGAATGCACCCAGCCGTAGGCGGTCGCGCCGCCCATGATCACTGCGGTGCCCCCTGCCAGACCGTCCTTGGCCAAGCCGACCTTGCCGCCGTCGCCCACGTTGACGATGGAGCCCCAGTTCGTGCCGCCGCAGCCCTTGGGCTTGGTGGGCGTCTGCGCCGGAGGGCCGGGCTCGGGCGTCGAAGCAGGTGGGGCCGGAGAGTTGGCCGGAGGCTCGGTGGCGCCGCCGCCACGCGGTGGGTTGCCCTGCCCGCCCGCCACTCCGCCGCTGCCCGGCACCAGGTTCACCGGCTGGTTCCCGGTGCTCGGTGGGACGGTGACACCGGGGGGAGCGGCCGTGCCGGTGCCGGCCGTCGAAGCCCCGGGCGACGGCGCACCGGTACCCCCTGTATTGGACGCCGAGGCGGATTGCCGCGGATCGGGCGCGTTCGCCTCGGACCGGTAGGGGGTCCGGTCGATGAGCAGGACCGTACTTGCACCCGCCGTGATGATCACCGGGATGATGAAGGGCACCAGGAAGCCGCGCCGCTTCCAGCGCGGGGCCCGCTCGGCAACAGCGCGGGACCCCCCCGGCTCTGCCGACGTCGTCCGCTGCGGGGGCGGCGACCACGGGAGCAACGGGGGTGGCGTCCACAGGGGCGGCGGGAACAGCAGGAGCAGCGGGAGCAGCGGCCACAGACCCGTCGCCGATCGCAGCACGCGCTGCGGCCGCCATCGCGGCGTCGTCGAAGCGGTCCTCGGGCCTCTTGGCCAGTGCGGTGGCGGCGAAGTCGCGAACCGCCTGGGAGAAGGCGGCCGGGAGTTCCGGCGCGGGCTCCCTGATGTGCTTGAGCACGATTTCGAGCACGCTCTCACCGGTGAACGGAGCTTCTCCGGTGAGCAGTTCGTAGCAGACGACGCCGATCGAGTAGAGGTCGGAAGCCGGGGTGGCGGCCGCGCCCTCGGACTGTTCGGGGGCCATGTAGAGAGCAGTGCCGAGCACCGCGTGAGAGGCAGTGATCTTGGTGCTCGCCATGGCGCGCGCGATGCCGAAGTCGGTCACCGTCACCTGGCCGTCGCCACGGAGCATCAGATTGGACGGCTTGAGGTCACGGTGCACGATGTCCTGCTGGTGCGCGGCGTGCAGCGCGTCCAGCGCCGTGGCGAGGAGGCCGAGCGCCTGCCCGGCCGGCATCGGCCCGTTCTCCGCGAGGACCTCGTGCAGCGGCTGTCCGTCGATGAGTTCCATGACGATGTAGGCGACCCGGTCCTCGGAGTCGTCGCCGTTTTCGCCGTAGTCGTGGATGTCCACGATGCCGGGGTGGCGGAGTGCGGCGAGCAGTTGGGCCTCGCGCCGGAAGCGTGAGGCGAACGTGCCGTCCTCAAGCAGCGCCGGATGCAGGATCTTGACCGCGACCTGCCGCGCCAGCACCTCGTCGTCGGCGCGCCAGACAGCGCCCATGCCCCCGCTGCCGATCCGCTCCGTCAGCGTGTAACGGCCCCCGAGCACAGTCCCCCGACCCCTCGTACCTCGCCCCTCGTGTCATTTCTTCCGCCGCGGCGGATCGTCGGTCGCACAGTTTGCCGAGGAGGCCAACCCCCTCACCTATGTCACGGACTGTCCATCAGTTCCCTGCACCGTCCATGTCGTCGGCACCGACATCGACGGCGTCGTCGGGCCGCAGGGATCGCCAGATGCTGTCGGGGAGAATGCGCGCGGCCTGGTCGAGGTCGAGGTCGTAGGTGTTGGACAGCCAGCGGCGCGCTGCCTCGGCGACCGGGCCCATGATCAGGACCTCGATCAAGGGGCCCGGGATGGGGATGATCTCGCCTCTTGTGATCCGGGCCTGCATCCAGTCGGCCATGTCCGCCAGCTTGATGGCCTTGACGGCGTGGATCTCCTCGGCATGCGCGGCCAGATAGCCGGAGTAGGCGGAGGCGTGGAGGAAGAGAGCGGCTTCCCGGTGCTCCGCGGTGAAGCGCAGGTAGGCCAGGACGAGGGCGCGGACCCCGGTGCGGGCGGTACGCGTGCGGCTCAGCGCGGCAGTCATCTCGTCGAACAGTTGCTCCATGCACCGGGTGTAGAGCGCGGCGGCGAGGCCGTCGAAACTGCCGAAGTGGTGGTAGAGGCTGCCCTGGCTGACTCCACTGGCCGCGGTGACGGCGTTGACGGTGAAGCCCTGCCGGCCCGACTCGGCGAACAGGTACAACGCCGTGGTCAGGAGCTGGTCGACGGTCGCCTAGCCCCGTTGCTGCTTAGGAGACATCGCCGGACCGCCGATCGACCACGACGGTCTCCTCCACGACCGCCCCCACGACCTCATTCACCATGCCGGCCGGCCTAGATCAGAACTAGAGAATTTATCTAGAAAACCTCTCCACAGCGGGCGTCGGCCGGTCCACATTCCGGCCATGGCTGGTCACGAGTCCGATCAGACGCCCGGCCCTCCGGGCATCGTTCGGTGATCGTCGCGTTCCGGCGCACGAAAAAGCCCGCTGATCTGGAGTTTCCTCCAACCCAGCGGGCTTTCAGCACCCCAGGGACTCTGTCGAGTCCAAGCTCCACACCGCCGTGTGCTCCGGCAGGACCACCCTGGCTGCCGCGCAGAGCGCGATCGTCACGGACTGGTCCACGGCACTGGCGAAACTCGGCCTGGGCTGACGGAGCCCCGCACGGAGACGGATCACGCGGGGCTCCCTTCAATGCTCTGCTCACTGACCCGCGCGCCGAGGGCGACGCGGGTCAGTGGATGCGGAGAGGGTCAGCCGATGCCGACGGCGGCCAGGGCGGTGGTCCAGTCGGTGGCGATGGCCTGCTGGGCGGGGGCGAGCTGAATCGTTCCTGCACAGACCGCCTTGTAGAGCTTGAACTCCACGGTGTCCTTGTCGCCGGCTGTCGAGCCGCCGGCCTGGTAGCGCGGTTCGGGCCACAGGTTCTGCGGGCTGCGGGGGTCACCGCCGAGGCTCAGGTTTATGAGGTGGTCCTCTTCGTAGTCCGCGGTGGAATTGTCGGCGTACCCGTATTCGGCTATCTGCTTGACCTTCAGGGCGTTGGTGTAGCTGGTGGGCGGCCGGATGGAGGTGCTGTAGCCGCCGACGCAGATCCTTGAGTGGATCGTCGCCTGTGTGACGGCCGGGTTGAGGGCGCCGGGCTGGCAGGTGGCATCGGGCAGCGGCAGGTAGGACTGCGAACAGACGGACGCGGCCGTCGCGGTGGCGGTGCCACCGGTGACGGCGATGAGTCCGGCGGCCGTGAGAGTGAGCGCGGCCGCGGTGGCGGTCAGGCGCAGAGTCGGGCGCATGGGGGTCTCCCGCGAGTTGGTGCCCGGGTGGGGCCGGGCGGCTTCCGGTATGACACCACCCACCGCATCTATGCGGGTAGACCTCTGCGGTGAACATCAGACGACCTCCACGTACTCCTCACGCACACATGGCACGCGCTTGGTGAAGGCATGGGGTTATGAAGGGAGTTGTTACACGGGGCGGGCCCGGCAGCAGCATCCAGGTGGCGGTCGTACACCCGGCGTTTGTCCCGCGCCGACAGAGGGTCATTGGAGGCAGGCCGGTTCGCTCCGGTGTTGTCAGTACGGCACCCGTTCCGGCGGAGCGGTGACTCACCGGAGACCGCTGCCCGGGCGGTTACTTGACGGAGCCGGCCATGACCCCCTGCACGAAGTGGCGTTGGAAGGCGAAGAAGACGACGAGCGGGACGATGAGGGAGAGGAAGGCCCCCGGGGCCAGTACATCGATGTTGGATGAGAACTGCCGCATCTGGGACTGCAGGGCGACGGTGAGGGGCTGTGATCCGCTGTCGGCGAAGATCAGCGCGACCAGCATGTCGTTCCACACCCACAGGAACTGGAAGATGCTCAGGCTGGCGATCGCGGGTTTGGCCACCGGCACCACAAGGCGGGTGAAGATCGCCCACTCGGTCGCCCCGTCCATACGGGCGGCCTCCAGCATCTCTCGCGGGATCTCTGCGAAGTAGTTGCGGAGGAGGAAGATCGCGAAGGGCAGCCCGTACGCGACATGGAAGAGGATGACACCGGTGAGGGACCCGAAGAGGCCGACCGCGCCGAACAGCTTGGCGACGGGGAGCAGGCCGATCTGCACGGGGACCACGAGCATGCCCACGACCAGTACGAAAATCCAGTCCCGGCCGGGGAACTCGAGCCAGGCGAAGGCGTAACCGGCCATGGAGCCGAGCACGACGACGGCGATGGTGGTGGGCACGGAGATGAGGACCGTGTTCCAGAACGCCTGCGTTATGCCGCTGTCGGCAAGGATGGTGGCGTAGTTGCCGAAACTGAGTCCTGCTGGGTGAGTCAGCGTGGTCCACCAGCCGGTTGTGGCATTGTCCTCGGCCGGCCGAAGGGACGAAATGAACAGGCCGAGTGTGGGGACCAGCCAGATCAGGGCAATGATGATCAGCAGGCTGTGAATGATGCCGCCTCTCAGCCGGCGCGCGAGTCCGGCGGCGCGGCGGGACTGCGGCGCACGATGTGTTGTCGCCGGCGACGGGCTGAACGACGCGGGCGCCGTGGTCCGATCCGCGGCGGCGGCGCTCTGATGCACGGTCATGCCTGGCTCCTGCGGAAGCGTCGGATGTTGAAGATCATCGCCGGGACCACCAGGAGCAGCAGCACGACGCCGATGGCACTGCCCAGGCCCTGGTTGTTGCCGCCGCCGAACGAGACCAGCCACATCTGCAGGGCCAGCACGTTGGCGTCCTGCTGGACCGGTCCGGGAGCGATGATGAAGACCAGGTCGAAGACCTTCATCACGTTGATCACGAGGGTCACGAAGACCACGCTCAGCACAGGAGCAAGCAGCGGAACGGTGACCCGCCGGAAGATCTGCCACTCGCCGGCGCCATCTATGCGCGCCGCTTCCAGTACCTCCCTGGGCAGCGCGGACAAGCCCGCGCCGATGAGGACCATCGAGAAGCCGGTCCAGATCCACAGATAGGCGCCGATGATGGCCGGTGTGACGAGGGTGGGACCGAGCCACGAGACGCCGCCGTAGGGCTGGGCGAAATTGCTCGCCGGCAGACGCACGCCGTAGTCGCCCTGCTTCAGGCCGGTGAACCGGAACGTTCCGTCGGACCCGGTGGTACCCCGGGCGACCACATGTGCGCCGCGGGTGAGTTCGACGGCCATCTGCGGCAGTCCGTGCTCCAGCGGATCGATCTGCTGTGGCCTGCCGCGCCCGCCGGGCGCGAAGTCCAGGTACACGGTTCCGGCTACCGTGTCGTTTCCGGCCGGGGAGCTCTGGGCCTGCCGCGCGCCGGCGGGGAGGGATTCGGGCCGAAGGCCGACCAGCCCGAGTGTGAGGGTTTGGCCCGGCCGGACGGTGTGTGCGGTGCGGTAGGAGCCGTCCTTCTCTGCGGCCAGCACCGTTTCGTCCCGGGCTCTCGCCCCCGGGTATGAGGATTCGTCGACGAAGAGGTGGTGCGTTCCGACGGTGATGGCATTGAGGACGCCTCGCTGTGGGTCCTGCTCGTAGACGAGACGGAAGGTGATGCCGGTGGCGAGGAAGGAGATCGCCATCGGCATGAAGATCAGGACCTTGAACGCGGTGGCCCAGCGCACCTTCTCGGTGAGCACCGCCAGGATCAGGCCGAGGCAGGTCAGCACTGCCGGCGCGACCACGACCCAGATGGCGCTGTTGCGGATGGCCTTGAGGGTGGCGGGGTCGTGGAACATCTCGCTGTAGTTGCCCAGACCGATGAACCGGTCTCCCGACGCGTCGAAGAGGCTGCGGAAGATGGAGTAGAGAACGGGGTATCCCACGAGCGCCCCCAGCAGGAGCAGTGCGGGGAAGGCGAAGACCACAGCGGTGACCTTGCGGCGCCGGACGGAGCGTTGCCGGGGCGAGCGCCCCCCGTCCCCGGCCGTGGCGTGCGACGCCTGACGGGTGATCACGGACATGTCGCTCCCTCAGCTCTTGTAAGCCTTGGCGGCCGCGGTCTCCAGCGCCTGCGCGGTCTTCAGCGGGGTGGACGGGTCGCGGAGGAAGTCCTGCAGGATCTTCCACTCGCCCGATCCCTGGGTGCCTCCGAAGGCGGCCGGGGCCTGGTCGGACATGTCGAAGCGGACCGTGTCGCCGGCGTCGACGAGAGACTGGGCGGTCTGCCGGGTGGTGTCGTCCGGGTAGGCGGAGGTGTCGAGTTTCCGGTTGGGTGAGAGGTATCCGCCCTCCTTGGCCCAGATACCGGCGGCCTCGGGGCCGGCCAGGAACTCGATGAGCTTCATCGCGGCCTTCGGGTTCTTTCCCGCCTTGAGCGCCACCGCGGCGTCTCCGCCGCCGACCACCGGCTTGACGCCGCCGGTGACTGCGGGGAACGGGAAGAACTTGGCGTCCTGGCCGACCTTCTTGTGCAGCGACCCGGAGATCAGGCCGCTGACGAAGTCACCTTCGTAGACCATGCCGGCCTTGGGGGTCTTGCCGAAGACCTGGTTCACCGATTCCGGGAAATCGGTCTGCAGCGCGCCCGAGCGGCCGCCGGACATCAGGCGGTCGTTGGAGAAGAGCCGGCCGAGCGTGGTCAGGGCCTTGACCACGGTGGGGTCGGTCCAGGGGATCTTGTGCTGCGCCAGTTCGTCGTAGTGTGTCGGGCCGGCCTGCGAGAGGTAGAGGTTTTCGAACCAGTCGGTGAGCGGCCAGCCGGCCTCACCGGCGACGGCGAACGCCGGCAGTCCGGAGTCGGAGACGCTGCCGGCGGCGGTGAGCATCTCCTCGAATGACGTGGGGATCGTGACTCCGGCGTCCTTGAGGGCTTGGGGGCTGTACCAGACCGTGGACTTGTTGGACCCCTTGAAGTACAGCCCGTAGAAGGTGCCGTCGACCGTGCCGTAGTTCTTCCACGCCTTGGCGAAGTTCGTCGCGACGGTCGTGCCGATCTGCGGGGACAGCGGGCTGAGCCAGCCCTTGCGGGCGAACTGCTGGAGCACGCCCAGCTGCGGCACCATGACGACGTCCGGGGCGTTGCCTCCCTCGATCTTGCTGCCGATGATCGTCGACACGTTGTCGCCTGTGGAGACAAAGGTGGTCTTGGCGCCGGTCTTCGCCGAGAAGGCGTCCAGCACCTTCTTGAAGTTCGCCTGTTCCACACCGGTCCACACGGCCGCCACAGTCACCGTCTGGCCCTTGAGTTCCTGCGTGCCGCCGGCGCTGTCGGTGGTGTTCTGCCCGCCGGAGCAGGCCGTCGCCGCCAATGCCAGGCTGAGTACTGCCGCGGTCGTTGTCGCTATGCGCTTCATTGCCGGTGTCCTTTCGTGGGTGCCGTCCCGGGCGGGAGCGGCCGAGGGGTGGTGCGCCGTCCGATGTGGTGCCGGTCAGGAGGTGGGCAGGCCGCCGACCCACCAGGCGGCGGTGTTGGCCGGCAGCGTCCCGGGCGGGCAGCCGGCACTGGCGAGCAGCGGGATGCCGGGGACAGGGGCGGGAACGGGGTCGTCGCCGAAGTTGACGGCGCAGACCATGCCGTCGCCCCGGACGAACGTCAGGACCTGTGGTGGGGATTCCAGCCAGCGCAGACTGCCCTCGCCGAGCTGGGGAAGCTGCCGGCGAAGGTTCAGCCCCTCGCGGTAGAGGTGCCAGAACGATCCGGTGTCGCTCAGCGCGCGGTCGGTGGTGTGCTCCGCGAACCAGGCCGGCTGCGGAAGCCATGGCTGCACCGTGCTTCCCGGGGCGGTGAAGCCGAAGGGTGACGCGTGACCGGACCACGGCAGCGGGACCCGGCAGCCGTCGCGGACGTAGCGGCGGGAGCCGGTCCGGTGGAAGATCGGGTCGGTCAGGGCGTCGTCCGGCAGGTCCAAAACCTCGGGCAGGCCGAGTTCTTCACCCTGATAGACATATGCGGCTCCCGGCAGCGCCAGCATCAGCAGCGCTGCGGCGCGCGCCCGGGTGGCACCGAATCCGCCCGTGTCGCCGTCGTACCGGGTGACGGTGCGGACCTGGTCGTGGTTGTTGAGTACCCAGGTGACGGTGGATCCGGTGCCGGCGATGTCCCGCAAGGCGTCGTCGATGACCTTGCGGAACTCACCGGCGCTCCACGGTGCGCTCAACAGGTGGAAGAAGAAGGCCTGATGCAGCTCGTCGGGGCGTACGTAGGCGGCTTGGTCGGCGGCGGTCGGCACCGAAACCTCGCCAACCAGCAGCCGGTCCAGGCCGTCGCGTGCGGTGTACTCCTCGCACACCGCACGCCAGCGACGCCAGACATCGTGTACCTCGGGCTGGTTCCACGCCAGGGGGTTCACCGAGTCCCTGGTGCGCTCGTCGGCCGCCGGGTCGGGTGAGTCCGGCAGCTCCGGGTGACGGAACAGGCCGGCTGCCACGTCGATCCGGAAGCCGTCGACGCCGCGGTCGAGCCAGAACCGCAGGACGTGTTCGAAGTGGCGGCCGACTCGGTGATCACGCCAGTTGAGGTCCGGCTGCTCCGGAGTGAACAGATGCAGGTACCACTGGCCGGGCCGGCCGTCGGTTTCCCGGACGCGTGACCAGGCCGGTCCGCCGAACATCGCCCGCCAGTTGTTGGGCGGGAGTTCTCCGTCCTCGCCTCGGCCGTCGGCGAAGTGGAACAGGGAACGCGCGGGGTCGGCCGGGCCGCCTGCCAGCGCCTCTTGGAACCACGGGTGGGCGCTGGAGCAGTGGTTGGGGACGATGTCGATGACAACCTTGAGCCCGAGCCGGTGGGCATCGGCCACCAGGCGGTCGAATTCGTGGAGGTCGCCGTAGAGCGGGTCCACCGCGCAGTAGTCGGCGACGTCGTATCCGTGGTCGTGCTGCGGCGAGGGGTAGAAGGGGCTCAGCCAGATGCCGTCGACTCCGAGCCTGCGCACGTACGGCAGTCCCACACGCACTCCGGCGAGGTCGCCGACGCCGTCGCCGGTGCTGTCGAGAAAGCTCCGGACGTACACCTGGTACACGACGGCGTCACGCCACCAGGGCTGCGGGCGGTCGGCGGGAGTGTCCGTCTCGCGGCGGATGGAGTCCTCGACTGGGGCTGTGAACATCCCGTCACCATTCTGAATCCGGGCGCGCGAACTCGTCGGCGCTGGCGCTGTGAGAGGCGATCCGGTGTCGCTTTCCACCGCCTGCGGGCAGTGCGAAGCGACGCACCTGGTGCGATCGCGGAAGGGTGATGCGCCTGTGACGACAGAACTCGTCAGGACCGGCGTTATGCATACATGTTAAGTAGATGAGTCAGGGAGGTGTCAAGAGAGCTACACGAAAGTGACCTACAGGGAGAGAGTTATGATCGCAAATGGATCTAATGTCCGAGTACTGGGGGGCGGCTTCGCTAGTTAACAAGTAACTAAGCGGCTCGCTGGTTGCTCCTCACGCCCGGGGCTCAACCGCCGCGGACGACGTCCCCGAGTTCCCTGTTCAACCGCACGATCGCCTGCTGGGGGGTCAGACGCAGCGCCAGCGCATCGTGAGTGACGGCCGCGACGACCAGACTCACCTGCTCGTAGCGGGCGCTCTTCGGCCGCGGCCGGGCAGCCCTGACGCTCTCCTCGAGGACCGGGAGGTAGGGGAATCGCCGGATCAGCTCCGGATCGGAATACAGCGACGCCCACACCGGAGGCAGTGAGCCCTCCGTCAGAACCCTGCGCTGCACGCTCTCGCTCGTCAGGTAGGCGATCAGGTCGGCGGCGGACCGCCGGTGCTGCGAATGGGTGTTGACCGCAAGGTTGGAGCCGCCCAGTACGCCGGCCCCGGGGCCGTCAGGACCGGGAAGCGGCACCACGCCGAACTTGCCGGCCACCTTGGAGTCCTTGGCCGAGGCGAGACTGTAGACGTAGGGCCAGTTGCGCAGGAACAGCAGCTTGCCGCTCTGGAAGGCCCGCCGGGACTCCTCCTCCTTGAAGGTGAGCGCCGCTGGTGGGATCCAGCCCTCCCGTACACCCCGGACGAGGAAATCGATGCCCCTCAAGGCCGCCGGGGAATCCACGGTCACCTGGCGTCCCTCACCCGACAGGATCTCGCCCCCGGCGGACTGGACCGCCTCGACCACGTTGACCGTCAGGCCCTCGTAGGGCAGGAACTGTCCGGCGTAGCCGTCGATGCCGTACTTGGCGGCGACGGTGGTTGCCAGCCGTTCCAGCTCGGCCCAGGTGCGCGGCGGCTTCTCACCTTCGCGGTCCAGGAGGTCCTTGCGGTAGTACAGCAGCCCGGCGTTGGTCACGTAGGGCATGGCGTACAGCCGGCCGTGGAATGTCGCGGTCCCGGCGACGGAGGGCAGCAGGCGGTTCAGGGGCAAACCGCGGCTGTCCAGCGGGGCGATCCACCCCGAGCCGGCGAACTCCGACGTCCACGCCACGTCGATGTTGAGCACGTCGAAGCGATCACTCCCGGAACGAAGACTGTCGGCCATTTGCGATCGCACTTCGTCCGCGGCCTCGGGCAGCTCGATGAGCTTCACCCGCTCCGAGGGATGGGTACGATTCCAGCCGTCGAGCACGTCCTTGAGGTATCCGGTCAGGTCACGGCCGGTCACCAGGGTCATCGGTCCGCGGCCGTCGGAATCGGACGGTCCGTCCGCCGCCCGGGCGCCGGGGCCGGCATAGCCGGCCAGCAGCAGGGCGCCTGCGAGCACTACCCTGCCCGCGGTTCGCGCCCAGCGCATCGATTCCTCCCGGGCAGTCGTCCTCGGCCGCAATATGTACCGCTTCGCCGACGCGTCATGTATACCTGCTGGAGTTGCGCGATACTAGGGCCTGCGGTCAGCGGTCTCACCAGGCGGCGCGCATCTCTAACAAGTAGGTAGCCGGGGAGGAGATCCGACACCGTGCGTCTTCCTCTCATGGCTCTTCTGGCCAAGGGTCCCGCTCACGGCTACGAACTCAAGCAGGCTCTGGAGAAGATCTTCGGAGCGGCGTACCCTCAGCCGAACGTCGGGCAGATCTATGTGACGCTGGGCCGGCTGGAACGATCAGGACTGATCGCGGGCGAAGAGGTCGCCCAGTCCGACCGCCCCAACAAACGCATCTACGAGCTCACCGAGGCAGGACACGAGGCTGTCGCGGCCTGGTTCGACGAGCCGTCCAACGAGCCACGGGTACGCGACGAGTTCTTCATGAAACTCGCGCTGGCTCCGCAGGCCGGGCAAATCGATGCGGTCGCCTTGATCAACAAACAGCGTCGCCACTACCTGAACCTCATGCGTGCCATGTCCCGGCTGGCTTCGGGCGAGGACCGGGACAACCGCGTCGCGCAGCTCCTCATCGAGGGCGCGATGCTGCATCTGCAGGCAGACCTCGACTGGCTGGAACGCTGTCAGGAGGAGCTCGAATGAGACGAAGCGATCCGTCCGCCGGCCCCGCGCCGCACATACTCAGCGTCGAGGGACTGACCAAGACCCACATGACGGACGGCGGCCAAGTGCCGGCCGTGCGGAGTGTCGATCTGCAGATCGCGCGTGGCGAGTTCGTCGCCGTCACCGGGACCTCAGGTGCCGGGAAGTCCACTCTCCTGCATCTGCTCGGCGGTCTGATACGTCCGGACAGCGGCCGTATCCACCTGGACGGACGCCGGGTGGACGGCTTCAGCGAGGCCCGCTGGGCTGTACTGCGGCGACGGCGCATCGGCATCGTCTTCCAGTTCTTCAACCTGGTCTCCACCCTGACGGTGGCCGACAACATCGAACTTCCCGCTCTTCTCGCCGGAAGGACACCACGGCAGGCCCGTGCGGCGCGTGAGGAACTGCTGTCCCTGCTGGGGCTCAACGGCAAGGAGGACAGCCTGCCCAGCGATCTGGCCGGCGGGGAGCAGCAGCGGGTGGCGCTGGCGCGAGCCTTGGTCAACCGCCCCGACATCCTGCTCGCCGACGAGCCGACCGGCAGCCTGGACAGCCGGGGCACCCGGGAAGTGATCCGGCTGCTCTCGCACTTCCACCAGCAGGGCCAGACGATCGTGCTCGTCACGCACGACGCCAAGGTGGCCAGCACGGCCGATCGGGTCATCAGCTTCTTCGACGGCCGGATCACCGACGACACCACCTTCGACGGACCGGCGGTCCCGCCCGTGGCCGCCGCGGACGTCGTCGAACTGACGGGCTGAGCCGGTGCGGGCCACTGCGCGCTGGGCGCTCGCCGATCTGCGCACCCACCGCGGCCAAGCGCTGTCGATCACTCTGGCCACGGCCGGTATCGTCGTCGCCCTCCTGATGTCCGTCGCACTTCTGGAATACGCCGCCAACCCGTGGCAGAGGCTGTTCACCTCCACCCAGGGTGCCCATGTCTGGCTGCGCACCACCGACGACGCGAACACGACGAGTCTGGCCGGCCTGGACGGTGTCGAGGCGTTGTCGGGCCCGTTCAGTACCGTCAATGTGACCGCGAGGCACGGTGGGGAGAAGGCCGTCCTCGGCCTGCGCGCCATACCGGGGGCCGGAGAGCCGAAGGTGGCCCGTCCGGCGCTGAAGAGCGGCCGCTGGCTCGACGGAAGCGCCCAGGACGGTGTCGTCCTGGAGCAGTCGGTCGCCGCCGCGCTGTGGGTGCAGCCGGGCGACTATCTACGGGTGACCGATGGCACCGGCCACGACCGCGATCTGCGGGTGGTCGGGGTGGCCGAGACGGCCGAGCCGCGATTCACCGGCGGAGGCCCGCCGGGCATCGGCTGGGCACCGCCCCAGGCCGTGAGCGGCCTGGGCGCTGGGAAGAACAGCGTCGGACAGACCGTCGGACTTCGTTTGAAGGACCCCGGCGACACCGATTTCATCGTGCAGCGTGCCGTCGAAGCCGCGGGTTCCGACCATGTGGTCTCTGTCTCGACCTGGCGCGACGCACGCTCCGACGCAGAGGGCGACAACCGCCTGCTCGGACTGCTGCTGGGAATCTTCGGCCTCGGCGCTCTGCTGGCTGCCGCTGTCGCGGTGACCGGCGGCGTCGGCAGCCGGGTACTGGCCCAGGTACGGGACATCTCCATCCTCAAAGCGGTCGGCTTCACCCCCGGGCAGGTCGCGCGCATGTTCCTGATCCAGCACGCCTTCCTCGCCGTGCTGGGTGTCGCCTGCGGGGTGGCGTCCACGCAGGCGCTCGGCACGCGCCTTCCGGGGCCGATCGGCGAGGCGATGAAACTGTGGCAGGCACTGCCCGAACACCGGTGGACCCTGGCGTACACCTGCCTGTCCACCGTGGCCGCGATCGCGGCCGCCACCGTGCTCGCCGCATGGCGCGCCGGTCGCGTCCCGCCGATACCCGCCGCCCGCACCGCGGCCCCGGGCCGCCACCGGATGTCGCGCACCGCACGACTGGCACTGCGCCTCCGGACACCTGCCGTGCTGGTCCTGGGGTGGCGCGGTGTCTCCCACCGGTCGGCGCGTTCCACCGCATCCGTCGCGCGGCTGACTCTCCCCCTGCTCATGATCACCGTTGCGCTGGGGACCCTGGCGACACTCGACCGGTTCACGAACGCCCCCGAGCAGGTCGGCCTCGCCGGGCAGCTGTCCGTGCGAGCGGACGGGCCCGACCAGACCGGTCTGGAACCGCTGCTGACACGACAGCCCGGTGTCGCAGCGGCCTATCCGGCGACCGAGGTCGCGGCCCTCGCGCCGGGCCAGAGCAGAATGATCACCCTGCGCGGGGTGGGCACGTCCCAACGCCAGTACCCCTTCGCCGCGGTCGAGGGCCGTGCCGCCACCGGGCTGCACGAAGCGATGGCGGGGCAAGGACTGCTCGACACCCTTCATGTGAGTGTGGGCCAGTGGGTGCGCGTCACGGTCGGCGGGACGCCTCAGATCCTGCACCTGGTCGGGCGCACCATCGAGCCGGAACACAACGGCGTGGTCATCTCAACCTCTTTGGACACCCTCCAGGAGCAGGACAGGACGCTCCGCGCCCAGTTCTACGAACTCCGGCTGCGTCCCGGCGCCGATCCGTCCGCGGTACGAACCGCTCTGCTCGCCGGGCACAGTGGCCTGGAGATCCGTAAGGTTCCCAACCCCGCCGAGGACCTGCTGCCCATCCGCGGTGTGGTCGCCGGACTCATCGCCGTCCTGGTCCTGATCGGTCTGGTCGAGCTGTCCACCGTGATCAGCGCCACCGTTCGCGAACATGGCCGGGATCTGCGGGCCTATCGATCCATCGGCCTCACACCCCGGCAGACGGTGGCGATCGTCACGACCAGCACCGGGCTCATCGCCCTGGCCGCGGCGGCCGTCGGCACCGTGCTTGGTGTCGTCGCGTCGAACTGGCTGATCAACCTCCAGGGCCGGTCGAGCGGAATCGGCGCCGGCATCGCGCGGTCACCCTCGGCCGGCTCCCTGGCGATGACCGCCGGCGCGGCGATCGCGATCGCCGTCGCCGCCTCCGTCCTCCCTGCGGCAAAGGCCGCTCACCGCACCTCGCTCGCGGGAATGGACCTGCGGTAGAGCCGGCTTCCGGACGACTGCGGCCGGCCGGTCTCCGCGCCTGCCGGAAAAGGTCATACCCGGTCCGCGGCACCGGTGTTGTTCCCACCTCACCAGTCGGCCTGCGCCGCCAGTTCCTGCGCCAGCTTCTGAACGGCTCCCGCGGAGAGCGACGTGCGGCCGTCCTCCCCCGCCACCGTCACGACGACCAGGATGTCCCCCGAGCCTGTGGTCGGCAGCTCCACGGAGACGACGTTACCGCTCGGCGTGAGCGTGCCGGTGCGCGGCTGGGCGTCCTGGAGCTTCTTGACGTAGGGGGCCAGGTCGTCGCGGCGCATCCCGGCGTCGCGCTGGATCAGCGGGAGCATCATCGGGAGCGCCGCACCCTTCTTGCCCGTGCCGACCGTGTAGACCTCCACCGGCTCGGACCCGATCCGGTAGTTGCAGTACAGGATCGTGCCCTGGTTCTGCGCCAGCGGAGAATCCGCGCCGACCGTGTGCTCGGTGTCCGCGCTCACCGTGTCGGAGCCGGTCGCGGGAACGGCGTTCCCGGCCGCGCCCGCGCTCTTCGCCGCCTTGGCGATGTCGTACGGCACGGGACAGGTCGTGGCCGGCTTGGCGTGCACGGCGTCCGCGAGCTTCACCAGCCCACCCCGCGAAGCCACGGCCACTTCCCGGACATGGGGACCGGTGCGCCTCATGCACGGGATGAACGTCGTCTACGGCGACACCGACGGCGACAATCGCGACGAGGCTGCCATCTACGTCGGCTGCAGTGACGGATTCACTCAGAATGGGCAACTCGTCGCCGGTTACGTGGTGTTCATCCATGCGGGAGACCGCCTCGCTGTCATCGGCTCGATCACCCCGCGACAGAATCCGCCGGGCGTATACCCCACGGCGCTCACGCAACTGGAGTTCGCACCAGGCCGGATCGTCGTGCAGGAGAAGTGGTATCGGCCCGCCGACGCTCATTGCTGCCCAGCGGTGGCGCCACCACCGTCTGGACCCGCGAGGGAAACCGGCTGACACCGGGCGATCCCCACATCACCTCCTGACCGGACGGGGCGGGCGGCCACACACGACGGCACCTTCGGCCCCTGCCCGGAGCCGTGCCTGCCCCGAGACCCCGAGGCGGTCTGCCTCCACGCTCTGTCCGCCCACCCCCTGCTGCGGCGGAACGCCGCGAAAGACCGTGCTCGTTCACTTTGCCCCCGGGCGAGTGGCCGTAGCGGGCGATCGTCTTGGTCAAGCGCTTCTCGTCAGCGGCCTCGACGAGCGCGGTCATCTCTCCGTCAACGGGTGACCGCGCCCGTCAAGGCCGGCTCAGATGAGGTCAGCCACAGGCGCTTGCGCTGTTGTAGTAGGCGATCTGATTGCCGTGACCGTTGTCGACGTAGTAATAGCGGGCGGCGCGATCGAAATACTCGGACTTGAGCATGCCGTTGTAGATGGCGAAATGCTGGCCGGAGTCCATGACAAGGTGAGAACTGGCTGCACCGAAAGTCGCGTTACCGACCACGCCGTCAGGGTACAAGCCGTGCGCGGACTGCCACTTCTTGGTTGCGGCAGTGGTGTCGTTCCCGAACCAGCAGTCAACCGACATTACGTATGGACATGCGTTATCTCTCCTGAACTGCCCATGAGGGAACTCCCCCACGCCTGAGGCGCCAAACCGCGTCCGAGGGACGCTGCCCGCTGACTTGATCGTCACGGCATGGAGGATCTTGCGACACGGCCGCCCTGCGCTGCAAACGGCTCGGCGCGTGAGACGTCCCCTACTCGTCCCACGCCCCTGACCTGGGGTTTGGGACGTCTCTAGTCCTACGCGCGGGGCGCCATCCCCCGCCTGACGGGCAGTTCACAGCCCCGAGCGGTAGCGGTGTTCGGGGCGGCCGGTCGTGCCGTAGCGAAGTTCCAGATGGACCATTCCTTCCCGGGTCAGGTAGGACAGATAGCGCTGCGCCGTTGCCCTGGAGACCCCGGTGAGTTCGGCGACGTCGGTTGCCGACAGATCGGCGCGGGCCGAGCGCACCGTCTCCCAGACGCGGGTCAGGGTCGGTGCCGAGTGGCCCTTGGCCGGGACGGGTGGCAGCGAGGTGGGCCGCGTGGCACTGAACAGGGCGTCCACTTCGGCCTGGTCGGTCTCCGCCTCCGGTGGAAGGGAGTCCAGGCGCCGGCGTAGCGCCTGATATGCCGTCAGCCGTTCATCAAGCGCGGCGAATCCGAAAGGCTTGACGAGGTAGCCGACGACGCCCAGCGTCATGGCGGTGCGCACCGAGGCGACATCCCGCGCCGCGGTGATCATGATCGCGTCGGGGCGGGATCCGCCGTCCTCGGTCAGCCGGCGCAGGACCTCCAGACCGCTGCCATCGGGGAGATAGACATCCAGGAGCAGCAGGTCGGGCTGGTGCTGCCGGACCGCATCCAGCGCGGCGGCGACACCGGCCGCCTGGCCGACCACTTCGAATCCGCCGGCCCGGGTGAGGTAAGCGGCGTGAATGGCGCTGACGCGGAAGTCGTCGTCCACCACCAGGGTTCTGATCACTGCCGTTCTCCCGTACGGACACGCGTGACTGCCCCGGCGCCCGTGACTGCCCCGGTGCCCGTGGCTGGTCCGACGCTCGTGACGGTCCCGGCGTCCATGCCTGGACCCACTCCGGCCGCCATCCCCGCGCCGACCGTGAAGACCTCGCTCAGCGGAGCGGGATCGGTGTCCGGCAGAGGCAGGAGCACGGTGAAGGACGCGCCGGGGCCCTCGGTGACGGTGATCGAACCGCCGTGCCGCTGCACCAGCCGGTGCACCAGGGCCAGGCCCAGGCCGCGGCGGGCTGTCCCCCGGTCCGGCCGGGTCGACCAGCCGTCCTCGAAGATCGATTCTGCCGCGCCGGGCGGGATTCCGGGGCCGGTGTCCCCCACGCTGACCAGCACCGCGGAGTCCGCTTCGATCAGTACCAGCCGCACTTCGGGCCCGGTGGCAGCGGAGCTGCCGGAAGCCGCCGCGTCCACGGCGTTGTCCAACAGGTTGCCGACGATGGTCAGCAGCCGGCGCAGATGCGGGGGCTGCTCACACAGCGCGGAGTCGTCGCTGAGCTCGATGCGCACCCCACGCTCGGCGGCGACCGTGGTCTTGGCCACGATCAGGCCGACCATCAGGGCGTTGCCGATGCGTTCCCGTACCGATTCGGCCAGCGCGGGTTCTGATACGGCCGAGCCCACCACGTACTCCAGAGCCGCCTCGCACTCGCCCATTTCCAGCAGGCCGGCGAGAGTGTGCATCCGGTTGGAGAATTCGTGCTGCTGGGCCCGTAGCGCGTCCGTCAGGCCCCGTACGGAGTCCAGCTCGCGCAGCAGACCGACCAGTTCTGTGCGGTCTCTCACGGTGACCACGGCGCCCAGTTCCTGGCCGTGCAGCACCACGGGCATCCGGTTGATGGCCAGGCAGTGGCTGTCGGTGAGCACGGTGAGGTCCACCCCGCTGAGGCTGCCGTCCAGGGCGCGGCGCAGCCGACCGTCCGGGATCACCTCCCGCAGCCGGGAGCCGAGTGCGGTTCCAAGTCCCAGCAGTCGTCGGGCCTCGTCGTTGACCACAGTGATCCTGCCGTACGGATCGAAGGCGACCACGCCCTCCCTGATGCCGTGCAGCATCGCCTCGCGGTCCTGGAGCAGCCCTGAGATTTCCTCCAGTTCCAGGCCGAAGGTGGAGCGTTTGAGCCGACGCGCGAGGACGTAGGAGGCGACGGAGCCCAGCGCGAGGGCCATCCCGGCGAACAGCCCGAAAGTCGGCAGTTCCCGCTTCAGCTCGCCGATGATCTCCTTGTCGCGCAGTCCCACGGAGACCTCGCCGACGAGGGTGCCCGTGGGCCCGTAGAGAGGGGCCTTGCCGTTGGCCGAACGGCCGGTGGCGCCCTGGTCGATCCCGGCGTGGTCCTTCGTGTCCAGCGCCATGATCGGTTCTTCCACGCGCTTGCCGATCAGATCGGGGTGGGGGTGCGAGTGCCGGATTCCGTGCAGGTCGATGACGACCACGTAGGAGGCGTCCGAAGCGGCCCGGATCCGTTGGGCGATGGTCTGCACGACACCGTTCCCGCCTCCGTACTCCATGGCCTGCTGGATCTGCGGGTCGGCGGCAGTGGTGTGCGCAATGGCCAGCGCCCGCTGCTCGTACTGGCGATCGAGCTGAGCACGCTGGGCGAAGGCCAGCAGGACGAAGCCGATGGCGCTGGTGACACCGAGGATCGCCAGTTGGCCGATGAGGATGCGCGTGGAGAGCTTCCTGTTACCACGCTGTGAAGGGTTCTGCTCACGGAGCGGCATCGACGGCACCTCCCTCAGCACGGCCGGGGTTGCGCAGATCGTGCCTGGTGAGAGCCGCCTTGTCCACCCCCGGTGCGCTGAGCACAACGTGCAGAACCTCGATGAATGCGGGGAAACCGCGCAACGCGCGCAAGGCTCGCCGCCCCGCGGCCGCCGCTCTATGTTCTCGGCACCCCCCGGAAACGCCGGCGAAACGCCGGTGAAACGCAAGCGGATCACCGGGTGTATCCGGCTTTACGCGACACCGCATCAGCGGTCGAACGAACGGCACCACGAGCAGTCCCAAGGCGGTGCGAATAGTGAACGAGACAGCGAGCAGCGCGGTTCCCGCGATCGAGCTGCGCGGTGCGACCAAGAGGTTCCGCACTCCATCGGGCGGGATCTACACCGCCCTGCGCGATCTGGACATGACGGTCGCACCGGGCGAATTCTGCGCGGTGGTCGGACCGACCGGCTGCGGAAAGTCGACCACCCTTTCCCTCGTCTCCGGTCTGGAGCAGGCCAGCGTCGGCCAGACCCTGATCCATGGCGAGCCGGTCAACGGTATCGACCCCCGGGTCGGCTTCATGTTCCAGACCGACGCCGTCTTCCCGTGGAAGTCCGTGCTGGACAACGTCGCCGCCGGGCCGCAGTTCCGTGGCGCTCCGAAGAAGGAGGCCGTGGCGAGGGCCCGCGACTGGCTGCGCCGAGTGGGCCTGAGCGGATTCGAGGACCGGCTTCCGCACCAGCTCTCCGGCGGCATGCGCAAGCGTGTGGCCCTCGCCCAGACGCTGATCAACGAACCCGAGATCCTCCTGATGGACGAGCCGTTCTCTGCGCTCGACGTACAGACCCGGCAGATCATGTCCGACGAACTGCTGTCGCTGTGGGAGCTGACCCGGCCGGCCGTCGTGTTCGTCACCCATGACCTGGAGGAGGCGATCGCACTCGCCGACAAGGTCGTGGTGCTCACAGTCGGCCCGGGCACGGTGAAGGACACGTACCACATCGACCTGCCACGGCCCCGCAAGGTCCAGGAGATCCGCTTCCACCCGCGCTTCATCGAGCTGTACGAGCACATCTGGTCGAGCCTGCGCGACGAAGTGCAGACGGCGTACGCCCGCACGGCGGGTGTGCCCCCGCAGAAGGCGGGCGTCCCCTCATGACCGAGCTGATCTCCACAGCAGCGCCCTCCGTCCCCGGGAGCAGCAACATGACCGCAGACACCGAACCCCCCGGCCAATCCGGCCTTTCCGGCCTTTCCGACCCTTCCCACCCTTCCAACCAATCCAACCAATCCGATCCTTCCGTCCTCTCCGACCTCGACGAGGCGGCGCTGATCCGTTCCGCCAAGGCGCGCGTGCGCCGTCGCAAACTTCTCATCCACGTGGTGCAGATCGTCCTCGTCGTCGTGGTGCTCGGCGGCTGGCAACTGGGCGCCTCGCAGGGCTGGCTGGACACCTTCACCTACGGCTCGCCCTCCGGCGTCGTCGACCAGCTGAAGACCTGGTTCTCCGAAGGGACCGCGCTCGGCTCCATCTGGCACAACATCGCCGTCACCCTGCAGGAGACCGTTCTCGGCTTCCTCATCGGGACGGTCTCCGGAGTGGTGCTGGGCATCGCCCTCGGCCGGATCCATGCGCTGGCCGAGGTCATGGCGCCGTTCATCAAAGCCGCCAACTCGATCCCGCGCATTGTTCTCGGCTCGATGTTCATCATCTGGTTCGGCCTCGGCCAGACCGGCAAGGTCGCCCTGGCCGTGGTGCTCGTCTTCTTCTCGGTCTTCTTCAACGCCTTCCAGGGGACCCGCGAGGTGGACCGCAATCTGATGGCCAACGCACGGGTCCTCGGTGCCTCCGAATGGCGGGTCACCACGCAGGTCGTCCTGCCCTCTGCGATGACCTGGATCGTCGCCTCCCTGCACGCCGCCTTCGGCTTCGCGCTCATCGGCGCGATCGTCGGCGAGATGCTCGGCGCGCAGGCCGGACTCGGCCAGCTGATCGCCCAGTCGCAGGGCCTCTTCAATGCCGACGGTGTGTACGCCGCGACCCTGATCATTGCCGTCCTGGCTCTGGCCGCCGAATTCATCATCGCCCGCTTCGAGAATCGCGTACTGCGCTGGCGGCCCACCCAGCTCTCCGAATCCGCGGCGCTGTGACCTTGATCCCCGCCGCGCGGCGCCGACCCGCCGCTACCTGTCCCCCGCTCGACTCACCCGAAGGAGACCAGCAATGATGCCGGTCAAGAAGTCCGTTCTCGTCACCGCATGTGCCGCGCTCGCCCTCTCCCTGACCGCCTGCGGCGGGGGCGCCGCCAAAGCGGCCCCGAAGAACGCCGCCGGTGAAACCACCGTCAAGATCATGGTCGGCGGTCTGGAGAAGCAGATCTATCTGCCGGTGATGCTTGCCAAGCAGCTGGGTTACTTCAAGGCGCAAGGCATCAATGTGGAGCTTCAGAACGAGCCGGCCGGCGTGGACGCAGAGACCGCGATGATCGCCGGACAGGTGGACGCGGTGGTCGGCTTCTACGACCACAACATCGACCTGCAGTCCAAGGGCAAGTCCACCGAATCGGTGGCGCAGTTGCTCCAGGCCCCCGGAGAGGTCGAGATGGTCCGCAGCGACCAGGCCGACTCCGTGAAGAGCCCGGCCGACTTCGCGGGTAAGCACCTGGGGGTGACAGGACTCGGTTCGTCCACCAACTTCCTCACCCAATACCTGGAGGAGAAGAACGGCGTCAAGCCGGGACAGGCCACCTCGGTGGCGGTGGGAGCCGGCTCCACGTTCGTCGCCGCGATGCAGAACAAGCAGATCGACGCCGGCATGACGACCGAGCCGACCATCTCCATGCTCCAGCAGAAGGGCCTGGCCAAGCCCTTGATCGACATGCGGACGACGGACGGCGCCAAAGCCGCCCTGGGCGGTACATATCCGGCGTCATGCCTGTATCTGACCACCGGCTACGTCCAGAAGAACCCGGAGGCGGTGCAGAAGCTCGTCAACGTGTTCGTCCAGACGCTGAAGTGGATCCAGGGTCACAGCGCCGCCGAGATCACCGACAAGATGCCGGCCGACTACTACGCGGGCGTCGGCAAGGACGTCTACACCAAGGCCCTGGACAACGAGAAGGGCATGTATTCGCCCGACGGCCTGATGCCCGCCGACGGCGCACAGACCGTGCTGAAGGTGCTCAGCTCCTTCGACCCCACGGTGAAGGGCCACACCATCGACCTGTCGAAGACCTACACCAACGACTTCGTCCAGAAGGCGAAGTGATCTGAAGACGGTCGCTGCCCGGAGCCGGACGACTCCGGGCAGCGACCATACTGCTGTCCCGGTCGGGTCATCCGGGCGCTCTGACTTCCGGGCGACCGCCAGGGCGTCCGACCTCGGCGGACCGCGGGAGTCCGGGCCCCGCCGAGTCGAGACGCACGCCCTCAGATACCCGCGCCAGAGACTACGTCTGACACAGGATCTGTCAGCTGATCAAAGACGCTACAGCGCGTCGACGGCGCTGACCTTCCAGCCCTGGGATGTGCGTACGAGGGTCATCCGCACGCGGTTGAGGTCCAGGCGCGGGCCTGCGACCTTGGTGCTGGTGGTGACCTGGTTCATGAACAGCAGGACGGTCACCTTGTCGGCCGAGCCGGAGAGCACCGAGACCGCCGGGGCGCCACCGGCCGGGGGTTTCGCTACGGTGGCCTTGACCACGCCGTGGTACTGCGCGGCGGTCGGCTTGACCACGGTCGTGGTCGTCTTGCGGTACTGGTCGCGGAAGGAACCCGTCAGGAAGCGATCCGCGGCGGCGAAATCCCGGTCCAGGTACCGGTAGTCGTACGACAGGATCACCGGCGCCGCCGTCAGCACCGCGGCCAGTGCGTCCGCCTTCGAGTGGCGCGTCCGCTCGGTCTCCCGGTACTGCCAGCCGAGCATCGATGTGGCGAGCAGACCCGCCACGACCAGGACGGCGAGTACCGCGCTGAGGAGGCCGGACCGCCGGCGGGACGGTTTCGCCGCCGCCGTTGCCTCCTGCTCCCTCTGTTCCTTGCGCGGCTCCTGCGCGGGCGGCTGCCGCTGCCCTTTGGGAGGCTCGGCCGTCTCCGGGGGCTCGACCACGACCACTCTCCCGAAGAGCTGCGCACGGTGTGCCTTCTCGGCTCGCTTGGCCGCGGCGCGGGCGGCGGCCGTCACGGAACGCTGCCGAGTCGTACCGGTGCCGGCACGCCCTCGAACAGACGGGTTCACCACGATGTTTCTCCCAACTGGCGTTACGGGTGGGGGGAGGTGTCCGGATCAGCCGACGAACTCGACATCGGACGTCAGCCATCGCCCGCCCTGGAGCACGAGGTCGAGCTGCAAGCGGTAGTTGCGGGCCTGCCCCTGGGGTGCGGCGATGTTGGTCACCTTGCTGTCGACGACGATCAGGACGCGCGCGGAGTGCCCGTCGGACCTGGCGATCCCCGCCTCCAGCACCTGTCCCTCTGAGACGGACTTGTTGGTGCCGACCAGTTTTGTCAGTTCCGTGGTCTGGGCGGCGAACTGCTTCTTGAAGTCGCCCGTGGCACCGTTCAATACGTTCGCGCTGTCGCGCTCGTAGTGCCGGTAGTCCAGGGAGGTGAAGTTGAGCGCCGACTGGCGGGCCGCCGCCACGATGTCCTGATCGCGCCGCTCCTGCTGATGCTGCTGGTACAGCCGCAGACCGAGGTCGCCGGAAAGCGCCGTCAGGAGAACAGCCGCGCCGGCGAGTGACGCCGGGAGCACCCGGCTGCGGCGGGCGGAGCCCACCACTGTGGCCGGGAGCCGGCGCAGCGGCCCCGCCACCCGGGCCAGGAGCCGGTGGTCCAGGAGCCGGCGGGTCATGCCATCGGTCCGACGAGCAGCCATTGCCACGAGTCCTTTCCGAACAAACTCTGTTCACCGCCGGTCGAGCCGATCTCGACGGTGCTTCCGTCCGGGCCGCCGGCGGCGCCGGTCGCGGGGTCGTAGGGCGTGAGGTACGACGCCTGGCCGTACGAGGACCCGCCCGGCCCGGATGCCCGCGGGGCGTTCTGCGCGCCGCGGACGGACGTCTTGCCGCCGCGTGGAGCCGTACAGCGGGCGGAGGTGTTCGCCGAGCGCTCACTCGTGTCCCCGGGGTCGCGCCGCTGCGTGCCGTATCCGCTCCGGCACGACGGCGGGTCGTCGGCGTTCAGCACCATCCCGAAGTGACTGGTGCCGTCCCCCGGCAGCACGGTGAAACTGCCGGCGACCACCACCGGGAAGGTGACCAGGGTCTGCTCCATGGCCGGGAGCCGCGCCACGGCGATCTGGGCCCCGCTGATCAGGTTCCCCAGCAGGACCGGCACGGCCGTCCGGTTGGCCTTGAGCAGACCGTCCAGCTCCCGCGAGGCGGACACCCCGCCGTCCACCAGCTTGCGCAGGTCCCTGTCGCTGGTCCTGAGCTGGTCGGTGAGGGCCGCCAGGTCGCGGGAGAACGACTTGATCGCCGAGCCTTTGTCGGCCTGCGTCTTCAGGACCTTCCTGGAGTTCTCGATCAGGGCGGTCGTCTCCGGCAGCGCGTCGGTCGCCGACCGGACCAGCGCGTTGCCCGAATCGACCAGCCGGGTCAGGTCCGGCCCGGTTCCGGCGAATGCCTTGCCCAGCTCGTCGACCGTGATCCGCAGGTCGTCCTTGCCGACGGAGTTGACCAGCCGGTCCAGGCTGAGTATCAGCGTCGTGGTGGGCAGTGGTGTGCGCGTGTCCCGGCGGGCGATGGTGCTGCCGTCCCGCAGATAGGGGCCGTTCCCGGCACGGGGCTGCAGGTCCACGTACTGCTCGCCGACCGCCGAGCGGTTGGCCACCACGGCGAGCGTGTCCGCGGGGATCCGCGGGCCGCCGTTGATCCGCAGGTCCACCCTGACGCCGCCGGAATCCAGGCGGAGCCCGCCCACCCGGCCAACGGGCACCCCGCGGTACGTGACCTCCGCGCCGGGGAAGACGCCGCCGGCGTCGGCGAAGTCGGCCCGCACGGTGTAGCCGCGGCCGAGGGCCCAGTCGGCCAGGCCCACGTATTCGGCACCGACGTACGACACGCCGATCGCGGTGACGGCGGCGAAGGCGAGCAGTTGTGTCCTGACCATTCGAGTGATCACCCTTGCATCCCCTTCGTCATCAGTGCCGCGAGAGACAGGTCGATACCGCTGAGGGCATCGGATCCACCGCCGGATCCACCGCCGGAACCGTCGCTGTACGAGGCGTAGTAGCCGCTGGTGCACACCGGGGGGCACAGCACGCCGGTGCCGCCCGGCGGCGGACTCGGGCCGGACGGGATCGTGGGCGGATCAGGCAGATCCGGCAGACCAGGCAGCTTGGGGATCGTGGGGAGACCGGAGGGCTTGGGGAGCCCCGGGAGCGTCGGTACCGGTGCCGGTTTGCCCGGGGGCTTGGGTGCCGGGGAGCCGGGGGCGACGTTGCCGTAGAGGCTCTTGAGGTCGAGATCGGCGGTGACGTCCAGGTTGGTGTAGTCGCCCTTGATCGCGTCCACCACGTTGCGCGGGAACGGATACGTGGTCAGCAGCTCCAGCGCGTTGGGCAGGTCGTCGCCCGCCTGGTTCAGCCTGGTGAGGATCGGCTGCAGCTGCCGCAGGCCGGCGATGGTGTCGTCCCGGGATGCGTTGATCACCTTCGTGCCGACCGTGCCGAGTTTCGACAGGGCGGTCAGCATGAGGGTCAGTTTGGGGCGTTGGGCGGCCAGCACCTTCAGCGCCGGCGGGATGGTGTCGACCGCCTGGCCGATGGTGGCGCTCTGCGCGCCCAGGGTCTTGGCCAGCTTGTCGATGCCCTCCATCGCGCGGATGATCTCTGCCCGCTGCTTGTCGAGTCCGCCGACGAAGGTGTCCAGCTGCTTGAACAGGTCCTTGACCCGGTCCTCACGGCCCTCCAGGGCCTTGTTCAGCTCCACGGTGATCGTGTGGAGCTGGGCCACCCCGCCGCCGTTGAGCAGCGCCGACAGGGCCGACAGCACCTCCTCTATCTCCGGGTTGCGGCCGCTGCGGGACAGCGGGATCGTCGCACCGTCGCTGA
This sequence comes from Streptomyces sp. PH10-H1, assembly GCF_030063355.1. Taxonomy (GTDB): domain Bacteria; phylum Actinomycetota; class Actinomycetes; order Streptomycetales; family Streptomycetaceae; genus Actinacidiphila. The sequence continues at coordinate 128,104 of NZ_JASISZ010000005.1, forward strand.
GCGTGCCGGCCGGCGCGACGTCCGGCGGAGCGGAGAGCGAGATGTACTTCTCGCCGAGCATGCTGGTCTGGCGCACCTCTGCGATCGCATTCCCCGGCAGCTTCACCGAGTCGGCGACGCGCAGCAGTACCTGGGCGTGCCAGCCGTCCAGCCGCACCTTCTCGACGGCGCCCACGGTGACGTTGTTGACCTTCACCGCGGACTGCGGCACCAGGTCGAGGACGTCGGTGAATTCCACGGTGACGTGGTAGGCGTGGCCATCCGCGGCGGCGCCGCCGGGCAGCTGGACGTCGGACAGTCCGTTGAACTCGCAGCCGGTCATCAGCACCGATGCGGCTACGACCCACAGCGCCGCGGTACGCGGACCCCTCATACCGTGCCTCCCAGAATTCCGCCGAGCGTCCTGTCCACCGAGGACGACCCCGGCACCGGCCGGGCGGCTCCGGTGACGGGGTTGGCCGACGGCAGATCCGGGAGGGAGTCGAACAGCCTCCGCATCTCCCTGCAGTCGGTCTTCTTGCCGGCCGAATTCAGCAGGGAGCACAGGAGGCCACCCGGATCCTGGGCCTGGTCGGCGTTGTTACGGGTGTCGAGCGTGCCCGATGCCGGGTTGTAGGCGTTCTGCAGGTTCGACAGACCGGCGGGAGCCACCTGCAGGAACTCCTCCAGCGCGGCACGCTGTTTGACCAGCACGCCGGTGATCTCGCTGAGGCCCTTCACATCGGAGGTGAGCGACTTCTTGTTGTCGTGGACGAAGCCGGCCACATCGGTCAGCGAGGTCGCCAGGAGCTTCAGTGCCGCCGCGAGGTCCGTGCGTTCGCCGGCAAGCTGATCGGCCACCCCCGCCAGGCTGTCGTTGAACGACCGGACGTTGCCGTCGTCGGCGGCCAACGCTGCGGTGAACACCTGGAGATTGCGTACTGTCCCGAACAGGTCCTTCCGGCCGTCCGCCAGGGTGGTGACGGCCTGTGAGAGGTCCTGGACGGTCTGGTGCAGTCGGTCGCCCTGGCCGTCCAGGTTGTCCGCGCCGACCCCGAGCAGCCGGGACAGCGAACCGTCCTTGTTGGCGCCGTTCGGGCCCAGCGCGTCCGCTGTCGTATGGAGGCTGTCGAAGATCCGGTCCAGTTCGACGGGGACGGCCGTCCGCTGCTCGGGGATGACGCTGCCGCTCTTCATCGCCGGGCCGCCGCGGTACACCGGGAGCAGCTGGAGGTAACGGTCGCTCACCACCGAGGAGTTGATGATCGCGGCCTTCGCGTCCGCGGGGACCTTGCGACCCGCCTCGTACTCGATCTCGACGCGGACCTTGCCGCCCTCCGGCGTGATGCTCGTGACCTCGCCGATCCTGACGCCCAGGACGCGCACGTCGGAGCCGGGGTAGATGCCGACGGTGCGGGGGAAGTACGCGGTGACCTGGACCGTTTGCGACCGGGGCCAGTAGGCGGTGGCCAGAGTGACGGTCATCAGCAGCGCCGCGACGAGCGCCACGCGGCGGACACCGTGCCTTTTCAGCGGGAACGTCCCGCGAAGCCGGCTCATCGTGACCCTCCTGAAGGTATCCGCGCGGAGGATCCGACCCGCGGAGTCGGGGGAACGGCGACGAGATTCTGGATGTAGCTGTCGAACCAGCGCCCGTTCCCGAGGGTGTTGGTGAAAACCCGTGCGAAGGGGGCGAGCAGCGCGACGCTGCGGTCCAGGCTGCTCTGGTTGCGCTGCAGGAGGGCGACCACCGCGTTCAGGTGGTTCAGGGCCGGGCCGATCTGCGCGCGGTTGTCGTCGACCAGGCCGGAGAGCTGGACGCCGAGTGCGGCGGCGTTGCGCAGCAGCGCGTGGATCACCTGGCGCCTGTTCTGGATCTCCTTGAACAGTGCGTCGCCGTCGTCGATCAGCGTGGTGAGCTGTCCCGACCGGTCGGAGAGCACTTTGGTCACGCCGCCCGCGTGGCCGAGCAGCTCGCGCAGCGCGTCGTCGCGCGATGACACGGTCCTGGAGAGCCGGGACAGTCCGCTGATGGACGCCTTGACCTCGGCCGGAGAGTTCTTGAAGGTCGTGGAGAGGGTGTCCATGGCGGTCGCCAGCCGCTGGGTGTCGATCTGTTCGGTGGTTGTGGTGAGGTCGCTGAACGCCTCCACGACGTCATACGCGGAGACGGTGCGCTCCAGCGGGATCTCGCTCCCGGCGCTGAGCCGGCCGGAGCCTTTTGGCTGCAACGAGAGGTACTTGGCGCCCAGGATCGTCTTGACCCGGATCGAGGCGCCGGTCTCGGTGCCGAACCGGGGGTTGCCGTTGATCCGGAAGGCCACCCGGACGTGGTCGCCGTCCAGGTCGACATCGTCGACCTTGCCGACCTTGACTCCGGCGATGCGGACCTCGTCGCCGGACTTGAGGCCGCCCGCCTCGGAGAAGGCGGCGGTGTACTTCTGGCCGCTGCCGATCAGCGGCAGATCCTGGACGTTGAACGCCCCGAAGATCAGCAGCGCGATCACGGTGAGGCCGACACCCCCGATCACGACGGGGTTGCGCTCGCGGAAGGGGATCACCGGCCGCACCTCGCCTGGGCGGTGTGGAAGTCCGGAGTGAGCACAGCGGCGGTCTTCGGCAGCACGATCCGGCCGTCGAAATCGCACAGGTAGAAGTTGAACCAGGAGCCGTAGGAGGCCGTCCCGGTCAGCAGGTCGAGTTTGCGCGGCAGCCTTTGCAGGACGCCCTCCACGGTCTTCTCGTTGTGCTGCAACGTCCCGGTGACCTTCGACAGCTGGGCGATGTCGTTCTGGAGCGCCGGCCGGCCGTCGGCGAGCAGGCCCGTCGTGGCGGCCGACAGATCACTGATGCTCGTCAGGGAGTCCCCGATCGCCGTGCGGTCGCCGGACAGCCCGGAGACCACCCGCTGCAGCTGTCCGAGGAGGTCGGCGAAGCGGGTGCTCCGCTTGTCCAGGGTGCCCAGCACCTCGTTGAGCTTGTCGATGACCGAGCCGATCAACTGGTCGCGGTTGGCGAGTGTCGAGGTGAGCGAGGCGGTGTGGGCGAGGAGGCTGTTGATCGTGCCGCCCTCGCCCTGCAGGGTCTTGATGATCTCGAACGCCAGTTGGTTGACGTCGTTCGGGCTCAACGCGGCGAACAGCGGCTTGAACCCGCCCAGCAGCGCGGTCAGGTCGAGTGCGGGCTGGGTCCGGGAGAGCGGGATCGTCACCCCGGGACGCAGCCGGGAGCCGTCCCCGGCGCCTTCGGTCAGCGCGATGTACCGCTGCCCGACCAGGCTGCGGTAGCGGATGACGGCACTGGTGCCGGAGAGCAGCGGCCGGTCGCGGGAGACGCTGAACGTGACCTCGGCCAGCGTCCTGTCCTTGATACGGATGTCTTGGACCTGGCCCACCCGGACCCCGGCCACGCGGATGTCGTCGCCGTCCTCCAGGCTCGTGACGTCGCTGAACACCGCCTTGTAGGTGTCCGACGGGGTGAACCGGATGTTGACGATGGTGGCCGCGAGCAGCGTCGTCGCCAGCACGGTCACCACCGCGAAGATGCTGAACTTGACCAGCGGCGCGGTCGTTTCCCTAGCCCTCATGCGACACTCACCGCCGTTCCCCTGGCCATCGGGCCGAACAGCAGGGTCGCCACGGCCGGCACCTGGTCGGCGGGGACGCCGAGGACGGGGGCCACGAGCGAATCGACGACATGCTGCTCGGCCGCAGTCCCGGCGATATTGCCGGAACTGCCCGCCGAGGTACCGTCGTTGAGCTTGACCGGCGGAGCGGGAACGCCCGGACCGGGCAGCCCCCTGCAGCTGGGACCGGAACGGTCGGCATAACGCGGCTCCTCGCCGGGATGGTAGGCGGGCCGTGGCAGGACGACCTCCAACGTGATGTGGAATCTGCCACCCTTGAACACCTGCTCGGCCAAGGGCTCCTCCTTCGCCAGGCCACCCAGCAGACACGGGTATTCCGGCGAGTAGCGCGCGAGCAGGGCCAGCGTCGGGCGGGAGACGCGGGCCAGGGTGATGAGCCGCTGGGAGTTGTCGGCGAGCACGGCTCTCGCGGTGTTCGCGACGGTCGTGGTCCCGGTCAGGAGCGCCGCCAGCGCCTCCTTCTTCTCCACCACGGTCCGGCTGCCGACGACGGCGTTTCTCATGATCCTCAGCAGGTCGGGGGCGGCGTCCCCGTACACCCCGGCCACATCGGCGAAGAGCGAGATGTCCGTCGTGAGCGACGGCAGGTGCGGGTTGAGCCGTCGGAGGTAGTCGTCCACCCGCGTGAGGTTGCCGCCGACGTCATCGCCGCGGCCTTCGAGGGCGTCCGAGAACGCGGACAGCGTGGCGTTCAACTTGGCCGGCTGGACGGTGCGCAGCAGCGGAAGCAGGTCGTTCATGAGCTTCTCGAGCTCGATGCCGGTCTTCGTGCGGTCCTGGGTGATCACGTCTCCGGCGCGGATGTGCCGCGGCGACGGGTTCTCGGGGATGACAAGGTCGACGTACTTCTCACCGAACAGCGTCTTGGGCAGCAGCCGCGCGTTGACGTCGGCCGGAATGAGAGCCACCTCTTCCGGCTGCAACGCGATGTCGAGGGTCGCCCGCTCACCGTCGACGTGCACCGAGCGGACCTGGCCGACGATCAGGCCGCGCAACTTGACGTCCGCGGCCGGATCGAGCTGGTTGCCGAGGGTGTCCGCCTGCAGAGTGATGAAGACCGCCGGCGTGAACACCTGCTGGTAGACGGCGACGGCCAGCGACAGCAGCATCGCGATCACGACGATGAAAGCGATGCCGTAGAGCCGCAGCTTGATGGTCTGTGTCGATATCAACGTCAGCTACCCCGCGATCCGGACGGTCGTGCTGGCTCCCCAGATCGCCAGGCTGAGGAAGAAGTCGAGGATGTTGATGGCGACGATGGACGTGCGCACCGCCCTGCCCACGGCCACACCGACCCCGGCCGGCCCGCCCTTCGCGTGGTAGCCGTAGTAGCAGTGCACCAGGATGATCAGCACGGCGAAGACGATCACCTTGCCGAACGACCAGAGCACGTCGACCGGCGGAAGGTACTGGTGGAAGTAGTGGTCGTACGTGCCGGACGACTGCGCGTAGTAACCGGTAGTGATCGTCCGGGCGGCGAGGTACGAGGAGAGGAGCCCGACGACATACAGCGGGATCACCGCCACGAATCCGGCGATCATCCTGGTGGTCACCAGGAACGGCAGCGAGGGAACGCCCATCACTTCCAGCGCGTCGACCTCCTCGCTGATCCGCATCGCCCCGAGCTGGGCGGTGAAGCCGGCGCCGACCGTGGCGGACAGGGCGAGCCCGGACACCAGCGGCGCGATCTCGCGGGTGTTGAAGTAGGCGGACAGGAACGCCACGAAGTTGGACGTGCCCAGCTGGTTGAGCGCGGCGTAGCCCTGAAGGCCGACCTCGGTGCCGGTGAAGAAGGAGAGGAAGGCGATGACGCCGACGGTGCCGCCGACGACTGCCAGCGCGCCCCGGCCGAAGCTCACTTCGGCCAGCAGGCGCAGCACCTCCTTCTTGTAGCGGCGCAGCGTGCGGCCGGTCCAGGCGAGTGAGCGCCCGTAGAAGGCCAGCTGGGTGCCGAGTTCCTCCAGGGAGCGGAGCGGGCGCGTGAAGAAACGATCCGGCAGAGCCATCGTCAACCCCTCTGCGGAACGACTTGGAAGTAGACCGCGGTCATCACGAAGTTCGTCACGAAGAGCAACATGAAGGTGATGACCACGGACTGGTTCACCGCGTCTCCGACGCCCTTCGGGCCGCCTTTCGCGGTCAGGCCCTTGTACGAGGCGACGATCGCGGCGATGGCGCCGAAGACCAGTGCCTTCAGCTCGCCCGCGTACAGGTCGGGCAACTGGGCGAGGGTGGTGAAGGAGGCCAGGTACGCGCCGGGCGTGCCGTTCTGCAGGATCACGTTGAAGAAGTAGCCACCGGCCACACCGACCACTGAGACCAGCCCGTTGAGCAGGACCGCGACGACCATCGAGGCCAGTACCCGGGGTACCACCAGCCGGTGGATCGGGTCGATGCCGAGCACTTCCATGGCGTCGATCTCCTCACGGATCTTGCGGGCTCCGAGATCCGCGCAGATCGCGGAGCCGCCGGCCCCGGCGATGAGCAGCGCGGTCACGATCGGTGACGCCTCCCGCAGGACCGCCAGCACCGAGGCGGCACCGGAGAACGACTGCGCGCCGAGCTGCCGGGTCAGACTGCCGACCTGCAGCGCGATCACGGCCCCGAAGGGGATGGAGACCAGCGCGGTCGGCAGGATCGTGACGCTGGCGATGAACCACGCCTGCTGGATGAACTCCCGCGCCTGGAAAGGGCGTCGCGGTAGCGTACGGACGACGTCCAGGGCCAGAGCGAACAGTCTGCCCGTATGCCTGAGCCCTGCTGTCGGTGAGAGGCTCACGCGATCGTCACCTCCCCCGGGTGCAGCTTCGCCTCGTGCTCGGCGATCGCCTCCCAGCGCGGCGGGCGGGTGATGTCGGGGCTGGGCAGCAGACGCGGTGTCACGCCACCGCCGGACGCACCCTTGCCGCCCTTCGGGCCGCGGTGATGACCGGCGTCGAGCTCGGCCAGCTCCTGCTCGACCTGAGCCGCGTCCTTCTCCTCCGCCATCCCGATCGGACCCTGCATACGGCCGTTGAGGAACTGCCCCACGACCGGTTCGTCACTGGCGAGCAGCTCTTCCCGGGGGCCGAACATCACCAGCTCGCGCCGGAACAGCAGCCCGATGTTGTCCGGCACCTGCCGGGCCGATGCGATGTCGTGGGTGACGATCAGGAACGTCGCGTCGATTTGCGCGTTCAGGTCTACGATCAGCTGGTTCAGGTACGCCACCCGTACCGGGTCGAGCCCCGAATCGGGCTCGTCGAACAGGATGATCTCCGGGTCCAGGACCAGCGCCCGCGCCAGTCCCGCCCGCTTGCGCATGCCCCCGGAGATCTCACCGGGCAGCTTCTTCTCGGCACCGATCAGACCGACCATGTCCATCTTCTCGAGCACGATCCGCTTGATCTCGCTCTCCGGCTTGCGGGTGTGCTCCCGCAGCGGAAAGGCGATGTTGTCGTAGAGATCCATCGAGCCGAACAGCGCACCGTCCTGGAACAGCACGCCGAACAGCTTCCGCACCTCGTACAGGTCGTGTTCTCGCAGCCGCGTGATGTCCTGTCCCGCGATCAGGATCGAACCCCGGTCCGGCTTCAACAAGCCGACGAGCGTCTTCAGGAACACCGACTTGCCCGTACCCGAGGGGCCGAGCATGACCGATATCTCCCCGGCAGGCAGCGTGAGCGAGACGTCCTGCCAGATGACCTGGTTGCCGAAGGACTTGGTCAGCCCTTCCACACAGATCTCGACTCCCATCCGGTCACACCCTTCAGCCATGGACGAACGATCGGGGGGACAGCGCCGGGTGCGCGGACATCACGGGGGGAATGTGCCGCGCACCCGGCTGCTCGGGTCACCATTGCGGTGAAATGGACGAGCAGCAGTCGGGCTGTCCCTCCCATGTCGCACTGCCGCCCTCCTGCCGTACAAGCAGGTCTGTCATCTGCTCTACGGGGGAGGGCGGCGCGTCCGTCGCGGAAAGGGGTAACTTTTTTACGAGCTTGTTTCGCCAGGTTTCCCTCGGCGTCCGATCAGGTCAGTGCTGAGGCAGCCGCACGCCGGTGACGCCGGGCGGCAGGAGGCCGCCGGGCAGGTCATCGACCGGTACGACGACAGCCGGGGCGGAGACCGGCGGAACGGCAGGTACCGACGGCACCGGGGGAACCGCCGGGGCGGACGGTACAGCCGGCGCCGGGACCGACACCTGCGGCAACGCCGGCAGCAGGCCCGCAGACGGCTGTCCCCCGCCCGGGAGACCGAGGCCGTGGGGCTGCCGCGGTGCGGCGGCCGGAACGGGCGACGACGGAGCTCGCCGGCTGTCGTGGACGGCGGCGGGCGAACCGACCGCCTGGGACGCGGAGGACTGCGGGAGGCGGGACCTGTCCACGTCGTGCGAGGCGGGAAGGGCGAGTCCCACGATGACCAGCGTCGCCGCTGTGGACACCCAGGCCGCCGCCTGAGTGCTCCCGCCCCCGCCCCCGCCTCCGCGAAGCCGGCCGCGCCCGCACAGCCACAGACCGGCAGCCAGCGTCCCGGCCAGCGAGTTGCGAAGCGTCCGCCGCGCCCTCGCCAGCAGCGACTCGACCGCCTCGTAACTCAGGCCCATCGTCCGTGCGACCTGCCCGACGTCCAGATCCTCCGACTTGAGCCGCAGCGCCTCGGCCTGCCGGGCCGGCAGCTCCACACTCCGCGACGCAAGCCACTGCGCCTCCGCCCGGTCACACACCGCTTCCTCGACGGGCACCGGTCCGGGCCCGAAGAGCGCCGAACGGCTGCGTACTTCGGCCTCCCGGTTGACCTGCCGATACCGGTCGACACACAGCCGCATGGTCACCGTCGTCAGCCACGCCCCCAGCCGCTCGTCCTCGACATGCGGGCTCTCCACGGCGCGCAGCATCGCCTCATGCACGGCATCCTCGGCGTCCTCGACACTCATGGATCGCCGCCGCGCCACTTTCAGCAGCTGCTCCCGATGACTCCACATCCGCTGCCATCGCTCGTCCGATCCACCGTCCGGCCGGCCCGAACGCACGGGATGCGTCTCCGTCGCCATGAGGACCCCTTCGCGATCTCAAGATCAAAACCCGGGGCCCGACATACCCTGCTTGATTGCCTGATACGTGGCGGAAATCCAACGGGTCCCTGGCGGGAGCAGACATTACCGCCCGGTACACCGGATGGGGAGGGGGAAGCCCCGACGAATCCGGCCGGGGTCCCGGCCGCTATGTGTACGGTCCCCTCCCCGCTCGGTCACGTCGGCTGCGACAGGGGCGCGCTGATGTACTCCGATGCGGCGTCGAGAAGCCAGTCGGCCAGGTAGCCGGCGAACGAGGAGCGTACGAGCACCCAGAAGCCCGGCCTGTGTTCGTCCCGCGGCACCAGGACCACCTGGGCGCGGGCCAGGGTGGTCTGTGCGCACCGGCCCGCGCTGAAGGACCGCGGGTGCAGGTCGAGGGAACAGCCGTGGGACAGCAGGTCGCGGGCTGATGGTCCGGCGACGAGCAGCGTCGTGCGCTGGGCCGAAACGTCGACGACGGCGGCGTGCTCGTCGCCGATCGCCGCGCGGAGCCGTGACTGGAGGCCGGCTTGCGTCCCGGCCGGGCCCACGAGCAGCCACTCGTCGGGACCGAGCCACAGCACTGCCAGTTCGCCGCCGCGCACGGCGGTGTTCGGCTCCAGCGGCAGTGCGATGCCCAGGGCGAGCCCGACAGCGCCGGCCGCCGGGCCCTTGGGGTCGAGGCGCACAGTGATCTGGGCGAGGAACGGGAGTTCAGCCAGTCGCACGGCACCACCGGATGCGCGGGTGGCGGCTGCGAATCGTCGGCCGGTGTGGGCCAACGGGCTGGTACGGGTAGCGGTTTCAGCCATCGCGGCGTGCCCCCTCGGGGTCGTAGAGAACAGGACTTGCGACCGTCACCGGGATCAACTCGTCCCCCAATGGGGCGTACAGTCGCTGGCCGATGCGGTTCTGGCCGCCTCGGATGAGGGCGAGGGCGAAGGTCCGTCCGAGCGCCGCACTGCGGTAGCTCGAGGTGACATGCCCCAGCATCGGCACGGGCGGCTCGGGAAGCCGGCCGTCGGCGATCAGGTGGGCGCCTTCGGGCAGCAGGGTGCCGGGGTCGTCCGGGAGCAGAGCGACGAGCTGCTTGCGGTCGGGCCGTCGGCTCTCGGGCCGGGCGTGGGAGCGCTTGCCGATGAAGTCGGCCTTCTTCTTCGACACCACCCAGCTCATGCCGAGGTCCTGCGGTGTCACGGTGCCGTCGGTGTCCTGGCCGACGATCGGATAGCCCTTCTCGGCCCGCAGGACGTGCATCGTCTCGGTGCCGTACGGCGTGATGCCGAGCGGGCGGCCCGCCTCGTACAGCGCGTTCCACAGCGCCGGTGCCTTCCACGGCAGCACGTTGATCTCGTATGCCAGCTCGCCGGAGAAGCTGATCCGGCAGACCCGGGCCGGGATTCCGGCGACGTCCGTATCGCGCCAGGCCATGAAGGGGAAGTTCTCCGAGTCCACAGCGAGGTGCGGGGCGAGACCGCCCAGCACCTCGCGGGAGCGGGGCCCGACCAGCGCGACGGTGGCCCACTGCTCGGTGACCGAGGTGCAGTGCACGCGCAGCTCCGGCCACTCCGTCTGCAGCCACTCCTCCATCCAGTCCAGTACGGCGGCGGCGTTGCCCGTCGTGGTCGTGACGAGGAAGCGGTCGTCGGCAAGTCTGATGGCGGTGCCGTCGTCGAAGACCATGCCGTCGGGGCGGCACATCACCCCGTAGCGGATCATGCCGACCTTCAGGGTGCTCATCATGTTGGTGTAGAGCCGGTCGAGGAAGACACCGGCGTCCGGGCCTTGTACGTCGATCTTGCCGAGCGTGGAGGCGTCCATGAAGGCGACGCCCTCGCGGGCGGCGCGGCACTCGCGCAGCACCGCCGCTTCCCTGTCCTCACCGTCCCGCGGGTAGTACCAGGGCCGCTTCCACTGCCCGACATTCTCCAACAGGGCGCCGTGCGCGACATGCCAGCCGTGCAGTGCGGTCACGCGTACCGGGTCGTGCAGGACACCGCGGTCGCGTCCGGCGAGCGTGGCGAAGCCGACGGGCGCGTACGGGGCGCGGAAGGTCGTCGTCCCGAGTTCGGCGACGTCGACGCCGAGCAGGTGGGCGATGACACCGCCGGCGAGCACGCCGGAGGTCTTGCCCTGGTCGTTGGCCGTGCCGGCGGTGGTGTAGCGCTTGAGGTGTTCCACGGAGCGCATGCCCGCACCGGTGGCGCGGGCCAGGTCCTCGACGGTGACGTCGCGCTGGAGGTCGACGAAGTGCGTGGAACGGTCGGCGGGGTCGGGGCCGGGGACGACCCACAGGTGCGTCGCGGGTGACCGGGGTTCTTCGACGGCCACCGGGAGCGGGACGGGGCTCGGGGCGGTGAAGCCCTCGGCCCCGACCGCCCGGGATCCCGCGGCCGCGCCGCCGGCCAGGCACCCGGACAGGTCGAACACGCCACGGGCGGATCCTGCGGCCTCGACCGCCTGGCGGCAGCCGTCCGGCACGAACGAGCCGAGCCCGGCGTCGTAGCGCAGCCGCCCGCCCGCCTGGCTGAACAGATGGACGACGGGGTTCCAGCCGCCGGAGACCAGCAGCAGGTCGGCGGCGATCTCACGGGACGCCGAGCCCTCGCAGACCGGAGCCACGGTCACCGATGAGACCCGCGGTACGCCCGCGGTGCCGGTCACCACATGTCCGGCGAGCACCGTGATGCCGGCGAGCACGGCGCGGCGCGCCCACTCCCCCGGCTCCGGCCGGGCGTCGACGACGGCGGCGATACCGACGCCCGCCGCCGCCAGGTCGAGTGCGGTGGCGTACGCGCTGTCGTTCGTGGTGAAGACGACCGCGTGGCGGCCCGGGGCGACGCCGTACCGGTTGACGTAACTACGGGCGGCGCCGGAGAGCATGACACCGGGACGGTCGTTGTCGGCGAATGCCAGCGAGCGTTCGTGGGCGCCGGTGGCCACGACGACCCGCCGGGACCGGATCCGCCAGACGCGCTCGCGGGAGACATGCGCGGGGGCCCGGTCGCCGAGGTGATTGGTCCGGCGTTCGACGGCGAGCACGTAATTGTCGTCGTAGTAGCCGAAGACCGTGGTGCGGCGCAGCACGCGCACGTCGGGCGCCGCGTCGAGCCGGTCGCCGACCGTGGCAACCCAGCCGGGCAGCTCATTCGTGGAGAGCAGGCTCCCGCCGAGTTCGGGCTGCTCGTCGGCGAGGATCACCCGTGCCCCACTGCGGGCGGCGGCCGCGGCCGCGGCGAGACCGGCCGGTCCGGCGCCCACGACCAACAGGTCGCAGTGAGCGTTCACGGCGTCGTAGCGGGCGGGGTCCGGTTCGGTGGCGAGCCGCCCCTGTCCTGGCAGGCCGCTCGCGGCGAGCCCGTCGTACAGTTCGACGGTCGTCGCCGGAAGCATCGGTTCGGGGAACGGCGCCTCGATCTGCACGACGGCGTTGGGTTCTTCGCCGCCGGCCGAGAAGATGCCGCGCGGGCGGCCGAGTTTGATGCTGGTGCCCGTCTGATGGACGCCGCCCGCCAGCAGTGCGGAGGCGAGGGTGTCGCCCCGGTAGCCCTGGTACACGACGCCGTCGAAGCGGAAGTTCAGCGGCTCGTCACGCGCGATCCGGCCCCCTTGGGGCAGTCGGAACGGTTGTGGGGTCATGCGATCACCGGCCTTGGTTCGCCGACCCGGTAGACGGCAAGGATCTCGTTGGTCGCCGTGTTCCGGACGGCGTTGAACCAGCGCCGGCAGCCGGCCGCGTGGTTCCACCGCTCGGGGAACGGTCCCTTGGGGTTGTCGCGCAGGAACAGATAGCGCGCCCAGTCCTCGTCGGAGAGGGCCGCCGGATCCTCGGGGTACGGCACGTGCGCCTGACCGCCGTAGTGGAACTCGGCCTCGTCGCGAGGCCCGCACCAGGGGCATGGGATGAGCAGCATCGTCGGGCTCCTCAGTGGGCCACCGCGGCCGCGCCGTGCTCGTCGACGAGCGCGCCGGTGGTGAAGCGTTCGAGTGTGAAGGGGGCGTTGAGCGGATGGGGCTCGTCGTGGGCGATGGTGTGCGCGAAGGCCCAGCCGACTCCCGGCGTGGCCTTGAAACCGCCCGTACCCCAGCCGCAGTTGACGTAGAGCTGATCCACGGGCGTGAGCCCGACGATCGGTGAGGCGTCGGGGCTGACGTCGACGATTCCGCCCCAGGTCCGGAGCACATGGGCGCGGGCGAAGACCGGGAAGAGTTCAAGGGCGGCGGCCATCTGGCGTTCGATGATGTGGAACGCGCCGCGCTGCGTATAGGAGTTGTACGCGTCGATCCCCGCGCCCATCACCAGCTCGCCCTTGTGTGCCTGGCTGACGTACACGTGCACCGCGTTCGACATCACGACGGTGGGGTGCACCGGCTCCAGCAGCTCGGAGACCAGGGCCTGCAGCGGATGGCTCTCGATGGGCAGCTCCAGTCCGACCATGGAGGCGAGCACCGATGAATGGCCGGCCGCGCACAGCGCCACCTTGCCCGCCGCGATCGGACCCAGCGAGGTCTGCACACCGGTCACCCGGCCGCCCCGCACATCGATGCCGGTGACCTCGCAGTTCTGGATGAGGTCGATACCGGCGGCGTCCGCGGCGCGGGCCAGGCCCCAGGCGACGTGATCATGCTTGGCGATCCCGGCTCGCGGCTGGTACGTCGCCCCCATGACGGGATACCGCACGTCCGGCGAGATGTTGACGATCGGGCAGACGTCCTTGACCTGCTGGGGGTCGAGCCATTCGGCGTCCACGCCGTTGAGCCGGTTGGCGTGCACGCGCCGCACGCTGTCGCGTACGTCCTGGAGGCTGTGGGCGAGGTTCAGCACGCCTCGCTGGGAGAACAGGATGGGGTAGTCGAGGTCGTCCTCCAGCCCTTCCCACAGCTTGAGCGCGTGCTCGTAGATCGCGGAGCTCTCGTCCCAGAGGTAGTTGGAGCGGATGATGGTGGTGTTGCGGGCCATGTTGCCGCCCGCGAGCCAGCCCCGTTCGAGAACCGCGACGTTGGTGATGCCATGGTTCTTCGCGAGATAGTGGGCGGTGGCGAGGCCGTGTCCGCCGCCGCCGACGATGACCACGTCGTACGACCGCTTGGGGTCGGGCGTGCGCCACAGCCAGTCGGGGTGCTCGGGCAGATCGGTGCCAGGGGTGCGGGGGCTCATCGCGCGTCTCCTCTGTGCGCTCACGTCGTTGCTCCTCTCCTGCGGTTCGTGCGGGCGTTCAGTCGCGGCTGCGGGCCGGTGGCCGGGCTGTGCCCATCCGTTCCGCCGTGCGGAACGCCTGCCCACAACCCAGCTGGGCTCCTAGCCACGAAGCCGCGACATGGCGGGGTCGAACAGCGGCTCTTCTGCCACGACCGCGGTGACGCGCCGGTCGAAGTAGCCGATGTCCAGCTCGCGCCCGGGGGTGGCGAGTTCGGCGGGCAGCCAGGCGTAGGCGATGCCCTTGCCGATCGTGTAGCCGTAGGCAGCGCTGGTGACGTAGCCGACGCAGGCCGCGCCGTCGTAGACGGGCTCCTTGCCCATCACCACAGCGGCCGGGTCCTCGATCGTCAGGCAGCTGAGGCGGCGGCGTACCGAGCCCGCGCGCCGCTCCAGCGCCGCCCGTCCAATGAAGTCGCCCTTGTCCATCTTCACGGCGAAGCCGACTCCGGCCTCGTACGGGTCGTGTTCGTAGGTCATGTCGGTGCCGAAGGAGCGGTATCCCTTCTCCAGGCGGAGGCTGTTGAAGGCGCCCCTCCCGGCCGCGATGCCGCCGTGCGGCCGCGCGGCCTCCCAGAGGGTGTCCCACAGCTTCTGCCCCATGTCGGCGGTGGTGTACAGCTCCCAGCCGAGTTCGCCGACGTAGCTCAGGCGCATCGCGGTGACCGGGACGGCGCCGATGTGCGCGCGCTTGGCGCGGAAGTAGCGCAGGCCGTCGTTGGAGAAGTCCTCGTCGGCCAGCGGCTGGAGGACATCGCGCGCCTTCGGGCCCCAGAGGCCGATGCAGCAGGTGCCGGCGGTGATGTCGCGTACGGCGACATCCGCTCCCCCAGCCACCGCTGGGAGGTGCCGGGTGAACCAGTCGAGGTCCAGGTTGCCGTTGGCGCCGACCTGGAACCGGTCCCGTCCGAGCCGGGCCACCGTGATGTCGCTGCGGATCCCGCCGTCCGTGTCCAGCATCAGGGTGTACGTCACCGAGCCGACCGACTTGTCGACGTTCCCGGTGGTCAGTCGCTGGAGGAACGCCGCGGCGCCGCGGCCGGTGACCTCGAGCCGCTTGAGCGCCGTCATGTCGTACATGGCGACGGTCTCGCGGGTGGCCTGGGCCTCTGCGCCGACAATGGGCGACCAGTAGCGCGCGGCCCAGTCGTTGGGGACGGTGATGTCCCGTCCGGCCAGGAGGGATTCGTTGGCGGCGTACCACTGGGGCCGCTCCCAGCCGGACGCCTCCAGGAAGACCGCGCCGAGTTCCCGCTCGCGGGTGTGGAAGGGACTGGTGCGCAGCGGCCGCGGAGCGCCCGCCGGCTGGAGCGGGTGCAGGATGTCGTAGACCTCGGTGAAGTTCTGGCAGTCGCGCGCCAGCACGTAGGCGGGGGCGAGCTGGTGCGGCTCGAAGCGGTTGACGTCGCACTCGTGCAGGTCGAAGGAGGAGCAGTGGCCGTCGACGAGCCATTCGGCCATGGCACGGCCGACGCCCGCGGAGTGAGTGACCCACACCGCCTCGGCCACCCAGAATCCCTTCACATCGGGTGATTCACCGAGCAGTGGCATCCCGTCGGTGGTGAACGAGAAGAGCCCGTTGATGCCCTCCTCGACCTTGGCCTCCCGTGTCGCCGGCAGCAGCGAGCGGGTCTCGGTCCACGCGTCGGCGAAGTCGTCCTCGGTGAACCGCAGGACCGAAGGCATCCGCTCCGTGGAGTCCACCGGGGCGATGTCGTCGGCGGAGACCGGCATGGGCCGGTGGCCGTAGTAGCCGATGCCGAGCCGGTCGTAGCTGTCGCGGTAGTAGAGGTCGGCGTCCTGGTGCCGCAGGATCGGGCGGACCGCTTCCTGGGTCTGCCCGGCGAGTGCGGGCACCGGGCCGGTCCATGCCAGCTGGTGCGCCAGGGGCGTCAGCGGAAGGTTCATCCCCACCATGCGGGCGACCTTCGGGCCCCAGATGCCGGCGCAGCACACGACGATGTCCGCGAGGATCTCGCCCTGGTCGGTGACGACCGCGCTGACGCGGTCGCCGTCGGTGCGGATGTCGAGGACCTCATGACGGGCGAGCAGGCGCGCGCCGCGCGCCTCGGCCCGACGGAGCTGTGCCTCTACCGCGAGCACCGACTTGGCCAGGCCGTCGGTGGGGACCAGGAGCCCGCCGAGTACCCGCTCTCGGTTCACCAGCGGGTGCAGCTCGACGCACTCGTCCGGGCCCAGCAGCCGGGACTCGATGCCCCAGGCGGTGATCCATCCGTGCCGGCGCCGGAGCTCGATGAGGCGCTCCGCGGTGGTGGCGACTTCGAGGCCGCCCACCTGCAGGAAGCAGGGCTGCCCGTCGACGTCGAGGGAGCAGAGCTTCTCGACGGTGTAGCGGGCCATCTCGGTCATGGTCTTCGAAGGGTTCGTCTGGAAGACCAGGCCCGGGGCGTGGGACGACGACCCGCCGGTGGCGGGCAGCGGGCCCTGGTCGACGACCGTCACCTCGGTCCAGCCCCGGGAGGACAGTTCGTCGGCCAGCGCCGCTCCCACGACGCCCGCCCCGATGATGACCACGCGCGGACCCGCCATCGTCGCACCTCCAGTTTAGGAGCAGTCCAGTTGCTGTCAGCGCAACATGCTTCAGGTTGCGCAACTCACATTGCCGGTCACCAAGTGCGGTGTCAAGGGGTGCGTTCGGGCCGGGCAACGCGATGCGCACAGGCCCGGAAACAGCCGTGCCCGGCGGGCTGTCGCGGCAGCCCGCCGGGCACGGATCCTTCTGTCGGATCTGCCGGCTCAGCCCTTCCCGAGCCAGGCGTTCACCGTGTCGCGGTGGCGCTCGACCCACTTCTTCGCGGCGTCCTCGGGCGACATCTTGTCCTGCGCGATGTACTGCGCCACGAGGTTCTGGTCGGTGTTCGTCCACGTGAAGTTCTTGACGAGCTTGTAGGCGGGGCTGCCGGAGTCGGCGAACTTCTTGCTGACGATCTTGTCAAGGGGGTACGGGGGGTAGTCGCAGGCGACCTTCTCCGGGTCGGCGTCGCAGCCCGGTTTGTACGCCGGCAGGCCCACCTTGACGAGCCTGATCTCCGAGAACAGCCACTGCGGTTCGTAGAAGTAGCCGATGACCGGCGTCTTCTTCGCTTCGGCCTGACGGAATGCCTGGATGAGCGCCGCCTCGCTGCCGGCGTACACCACCTTGTAGTCGAGGTGCAGATTCTTCACCAGGGCGCCGTCGTTGGTGACGAACGACGGATCTCCGTCCAGCAGTTGGCCCTTGCCGCCGGACTCGGACGTCTTGAACATGTCGGCGTACTTGTTGAGGTTCTTCCAGTCGGTGATGTCCGGGTACTTCGCCGCCATCCACGGCGGTACGTACCAGCCGATGACGCCCTTGTTGCCCGTCTCACCGACGGCGACGGCCGTCTTCTGCTGATCGATGTACTTCTTCCGCAGATCGTCGTGACCCCAGTTCTCGACAACCGCGTCCACCTCGCCCGTGCCGAATCCCTGCCACGCGACCTCTTCCTTGAGGTCCTTCTTCGTCACCTTGCAGCCGAGGTCCTTCTGGGCCACGTACGCGATGACGGCCGCGTTGGCCTCGTAACCGACCCATGGGTTGACCGCGAGATTGAACGGGCCGCATTTCCCGGCGCTGCCGCCGGCCGGGTCCGAGCCCGAGCCACCGACTTTCGCGCCACCGCAACCGCTGAGTACGAGAGCCAGCGCTGCCAACCCCACCATGCCGAGGCGCCGCCGCTTCAGCGGATGCGCTGTGATGACGTTCTCCAACACGTGTCCTGCCCTTCTGCCTCAGCGCCCGCCGGGCGCTCTTCCGGCCCGGTGTGCCGCTGCTTGAGTGATCCGGTCGAACATGACGCCGAGCAGCACGATCGCAAGGCCCGCCGCCAGGCCCTTGCCGTACAACTGGCCCTGTGAGAAACCGGCGACGACGTCGTAGCCGAGGGCACCCGCCCCGACCAGCCCGCCGACGACGACCATCGACAGTACGTAGATCAGTCCCTGGTTCGTCGCGAGAGTGAGCGCCCGGCGCGACATCGGCAGCTGCACCTTGGTGATGATCTGCCAGGTGCTCGAGCCGGCCGCAGTCGCCGCCTCAACCGTGGTCGGTGGCACCGCGCGCACCCCGTCCGCGATGATCTTTATCGTCACGGGTGCGGCGAAGACGATCGCGGCGACGATCGCCGTGAACCGGCTGGCGCCGAACAGCGCCAGGAACGGCACGAGATAGACGAACGACGGCATCGTCTGACCCGCGTCGAGGGCGGGCCGGATCAGCCGGTCGGCCATCGCGCTCCGGCCCATCCAGACACCCACCACGATGCCGAGGGACATCACGATCAGCGCGGCCACCACGGTCGAAGCCAGCGTGGTCATGCTGTCCTGCCACAGGCCCGACGCGACGATCGCGGCCACGCACACCGTCGCCGTGGCGCCCGCACGCCACCCGCCCAGCACGGCGCCGAGGGCGATCACGACCGCGCCGACCAGCCACCACGGGGAGCCGGTCAGCAATTCCTCGAAGGGGTTGAGCAGCGCCGTGGTGACGACATCGCGCAGACCGTTCGTCACTCCCGCGAAGCTGCCCTGCGCCCAGTTCGTCACGCTGTCCGCCGAACGGGCGATCGCGCTGCCCACACCGGGGTCGGCGGGGAACTCCGCCGCCCATACATAGGTGTGCGACAGCCAGACGCATACGACGGCGAGCACGCCACCGCCGATGAGCAACGGGCGACGCGCTCGGGGCCGACGGCCGTTGCCGCGCCTGGCCACCTCCACGCGCTCGCTCGCCGCAGTCGTCACGCGGTCCAGCACGATGGCCATGACGACGATGGCGAGACCGGCGTTGAACGCCACACCCACGTCGAGCGTCTCGAGTGCCTTGACCACCGTCTTGCCGAGGCCCGGCGCGTCGATGAGCGCGGCGATCGTGACCATGGACAGCGCGGCCATGATGGTCTGGTTCACGCCCAGCACGATCGTGCGCTTCGACATCGGCAGCAGGACCTTGGTGAGCGTCTGAAGCCGGGTCGAGCCGAGGGACTCGGCCGCCTCCACCGTGGTCCGCGGCACCGACCGGATGGCGTGCGCGGTGAGGCGCACCGCGGGGGGTGTCGCGTAGATCAGCGTGGCGATCGTGGCGGACGCCGGACCGATGAGGAAGAACAGTGTCAACGGGGCCAGGTACACGAACGTCGGCATCGTCTGCATGAAGTCGAGCACCGGCGTGACGACCCGGTTCGCCCGGTCGGACAACCCTGCCCACACCCCGAGCGGGATGCCGAAGAGGAGGGAGACCAGGACCGCGGCCACGGTCAGCGCCAGGGTGTCCATGCTCTCCTGCCACAGTCCCTGCAAACCGAGGAAGACGAACCCCGCGACGGCCAGCGCCGCTACGCGCAGGTTGCCGAAGGCCAGTGAGACATAGCCGGCGATGGCGACAACGCCCAGCCAGCCGACCGCGGGGACGGGCCGGCCGAACGAGGGCTGGGAGATCAGCGCCTGGATGAAGGTGACCAGGTTGTCGATGACCAGCCGGATCTCGTTGAAGAAATAGCGGAAGACCGGGCTGCTGTTGCGGCTGGCGCCGATGGCGTCGTTGATCTCGTTGAACTTCCGGTGCAGCGAGGTCAGGTCGGCCGTCCCGAGCGCGAGCGTCTGATGGCCGCGCAGCAGGAACCACAGGACGACCCAGCCGGTGAGGATCGCGGCCACGACAAACCGGCGGGTGCTGCGCGCCGGCGCGAGTCGCACGGCCGGCTCGGCGAGGACCGCCATCAAGCACCACCCTCAGTACCGGCGATCACCGCGAGGATCTCCTCGTCGCCGACGATGCCCAGCAGCCGTCCGTCCGCAACCACCTTCACGGGCTTGTCCGCGGCGAGCACCGCGCGCGTGGCCTCCTGGACCACGACGTCCGGGCCGAGCTCGGGCCCGTCGAGAGCGTCGTCCGGCCGCACCGGGCGCATGATCCAGCGCAGCGTAAGGACTTGCGCGCGCGGCACATCGCGGACGAACTCCCGTACGTAGTCGTCCGCCGGCGCGCCGACCAGCTCGTCGCCCGTACCGCACTGCACCGTACGGCCGTCGCGCATGATCAGAATGCGGTCGCCGAGTTTGAGTGCCTCGGAGAGGTCGTGGGTGACGAACACCATCGTCTTGCCGACCTCCCGGTGCAGCCGGATCACCTCGTTCTGCATGTCCCGGCGGATGAGCGGGTCGAGCGCGGAGAACGGCTCATCGAAGAAGAGAACGTCCGGCTCGCCGGCGAGGGCGCGGGCGAGCCCCACGCGTTGCTGCATGCCGCCGGACAGCTGGTCGGGGTAATGGTGCTCCCATCCGGCGAGACCGACCAGCTCGATGACGTCCATCGCCCGCCGGTTGCGCTCGGCCCTGCCCATGCCGCGGATCTCCAGGCCGTACCCCACGTTGTCCAGCACTCGGCGGTGCGGCAGCAGCCCGAAGTGCTGGAAGACCATCGAGAACTTGTGCCGCCGCAGCTCGCGCAGCCGCTTCTCGTCGGCGCCGCGGATGTCCTCGCCCTCGAAGAGCACTTCGCCGGCGGTCGGCTCGATCAGCCGGGTAAGACATCGCACCAGCGTCGACTTCCCCGAGCCGGACAGGCCCATGACGACGAACACCTCGCCGGGCGACACATCGAAGCTCACGTCCCGGACGGCCGCGGTGCAACCGGTCCGCTCCATGAGTTCGCGGCGGGAAAGACCGCACAGCTCCGGCGATTCCGGCACCGTCGCGGCCTTCGGCCCGAAGACCTTCCACAGCCGGTGTACGGAGATGACCGGAGTCGTGCCCCCGGATACGCCCCGCTGTGGCGGCAGCTGTGCCGGTGTATCGGTCCCTGCTGTGACGGCGACCGGCCCTCCGGCCAGGCCGACCTGGGTCTTCTCGGTACCTGCGGGCACTATCGACCTCTCTTCGGATGGCACGGCCGCGCTCAGCAGTGGCAGAGCGCTCAGCCGCGGAACCAGTGCTGCGGCCGGGGTTGGATGTTCTGCCAGATGTGCTTGGGTTCGCGGTACTCCTCCAGACCGGTCGGACCCAGTTCCCGGCCGACGCCCGAATGCCCGAAGCCGCCCCACTCCGCCTGCGGCACGTAGGGGTGGTAGTCGTTGATCCAAACAGTGCCGTGCCGCAGCCGCCGGGCGACGCGCTGGGCCCTGCCCGCGTCCTGGGTCCACACCGCTCCCGCGAGTCCGTACTCCGTGTCATTGGCGATCCGCACGGCATCGTCCTCGTCGGTGAACCGCTCGACGGTGAGCACCGGGCCGAACGACTCCTCGTGCACCACGCGCATGTCCTGGCGGCACTCGTCGAGCACGGTCGGCAGGTAGTAGAAGCCGCCCGCGAGTGACGGATCGTCGGGGCGGTGGCCGCCGCAGCGCAGCACGGCGCCCTCCGCGAGGCCCGCCGCGACGTAGCTCTCGACCTTCGACCGGTGCTGTGCGGAGATCAGCGGCCCGGTCTCGGCGTCGGGGTCGAAGGGGCCGCCCAGCCGGATGCGTCCGGCGCGCCGCACCACCTCGTCCACGAAGGCGTCGTGCAGCGAGTCCTCGACGATCAGACGCGTACCGGCCGAGCAGACCTGGCCGGAATGGAGGAAGACGGCCGTCAGGGCGAAGTCGACCGCCGCTTCGAAGTCGGCGTCGGCGAAGACGACGTTGGGGTTCTTGCCGCCCAGTTCCAGGGCGACCTTCTTCACCGTTCCGGCGGCCGTCGCCATGATCCGCTTGCCCGTCTCGAGCCCGCCAGTGAACGAGACCATGTCGACGGCGGGATGCTCCGCGAGCGGCGCACCGACCTCGGCGCCGGTCCCGAGGACGAGGTTCGCGGCGCCGGCCGGCAGGCCGGCCTCCTCCAGCGCCCGCATGAGCAGGACCGCCGTCGACGGGGTGAGCTCACTGGGCTTGAGGACCACCGTGTTGCCCGCCAGCAGGGCCGGCGCGACCTTCCACGCCGCCTGCAGGAGCGGATAGTTCCAGGGCGTGATGAGCCCGCACACACCGACCGGCTCGTAGACCACCCGGCTGATCGCGTCGTCGCGCCCGGTGTCGATGACTCGGCCGGCGCTGGTGCCGGCAATCCCGCCGAAGTACCGGAAGCACGCCACGATGTCGGCGATGTCGTACTCGCTCTCCACCAGGCGTTTGCCCGTGTCGAGCGATTCAGCGCGGGCGAACTCCTTTGCGTCGCGCTCGATGACGCCAGCGGCGCGGAGCAGCAGCGCGCCGCGCTCCCGCTCCGGTGTCCGCGGCCAAGAGCCCTCGTCGAAGGCGCGCCGCGCCGCGGCGATCGCGGCTTCGGTATCGGGTCGCGTCCCTTCGGACACTGTTGCGACGAGAGTGCCGTCGGCGGGGCAGCGGATGTCCCGGTGGCCGGCCGCCACCGCTTCGCGCCACATGCCGTCGAGATAGAGGTCTGCCACGCGGGGAGCCCTTCATACGGGAGACATTGTTGCGTATTACGCATTGCATTGCCCGAGGGGGAACACGATCGTGCACCAGGTGGCGTACGTCAAGGGGTTGTGCGGGCGGGTTCGCCGGGCCTGGCAGTTGCGCGAACAGCCTTGACCCACTGCCGCAGCGAGCGGACTATGTTGCGTATCAATCATCCTGTTGTGTAATACGCACCAACGGAGGATGCGCATGTCTCCTCGACCGCAAGCCGGCCGCGAGTTCGTTCTCACCCTCTCGTGTCCCGACCGGGCCGGCCTGGTCCACGCCGTGAGCGGCTTCCTCGTCCAGCACTCGGGCAACATCCTGGAGAGCCAGCAGTTCGACGACCGGCTGCAGGACCGATTCTTCATGAGGGTGCACTTCGATGTGTCGGATCCGAACACCGGGCTGGAGGAGCTGCGGTACGGCTTCGGCCCCGTGGCCGAGGCATACCAGATCTCCTGGAAACTGCACGACGCGTCGACGCCGACCCGCACACTGATCATGGTGTCGAAGTTCGGCCACTGCCTCAACGACCTGCTGTTCCGCATGCGCACCGGAGCGCTCAACATCGAGATCCCGGCGATCGTCTCCAACCACCCCGACTTCAGGCCGCTGGCGGAGAGTTACGGCATCCCCTTCCACCACATCCCCGTGACGGCGCAGACGAAGACCGACGCGGAGTCGCGTCTGCTGGAGCTCGTCGACGCCCTCGGCGTCGACCTCGTGGTGCTCGCCCGCTACATGCAGATCCTCTCGGACGACCTGTGCAAGCAGCTCGAAGGCCGCGCCATCAACATCCACCATTCCTTCCTGCCGAGCTTCAAGGGCGCAGGGCCCTACGTCCAGGCACACGTGCGCGGCGTCAAGCTCGTCGGGGCCACAGCGCATTACGTCACCTCCGACCTCGACGAGGGCCCGATCATCGAGCAGGACGTCGTCCGCGTGGACCACTCACGCGACCCCGATGAGCTGGTCACCGTCGGCCGGGACGTCGAGGCGCAGGTCCTGGCCCGCGCCGTTGAGTGGCACACCGAGAGCCGGGTCATGGTCAACGGCTACCGCACCGTCGTCTTCCGCTGACCTGCCCCTCCGTCCAGGGGACGCCCCCGGTGGGGCGTCCCCCAGGACCTGTCCTAGGCGGCGAGCCGTTCGAGCATCCTCCGGCGCCAGCGCTCGGTCTCGGCGATCTGGTTGAAGGTGAAGAGGTGCAGGCCCGCCACCGCCGAGGTGGGCGAGGTGAGTGCGGCGGCGCTCTTCGTCAGCAGCCGGTGGGGCGAGTATCCGCCCGGCGCCGCGAAACGAAGGAACCACGAGGGGTGCCGGGTCAGGAACTTCGCCGATTCCCCCACCCCGATCTTCGTTGCCATCGACAGCAGCTTGGCCCGTTCCACGGGCCCGGCCACGCCCACGTGGACCGGCAGCGTGATCTCCCTGCGGCGCACCCGCCGGACCCACCGGCCCAGCACCTCGGGATCGAAGCACAGGTTGCTGACGATGTACGTCGCATGACCGCGCTTGTCCCACATCGACTGGACGGTGACATCGTCATCGATGAGGGGATGGCTCTCCGGGTAACCGGTGATGCCGACGTGTGCGAACGGGCTGCCGAGCTCCCTGAGCCGCCGCAGTACGGGCAGGGCCGCGTCGTACGGACCGGCGGGCGGATCCGCGTCGCCGGCCGGCACGAACACGTCGTCGATGCCGGCCGCCAGCAGCCGGTCGACGATGTCCGTCAGGTGCACGTCGTCCACCAGCATCCGGGCGGGCACGTGCGGGACGACCCGGTAACCCTGCGCGGCCAGGCGCGTCGCCAGGTCCAGCGTCGGGGCGAGGCCCTTGGCCGGTGACGCGGTGACGGTGACCGTCACGTCCGTGCCGACCCACTCCAGGACCTTGTCCTCGGTCGCCTTCGTCGGCAGTACCTCATAGCGGACCGTGCGCAACAGCTCCGGCAGGCCCCCGGGGCGGGAGACCTGCACGGATCGCGGGGGAAACGGCGTACGCCGCATGATCGGGCTCCCGCCTTCTCAGGCGGGCCCGGGGCGCTGCCCCTGCCCGGCGTCGCGGCGGGGGCGGTGGTGCCGGTAGAACTCAGCCTTCGACGGTGGCAGCGGGTCTTTGCCCAGGATGAGGTCGGCGGCCTTCTCGGCGACCATCATCACCGGCGCGTAGATGTTGCCGTTGGTGACGTACGGCATCACCGACGCGTCCACGACCCGCAGTCCCTCCAGGCCGTGGACCCGCATGTCCGCCGGGTCGACCACGGACATCTCGTCGGTGCCCATCTTGCAGGTGCACGACGGGTGCAGGGCGGTCTCGCCCTCCTTCGCCACCCAGTCGAGGATCTCCTCGTCCGTCTCAACGCCCGGTCCCGGCGAGGTCTCCCCCGCGTTGAAGGGGCTCATCGCGGGCCGGCCGAGGATGTGGCGCGCGGTGCGGACCGCCTCGACCCACTCACGGCGGTCCTGGTCGGTGGACAGGTAGTTGAACCGCAGAGCCGGGTGGACGCGCGGATCCTTGCTCTTGATCTTCACCGAGCCGATGGCGTCGGAGTACATCGGCCCGACGTGCACCTGGTATCCGTGCCCGCCGGACGGCGCGGACCCGTCGTAGCGGACCGCGATGGGCAGGAAGTGGAACATCAGGTTGGGGTACTCGACATCCTCGTTGCTGCGGGCGAAACCGCCGGCCTCGAAGTGGTTGGTCGCCCCGGGGCCCTTGCGGAACAGCCACTGGAGCCCGATCCACGGCCGGTGCCGCCACTTCAGGTACGGCTGCATCGAGACCGGCTGCTTGCAGGCGTACTGGACGTACACCTCCAGGTGGTCCTGGAGGTTCTCCCCCACACCCGGCAGATGGTGCACGACGTCGATGTCCAGCGCCCGCAGCTCCTCGGCGTTGCCGACTCCCGACAACTGGAGCAGCTGCGGGGAGTTGATCGCACCGCCGCACAGGATGACCTCGCCGGCGCGCACCTGCCGGGGCGCGCCGCGGCCGCGCTGGTACTCGACACCGACCGCGCGCTTGCCCTCGAACAGGACCCGGGTCACCAGGGCGCGCGTCCGCACCTCGAGGTTGGGCCGCTTCTTGACCGGGTGCAGGTAGGCGCGCGCGGCGGACAACCGCCGTCCGCGATGGACATTGCGGTCGAAGGACGCGAAACCCTCCTGCCGGTAGCCGTTGACGTCGTCGGTCAGGGGGTAGCCCGCCTCTTGCACCGCTTCCAGGAAGGCGGGGAACAGCGGACTGGATGCCGGGCCGCGCTCCAGCACCAGGGGTCCCGAACGGCCGCGGAACTCGTCCTCGGAGTCGGACGCGAGGCAGTTCTCCATCCGGTTGAAGTACGGCAGGCAGTGCGCGTAGTCCCAGGTCTCCATCCCGGGGTCGGCCCCCCAGCGCTCGTAGTCCAGGGGGTTGCCGCGCTGGAAGATCATTCCGTTGATGCTGCTGGACCCGCCCAACACCTTGCCGCGGGCGTGGTAGATGCGCCGCCCCCGCATGTGCGGCTCGGGCTCGGACTCGTACTTCCAGTCGTAGAAGCGGCTGCCGATGGGGAACGTCAGCGCCGCGGGCATGTGGATGAAGACGTCCCACAGGTAATCCGGCCGGCCGGCTTCCAGCACCAGCACGCGGTTGCCCGGATCCGCGGACAGCCGGTTGGCCAGCGCACTGCCGGCCGAGCCGCCGCCGACGATGACGAAGTCGTATTGCTTGGGCACCATTGCTGCCTCGTCTCTCCCGCAACCTTCGGCCGGGGGCCCCGGGCCTTCGATACGCCGCCACGCTAATACGAGTATCGCTATGCGCGCTAGGTTGCGGACCACGCAACTTCCGAAGCTCTGGACGCCGCGTTTCGCACCCCGTGTTGGTGACAGCACTTATAGTTCCGCTATGAGCAACGACAACATCGGCACCGAATCCGCAGGCGCCCCCGCGGGCGGGGTGCAGTCCGTCGACCGCGCCGTCAGCGTCCTGGAGATCCTGGCCCAGCGCGGCGAGGCGGGCGTCAGCGAGGTCGCCGCGGAGATCGACGTCCATAAGTCGACCGCGTTCCGGCTCCTCGGCGCTCTGGAGGCACGCGGGCTCGTCGAGCAGGCAGGTGAGCGCGGCAAGTACCGCCTCGGCTTCGGGATCGTGCGCCTGGCCGGGGCAGTCACCGGCACCATAGACATCACCAAACAGAGCCGCGCGGTGGCCGAGCGACTCGCCCAGGACATGGGGGAAACCATCAATCTCGCGGTCATGGAGTCCCATTACGCGATCAACCTGGAACAGGTGCGCGGCCCGTCCGCGGTCACCGCGCACAACTGGGTCGGGCAGCTGACGCCGCTGCACGCCACCTCCAGCGGCAAGATCCTGCTGGCTCAGCTCAGCGCGAAACGCCGCGCCGAACTCCTCGCGGAGGCCGGCTTGGAACGCTTGACATCGCACACCCTGACCTCGAAGGTGCGGCTCGAAAAGAGCCTCGCCGAGGCCCGGGAGCGCGGATATTCCATCACTCTCGAGGAGTTCGAGATCGGCCTAAACGCGATGGCCGCGCCGATCCGCTCGAAGGACGGCGAAGTCATCGCCGCCATCAGCGCATCGGGCCCGGGGTACCGGTTCACCGAAGAGCGCATGCACGAACTGGCGCCGCTGCTGATCGAGGGCGCGGAAGAGATCAGCCACCGCATGGGCTACCTGGGCTGAGCCGTCGGAGGACCGGGGTCGGAGGACGGGGCCCCATTGACCGCGGGGAGCGTGGCTGCCCGGGCCGGGACTACCGCGACTGCCGGGTGCCCAGACGGTCATGGATCCAGTCGTGGAACTCACCGATGTGGCGCTCGCTCGGCACGAGGACTCCGCCCTTGGCGTACAGGCGCGAGCTCATCGCCGGCTGACAGCGCTCGCACGCGTCGAAATCCTGCCGGTTGACCCGGTCGAAGAGTTCGACGGAGCGACTGACGTCCTTGCCGCTCTCCACCACGCCCTTGAGGTACAGCCAGTCGCATTCGACGATGGTGCGGTCGGCCGCTACGGGGTACATCCGGTGGAGGATCACGTGGTCCGGCAGGAGGTTGATGAACACCTGCGGCCTGACGGTGATCGCGTAGTACCGGCGGTCCTGCTCCTCGGAGACCGTGGGGATGCGGTCCAGCCCCTCGGAGCCGTCGACGGTGAACCCCTTGATGTCCGCACCGAATTCGGCGCCATGGCCGACGAAGTACTGCGCGGCGTACCCGTCGGCGAACTCGGGCAGCACCTCGGTGAGTTCGGGATGGATGGTGGCGCAGTGGTAGCACTCCATGAAGTTCTCGATGATCAGCTTCCAGTTCGCCTTGACGTCGTAGACGATCCGCTTCCCGACCTCGAGGTCGGCGATGCCGTACCGGTCGATCGCCGCCACGTCGCCGAGACGTGCCACGACGGCGCCGACGACCTGCTCCTCGAAGGAGGGCGGGGCGTCCGCGAGGCAGATCCAGACGTAGCCGAGCCACTCCCGCACGTGCACGTTCACCAGGCCGTACTCGGTACGGTCGATGTCCGGCATCTTCGTCAGGTTGGGCGCCGCGACGAGCTTGCCCTCGAGGTCGTACGTCCACGCGTGGTACGGGCACTGGAACGCCCGCTTGACCTCTCCGGCCTCCTGCGTGCACAGCTTCGCGCCGCGGTGCCGGCAGACGTTGAAGAAGGCGCGGACCGAGTTGTCGCGCGCACGGGTCACCAGGATGCTCTCACGCCCCACGTCCACGGTCCGGTACCCGCCCGGCTTGCCCAGCTCGGAGGAGCGTGCCACGCAGAACCACATCTCCTCGAAGATGCGCTCCTGCTCCAGGCGGAAGATCTCCGGGTCGGTGTAGTAGTCACCGGGAAGGGTGGCGATCAGGCTCTCCGGCAGGCTGGTCGTTGTCACAGTGCACTCCTCGCGGAAAACGTCGTCGATCGGATCGTCACGCGCCGGTGGAAGCGCAGTCCCGGAACGGCGCTGTGCGGTGTGCGGTGCGCGGCGTTGTACGGCGCTGTGCGGCGTTGTGCGGCGTTGTGCGGCGTTGTGCGGCGTTGTGCAATAAGCAACTCGGCGTGGAATACGCAACAGAATGTGGCGTCCCGGTACCGGTGTCAAGATGTCTGCGGAACATGAGCGGGGGCTTGGGATACGTAAGCGCCCACCACCCCGTGGTGCGGCGCGTGCACTCCTGGGCGCGGGCACGGCCCGGTGTTCACGCGGACCCTGCCGTCTGCGCCGCCGCGGCGACGAGCTGCCGACGCCAGCGCGTGAACAGCCGTGCCTGGTCCATGCCGAGCACGGCGACCGGATCGCCGGCGCGCCGGTAGACCGCGAGGAAGCTGCGACCGTCGACCGAGCCCTCCTCGACGGTGACGCTGTCCGCGTCAGCGGCATGCCCGGCGAACTGGATCCGGATGCCGTACTGGTCCGACCAGAAGTAGGGCGGCCGGACCGGCTCGGGCGCGGCCGTGCCACCGGAGAGCAGGGCGGCCACGGCTGCGGCCGGACGCTCCCGCGCACCCGTCCAGTGCTCGACCCGGCGATGCGCGCCTACGGTGGGGTCGTACCAGGCCGCGCAGTCACCGACCGCGACGACGCCCGGGACCGTCGTGCTGCCGCCGGCGTCGCAGCGTACGCCGTTCCCCAGCGCGACGCCGGACCCTTGCAGCCATTCGACGCACGGACGCGCGCCCACCCCGACGACGACGACGTCGGCCGCCAGGCGGCGGCCGTCCTCGAGCACAATCGCGTCCACCCGGCCTCTTCCGCTGAGCTGCCGCACGCCGACACCGCACAGCAGCCGCACGCCGTGGTCCATGTGGAGCGAGGACACGACGCCCCCCATCGCCGCCCCGAGCGGACCGGCCAGCGGCGTCGACGCCGCCTCGACGACCGTCACGTCGAGGCCGAGACCGGATGCGGTCGAGGCGACCTCGGCACCGATGAATCCGCCGCCGATGACGACGAGCCGGCCGCCGCGCGCCAGGTCCGCACGCAGGGCGCAGGCGTCCTCGACGGTGCGCAGCACATGCACGCCGGCGAGGCCATCACTGCCCGGCAGGGTCCGGGCGGCCGCGCCGGTGGCGACCACGATCCCGTCCGCGGTGACCGACCGGCCGTCCGCGAGGCGCACCGAGCGTTCGCCGCGGTCGAGTCCGACAGCGGTCGCGCCGAGCACCCACTCGGCGGCGAGGTCCTCGCCGTCCGCCTCGAGCATGAGGGCGGCTTCGTCGATCTCGCCTGCGAGGAACTCCTTCGACAACGGCGGCCTGTCGTACGGGCGGTGCGGCTCGTCGCCGATGACGACGAGCCGACCGTCGTAACCCTGCTTGCGCAGCGAGCGGGCGGCCGACAGGCCGGCCAGCGACGCGCCGACGACGGCCACGGTCTTCACGCGGGGCCTCCGGCCGCGCGTGCGACCGCGCAGGGCGGGAGGTTCGGCCGGGCGGCGGACAGCAGGAGGTGGATCACGCCGTCCTCGACGAGGACCTGGTGAGTGCGCACGGGGAGCCTGGCCGGCGGCGCGTCGACGCGACCCGTGCGCAGGTCGAACTTCGAGGCGTGCAAGGGGCACTCGACCTCGCACCCTTCCAGCCAGCCGTCGGAGAGCGAGGCGTCCTGGTGGGTGCACGTGTCGTCGATGGCGAAGAGCTCCCCGTCCTCGGTATGGAACACCGCGACGGGCGGGTCGGACTCGAGCCGGCAGGCCTCGCCTCGCGGAAGTTCGGCGAGACGGCACACAGGAATCATCATGACACCTCGGTGCGTATAGCGAAACGGATTGCGATTGACGCAACATCAGTTTGAAGGCGGCCCCAGACCCTGTCAAGGCATTGAAAAGGACAGCGCGAGCGCCGCCGAACGTTGCTCTTTACGCAACGCTCGGCATAATAGGAAACTTCGACCACTCGTCGCGGATGGACCCGCCGCGGCGATCAGCGTCTTCGGTCTGTTCACGTCGGTACCGGGCCGACGGGCTCCCGCACGGCAGGACCGTGCACGACACGGTCAAGGCGTCGCACGTCGGTCCCGGCCGGCGCGAGCTCATCAACGAGCTGCACAACCAGAAGTACACCGACGCGCTGGAGCCGGAGAAGGCCGAGCAGGCGGCCGAGCAGAAGGCGGCCGGCGTCCACGTCGACGTCGACCGCAACTGGGTGGTGGTCAAAACCCGTAGATCGGCGGCCAACCCGCCGATCTACGGTTGAAGCGGCCCGCGGTCTCCGGCCGCGGTCGGCCCATTCCACGTCCCGCCGTCGAGGCTGAACGTCCCGCTGGTGACCAGGTGCTCGACGCGCGGGGCGCCGGCCATTACAGGAGCACCACGGAGCGCAGCACATCGCCGCCGCGCATCTTTTCGAAAGCCTTCTCCACGTCTTCGAGGCCGATCGTCTCGGAGACGAAGGCGTCGAGGTCGAATCGCCCTTGCCGGTAGAGATCGATGAGAGCCGGGAAGTCACGCGACGGCAGGCAGTCGCCGTACCAGCTGGACTTCAGCGAGCCACCGCGCCCGAAGACATCGAGCAGCGGCAACTCCAGGCTCATCCCGGGGGTGGGGACGCCGACGAGCACGACGGTGCCCGCGAGGTCGCGGGCGTAGAACGCCTGCTTGTAGGTCTCGGGGCGGCCGACGGCCTCGACGACGACGTCCGCACCGAACCCGCCGGTCAACTCGCGCACCGAGTCGACGACATCGGCCTTCGTCCCGTTGACGGTGTGGGTGGCCCCCATGCTCCTGGCCCGCTCCAGCTTCCGCTCGTCGACGTCGACAGCGACGATCGTGGTCGCCCCCGCGATCCTCGCTCCGGCGATGGCGGCCATTCCGACACCGCCGCACCCGATGACGGCGACGGAGTCACCGCGGCCGACCGCGCCGGTGTTCACCGCCGCCCCGAAGCCCGCCATGACGCCGCAGCCCAGCAGCCCGGCAGCGGCGGCCGGAGCCGCGGGATCGACCTTCGTGCACTGGCCCGCGGCGACCAGGGTCTTCTCCGCGAAGGCGCCGATGCCGAGTGCGGGGGCGAGCGGAGTGCCGTCGAGCAGCGTCATGGGCTGGGTCGCGTTGCGCGTCGAGAAGCAGTACCACGGCTTGCCCTTGCGGCAGGCCCGGCACTGGCCGCAGACGGCCCGCCAGTTCAGGATGACGAAGTCGCCGGGCTCGACCTCGGTGACGCCCTCGCCGACGGCCTCGACGATCCCGGCCGCCTCGTGTCCGAGGAGGAAGGGGAAGTCGTCGCTGATGCCGCCCTCACGGTAGTGCAGATCCGTGTGGCAGACCCCGCACGCCTCGACCTTCACCAGCGCCTCGCCCGGGCCGGGGTCGGGTACGACGATCGTCTCGAGGGAGACGGGCGCGCCCTTCCCCCGGGCGACAACAGCGCGGACCTCGTGAGCCATGAGCACTCCCTCGTCTGCAACGAGCCACAAGGTGTTGCATATCGCAGCACCAGTTTCCTGTTCCGCAACAGAGCATCGAGGAGTCCGCGCTGCGGGTCAAGACCTCAGGACGCCCGGGCCCGCCGCGGGAGCCAATAGTGGATGCACGCCGGATCCGGCGACAACGGATGCCCGGAGGGCAGTTCACGGGCGATCTCCCGGATGCCGTGCCCCATTCACAGGTACTTCGCCAGACGCGGATGGCGCGCTCCGCGGCCGCCGCACGTCCGTGACGATCGAGTGACGGAAGTGACGGAAGTGAGGGAAGTGAGGGAACGATAAAGCGCTCCGGCACGGCGACGGAGGGAGATCCCGAGAGCGACAATTGTGAGTGAGTGCCGTGCTGGTCGGTTCACGGATCGCAGGTCGCGAGGTCCTGCTCGGATGGACCGGGTGCGGGTCGGCAGGAGACGACGATGAACGGCTCAGTCCGTGTCGGACGTGTTTTCGGGGTCGCGCTGCGGATGCACTGGAGCGTACCGCTGCTGGTGGTCCTGTTCGCGTACGGTCTCGGCCGCCAGATCCTGCCCGCATGGACCCCAGGGCGCTCGAATGCGGTGTACACCTTCGCCAGTGCCGTAGGAGCCGTGCTGCTCATGGCCAGCGTGCTGCTCCACGAGACGGCACACGCCGTGACGGCGCGCAGGAAGAAGATCTCGGTGCAGGACGTGACCCTGTTCGCGCTGGGCGGGATGACCCGGATGGGGCGACCGGAGACCGCCGCGGTGGCATTCGCGGTGGCGGTCAGCGGGCCGCTCACCAGCCTGGCCATCGGAGGCGCCGCGCTCGGGGCGGGAATCGGGCTGCACGCGCTGTCCGGCTGGGCGGTGCCCGCCGCCGTCCTGATGTGGCTCGGCTGGGCGAACCTGTTCCTGGGCGTGTTCAACCTGCTGCCCGCCGCGCCGCTCGACGGCGGAAGAGTGATGCAGGCACTGCTGTGGTGGCGCACCGGAGACCGGGACCGGGCGGACCGGGCGGCCTCACGGAGCGGTCAGGTCATGGGAGTGCTGCTGATGACCGCCGGCTGGATCTCCCTCCTGCGCGGGGCGCCGGGCGGGCTGTGGCTCGTCTTCGTTGGTCTCTTCATCACGGTCGTCGCCGGCGCTGAACGGCAGCGCGCCGCCCTCCACACGGAACTGCGGGGGGTACGGGTGGCCGACGCCATGTCCAGCCCGGTGACGTCCGGTGCCGACTGGTTGACCGTTGACCGTTTCATCGACGACGTGGCAGTGAAGTCTCACCATTCCGCCATGCCGCTGCTCGACTTCGAAGGCCGTCCCAGCGGAATCGTGCAAGTACGCAGGCTTGCCGCGATACCGGGAGCGCGCCGCGAGTCGCTGCGGGTGCGCGAGGTGGCGACCCCGCTGTCCCAGTGCGCGGTTGCCGCTCCGAACGATCTTCTGAGCGATGCGCTCGACAAGCTCCGCCCGGGTACCGGCATGCGGATCCTCGTCGTGGACATGGGCCATCTGGTGGGGATCGTCACCGCGAAGGACATTTCCCGGCTGGTGCAGCGACACACACTGGGCGGCCAGGGGCTCAACTGAGCCGGGGTCCTACACCGCCCAGCGGTCCGGCCGGGCATGCCTCGCCGGCAAGACCGGCACGGGAACGCGTGCCACGGACACCGCCTCCTTCCGCTAGGGCGATTCAAGGGGGACAGAACGGACCAGCAGGGCTCGGCGCCCCCAGGTCCGGGCCGCGAGGATACGGGCCCTGATGTGCCCACCGAAACCACCTCTTTCGAGCCGACGGGCAGCAGCCACACGGTCTTGTGTTCCCATACTGACCGTCCGGGCAGCAGATGTCCCGGCTTGGGGCTGGGATCAGGGCTTCCATCGGGGCGCCGATAGCAGAACCGCAGCTCACACCCGATTTCCGCAGCTCATGGGGGTTCGCGGAGGTGTCAGGCCGCGAAACTGCTGGTCAGCGGGGCCGAGGGCGCTGTTCGACCGCAGTGTGACGAGGCTGCGGCGCAACGGGTGCCCGCTGCTCGGTGGTCGATTCCCCGGTCACCCCGGCAGCGACGCGCGTTCAAAGGCCCGTACGGCTCACCGGCTCGCGAGGCCACGGCTCCGGGGTTAGAACTGAGGTATGGCCGCCGTCGTCTCGGACGTGCGTGGCGCAGCACCGCGTCTGGCCGAGGTGCTCGCCGCGGTCTCGCTCCTCACCGACCTGGGGATGGGCGAGGAACAGGGAGAGGCTATGCGGTCGTGCCTGGTCGCGACCGGCCTGGCTCGCAGCCTGGGGGTGAGCGGGCAGCAGTTGGTCGATGTCTACTACGCCGCGTTGCTGCGCCACATCGGCTGCACTGCGACCGCCTCGGACGAGGCCGCCAGGTTCCGGGTGGACGAGACGGTACTGCGGCCGGTCGTCTCGGTAACCGACTTCACAAGACCCGCGCAGCTGCTGGCCTGCGTCCGCGCGGTCGCGTCGGCGGTGCCGCCCGCGCGCCGGCCGGCGTTGGCCGCGAGGCTCGCGACGTCGAGCCGGTGGGGAGCCGGCGTTCAGCATGCGACCTGCGAGTTGGCGGCCGCACTGGCACGGCGTCTGAGCCTTGGGCCAGGCGTCTGTACGGCGCTGTTCCAGCAGTTCGAACGCTGGGACGGCAAGGGCGCGCCCGACGGACTGCGTGGTGAGGAGATCAGCCTGGCAGCTCGGATCTCCGCTCTCGCCGCGCAGGCGGTGCGCCTCGCGGAGACGGCCGGACCGCAGAGCGCCGTGGAGACCCTGCGGGAGCGCAGTGCCTGGCTGGGCCCGGATCTCGTCACCCGCTTCGCCGAGGAGGGCCTCCGACTGCTCGCGCAGGAGGACATCGACGACCCGTACGAGACAGCGCTCGCCGCGGAGCCGCAACCCTGGCTACGGCTGTCCACCACCGACCTGGACCGGCTGGCCTTGGCACTCGGCGATCTGGCCGACCTCAAGTCCCCCTACCTGCGCGGTCATTCCAGGGGCGTTGCCGTCCTCGCCCAGCAGGCGGCGCGCCACCTGGGCGCATCGGACGACGAGACGGCGATGGTGCGCCGGGCCGCTCTCGTCCACGACCTCGGCCGCATCGCCGTACCCAGCAGGATCTGGGACAAGAGCGGTCGGCTCACCGCGCTGGAGCAGGAGGCGATCCGGCTGCACAGCTACCACGGTGAGCGGGTGCTCAACCGGAGTGCGGCACTGCGGGACGTCGCCGCCGTCGTCGGCCAGCACCATGAGCGGCTCGATGGATCGGGCTACCACCGGCAGACGTCCGGGGCCGCTGTGCTGCCGACCGCCAGAGTGCTGGCGGCCGCGGACACCTACCACGCCATGACCGAGCCGAGGCCGCACCGAGCCGCGCACACTCCGGCCGAGGCTGCGGCGGTCCTGGAAAGTGAGGCCACGGCGGGTCGGCTGGACCCCCGGTCGGTGGGTTCGGTGCTGGCAGCGGCGGGGCTCGCCCGTGGGCGTAGGGCGCCCTGGCCGGCCGGGCTCAGCGACCGCGAGGTCGAGGTGCTCGGGCTGCTGGCCTGCGGCTCGACCAACCGGGCCATCGCCGCCCGGCTGTCCATCTCGCCGCGTACCGCGGAACACCACGTGGAGCACATCTACGCCAAGATCGGCTGCTGCACCCGCCCTGCGGCGGCCTTGTTCGCCATGGAACACGGCCTCCTGGCTGATCGGCAGGTTCTCGAATCCGCAGATATGGGTTGATCTACCGATGCGATGGGAGGCCTGCCCGCACGACCCTGGAAGTGAATCAGCCGGTCACCCCGACCGGCACCTGATCGGACAAGGACGTGGCAGTGATGTACGCACGGCTCAGCACATACCAAGGCCCTTCCATCCCGGACCAGGCCGACCTGGCCGACGGCAGCGACGCGGCCCTCAACCAGGTGCGCGAGATCCCGGGCTTTCAAGGGGTCTATCTGCTGGCGGACCGGGTCACCGGCCAGACCCTGACCCTCACCCTGTGGCAGGACGAGGCAGCGATGCGCGCCAGTGAGGTCCGCGCCACCGAGATCCGCGAGGAGAGCGCGGAGCGCGATCAGGCGAAGATCGTCTCCGTCGAGCGCTTCGAGGTCGGGTTCGTTCACCTCGAATCCTGATCAGCGGCGTCCTGATACCCCCTTGAGAACCGACTGTTCCGCCGGGCGCATGGCCTCGGGGATCGCGGCACGGTCAGATGTGGAGTTTCGTCGGCGTGATGATCAGCGCGGCGGAGAACAGCTCGGCGAACCGTTCGGGAGTGCCGAACAAGGCCCCGATGCGCTCGGTGTATTTGGCCAGGTATTCGGCCTGCTTGTTCGCAGCAGGCTGGTCGGGGACCTGTCTGGCGATGCCTTCCATACGCAC
The DNA here is from genome assembly GCF_030063355.1 of Streptomyces sp. PH10-H1. Lineage (GTDB taxonomy): Bacteria > Actinomycetota > Actinomycetes > Streptomycetales > Streptomycetaceae > Actinacidiphila. Next base: position 164,152 of record NZ_JASISZ010000005.1, read on the forward strand.
GATGTTCCTGCCGATGTCGGTGACGTCCAGTCCCAGGCTCACCTTGGGGTTGGCGGCGATGTTGCGCAGCTTCTGCGTTCCCGGCTGGCTGTAGAGCAGGATCGTCTCGTCCTCGCGCAGCAGGAACCAGACGGGGACGCTGACCGGTTGCCCGTCCGGACGCACGGTGGCCAGCCAGGCCATGAGGTTCTGACGCAGTCGGGCCTCGACCCGCTCGCGGTCGCCCGCAGGCAGGTGTGACGTGAGTTCCATGGTGTTCGCCTTTCTCGGTGATCTCGTGGGGACGCTACCCGAGGGGTATGACATTCCCTGCCGAGCGCGCACGAGGCTCTGCCCGGTGTTCCGCGTGCTGGAGCACGGACTCCCGTCCTCGCACCATCCAATGCCGGGTGCAAGGGCCCAACAGGCGTATCGCGGCGAAGAGATGACTGAGACCGCGGCAGCGCGGACAGGGACGTGGAGATCCTCGCGCTGCACCTTCAACTCGCCGTCCTGCACCGCCAGATCGACACACCGAAATTCATCACGCCTGACCGGACGTTCCTCGCCGCGCTCCTGCACCATCTCCCCCGCGTCCAGTTACGGCAACTCCACCTGATCGTCTCCCCCGACACGATTGCTTGCCGAGCACATCCTCGACCAGCTGCGGTTCGTGGGCGTACTCGGCGCGCACCTGGTCAGGCCACCGGGCGGATCCGGTCACCGGCGGCCTGTCGCACCGCAGCTTCCAGCCGGTCCCTTGCCTCGCTCTGGGCTGCGATGCGCTCGTTGAGGACCCTGAGCCGCTCCCACGCGACCCGCAGGCCCTCATCGGAGGGCGCTGTCGCAGCTACGTCTCCGTCCAGGCACGGCAGGAACACCCGCACGTCGTCCAGGGTGAGCCCGGCGGCCAGTAGGAAACGGATGTTTCGGACGCGCACCACCGCCCGCTCGTCGTAGACCCGGTAGCCGTTGTGGGCCCGCTCCGAAGAGATCAGCCCCGCCTGCTCGTAGTGCCGCACCGCACGAGCCGTCGCCCCGGACGCCTTCGCCAACTCGCCGATCCGCACACGCTCCACCTCCGAGACCACTCCTATCACGCCACTACCGCCCCGCCATCGACCGGGAGCACCACCCCGGTGACGAACGACGCGCCCGGCGCGGCAAGCTGGGTGATCGCCCAGGCCACTTCCTCCGGCCGACCAATCCGGCCCAGCGGGGTGTACGCCAGGCGCACCTTCCCCGCCGCGGCCCTCTGCTCCGGCGTCAGGCCCTGGTGCTCGGCGATTGGGGTGTCGATCGCGCCGGGCGCGACTGCCACCACCCGGATCCCGCGCGGTGCCAGCTCGACTGCCCAGCTGCGGGTCAGCAGCTCCAGCGCGGTCTTGGTCGCCGCGTAGACCGAGCTGCCCAAGCTGGCCGGCCAGGCGCGCTGCCCTATCGACGTGCTGACGTTGACGATCACCCCGCCGTCGGAGGTCTCCAGAGCCGGGAGTGCGGCCTGCGCCAGCAGGATGGGCGCGATCAGGTTGGTGGTGAGCAGGGGCTCGATCACTTCCCTGGTGAGCGTGCCGAGGGCGCCTTTGAGGACGATGCCGGCGTTGTTGACCAGCACGTCCAACCGCCCGTGCGCCTCCATCACCGCCTGGACGATCCGCTCGGGCGCGCCCTCTGCGGTGATGTCGGCAGCCATCGGAGTGATCCGGTCGCGGCCGGCGGCTGTCTCGTTGAGGGGTTCGACCCGCCGCCCGACCGCGATCACGTGCGCGCCCTCGGCTGCGAAGGCGCGGGCGGTGGCCCGGCCGATGCCGGTGCCGGCGCCGGTGACGACGACGATCCTGTTGCTCTGCTGTGCAGCACTGTTGTCCATGCCGGTCATCGTTCAACCCTGCCGCCAGTGGCAAGGTCAAGCAGTGCCTGGCGGTGGGCCGCAGAGATGGAAGAGTGGGACCTCCGCTCCGCCATCAATCTTCGCCGCATGATGCGCGGCGTTACTGCCCAGCACACCACCGCCGGCCCAGGGCGCCACGCACCGCACCGGATGGCTGCGCCAAGAGCCCTGGCTGTACGCACAGCGTGCCCCCGGCAACGCGTGCTTGTCCGGCCTGCGCGACCCCAAACCGCCCCGCACTCCCATCGACGCCGCCTTCCTGCTCTCCGTGAACCATTCCGGCGACAGCGACTCCACCGGCTCCCTCTGCGGCAACCTCCTCGGCGCCCACCACGGTGACGTTCGCCTGCCACACCACTGGCTGATCCAGACCGAGGGCCGCGCGACGATCACCACGCTCGCCGATGACTTCGCGGCCGAGGTACATCCGGGCGAGGGACGCAACTGGATCTACTGACCCCATCAAGCACCGCTGCCCGAACGGGAGAGAAGACGCCCCGCAGCATCCTCTGTCACGGTCAGCGTGCCCTTGGAGAATCCGATGTCCCGCTGCCCTGACCACCGCCACCGATCTACCGCCGACCCTCCCGGAGCCACCGGACCTCCCGCTCCCCCTCCCGGAACCCGCCGTGGAGGATCTGCGGCTGGAGACGGTGCTGGGCGCCCTGAGCGACCCCCTCCGCCTCGCCGTCGTCCGCAAACTCCTCCTCGAATCCGAGGATTTCGACCATTCCTGCGGCTGGTTCGGTCTCGACCGGCCCAAGTCCTCGCTCACCCATCACTTCCGGGCACTACGCGAGGCGGGCCTCACCAGGCAACGCCAGTACGGCTTGGAGCGACGCAGTCACGTACGCGTCGCCGACCTCGAGGCCCGCTTCCCCGGCCTGCTCGCCCTGGTCGCGAACTGGACACCAAGGGCCTAGGAGACCGCTGAAGATCTTGCTCTGGGCGCCCGACTCGCCCCGCATTGACGGTAAATGTCAATCGGCATGAACTAGGGCAAGCCGGGATTCCCTTGTACGACTACTGTCGTACTGCATGCTAGGTTCAACTCACTTCGTACCGCAGCGTGTTGGTGGGTACGGCCATGCCGAAAGCCGGGCCGGACCCACTGGGGCCGTCAGCGGGAGGCGCGGAACGGTGCGGGCCCGGCGACCGGCAGCGGCCCACCACTACCGGTCGTCACGTCACCGGGACCTCCTGGCCCGTAGCAACCCCATAGCGCTCCTCCCCACGTACGCGGGCCAGCCGGACGTTCAGTCACACTCCGACCGCGCTCCGGCGACTGCTGCCCGGACGGCGGCAGCCGCCCGGTTCACGTCGCGAGCGCGGGTGCGAGACCGAACGTCGGCGCCAGGCTCGGGTCGTTGAACCCAGCTGACGGTCGTCGACATCTTCGACGGCGACACGCCGACCCAACGGCGGTGGGTGCTGGCCCGACGCAGCCACCGCCCGGTGGTTTGCCGACGCCGGCCGAGGTGCTGAAGGTCGCGCACTGCGTGTCGAAGTAGGCCGGGTGGTGCCGGCTCACAATGGTTTGCACCAATCCGTGGGCCCTTCGGCTTCGAATACCCAATGTGAGTCCGATCTCGGCGGTTCCGGGAGACAATCCTCAGCCGCCGTTCCTCCCTATGGCACAGGGGCCGCTTGTCACGCGGCACGGTATCGCCGCGGAGCCCCGCTTGGAGAAGCCATGAACAGGACCATCCTTCCGCTGGTAGGTCTCGCGGCTTTCGGTTTGCCGCTGGCCTTGCCCGCTGTGGCATCCGCACAGTCCACCGGCGGTGACGTGAACTATCAGGCCACGCTCGACCCGGTGGCCACGAACATGGTCAACGGATCGGGCACCGCCACGGTGACCCTGTCCGGCAATGAGGCCACCATCTCGGTGACCGCGAACCAGCTGCTCGACAGTGCCCCGCACGCCCAGCACATCCACATCGCGGGTTCCGGCGAATGCCCGAAGGCTGACGCGGCCCACGACCACAACGGGCACAAAGCCATCAGCACCGCCGACGGCCTTCCCGCCTACGGGAAGATCGGCACATCGCTCACCACCACCGGTGACACCAGCCCCAACAGTGCCCTGGCCGTCGACCGCTTCCCGAGCACTGGCGCGTTCCACTACACCCGCACCATCACCGTGACCCCGGACGTAGCCCAGCAGATCCGGGCCAACAACGCCGTCATCGTGGTGCACGGAATCGACTACAACCACAACGGCAAGTACGACAACGTCCTCGGAGCCAGCGAGCTCGACGCGAAGCTCCCCCAGGAAGCGACCGCACCGGCCATCTGCGGAGCCCTGAAAGCCATGCCGGTCGGCGGGGCGGGCACCGGTGACGGTGCAACCCAGGCCACCGGCAGTCCCAACACCGCGGACCTGCTGGCCACCGGCCTGGGCGGCGCAGCCGTCGCCGCTCTCGCCGGCACCCTGCTCCTGCGGCGTCGGGCCGCATCGAAGCAATGACCGACCAGCCCACGACCGACGGTGACCTCGCCCAGGAGCCGGAAGGAGCCGCCCCCTACCACGCGGGGGGCGGCCACCGCCGCCGCACGGTCGTCGGTCTTGCCGCCGCCCTCGCCCTCGCGGCCGGCGCCATCACCGTCTCCCTCACCGGTCACGGCGCCGGTGCCGGACCACCACCCCAACCCGCAGTCGCGGCAAGCCAGTCCACTCAGGCAACCCCTGCGCGGCCCACTCCCCCGGACCCCTCAACGCCCGCTGCCAGCACGGGCAATGTACTGCCCGCCTCCCTACCCGTAACGCTGGACGTCCCCGCCATCGGGGTGCACACCAGCCTGCTCGAACTCGGCCGGAATACCGACGGCACCGTCCAAGTGCCGTGGCAGCCGCTCAAAGCCGGCTGGTACAAGGGCTCTCCGACCCCCGGGCAGCTCGGCGCCTCTGTCATCCTCGGCCATGTCGACTCGAAGGAGACCGGCCCGGCCGTCTTCTACCGGCTCGGCGCACTCACCCCCGGAACCCGCATCACCGTCACCCGCGCCGACCGCACCATTGCGACCTTCACCACCGACACCGTCCGCGAATATCCCAAGGACCACTTCCCCACCCTGGACGTTTACTCCACCACCGCAGACCAACCCCAACTCCGCCTGATCACCTGCGGCAACTGGGACGCCCGAACCCACTCCTACCTCGGCAACATCGTCGCTTCCGCCACTCTCACCACCAGCTGAACGACCGGCGCCCGAACGCCTCCATCACCTGGGCCGCCTTCCTGCACTCCCAGGCCGACGCCCTGCTGGCCTGCGACTTCCAGGAAACGATCTCCCTGTCCGACACATGGCTCTACGTGCTCGCGGTGATCGAGCACGCAAGCCGCCGGATCCGCGTCCTGGGTGCCACCGCACACCCGACCGCCTCCTGGGTGACACAGACCGCGAAGAACCTCGTCATGGACTTGGAGGACGCCGGCACTCCAGCGCGGTTCCTGCTCCGGGACCGGGACGGGAAGTTCCCCGAACTGTTCGACGCCATCCTCGCCGACGCGGGCATCGAGGTCGTGCCGCAGTCTCCTGGTGATCTGCATCGCGAGCGACCTCACGCGCTACGACGCTCACGCAGTGAAACGTCCTCCGGCGGGAGACGCTGGTCGCTCCGGGGCGGGGGCAGCCACGGTGGCCGCTTCGTGCTGCGGCTCGCCGGGGGCGGCGCGTAGCCCGCTCGGGTGACAGGACGGCCCCAGTCGGCCAAGTGCACCCGAATGGACGCAATCAGTGTCGGTTGCGGGGTCCCACCTGCGGTCTGCGTCTCCGTCGGCTGGGCCTCGACCGGGGGCGAGAGGTCCAGCAGGGGACACGGCTGCTCCAGTCGGAGTAGTGCAGACCAGGACATAACCAGCCGCGTGCTTCACTGTCTCGATCTTTCGTGACGGGTAAGCCAGGAGCTCATCACCTCCGGGTTGCCCGCCTTGCTTGCGAAGTCCGAGTGGGAGAGCATTTCGTACAAATCGCTCATATGTTGCGATGCTCCGCTGGTCTCCATGGCCGAGGCTCATGCCGGGCGTCGCCACGAGCGTCAGCAACACGAGCGACTGCAAGGGGTTCATCGTGCGTAATCGAACGATCATCATGGCGGGTCTGCCGCTCGCGACCGGGGCACTGCTCCTCTCCGCGTGCAGCAGTAACAAGGGAGGTGGTGGCGGTGGCAAGCCGTCCTACACGATTGCCTTCCAGGGGCCGCTGACCGGCCCGAACGCCCAGCTCGGCATCAACGAGGACTTCGGCGTCAGGCTGGCCCTCCAGCAGGCCAACGCCAAGGGCGACCTGCCGTTCACACTCAAATTCAAGGACGCCGACGACCAGGGCGACCCGGCGAAGGGCCCGAGCGCCGCGCAGCAGCTCATTGGTGACAGCAGTGTCGTGGCCGTGGTCGGCCCGACCTTCTCCGGCCCCACCAAGTCGGCCGAGCCGCTGTTCACCCAGGCGAACCTGGCTTCGGTGAGCGCGTCCGCGACCAACAGCCAGCTAACCTCGCTCGGCTTCAAGACGTTCTGGCGGGTGGTCCCTCCGGACTCGGCCCAGGGCTCCGCCGCTGCCGACTACATCGCCAAGAAACTGAAGGCGAAGAAGGTCTACGTCCTGGACGACAAGTCCGACTACGGCGTGGGACTGGCCGACAACGTCAAGTCGCAGCTCGTCAAGAACGGCGCCCAGGTGGTGACCGACAGCGTCGCCGCCGGCACCAACGACTACTCGGCCGTCGCCACCAAGATCGCCAATTCGGGCGCCGATGCGCTCTACTACGCGGGCTACTACGCGGACGCGGCTCCGCTGGCGAAATCACTCAAGCAGACGAACTTCGCCGGCACACCGATGTCCGGCGACGGTACGAACGACCCGAAGTTCGTCCAGCTCGGGGGCGCAGCGGCCAACGGCTGGCAGTTCACCTGCCCCTGCCTGTCGGCGACCGCCGCGACCGACGCCACGGCGAAGGCGTTCGTCGCCGCCTACACGAAGCTGGCGAACCAGCCGCCCGGCACCTACTCACCGGAGGCGTACGACACCGCCAACACCATTATCTCGGTGATGAAGTCGATCGGGAAGGACGTCACCCGCGCCAAGGTCGTCGACGGATTGAAGACCGTGGATTACAAGGGGCTGACGAAGCAGATCAAGTTCCTGCCGAACGGTGAGGTCTCCGAGAAGGGCATCTTCATCTACGGCGTCAAGGACAACAAGATCACCTTGATCGGCACGGTGGACAAACTGATCGCCGGCAGCTGATCCGAGGATGCTTCAGGGTCCGAGCCGGTGCGGCCCGGGTGTATCGGGACGGTGTCCCGGGATCACCGGGCCGTACCGCTCGCGTAGAGGAAGACGTCACGCCCATGTGTCTCACTGACCATTTCTGGCAGTTCCTGGTCCCGGGTCTCACCCTGGGCGCGCTCTACGCGCTGGTCGCCATCGGCTACACCCTGGTGTACGGCGTCCTTCAGCTGATCAACTTCGCGCACAGCGAAGTGTTCATGTCCGGCGGTTTCGGCGGCCTCTTCGTTACTCAGGCGCTGGTCGGCAGCGGCGGGACACCACACGGCTTCGATTCGGTGCTCTACATGATCACGGGCATCGCCATCGGCGCGGTGGTCGGCGGCTGTCTGGCCTTCCTGCTGGAGCGGGTGGCCTATCGGCCGCTGCGACGGCGGAACGCGCCGAGGCTGGTCTATCTGATCACCGCGATCGGTGCGTCCATCTTTCTGTTCAACCTGACCGGCAAGATGTTCGGCCGCGACAAGACCAACATCCCCGAGCTGTACACGGACGGCGTGATCTTCAGGCTGTTCGGCGCGCAGGTCCGGGTACAGCAGATCGTTATCGTCGTGACCGCGGTCGTCATGATGGTGCTGCTGGACACGGTCGTGTCCCGCACAAAGCTCGGCGCCGGTATCCGTGCGGTGGCGCAGGACGCGCAGACCGCGAGCCTGATGGGTGTCAACATCAACCGGGTGATCTCACAGACCTTCGTGATCGGCGGCCTGCTCGGGGGCGCGGCCGGTTTCCTCTTCGGCTCGTACCTGAATGTGCATTACCAAATGGGCTTTCTGCCGGGCATCAAGGCGTTCGCCGCCGCGGTGCTCGGCGGAATCGGCAACATCCGGGGCGCGATGCTGGGCGGCCTGCTGCTGGGCATCGTGGAGAACCTGAGCCAGTCGTGCATGTCGAGCCAGTGGATCGACGTGATCGCCTTCATCGTGCTGATCCTGGTGCTGATGTTCCGGCCGACCGGAATCCTCGGCCAGCGTCTGGGGCGTGCCGCATGAGCAGCAACGGGATGATGTCCGAGGCGCGGGCCCGCAGGTCGCGGCTGGACCCGCGATGGATGCGGTTGGGCGGCTGGCTGGTGATCGCCGCACTGCTGCGGCTGATGACCGACACAGCCCAGGGGACGCCGACGGACCACCTGCTGGTACTCCGCTCCGCCTTCTCTTCACTGGCCCTGCTCTGGTGGCTGGTGACCGGGGCCGTGGTCTGGGCGGTGCTGGAGGCGTACCGGGCCCGGGGGCTCGGGGCCGAGGCGGCTGAGCGGACCGCCGGGCCCCGCGAGCGCTGGGCGAAACTGTGGGACCGGCCGCTGAGCAAACGGCTGGCGCTGCTGGTGGTAGTGGTGCTGGCGATCCTCGTGCCGCCGGTGCTGAGCGAGTTCTACCAGCGGGTGCTGGTGGACCAGGTCGCGGTGTTCGTGCTGCTGGCGGTCGGCCTGAACGTCGTCGTCGGGTGGGCCGGTCTGCTGGACCTGGGGTATGTGGCGTTCTTCGCCATCGGTTCGTACACCGTCGCCTACTTCACGGGTGCACTCCCGGTGAAGCCGGGGTTCACCCTCAATCCGTTCGTGGTGATGCCCATCGCCGTGGCGGTGTGCCTCATCGCCGGCCTGCTGCTGGGCGCGCCCACGCTGCGCTTGCGCGGCGACTACCTGGCGATCGTCACCCTGGGCTTCCATGAGATCGTCCAGCTGTTCATCGTGAACAAGAACACCTGGACGGGCGGCAATCAGGGGACGGGCCTCATCCCGCACTTCTCGATCAACATCCTGGGCATCCACTACGACTGGACACTGAACTCCCTGCCCTACTGGTATCTGTTCCTGGTGATGCTGGCGTTGGTGGTGATTCTCTTCTACCGCCTGGAGAACTCGAAGGTGGGCCGGACCTGGGCCGCTATCCGGGAGGACGAGGTGGCCGCGGCCGCCAACGGTGTTCCCACCGTCAAGTACAAGCTGATGGCCTTCTCGATCGGCGCCTCGACGTCGGGCTTCGCCGGTGTGCTGTATGCCTCCCGGTTCGGCTACGTCAATCCGGCGAGCTTCCCCGTCGTCCTGTCGATCAGCGTCGTCTCCTATGTCATCTTCGGCGGTATGGGATCGATCGTCGGCGTGATCGTCGGTGCCTCGGTGCTGACATTCCTGCCCGCGGTGTTCCAGGAGGAGAATCTCGTCAATCAGCAGGACATCACCATGTGGACCGGTGCGATCCTGGTAGTGATGATGATCTTCCGGTCGCAGGGCCTGATCCCGTCGCGCCGGCGTAAGCGTGAGCTGACGCTGGCGAGAGCGGGCGTAGCCGACGCCGACGCGATGTCGGAACCGGTGGAAGGGAAGATGTGATGACCGCCCCCACTGTGAACCGGCCGGCGGACGCCGGCGAGACGCTGCTGACCGTGGAGAAGCTCACCCTGCGGTTCGGCGGCCTGACCAGCCTCAACGAGGTCGATCTCACGCTGCGCCAAGGCGAGATCCTGGCGGTCATCGGTCCCAACGGGGCCGGCAAGACCTCCCTGTTCAACTGCCTGACCGGGGTGTATGTCCCGCAGGAGGGCGCCATCGGCTTCGTCAAGGCGGACGGCTCGACCGTACAGCTGGTGAGCGGACCGGCCCGCCGGCGCCGCAGCCCGAAACCCCACGCGGTGAACAAGGCCGGAATCGCCCGGACCTTCCAGAACATCCGGCTGTTCCCCGCACTTTCCGCCTTCGAGAACGTGAAGATCGCGGCTGAGACACGGCAGCACACCGGCCCGGTAGGGGCGATGCTCGGCCTGCCGAACGCCCGCAGGAACGAGAAGACCAGCGACGCCCATACTGAGGAACTGCTGCGTTTCGTCGGGCTGGAAGCGGTGGAGAACGAGCTCGCCTCGTCGCTGTCGTACGGTGTCCAGCGTCGGCTTGAGATCGCCCGGGCACTCGCCACGGGACCGCGCCTCCTGCTGCTGGACGAGCCCGCGGCCGGCACCAACCCCACCGAGAAGCACGAGCTGGAACAGCTCATCCGGCGGATCAATGCCGAGCTGGGCGTGACCGTTCTGTTGATCGAGCACGACATGAAGCTGGTCATGTCGGTCGCGGACCGGGTCACGGTGCTCAACTTCGGCAAGGTGATCGCCGAGGGGTCGCCTGAGGTGGTCCAGCGGGACCCGGCGGTGATCGAGGCATACCTCGGCTCTGCCGAGGAGGACACCGGCGGAGCGGACGAGGAGCCACAGCCATGAGTGCCACCGAGGTATCCGAGCCGTCCGGCGGCCGGCCGCCGGGCTCCGCCGCACCCATGCTGGAGCTGCGGAACCTGGTCGTCGCCTACGGCGGCATCGAGGCGCTGAAAGGCATCGACCTCGTCGTCGAGGAGGGCGAGGTCGTCACGCTGCTCGGCGCCAACGGGGCGGGCAAGACCACCACGCTGCGGGCCATTTCGGGAATGCTGGCACCCCGCCAGGGCGAGGTGCTCTTCCGCGGCGAACGCGTGGACGGCGTACCACCCCACGAAGTGGTCGGACTCGGACTCGGGCACGTCCCCGAAGGCCGCCGGGTGTTTCCCGTGATGTCTGTGCTCGAGAACCTCCAGATGGGCGCCTACCGGTTCCGGGGCGTGCCGAAGAAAGACCTGGAGCGGGTCTTCGGACTGTTTCCGGTACTCGCCGAGCGGCGCGGGCAGCTCGCCGGAACGCTCTCCGGTGGTGAGCAGCAGATGCTGGCCATCGGCCGCGCACTGATGGGCAAGCCGCGCCTACTGCTGCTGGACGAACCCTCGATGGGCCTGGCGCCGCTGATCGTGGCCCAGATCTTCGACATCATCCGGGAGATCAACCAGCAGGGCACGACCGTCCTGCTGGTCGAGCAGAACGCCGCGCAGGCACTGAAACTCGCCAACCGGGGCTACGTGCTGGAGACCGGGTCGATCGTGATGACGGACGCCGCTTCCGCGCTCCTCAACAACCCCAGAGTGCGCGCCGCATATCTGGGTGAGGGCGCGGCATGAGCGGTCGGCGCGCGGTGGCGGAGAGGCCAAGGACGATCCATCAACATCCGACTCCGCGAGGTCCGTGCGGATCCGGCGGCGGACGGCCCCGGCGACGTGAGGTGCGGGTGGACCAGTTCCGCGTCCGACGACGCGATCGACTCGGCGGCATCCTCCGCGAATACTCCCAAATCGCATGACACGGACAGGGTTTCGCTGCGCACAGGGGTGGTTGACCGGGGCCGTCCGCCGCTCCCGTGTCCCCTACTATCGGCAGGGTGAAAAGCTCCATCGCCCTGAAGAACTGGCTCGCCGAGCGCACTCCCGAGCAGCTCACCGCACTCTTGGAGTTGCGGTCGCTGCCGCAGGCCGCCGGATACGGGCAGGCCCTGCGTACGCTGGGTCAGCTCGCCGACCACCTGCTGTCCGACGACTCCGTCAGCCGTGCGTTGGGCTCGCTGAGCGCTGGTGACCTGCAACTGCTGGCCGCCATCGCCCAGCTCGCCGACGCAAAGCACGGGCCCGCCCCCAGGGGACCCGCGCCGTCCCACGCCCATATGCCGCGCCGGGACCCCGAGCTCGATCCCGCGAGCCGCGCCATCGAGCGCACCGAGGTCCTGCGGCGGCTCGCACCCGACGCAGCGGCGCGGGCCGCCCTTCAGGAGGCCCTGGACCGTCTGGCCGAGCGGGTACTGGTCCTGCCCCCGCACACCGCGAAGGTCGCGGTGCCGGCGCTGCTGCACCGCAGCTCGGCCGAGTTCCAGGGCTATGGCCGCCCCGTCGACCCGCTGCTCACCGACGCCTTCAACGCTCCCGAGGTCCATGGGATCGCCGACCGGCTGGGCCCGGGCCGGGACACAACCCGCGACGGTTCCCAGCGGCGGATCGTCACCTTCCTCCAGGATGCCGGGAAGGTACGGGAGCTGGCCGCCCAGGCCCCGCCCGCTGCCCGCGATCTGCTCGACAAGCTGGTGCCCGGGCCGCCTCTGCTGCGCACCCACTGCTTCGTCTCGCGATATGGCTACTACTCCGGCCCGAACCACAAGTTCACCGTGCGTCCCGGCGGTTCCGGCGATCCGGGTACCGACTGGCTGGCCGAGCGCGGCCTGGTGCTGCCCGTCGGCGCCGACCTCGTCGAGCTGCCGTACGAGATCGCCCGCGCCCTGCGCGGCGAGACTGCCCCCGGCCTGAACCTCGCCCCGCCCGCCCTCGCCCGCGCCGTACCGCTGCCCCGCAGCGCCGACGGCGAGGCCCAGGCGGCAGCCGGCGCAGCCGCCTGGCACGCCGAACTGGTGCTGCGCGCTGTGGCCGCCGGGCCGTTGTCGATCCGCAAGGCGGGTGGCATCGCGGTCCGCGACACCCGGCGGGTCGCCAAGGACGCCGGGATCGGCGAGGAACAGGCCCGCCTCTGGCTCGACCTCGCCTACAACGCCGACCTGCTCTGCCCGCATCAGGACGAGGTACCCGCCCCCGCGATGCGCGGCCGGCAACGTGGCCGCAAACAGGCCCCCGAGCCCCCGGCGCGGCTGCTGCCCACCCCCCGCTACGACACCTGGATCACCGCGGGCCCCGCCCAGCGGCTGCTGCCGCTACTGGTCACCTGGGGCGTCGTCCCGGAGATCTTCACCTACTGGCCGGCCGACGACGACCAGACCCCCGTCGCGCTGATCTCGCCCTCCGACGTGATGGCCGCCGTCCTGCGCCGAGGCATCCTCGATGCCCTCGCCACCCTCCCCGCCGGCCACGGCATCACCGCCGGCGGGCTCGATGAACTGCTCACCTGCGCGGCCTGGTTCCGCCCCGCCCTCGCCGAGTTCCTGGGCACTCGCGACCTTCAGTCGCGTGCCGAGGCCACTCTCGCCGAGGCCGAACTGCTCGGCGTCACAGCCCACGGTGCGCTCACCGCCACCGGCCGCGCCCTGCGCGCCCTGCTGCACACCGGGGCCGTGCTCCACTTCCCGGCCGTCCCCGGCGCGGGCCCGGACCTGACCGGCCACCCCCGACTCGCCGCTGCGGTAGCGGAGTTGCAACTGGCCCTCGATACGCTGCTGCCCGCCCCGCGTACCACCGCCCGCTTCCAGGCCGATCTGACCGCCACCGTCACCGGCGCCGCCGCCCCCGACCTCACCGACCTGCTCGCCACCGTCGCCGATCGCGAATCCGAAGGACACGCCATCGTCTGGCGGATCACTCCGGCCTCACTGCGCCGCGCCTTCGACACCGGCCTGGACAGCGACACCTTGCTGGAGCGTCTGACCGCCGTCAGCGAAGGTGGCACCCCGCTGCCCCAGCCCCTCACCTACACCGTCAAGGACATCGCCCGAACCCACGGCCACCTGCGCGTGGTCCGCTCGACCTGCTGCATCCGCAGCGACGACGAACACCTCATCACCGAGGTCGCCGCCACTCGCGGCCTCACCAAACTGGGCCTGCGCAAGATCGCTCCGACTGTGCTGATCAGCACCGCGCCCCCACAGGCCACACTCACCGCACTACGCACCGCCGGATACACCCCGGTGCTGGAAGCCGAGACGGGCACGACCGTACTGGAACGGGCCCCCGAGGAGCGCGCCGAGCCCCAGATGCCCGAAATCGCCGACGCCCATGCCCACTACGGCCCGGGCCCGGCAACCGCTCCCGCACTCGCCGCCGCACTTCTGCACACAGGCTGAACAGCTCAGACCAGCGGAACGGACAGGGCGATCCACGGCCGTGCGCCTGCCGGACCTCATCCGCGCAGGCCACAACCCTCAGCCGCCATACGTCGGAGCGACGGGAGGCACGTTCACACGTCACGGCGCCGCACGACGACCACCGCGAGCAGGACCGCGACGAGCGGCCAGAGCGCGTACACGATCCAGGAGCCGGGGACCGTGGCGGTGAACGCGACGGAGTCGGGATCCGGTGGCCAGTTCTCGACCAGGCGCCTCCAGGCGGTGACCGGCATCGCGTGGTTGACGTCGGCGGACCAGAGGCTCCTTTGCGAGAAGAGCGGGGGCAGCATCAGCAGTGTGAAGGTGCTGGTGACCATGGTCGTGGCGCTGTGCCGGATCAGGACGCCGAGCCCCAGGCCGATCAGTGCGCAGACCGGGGCCACCAGCGCGGACGCGGCCAGGGCGCGGAACACACCGGGGTGGGTGATCGGGACTCCGGCGTGCCGCCCGTTCAGGATCGCCTGGGAGACCAGGAAGCAACCGGTGGAGATGACCGTGCCGACCGCGGTCCAGAGCGCGGCGGTGACGACCGCCTTGGCCAGCACCGCCGAGCCGCGGGCGGGGACGGCCACGGTGGTGGTGCGGATCAGGCCGCTGCTGTACTCGCTCACGACGGTGATGGCGCCGATGCTGCCGGCGACGAGCATCAGCGTCCAGTAGCCGGCCGGCGGATAGGCGTCGAAGGCCAGGAAGTCGTGGGACTGCCGCGTGTTCGGGCCGGAGTCCGCGATGTTCTTGTAGTCCGCCATCGCCGCCGCGGCGGCGGACCCGATCACGAACAGGGTGGTGAGTGTGATCGTCCACGGGTGGAGCGCAGGAACCGCATCTTGATCCACTCGGAGGCGAGCAGGTCGCGGAATCGAACGGGTGGTTCGGCGACGGGCGCCGCCGGGGTGGTCGGGGGGACGGAGGTGAGTGTGGTCATCGGGGCTGTCCTGCCAGGTATTCGACGCTGTGGGCGGTGAGTTCCATGAAGGTCTCCTCCAGTGAGACGGTTCGGGTGGTCAGTTCGTGCAGCATGATCCGGTGCTCCAAGGCGAGCGCTCCGATCCGGTCCGCGGGCAACCCGGTCACGGCGAGCTTCTCTGCGCGGGCCGAGCCCTCCGGTTCGACCGACGTGCCTGCGGTGGTCAGCACGGCCGCCACCAGCGTGCAGACGCGCTTGTCCTTGATCCTCGCCCGCAGGCGGTCCATCAGGGCCGTGTGATCGATCTCGTCGAAACACGCCTTGATGTCTGCCTCCAGGACCCAGTGGAACTTGTTGGCCCCGGAAGACAGGTGGTGGATCTCGGCAATCGCGTCGTGTGCCCGCCGGTTGGGGCGGAACCCGTACGAGCACGGCATGAAGTCCGCCTCGAAGATGGGTTCGAGCACTGCTTTGAGGCTGGCCTGGACCACCCGGTCGGCGACCGTGGGAATCCCCAGCGCGCGGAGCTTGCCGCTCGCCTTCGGGATCATCACCTGCCGCACTTCGACCGGCTCGAATGCGCCTGACTTCAGCGCGTCCCTGATGTGTTCCAAGAACGCCTCGACCCCGATCCAGGTCTCGATCAGGGCCACCGTGGCCCCGTCGGTTCCTGGGGTCCTCGCCCCGGTGTTGGTGGCCACGCGTTCCCACGCGTGCACCAGAAACGCCGGGTCGTAGACGAGGTTGAACAGGTCACCGAACCTGCGGGAGGAGTCTTCTCCCGCCCATCGGTGCAACTTGATCTGCATCTCCCGTACCGCGAAATGAGCCGAGTCAGGACCTGGCCACCGCACGGCGCCGGTATTCACCGGCGCTCCTTCGGGCATTGCACTCCTCTCCTTGCTTGGCACGCTGCCGTCCTTCCCCCTGTGCCGGGCTCTCCCCGGCTCCGAGTACTACGACGGCTCCGCCCCGCTCGCGCCCATCGGCAGGCATCTCGCCTATCCCCCCTCCGTCCGGCCTGGCTGGCCGGGTCGCGGGGAACGGACACGAGCGGTTCCCACGTTCACTGCTGTTCGGTTGACGGGTTAGGCACCCGGCTCTGCCCCTGCGGCCTCGCCACGACTACGCCGTAGACCTTCGTCGTGGCCTCCCGGACCAAGCTGCCAATACCGGACCGGGAGTTCACCGCCCTTCCGGACGGTTGCGCACCGCTGACCAGCCCATATCCACCGGATTGGAGCTGGCAAGAACTCAAGAGGCGTAATGACGCCGGTTCCTCGCGTATACCTTCCCGTCTCGCTCACCGGGCCCGACCCATCCGGCAGTGCTGGGCCGACCCGACTTTGTCGAGGCTGCTCTCACCCTCCCCCGCGATCCCCGGTTCAGGCTGCCTCCAGCTTCACCCCACCGCTACGACGGCGAAGCGACGGTGGTCTTCCACCTCCGTCCGACACAACAGCGCCTCGTGGCGCACTGGCGGGGTTCTTACCGCAGCCGCGGTAATAGCGGCCGTAGATGGCGTCGCGCTGCGCCTGCCCGTCCTGCTCGTCCAGCAGGCTCACCAGGTGGTCGGCCTGGGTGCGGGCCAGCAGGCGCGTCACCGCCAGGGTCATCGGCGACGGTGCGGTCAGCACGCCTTCGGCGGCGGTAGAGGCCCGCGAATCGGTGCCGCGCGCCCCACTCCTCGCCGAAATGATGAGCGACATGCAGGAACCTCAAAGAGTCGGGGTCGACCCGGACGTCGATCTCCTCGGCCAGTTCCCGGGCTCCGCCCGCGGCGATCGACTCCCCGGCCTCCAGCCGGCCACCCGGGATGCCGAGCAGCCCCTCGGAGAAGCCGGTATTCGCTCGCTCGGAGAACAGCACCCGGCCTTCGGCGCGGCGCAGCGTCACGCAGACGTTGACAACGGCGGTGTAGCGGTCCGGATGCTGCCCACCGGTCCACCTCGCGACGGAAGCCTGTTCCGCCAGCGTAAATGGGGCTGCAGTAGTGAACTACCCAGACACTAAGCCGCGGCTTCAGCTCACGCCGCCGGCTCCGGGGCGATCTCCGCGAACAGGTCCTCAACGAGCTTCTTGATCTCGTCGCGGATCGGGCGGACGGCCTCGACACCCTGGCCGGCCGGGTCTTCGAGCTTCCAGTCCAGGTACCGCTTGCCCGGGAACACGGGGCAGGTGTCGCCACAGCCCATGGTGATGCACACGTCCGATTCCTTAACCGCGTCAGTGGTCAGGATCTTGGGGGTCTCGGCGGAGATGTCGATGCCGACCTCGGCCATGGCCTCGACCGCGGCCGGATTCACGGCGTCACCTGGGTTGGAGCCGGCGGAGCGGACCTCGACGCGGTCCCCGGCCAGGTGGGTGAGCCACGCGGCGGCCATCTGGGAGCGGCCGGCGTTGTGGACACAGACGAACAGCACCGAGGGCTTGTCGGACATCAGAGGTCTCTCTCGTCTCGCAGCATGGCCGGGCACGAATAGCATCAGCACCCGATGGTGTCAGCCACCACTGATGTGACAGTATCAGCGCATGATGACGTCAGTCGACACTGATCTGATCCGGGTTCTGGCCGACCCGCTCAGGCTCCAGATCGTGACCCTCCTCGCCCAGGAGACGCTCTGCACCACCCACCTCGTGGAGGAGACGGGTGCCAAGCAGACGAACCTCTCCAACCACCTGAAGGTGCTGCGCGAGGCCGGGGTCGTCGATACGGAGCCCTGCGGGAGATACACCTACTACCGCCTGCGCCCGGAAGTCATCGAAGCCCTCGCCGGTCAGTTCGCCGACCTCGCCCAGGCCGCGCGTGCCACCGCCGACGCGAACCTCAAGCGGTCCTGCCCATAGCCTTCCGCGCTTTGCCTCACCTGCCCGAGGAGAATTCGTTGACCGCCACCGAGCCCGTCGGCACCGCCCCCCACGCGGAGACCGTCATAGCCGCCGACGCGCCCCAGCCCGCACCCGGCGCCACCCCGCCCCGTACCCCGCTCATCGCCCGCGCCGCGGCCGAACTCGTCGGCACCGCCGCCCTCGTGGCAATCGTGGTGGGCTCCGGGATCCAGGCCACCGAACTCACCCAGGACGTGGCTCTCCAGCTGTTGGCCAACTCCACCGCCACCGTCTTCGGCCTCGGCGTACTGATCACACTCCTCGGCCCGGTCTCCGGCGCGCACTTCAACCCGGCCGTGACGCTGGCCGAGTGGTGGAATGCACGCCGTGGCGGAGCAGGTGTCACCGCCCGCGAGGTGGCCGTCTACGTGCCCTCGCAGATCGTCGGCGCCATCGCGGGCGCGATCCTGGCGGACGCGATGTTCGGCGAGCCGCTGGTGGAGTGGTCCACGCACGACCGCTCGGCCGGGAACCTCCTGCTGGGTGAGGTGGTCGCGACCGCCGGTCTGATCCTGCTGATCTTCGGTCTGGCCCGCACCGACCGGCTCCGTTTCGCGCCCGTCGCGGTCGCCTCCTACATCGGCGCCGCGTACTGGTTCACCTCCTCCACCTCCTTCGCCAACCCCGCCGTCACCATCGGCCGCGCCTTCACCGACACCTTCGCGGGCATCGCCCCCGCCTCCGTGCCGGCGTTCATCGCCATGCAACTGCTGGGCGCCGTGGCCGGCCTGGCGCTGGTGGCAGTCATCTTCCTGCGCGGCAGGACGGCCACCGGGACGCCTGCGGCATGATCCTTCGTGCGGATGTGGTGGTGGTCGGCGGCGGCCAGGCTGGGCTCTCTTCCAACCGGATCTTTTACTCCATCGCCGACGCCTGCGTGCCCAGCGTGCTGGACCTGGCGCTGTGCCTGACCGAGGAGACGGCGGTGGGCGGCGATGACCCCGCATGAACGACCCTCCGGCCGGACCTACACCCAGGTCGGCGAAGCCCGTGTGGCCTACCTCGACGCCGGTACGGGCCCTGCTGACCGCCTTCTACGTCGACAACACGCCCCGGCTGCCGCTGTGGAAACGCCTTCCACCGCTGTCCTTCTGGTTCCTGCCCGCAGTGGTCGGCCTCCCCCTGCTCCTGCGAGCCCTGCGACACCGCATCCCGCACCGCTCCTCACCCGCGAAGGAGACAACGACGCCGTGACGACCTCCGACAACCACGCAGCACGCGAACGGGTCCGCACCCACTACGCCACCGTTGCCCGGAACGGGTCGTCCGGGCCCAGTTCCTGCTGCTCCGACGAGGTCGGCTGCGCGGAGTCCGACGCCCTGGACGAGACCTTCGGCGCAGCCCTGTACACCGACGGTGAACGCGGCGAGCTGCCCGCAGCGGCCGTCGCCGCCAGCCTCGGCTGCGGAAACCCACTGGCCGTCGCCGACCTCCACGCGGGCGAGACCGTCCTGGACCTCGGCTCCGGCGGCGGCATCGACGTCCTGCTCTCGGCGCATGCATCGGCCCCGCCGGCATCGCCTATGGCCTGGACATGACCGACGAGATACTCGACCTCGCCGGCGCCCTCACTTTCACCGAGTACCGCGACCACCTGGCGGCTGCCGGCTTCACCGACATCAGCATCATCCCGACCCATCGGATCGCCGACGCCATGCACGCAGTTGTCGTGCGTGCCACCAAGCCGTAACGGGTTCAGCCCTCTGGCCGGGCTGCTGATCGCCGCGCCCCGCTGACCGGCGTTCAGCGGCTTGCATCCGGTAGACCAGGATGTAACCGGTAGCGGGTCGGCTTGCTTGTCTGGACTAAGGAAGCCGGGGGCCGGTGCGGGTTAGGAGTGGAGCGTTTGTGCGGTTTCAGTGGATCAAGGCGGCTCGGGCTTCCTTGATTCCGTAGTAGACGATGACGTAACCGGCCAGCGGGTCGGTCCACCAAAGCCCAACGGCTGCGTTCAGCACCAAGCCGAGCAGGACGGCGGTGGCCAGCAGGCCATCGATGAAGGTGACGCGCCCCTCTGTCTTGAGCACCGGGTTGTCCAGCGCGGCGCCGGTGCGAGCCTTGCCCCAGGCCAGGGCGAACATCACCACAGCGGTGACTGCGGTCCAGGCGATCCCGGTAGGGCTGTGGTGGGCGTGGAAGCCTGCGGCCAGGACCCAGGTCGATTGCACCAGCAGGTAGAGCGCGAGTGCCAGGAACGCGGAGCCGATCAGCCGCATGGCCTTGCGCTGCCGGTCCTCGCCGGTGCCCGACAGCTCCCAGATCACCGCCGTCGAGGCGCCGATCTCGATCAGGGAGTCCAGGCCGAAGCCCGCCAGGGCCACCGAGCGCGCCGCGACGGCGGCGAAGGCCAATACCACGATGCCGACCACGTTCCAGCCCAGCGTGGCGTACTCCAGGAGGAAGCCCCGGCGAAGCAGGGTCTGGCGGGAAATCTCGATCGGTTTGGTCACGGCGTGACTATCCCAGGTCGGACTGGGCGGCCCCGGTTCGGACCACCGTCTGGGGGAGATCGGTCAGCGCAGCTGCGGGGAGGCAGCTCCCTGCCGACAGCAGCGGGTTCCGGCCCTGAGGCGGTAGTTTCCGCAGCAAGGGAATCGCTAGGTCACCCTCATGTCAGGCCAAGCCGAACCAGCCCAGCACGGTCTGGACGAGCAGGATGGTGGACATGCCGCCGACGCCGATCACGACGATGGTGGCGGCGGTGCGGTAGCGGAGGGCCGTCAGCCGGCGGCGGCTGCGGCCGCCTGCTGTTCGGCACGAGCGCGGGTGGCGGCCAGCCGGTAGGGGTCAGTGCCGGATCCCTGGCCTGAGGCATGGTTGCCGATGGCTTCCGGCCCGACCGCGCGGATATCGTCGACGCCCTTATCTGCCTGGCCGGCGTCGGCGTCATCAAGTACGCGCCCAGAGGCCTCTGACGAAACCGACCCGGGCCGCCGGACACCGACGTCTTCGACGGGAATCCGGGTCATCCGTGCCGTGTGCGGCTGGCCGTCGCGCGGGTAGCCGGTCTCAGATGGCGAGCATCTGCCCCATGGCGGCGAGCACCGACGGCTCCACCTTGTAGTACACCCAGGTGCCGCGCCGCTCGGAGGTCAACAGCCCGGCCTCGCGCAGTTTCTTGAGGTGGTGGCTGACGGTCGGCTGGGAGACGCCGACGTCCTGGATGTCGCACACGCACGCCTCCCCACCCTGGTGGGCGGCGATCTTGGAGAACAACCGCAGGCGCACGGGGTCGCCGAGGGCCTTGAACATGGCCGCCATCTTCACCGCGTCGCTCTCCGACAGTTCCGCCGAGGTCAGCGGCGGGCAGCAGGGAACGACCGTGTCGTTGTTCAGGACCGGCAACTCCACCACGCTCAGGTTCGACATGCATCTATGTTGACATCTGTCGATGCGCGAGGCAAGCTCTTCCATATCGACAGACGTCGAAACAGAAGATCCGACGGCACCTTGCCCCTGGAGCATCCGATGAGCGACAGCACCACCACCCTGCCGACCGTGGTCATCGGCGCCGGCCCCGTCGGCCTGGCCGCCGCCGCCCACCTCATCGAGCAGGGCATCGAGCCACTGGTTCTGGAAGCCGGACCGTCCGCCGCAAGCGCGGTACGCGAGTGGAGTCACGTCCGGCTGTTCTCCACCTGGTCCGAGGTCGTCGACCCCGCTGCGGAGAAGCTGCTGGCCCCGACCGGGTGGACCCACCCTGATGGCGCCACGTACCCGACCGGCGGGGACTGGGCAGAGCAGTATCTCCAGCCGCTCGCCGACATCCT
The DNA here is from genome assembly GCF_030063355.1 of Streptomyces sp. PH10-H1. Lineage (GTDB taxonomy): Bacteria > Actinomycetota > Actinomycetes > Streptomycetales > Streptomycetaceae > Actinacidiphila. The sequence goes on from NZ_JASISZ010000005.1 coordinate 185,550, forward strand.
CGGCGACAAGGTCCGCTTCGATGCGACCGTCACCGGCGTCTCCCGGGCGGGCCGTGACCGTGTCGTGGACTCCGACCGCGACCAGCAGCCCTTCACCGTCCACCTGACCACCGCTGACGGAGTCGAGGAGCGGATCCTGGCCCGCGCCGTCATCGACGCCTCCGGCACCTGGGCCACTCCCAACCCGCTGGGCGGCGACGGCCTGCCCGCCCTCGGCGAACGCGCCGCCGCGAACCGCATCTCCTACCGCGTCCCCGATGTGAAGGACCCGGCCGTGCGGGAGCGTTACGCAGGCCGACGCACCGCTGTCGTCGGCACCGGCGCCTCCGCCTTCACCGCACTCGCCTGCCTCGCAGACCTCGCCAAGGAGGCCCCCGGCACCCACGCCGTGTGGATCCTGCGGCGCGGCGTCGGAGCGAGCACCTTCGGCGGTGGCGACGCCGACCAGCTGCCCGCCCGCGGCGCGCTGGGCCTGCGCGCCAAGGCCGCCGTGGACGCCGGGCACGCCACCGCCGTCACCGGCTTTCGCACCACTGCGGTCGAGCAGGACGGCGATCGACTGGTCCTCGTCGGCGAGGACGACCGCCGCCTGGAGCCGGTCGACGAGGTCATCGGCCTCACCGGCTTCCGCCCCGACCTGTCGTTCGTCTCCGAACTCCGCCTCGCCCTCGACGAACGCCTGCAGGCACCGGTCGAACTGGCCCCGCTCATCGACCCCAACGTCCACTCCTGCGGCACCGTCTATCCGCACGGTGTCAAGGAACTTGCCCACCCCGAGCAGGACGTCTACCTGGTGGGCATGAAGAGCTACGGCCGCGCCCCCACCTTCCTGGCGATGACCGGCTACGAGCAGGTCCGCTCCGTGGCCGCCGCCCTGGCCGGAGACCACGAGGCCGCCGCCCGCGTGGAGTTGACCCTTCCGGAGACCGGGGTGTGCGGCGGCGCGGGTCTGTTCGACGAGCCCGACACCGCCCAGGCCGGCGACGGCGGAGGCTGCTGCGCGACCCCGGCCGCCCTCCAGATCGGCGCAGCCCCGGCCACCGGCGGCTGCTGAACCCCACCCCAACCAGCAGGAGGCTCCTCATGTCCCGCGTACAGCTCGCCCTCCGCGTTCCCGACCTCGCCGCGTCCATTGCCTTCTACACCAAACTGTTCGGCACCGAACCGGCCAAGCTCCGTGACGGCTACGCCAACTTCGCCATCACCGAGCCGCCGCTCAAGCTGGTCCTCATCGAAGGCCAGGACGGCGAGGACACCCGCATGGACCACCTCGGCGTCGAAGTCGACACCACCGAAGCCGTCACCGCCGCCACCCAGCGTCTGAAGGACGCCGAACTGGACACTGTCGAAGAGAACGACACCACCTGTTGCTACGCCCTGCAGGACAAGGTGTGGGTCCACGGCCCCGGCCGCGAGCCCTGGGAGGTCTACGTCGTCAAGGCCGACGCCGACAGCCTCGCCAAGCAAGCAGGCAGCGCCTGCTGCGCTACTGCGGACGCCAAGGACACCAGCACCAAAGCCTCGTCCACAGCCGCGTCCGGCTGCTGCAGCTGACCTTCACGTGGCTGCCCCGCACACCAGCGAGGCCCCGACCGGGACCGGCGGTCAGGTCGCGGCCGCGCGCCGCGCTACTCGCGCTGCGTGCCACCGAGATCACCAACTGGGATATCGCCTATTACGCCTTCCTCCTACGGGTCACTTGTGACCTAGAGGTCCCAGGGTCGCCGATCCACGCGCCGTTCACCTAAAGTCCTTAGTAGTATCGGTGATGATTTCGGTGATCCGATGGACTGAGGAGACAAGCGCCGTGGCCAAGAAGTCGACGAAGAGCGCCCCCGCTCGTGCGGGCGGGCAGAAGGCGGCCAAGGAGAGCGCCCGGGAGCGGGTGGCGGCGGCGCGGGCGGCCCAGGCGCGCAAGGAGCGACGGGCGCGGGTGGCGTTCATATCGGCGCTGAGTATCGTCGGTGTGGCTGCGGCCGGGGGCATCGTGTGGGCGGTGACGGCGCATGGCGGGTCGGGTGACGGCAAGGCGTCGGGGCCGTTGCCTGCGCCGGTGGCCTACGGCAGCTCGACCATGCTGCCGCCGTGGGCGGCCCCGGCGAATGCCTCGGCGGGGGCGAAGGCGGCCGGGCTGAAGGTGTCGGCGATGGAGGGGACCGTCAATCACTTCCATGCGCACCTGGATGTGATCGTGGACGGCAAGGCGGTGCCGGTGCCGGCGAACCTGGGGATCGATCAGGCCGCGCAGGCCATGTCGGAGCTCCACACCCACGACGCGGCCGGGGTAGTGCACGTCGAGGCGCCGGCGCACCGTCGTTACATCCTTGGCCAGCTGTTCAATGAGTGGGGCGTGCGGCTGGACGCCCAGGGGATCGGTGGGCTGACGGCGGGAGGCGGCAAGACGCTGGCGGCGTATGTGGACGGCAAGCGCGTGGCCGGAGATCCGGCATCGATCGAGCTGACCGCGCATCGCGAAATCGCCCTTGTCTTCGGGGTTCCCGACAGCAAACTGAAGGTGCCATCCTCGTTCGACTTCCCCCAAGGCGAGTAGTCACCGCTCCTCCGCGCCTTCCGGGTAGACGAAGGTGCGCGTGATCAGGTGGTTGGGGGCGGCCAGGGTCTCATGGAGGATCCGGCCGTCCCGCTCCAGAGTGAGGGCGAGCTGGAGGTGTTCGGCGGGGTAGGCGAGGGCGATCAGCCGCCGGCCGCCCTCGTCGGGCAGGCGGGTGGTGACGGGGGCGGTGCCGCTGCCGTACGGCTCGGAGGCGAGGAAGTCGTTGCCGCTCACCGGCAGCGCCATCGGGTTGCCGAGGCCGGACGCGGTGTTGCTGGTGACCAGTTCGTGCAGCGTGAAGTGGGGGACGGCCTTCATCGCGGCGACGGCCTCGCGCAACAGGGCGGCGTCCGGCTGGGGCGGCCAGTCCACGGCGAGTCCGGCGCGGCCGCCCTGCCACGGCCCGGCTGAGGCGGTGAGGGTGAGGTGGCTGGTGCCGTCGTGCCAGGCGACGGGCGTGTAGAAGCAGCCGGTGCCGCAGCCGCGCAGCTTCACGGGCCGGGTGGTGCCGCGTGGATCGGCGAGCGTCAGGCCCAGGGCGTACGACGGGGAAGCGGTGTCGCCGACTTGGGGTGTGGACAGGTCGATGACGAGCTGTCCGGCGCTCGCGCGGGCGCTGATACCGATCTCCCCCGCCCGGGTGCCGACCGGGACGAGCGGGCCGTCGGCCGGGGGCGCGAAGGGCAGCGCCCGGTTCGCGCCGGCGGGGGCGGGCAGCACGGTGAGGGTGGCGGCCAGGGCCAATACACAGGCGAGGATGGCGGCCTCGGTACGGGCGAGCCGTTGCGCGGATCGGCCGGTGCGTGCGCGGAGCCGGCGGCGGGCGAGCACGGCCAGGCCGCTCACCGCGGCGACCAGAGCGATCTTGACGAGCAGCACCTGCCCGTAGCCCGTAGTGGCGAAGTCGCCGAACGGGACGAGCAACAGTGCCGAGACCAGCCCGCTGATGATGACGGCGGCGAACAGCCAGGCCGCCAGCCGGGCGTAGGACAGCAGCACCGTGCGAGCGGGGGCGCCGCGCCACAGGGCAGCCGTGCGCAGCACATTGACCAGCGTTCCGGTCCACAGGACGGCGCCGGTGAGGTGGATAGCGGTCAGCAGCGCCCCGGCGAGGGGATGGTCGGCCTGCGGGTGGGCGCGCAGCGCCTCGGCGACGACCACACCGGTCAGCGGCAGGGCGGCCCAGGACTCACGCCGTAGGAACGTGGCGAGGGCGGCGAGAGCGAAGCCGGCCACCTCCGACAGCGCCAGCACCCCGGGGCGGGTTCCGAGGCTGGAGCCGTCGTGCGCGAGCAGCGCGGCCAGGCCGACGGCCGACGCGGATCCCACCAGCGCTGCGGCCGGTGCCCAGCGGCGCGGCCGTGCGCCGGGAGCGCCGGGCACCCGCGTGGCGAGGCGGCGCCCGGTCAACTCGCCCAGCAGCAGGGCCAGGGCGGCGAACAGCAGCCAGCGCAGGACGGCGGTGGGCGTGGCGTCCTTGGCCTGGGTGGCCTGCCCGGAGTTGAGGGCGACGGTGCGCGGGCCGACGGCGAACTGGTAGCTGCCCGCCATGATGTCGCCGTCGCGCGCGGTGACCTGCCATTCCACGGTCCGCACTCCGGCCGTGATGCCGCCGCGTACCGGGAGGGTGACGGTGCGGCCGTCGTTGCTCAACGAGGCGGAGCCGAGGTCGGCCGACGGTTTCAGGCGCACGGTGGTGGCGCCGGAGAGGCTGACCGGCTGGTCGAAGACCAGGACCAGGGCACTGGGAGCGTCGGCCACCGTCGCGTCCGCCGCCGGGCCGGTGAACAGCAAGGTGGCGTGCGCGGAGGCCGGGGCAGCGGTGCCCAGCAGAACGGCGAGGACGAGCAGGGCGAGTACGGCGGCGTAGCGCGATGCTGAGCGCCGTTCGCCTGGTGCGGGGGGTGTCACGAGCTAAGGGTCTCCGGTCGCTCATCCAGTACCGGCGGCGGGGCGGCCTGCTCGCGCAGTCGTCGTAGTTCCGCCGCGGTGTCCCGGATCTCGTCGTCGATGGACCGGGAGGGTGCCGCGCAGCAGTCCGCCGCAGGCGTGTGGGGCTGCCGCCGCGCGGGGCGTACGCAGCACCACCAGGTGACGGCGGCGGCCAGTGCGGTCGCGGCGAGCGGGAAGAGGAGCCCGGTCATGTGGCCGTTCCTTTGTGCAGGTCGGGGCGCGGGCTGTCCTGCTCGGCACGCAGGGCGTCGACTTCCTTGCGCAGCCGGGTCAGCTCCTGTTCCTGGGCGGCCGTCGGGGTGACGGGTGCGTCGCCGCGCTTGGTGCGCATCAGGAACCACATCACGACTCCCATCCCTATCGGGCACATGAGAGTCGGCAGGAGGTAGAGCAACTTGTCCATGGTCGGGCTCCTCGTCTCGTTCAGGGATTTCAGGGCTGAGGTATACGGGCCAGTTCGCGGCGCAGAGCGCGGGCGGAGAGCCGTCCGTGGGCGATGAGCCGGTCGCCGTGGAGCAGGCCGGGGGCGAACAACAGGCGGTGGCGAGCGGCGAGTTCACGGCCGGTGTCGGTATCCAGGCCGATCTCGGTCAGCTGCAGGGGGACGTCATCGACCACCTCGGCCAGCAGACGCCTGGCGCGGTCGCACCAGCCGCAATCGTTCTGGGTGAGCAGCGTGAGGGCGATCATCGGTGCGTCCCCGCGGCGAGATCGGCCAGCAGGCGGGCGACCGGGACGTACATGGTGTAGTCCGGGGCGCCGCCGTAGTCGGCACGCCAGCGGATGGTGCCATCGGGGCCGACAAGGACGAACGTGTGGCCGTCGCGGGAGGCGCCCATCATCCCGAAGTCGTTGGCGCGGTAGACCTTGGACACGGCCAGGTCGGGGTCGGACAGGACAGGCGTGGCCAGGTGCATGTCGCGGGTCTTGCGGGCGATGAGATCGGCCGGGTCGGTGGTGATCGAGACGATGTCGTCGATCCCGGCGGCCTTGACCTTGGCGGCGTCCTTCTCCAGGTCGGTGAGCTGGTCCCAGCAGGGCTGGCAGGTCAGGCCCTCCTGGAAATACAGGAGGGTGTTCTTGCCGCGCAGGTCAGCCAGTTGGAGCTGATGGCCGGTGCTGGAGGTGAGGGCGAATCCGGGGGCGGGGGTGCCGGGCCCGGGGCTGCCGACGTCGTACGCCCCCTGGCCGCCGGTACGCCCGCTGCTGGAGGTGGAGAACACCGCGTACAGCGCGGCGAGGGCGCCGACAGTGGCCAGCGCGATACCCGCCCGCCACCACAGGCGGTGCCGCGGGTCCGGCGCGGCGCCGGAGGATGGGCGCCGCACGGGCCGGCGTGGCGCTGTCTTACTCGTCGCTCTCATGGCTAGGCGTCCTTTCCGGCGGGGGATGCCGGTACGGGGTGGGGGTCGGCTCGCGGTGACTCGCAGCAGGGCGGTGGTGTCGTGGGGGTGGCCGCACGGTCACGGCCGAGATGGTGGGCCGCCTGCCGGGCGAGGCAACCGACGGCAGAGGCCAGGAGGATCGCGAATACCCAGCCGGGCAGCCAGGCCAGCGCGCTGGTCGTCAGCGAGGCGGCATGTTGCAGGTCGGCGGCCAGCCGCAGCCGCCATCCGCCCGAGGCCATGTCCGGGCCGCGTACGGCCTGGAACGTGGTCAGTGCGCCCATGGCCAGGAGCAGGACGCCGGAGGCGGCCGTGCCCAGGGGTATCGCGCGGCGCCACCGGCCCAGTCGCCACGTCACCTGGCGGCCGTGCAGCAGCCGGGTCGCACCCCAGTCCCTGCGGTCCCACACCAGGGCGAGCAGGCACAGCGGGGCGACCATCCCGGCGACGTACGCCAGCGAGACCGCCAGCGCGGCGGGGAACGAGGCCGCCGCCCCCGACAGCACCGCCACGCCGGCCAGGACCGGCGCGCAGCAGGAGCTGGCCGCGCCGGAGAACAGTCCCAGCCCGTACACCGAACCGAAGCCGTGCCCGCCGGGCGCGCGTCCAGCGGGCAGGGGCAGCTGCGGCTTCCAGCCGGCCAGCACCGCCGCCCCGCCCACCAGCATCGCGGCCCCGCCGAGGGAGAAGACGAGCAGGTGATGGCCGGAGACCAGCGCGGTCAGCGCGCTCGCGCCGAGCCCGATCGGCACGATCGCGGTGGCGACCCCGGCGGCGAAGACCAGCGTGGCGGCCAGGATCCCGGTACGGCGGCGGAAGCCTGCGGCCAGATACGCGGGCAGCATCACCGACACGCAGCACGGAGCGAGCAGCGCCACCATTCCGCCGAGAAACGACGCCAACAGTGTCGTGCCGAACAGTAGATCCCTCATCCGGCTCCCTCAGTCCTACTAACTAATTACCTAAGGAATATAGGAGCAAGGGAATGACGGGACGCAATGGGGTCAGTTGCCGGTCAGCGCATCACGGTCCCGGCTGCCATCGGGGTGGCGTCCGGGCAGTAATTCATCTGCATGGCGGCGGCAGCCGGTCCGCCGAGTACCAGCACCGGTAGGGCGATCGCCACGGCGACCGCCAGTGATCCGGCGGTGGCCCGCGCCCGACCGAGCGGGCGGTGCGGTTCGATCAGGCGATGCACCCGCCGGGCGGCGGTGCTGCCACCGGCGGCCAGGGCGGCCGCCGGGACCGGATACGGGGAGCCGCTGGCGGCGACGGCCAGTAGCGCGGCGGCCGTGGTCAGCCGTCCGGCCCGCGCGGCGGCGACATCGTCGGCGCGCATCTCGACCAGCCGGGCCACCTCTGCCTCGGCGTTGCAGAACAGCGGCACCCGGGGGAAGGCCCGCGCCAGCGCACCGGCCCAGGCCAGCACCGCATCGTGGCGCTCGGCCAGATGCGCGCGCTCGTGCGCGAGGACCGCCTCGACCTGCGCGTCATCCAGGGCACGCAGAGCTCCGGTGGTGATCACGGTGCGGCGATGGCGGCCCGGCAGGCAGTACACCAACGGCTCGTCATGGTCCAGCACCACCAAACCGCGCCCCGCATCGGGGCGGCCCACCAGATCCAGCACCTCACGGTGCTGCGTCCGCTCCCGCGCCACCCGCAGGACGGCGGCGCCCAGACAGTAGGCGGTCCGTCCGAGGACGGCCAGCGCGAGGACCGCCCCGGCGGCGCCCGCCGCCGCTCCGCCCGGCGAGGCGTACTGCGCGCGCAGCGCCATCACGCAGGCGTGCAGCAGGCCGGCGAGGTCGGCACTGATCCGCACCGTCGGCACCACGAGAGCCAGACCCGCCATGACGGCGGAGGACAGCGCCGCCACCCCCAGGACCTGCCAGGCCGCGATGCCCAGCCGCGGCGCCCGCTCGGCCCAGCGCGCCGAACGCAGCAACCGCGGAGCGAGCGTGCACAGCAGCGCCACGTAGCCGAACAGCACCGCCGCGATGATCACGAGGTCCGCTCACGCTTCTGCGCGGCACGCAGCAAACGCGCCAACTCCTCGGCCTCGCCGGGATGCATGTCCTCCACGAAGCGGGCCAGCGTCGCGGTCCGGTCCCCGGCGACGGCCATCGCCTCACCCATCAGGCCGGCCACGTAACTCTCCCGGCTGGCGGTCGCGCCGTAGCGAAACGCCCGCCCCTCCGGCTCCTTGGACAGCCAGCCCTTGCGGTACAGGATCTCGGTCACCGTGTGCACCGTGTTGTACGCCGGGACCGGGTCGCGTTCCAGGCGCTCCAGCACCTCGCGTACACGCAGCGGCTTGCCCGCCTCCCAGACCGCATCCATGATCGCGGCCTCCAGGTCTCCGAACTGCGGCATGCGCCCTCGCCCTTCTGTCACACCTGGGAACGTACCCGGCAAGCCTAAGCCACCTAGGAGTCACACGCAGCGTCACCCATTCGGAGCTCTCATCACCTATTTTCCTTAGGTGATTAGGTAATATGCTGTTGCGGCGAGCGCCGCGATCTCTGCCACCGAATCAGAAGAAGGTGCCTCATGCGCCAACGTATCCTCGCCCGCGCCGGCGTTCTCGCCGGAACCGCCCTCGCGGCCACCGTCGCAATCGGCGGCCTCACTCAGGCCCAGGCGGCGTCCGCGCCGGCCGCGCCCGCCCTGCAACTCCGCCAGGCGCCCCACGCGCACGCCACTCCCTGCCTCTGCTGTCCGACGTGCGGGGAGTGTTGCGATCAAGGCTGCGATGCGACCTGCTGCGTCGGCTGCCAGGCCGTGCCGAACCGGCACACGCCGATGGACGACTGCTGCGACGGGTGCTGCGGGGGCGCGTAGCGTGGCGGCCCCCGCCCGCCGTCACCGCTGCCGGGCGGACGGCGGGCGGGCGGTCCCGGTGATCGACGGTGACGCGGGGCTGGCCCGGCCGTTGATGAGGAAGTCGAAGCGACGCACCCGCTCGATGGTGAACCCGACCTGCTCGATGTCGCGTTCGGTGTCCCGGGTGCGCGACTCCTCGGGCCGGTCCCGATCCGCGCGTACGCGCTGTGCATCATCGCCGGGATCTTCGCCGCAGCGGATGTACTGCCCGTAGGTCGAGAACGTGGCGAACCCGCCCCGCGAGGGCCAGAGCGAGCAGGGCGCTGCCCAGCCGCGCCTTCAGTTCGTTGGCGTCGTTACCACGCCGCCCGAACAGGCTGCTGGTGTAGTCGGGAGTGAGCGTCCGGCCCAAGGCATACAACGCGACCGCAACCGCGACCGGCAACAGCACGCCGGCGCCATGGCAAGGGGACGAGGCGACCGGCGTGAGGCACGTCAGCGCGGCGCGTCACGGTGTCCTCCTCGGGCCGGCCGCACGGTGGGGGATCACGGGGTCGGTGTGGAAGCGTTCGTCAGCCGCCTTCGACCTTGTCTCCGGATGCGTTGAGGACGTACCACTTCGCACCGAACTGGTTGAGCTCCTGGCCCGTGGTGTCGCCGGGCTTGGCGTCGCCCAAGTAGTAGTAGAGCGGATGGGATTTGTAGGTGACCTCGGTCGTGCCATCGGTCCGCTTGGTCGTGCCCAGCAGGTCGGCCTTGGCGTCTTTGCCGGCCTTCGGCGCACCGGAGCTGATCAACGGCGGCCACGCAGTCACACAGGCGGCCTCGCAGGTCGACGTCGTCGACTTGTCGGCCTCGAAGAGGTAAAGCGTCCGGCCTTGCCCGTCGACCAGGATCGGGCCGTGTTTGCTGGACGCGACGCCGACGGTGGCCGCGGCGCCGGACGCGGCAGTGCTGGGTGTGGCAGTGCTGGACGTGGCAGTGCTGGACGTGGCCGGAGCCGGAGTCGACTTCTTGCTGCTACTCGAACAACCGCTGAGGACGATGGCGAGCAGGGCGACAGCGACTGCCCCGGTCGTCGCCAGTCGGGCGTGCTTCATGGGAGCTCCTGAGGGCGGGAGGTGTCGACCGATCGGGCAGGCCGCTGAGGGCGCAGGTCGGGCCGCAACACCCCACTTGTGGACAGCGAAAGGCGAATGTCAACGCGGCGCGATGCCATGACCCCCGCACGGAGGTAGAACACTGGTCCGTCTGGCCCAACATCACACCCGGGCCATGCCCTCGCCTCGCGCACCGCAGCGACCTGAGACTGTGACGTTGCCGATGTGCGGGGGCGGATTCCAGGGATCGACGGAGAGTGTGGTGCGACGATCTTAGGGTTCGCTGGTGAGTGCCTGGACGAGTTCGTCGACCGTGGGTGCGCCGGCGAGTCCGTCGGGTGTGGTGTATACGCGGCAGGTCAGTCCGTAGGCCTCGGCTGCAGCCGGAAAGGGCGGCCTCCTCCCGAAGCGTGGACACGACTGTCTGGTCAGGGGCGTCTCAGCGTCCAGGGCAGTACGAACCACAGGCCGGCGAACATCAGCATGCTGGCCGTAGTAAGGGCGATGGCCGCGGTGCGGCCGAGTACGACGTCTATGAGGAGTAGGACGGCGCCGTTGAGGGCCAGGGCGAGGAAGACGAGGCCGGTTTGGGCGAGCCGGGTCGACAGCTCCACGATCCGGCGTTTGGCGCCCCGGTGGAACAGACCGCGGTGTACGGCCACGGGGGTGGCGAGGACCGCGGAGGCGACGACCGTGAGCAGCAGGGTGGTGACGTAGATGTCCTGCTGGGTGTCGTTGAGCTGCTCGAAGCGGGTGGTGAATGCCACGCCGAGCAGGAAGGCGAAGACGATCTGCACGCCGGTTTGCAGGACACGCAGCTCCTGGAGAAGCTCGACCAGGTTCCGGTCGGCTCTCTCGTCGGGCGTCTCGTGACGTCCCGGCTGCGGGGTGCGGTCCGGCTGTACGGCCATGGATCTCACTCTCACCCAGTGGCCGAAGGTGCGCGACCCGCGTCGTCCGACTTCCGCGCAGCGCGGCCCGAGCCTGGACCGGGCGGCGATCAGGTCGGCGGGTGCGAAAACGCGCCGGCCGGGTGGGGCTGGACGCGGGCGATGAGGAGGGCGACGTCGTCGTGGTCGTCCGCGTGGCGAAGGGCGCCCAGCAGGAGGTCGCAGGTTTCTTCCAGGGGGCGGCGGGGGTGGCTGAGCAGGTCGGTGAGGGCTTCGAGGCGTACGTCGATGTCCTGGTCTCGGGTTTCGACGAGGCCGTCGGTGTAGAGGACCAGTTCGTCGCTGATACGGAGGGGGAGCTGGATGGTTTCGAAGGGGACGCCGCCGACGCCCAAGGGAGCTCCGGTGGGCAGGTCGAGCAGCTCGGGCGCGTGGCCCGGGCGGGTCAGTACCGGGGGCAGGTGGCCGGCGGTGGCGATGCGGCAGTGCAGGTGGTGGGGGTCGTAGACGGCGAAGACGCAGGTGGCCATGGTGTCGTCCAGGCCGGCGGTGATGTCGTCGAGGTGGGTGAGGACGGCGTCGGGTTCCAGGCCGAGGCCGGCCAGGGTGCGGGCGACGATGCGTAGTTGGCCCATGGTGGCGGCGGCGTTGATACCGCTGCCCATGACGTCGCCGACGACCAGAGCGGTCCGGTCTCCACTCAGGGGGATGACGTCGAACCAGTCGCCGCCGACCTCGCCGGCGGCGGCGGGCTGGTAGCGGTAGGCGACCTCCAGCCCGGGCCTGGGCGAGGGCTGGTGGGGCAGCAGGTGGCGTTGGAGGGTGAGCGCGGCATTGCGTTGCCGCTGGTACCAGCGGGCGTTGTCGATGCCCACGGCGGCCCGGGCCGCGAGCTCCCCGGCGAGCACCACGTCGTCGTGGTCGAACGGCAGCGGGTTACGGGCCCGCTTGAGATCAAGGGCACCGAGGACCTCACCGCGGGCGATCAGCGGCACCGCCAGGTAGGAGTGCACGCCCGCCTCTTTCAGCAGGACCGCGGCGTCGGCGTCGCGGGCGATCCGTGGAAGATCCCGGTCCGAGAGATGTGCCACGAGCACGGGGCGCCCGGTTTTCACGCACTGGGTGACCAGCCGGCCGGCGTCGTACCGTGCCAGTTCGCCGACCGGGTCGGCGGCCTGGACGGCCACGGTGGGATAGGCCGCCTTGACCGCGAGCGCACGGAACCTCACCCCGCCGTCCGTCGAAGAAGAGTGCGGCTGGGGGTCACTCAGGACGGAGTCGAGCACGTCGACCGCGACCACGTCGGCGAACTCCGGCACCACGCCGTCGGCCAGCTCCCGGGCCGTGACGTCAAGATCAAGCGTGGTGCCGATCCGCACGGAGGCATCGGCGATCAGAGCCAGGCGCCGCCGGGCCCGGGCGGCGGCAGTGGCCGCCCGGTGCTGTTCGGTGACGTCGACGACGGAGGTGGCGATGCCGATCACCCGCCCGGCGGAGTCCTCCAGCCGGTAGAACGACACATACCAGGCATGCTCGGTGTCAGGGTCGGCCGGAGTGCGGCCGACCCTGAACTGATTCAGTCGCGGAGCCCCAGTCGCGAGGACGTGTCGCATCGCCGACTCGACGCCCTCCGCGTCCAGGAAGGGCAGTGCCTCACTCACGCGCCGCCCGAGGTGCTGCTCAGCGGGCAGGCCACTTATATCCTCCAACGCCGGGTTGACCAGGACATAGCGCAGGTCCGTGTCCATGACCGCCAGGCCGATCGGGGACTGGGAGACAAGCCGCAGCGACAGCGCCAGATCACGCTCCAGCCTCCGCAACGTGGCCTGGTCGGAGGCAATCCCCAGCGCGTACAGCCGGCCTTGCTCGTCCTCCAGGCGCATGTTGCGGAACTCCGCCAACCGCGTGCTCCTGTCCTTGTGCCGCACGGGGAACGTCCCGGCCCAGGTCCCGCCGCCCGCCATCACCTTCGCGAACAGGGAGATCACCAGCTCACGGTGCTCCTCGTCGACGAGGAGACCGGCCGCGGACCGGCCCAGCGCCTCGCGGGCGGTGTAGCCGAACAGATCCTCGGCCTGCGGGCTCCACAGCACGATCCGGCCCTCGGCGTTCAGCACCACCGCGGCGACACCCAGCACGTCCAATAGCCCGCCCGGCGCTGCCGAGGGATCGGCGCCGGACGCGCCCGGCTCAGCTCGCACGGCACCAGCGTCACCCATATCCGACCCTCCTTCCAGCCAGGTCCACCCCCGGAAACCCCGGCACGGCCGACGATCCGATGCGCGCCCCTTCGGCGCACGTCAGGCGCGGTCTCTCCATCGTCCCCCCGCGCGGCGAGGCGGGCAGTGCTGAGGCCGGCACACGCGAGCGTCAGCCTCGCCTCGGCCATGACGAGCCCGCTCGGCCGCCTTGGGTCACTCGGCGATGCCGTGCTGAAGGGTGGCAACCAGCAGGCAGCCGGTGCCCAGCGGTGCGGTGTCGCCGCGGGCCATTCGGCTCCGGGTAGAGAGGTGCATCCCTCCATGCCCGAGAGCGAGCCGCCGTCACGATCAGTGATCAGGATCGAGACGGCTCAGTCTCCGACCGGCTCCCCGCCACCGCCGTGGCGAGGCCTCAGACACGCCCCAGGCGGGCGGCTCCCCCCGCCGGTGACAGATGCGGCACGATCTTCAGCTGATCCGGAATACCACTTTGCAGTTTTCGATCGGCAGATGCCGGGCATCCGGTTCCTGGCGTCCGAGTACCCGACGGGGCCGTGGCACCGAGGTCGGATCGACTCCCTCGGGCTCGACGAGAACAACACGCCGGTTGTCATCGAGTTTACCGCCCGTGCTCAAGCGTGTACGTGACGTTCGGTGGGGTCGTGTCCTGAATCGTCCCGTGCTCGTTGATACTGCAACCGCATGTGTGCGGGCGCACACCCTTTCCCACCAGCACCGTCGAAGGCGGCGGTGACGTAGGTCACGGAAGACTTCTTGCCGGCGTGGGCAACTGCCCGAACGTGCGCCATATGTCCGACACCCGCATGGTGTTGAGGGACTCCCGGTGGTCAAACGTTCACCCATCAGGCCGGTATTTGGTCATATGATCAGCCCGGTCGTCCTGCGTGTGTTCCGTCCGCGGCGGCCCTCCTATCTCTTTGGACCCGAGAGGTCTTGCATGAAGCTCCGCCGCACCCTGGTGACCGTCGCCGCGACCGCCGCCATCGCGCCCGCCGCACTGCTGTCCGCGAGCACCGCGTCCGCCGGCACCGCACTTCCCACCGCGGGCACCTCCGCCACGGCGAGCCCGAGCGCCTCGACCAGCCCGTCGACGACGCCGTCGAACACCTCCAGCCCCACCGCGTCGGGCACCGTGAGCACGAAGCCGACCGCGAGCACCTCGACTCCTGCGCAACCCACCACCTCGGGCTCTCCCACCGATGAGCCGACAGACGGGCCTGGGCTGTGCGCGGACAAGCCCGGCTACCAGGAGAAGGTCACCACCACCCTCACCGGCCTGCCCGGCAAGATCGTCGCGGGCAGCGGATGGCACAACCTCACCCTGACCACCACCAACAACTCCGCAAAGGACGTCTCCGCGCTCGTGTTCTACGCGGGCGTCGGCCCCGCCTCCCAGAACGCCCCGGACGCCTTCTCCACCAAGCAGGTCGTTCTGCAGGCGTACGACGAACAGGGCGGTACCTGGCAGAACATCAACGACGGCGCCGGCCACTCCGTCGGCTTCGCCGGCTTCAGCGACACCCTCAAGGCCGGCGAGAAGATCGCCATCAAGCTGCGCCTGGACGTCAAGGCCACCGCCCCCATCAGCAAGGGCATGACCATCGGCGGCGGCGTGTACGCCAACGACCAGGACCACTGCCTCGGCGACAGCGGCCACGCCTACCTCGTCCAGATCGTCGGCCCCGGCACTACCACCGACGGCACCGTGCCGCAGACGGGCGGCAAGGTCCCGCTGCCGACCACCCCGCCCAACAAGAGCACCCTGCCCCACGTCACCGGCAACCTCGCCGAAACCGGCTCCTCCAGCGCCACCCCGGTGATCGCCGGTGTCGGCGCCGCCACCGCCGCCGTCGGCGCCGGCGCGATATTCATCGTGCGCCGCCGCAAGACCAGCACCGCCGCATAGCCCACAGCCTTCCCAGCCCGACAATGATGGGCCGCACCCCCGGCGGGGGTGCGGCCCATCATTGAATTCCGCCACCAGGCCATCACGCCACGGACCTGGCCGCCGCGCAGCTCAACCGCCGTCCCGGCAGGAGCGACTGCCCCAGCCGCCCATCCAGGACTTGGCCGCGGACGATCGGAAACCAGACCTCCGACCTACGCATTACGATGCACAGGTCACACATGCCCGATTTAGATAGATTCCAAGATCAATGAAAACAAGAAACCCCAGGTCAGCGGCCCGACCTGGGGTTCCCTTGGGCCGCCTTCGGGATTCGAAGCCGAGACCTACGCATTACGAGACCATGAGGGATCATGTTGCGTGGCGTTCGCTCGTGCTGCCGAGTGACGTTATTCCTGATCAGAGCACGTGCCGCATGTTGGCCCGTGACGCCTCGCGCTGCACCGTCCAAAGGCGTCCGTCCACCGGCCGTCCACCGGCGGGGCCGCTCTGCTGGCAACCTCTCGCCCGTCTCATCGCTTCTGGCGAGACCCCTGGCAGGGGGCAGAACTTGACATGAGGACGACTGTCCATCTCCCACAAGGAGCGACCGCGCGGCACTTCACCACCGAGCGCCGCAGTCTCCATCCACGACGAGAGCCCCTCATTGAAACGATATCTACCACGGATCATCAATGGTATCGTTTTACTGACAGGAGCATCCGCGAAGGGACCATCCACATGGCCAGAACCGTCATCGACCTCGACGAAGACATGGTCGCCGAGGCCATGCGCATCTTCGGCACCAAGACCAAGGCCAAAGCCGTCCGCCTCGCCATGGAGGACGCCGTCAAGAGGCACCTGCGGCAGGAGGGCTTCGACTCCATGGACGCCGGCGAGCTCGACTTCAGCGAGATCGTCGAGAACACTGGCCCGCGCAACGCCGACGGCTCCCTCAAGCACAACGGCGACCGCGACGGAGGCCGGGCCGCCTGATGCAGGACCGCTACCTGATCGACAAGTCCGCCCTGGCCCGCTGGACGAAGCCGAGCGTCAAGGAGGTGCTCAAGCCTCTGCACGAGCGCTACCTCCTCGCCGTGTGCCAGCCCACCGAGTACGAGATGATCCACTCCGCACGGGACAGCTCAGAAGCAACACGGATCAGTACTTGGCTCCACGCCTTCGACTACCTCCGCACCGATGACGACATCTTCCTCCGCGCTCTCGAGATCCAGCGCCATGCCCTCAACGCCGGCTTCCACCGCGCCCTGTCGCTCCCCGACCTTCTCCTCGCCGCCACTGCGGAGCTGAACCGGCGGACGGTCCTCCACTACGACGGCGACTTCGACATGATCGCCTCCCTCACCGGCCAGCCCACCGAATGGGTCGTCCCGCCCGGCAGCGCCGACCGCTGAGAATGCCGGCCTTCCCCACCTCCGATGAGTTGTCTGGTGTCCCTCATCGAGTGGTCGTCGAGGGGGTGGCAGCTGGCCTGTGTCAGCGCGCTGGTCGCCCTGTACACAGCCTTGGCTCTGCGCGGATCCCTGCGGGGTCCTGGGCTGGGCCGCCGGGGTGAGCCTCGTCGAACTGACCCTCGCCGTCTTCTTCCTGGTGCCGGTCGCAAACGCCCCTTCGGCCTCTTCTTCCTGCTCGGGACGGCGACGGGGGCCGTCGCCACCGGCCTGACGCTCCGTATCCGCCGGATGTACCTGACGGCGCTGGAGGACCGGGCGCCCGCCTGGAGACAGAGCGCGACCAGCGCGTCCGGCTCGCCGCGGCGACGGAGCGCTCCCGGATCGCGCGCGACATGCGCGACATCGTCGGCCTCAACCTCTCGGTCATGGTCGGTCTCGCCGACGGCGCCGCGACCCTCGCTGCCCACCGCAGCGAGCCGTCCGCCGAGGCCCTCCGCATCCTGGGCGACACCGGCCGCCAGGCCGTGGGCGAACTACGCCGCGTCCTGGGCGTCCTGCGCGAGGAGCAGGAGGGCGAGCGGCTGCTCAGCCCGCAGCCCGGGGTCCGTGACCTGGACCCCCTTTTGGCGCGGGTCCGCGCCGCGGGGCTGACCGTGGCCTACCGGACCGTGGGCGATCTCGACGCGCTGGGCAGCGGTGTCCAGCTCGTCATCTACCGCATAGTCCAAGAAGCCCTGACCAACACGCTCAAGCAAGCGGGCACCGACTCCACCGCCGCAGTGAACGTGGCCGCGCACGCCGGCCGGAGCGTACCTGCGCGACGAGGCCGCCGAGCCGGAAGCCGCAGTCATCCGTTCCGCAGCGACATCAGCCATGCCAGGTCCGCCGCGGCGTGGCGGCGGACCGTCTGCTCACGGGTGAACAGCTCCTGGGTCTTCGTCAGCACCAGCGTGTACGGACCCCCTGCCGCCTGGTCTGGTGGCGCACCGGCAGCTCGGCCAAGTCGATCCTGGTGTGCACATGCCGCCGCCCCTCCTTCGCCAGCGGCCATTCGAGGACCCGTCGCGACCGGGAGCCTAGGAACGCACCGAGGACACCGCACAGCTCGCAGCCGCACCCGGCCCAGACCACTGACCAGTCGTCAGCAGCGCGCGGCGGCCGCTCGCACACCGCGCGGAGCCGGTCCGCGCAGTCCCGCGCGATCGCGTCGAGCCCCGCCACGCCCCACTCGGCCGCCGGCAACGCCTCCGCGGCGCGGCGCAGCAGCGGCATCGGCACTCGAGCACCGTGTCCCCGCGTTCGCGCAGCGCTGCCAGGATCCCGTCCCGCAGCTCTTCGTCGGCCGCCGCCAGGACGTGTCGCAGCGGCAGGGCCAGCTGCTGCAGCTGCGCACGGCGGATCTCGGCCGCCCCGGTCGTGGTCCACAGCTGCAGGCCACTGTCCACCGCAGCCCAGACCCCGGCGGGGAGCAGCTGCGCCACCGCCGACGCCCGATGGGCACGCAGCGCCGTGCACAGCTCCGGCAACTGCTCGGTCCACTGGTACTGATGCCGTTGGAGGCGGTGCTCCGATGCGAACCAAGCGTCGACGACCCGGCGCATCCACCCGGTTCCGTACCGCTGGGCTGCCGCGGCCAGTCCGCCCGCGTGCTCCGGGCTGAGCGCGCCCGCCTGGAACGGCTCCAGCAGCATCGCCGCGGTCTCGGCCGCATCCAGGCCCGCGGCCACCTGCAACGCGCAGTCCAGCAGCTCGGGTTGCGGACGGGTGCGCTTCCAGAACGGTGCGAGGGACTGGGCCTGGTTGTGCGCCCGGTCCAGGTCGCCCCGCGCCATGCCGACGCGCAGTTCCTCCAGGGCCCACCGCGATCCGGCCTCGCCGCGTGCCGCGAAGGCCCGCTCACGCGGCCACCCGCTGGCCACCCTGACCCCATGACCGTCCTGCGCGAGGAGTTCCAGCAGGCCGTCGACCGGCTGCCCGAAGAAGACCTCGGCCCGCTGCAACCGCAGCCGCATTCCTGCGCTCGGTCCGCTCCGGCCGCGTCGTCCTCGAGCACCTCGCTCGCGGTAGGCTGCACGGCCGTGAGCGAGTACCAGTACTACGAGTTCCAGGCCATCGACCGACCGTTGACCAAGGACGAGCTCGAGCAGGTGCGGGCCCTGTCGAGCCGGGCCCGGATCAGCGCGACGCACTTCGTCAACGAGTACCACTACGGCAACTTCCGCGGCGATGAGCACAAACTGGTGGAACAGCTGTACGACGCCCACTTGTACTTCGCCAACTGGGGCTCGCGGCGCCTGATGCTGCGCCTGCCCACCACGCTGCTGCCCGCCCGCAGCGCCGAACCGTACTGTGTGGAAGACGCCTTGACCTGCTGGACCAGGAACGGGCACCTACTGCTCGACTTTGCCTGCTCGGCCGAGGACAGTGGCGAGTGGGACTTCGAGACCTCCTTCACCCTCGCCTCCTTCACCACCCTGCGTACCGAACTCGCCGCGGGCGACCTGCGTTCCCTCTATCTGGCCTGGCTTTCCGCGCTCACCCGCTGGGAGTTGGAGGAGGACGTCGACGAGGACGAGTACACCTACGCCGTCGAGGCGCCCGTACCCGCAGGCCTTGCCCACCTCACCGGCCCGCAGCAGGCCTTGGCGGACTTCCTGCACATCGACCCGCACCTGCTCACCGCGCTGCCCGCGCCAGCGGTGCCGCCCCTTCCCAGGCAATCGACAAGGACGCGCTCGCCGCCTGGATCCGCGCCCTGCCGCAGCGTGAGAAGGACGCCCTCCTGCTGGACGCCGCCCTGGGCGCCGCCCCACAGCCGGGCCCCGCGCTGCTGGCCCGCCACCGCGCCGCGTCCCACGGTACAGCCGAACCGTCCACCGCCACCCGGCACCGCTCAGCCGCGGAGCTCCTCGACGCCGCCCACGAGGTGCGCAGCGCGGTCGCCACGGCGGTGCGGGCGGCGGGCGGTCTCGCACAGTCCCACGCCCGCCTCCAGCGACTCATGCACGACAGCGTGCCGCTTCAGGGTTCGCTCATTGCGGGAGCCCGGCGTGACCTCGGTCGGCGATGTGCGCCAGCACGCGGCGTGTTGGGCGACGGTCTTCTCCACCGCGGCGGCGAGGCCGTGCCACAGGTGCCAGCAGTCACTGACCTGCACCGCGTCCGGCAGGGCGTCGGTGACGGCCTGGGCGTAGGAGGCCGATCCGTCCCGGCACTCCCAGTACGGGCGCCGCACCGATAAGTCGATCACGACCGGGCGACCGCCGACCGCCTCGTCCGTCACATGCCGCACATACCGGCTGTGCTCCCCTGCCGAGGACCGACAACACCCCTGACAGGCAACCGGCATGCCGTCGCAGGTCCGCGCGGTGATCCGCACCACCCCGGCCCGGGCATCCACATCTTCGACCTGCACCGCGGCCAGCTGCAGGAGCTCCAGCTCGACGTCATACACTCCCAGCCTGCACCCGAACTGATGCCACGTCACTGCCCTCGAGGCGCCCGATCATCGCATACGAAAATCTTGGAAGAACCAAGAAAAAGACACTCCCCCACCGCGGATGTCGCCGATGCCGAGCCGCCCTGGCTATCGCTTCGCAGCCGATCCGGCATTGCGCACTCCCCGCTCGCTCAGGCGACCCGCGACCTCGGTCAGATACCGCCCGGCGTCCCCGAGGGTCCGGACCCCATCGGCCCGGTTCCGGATCCGCTCGTGCTCGCCCGGATCGAGACGCGCCTCCTGGATCGCTGCGGTCTGCAGGAATCCCCGCGCGGTCGGGGTGAGGGGGAGGCCGTCAGCAGACATCCGGTCGTGCGGCGAGCCGGCCTCCTGCCGGGCCGGCTGCGGCTGCGGCTGCGGCTGCGGCTGCGGCTGCGGCTGCGGCTGGGCCGGATCGCCGTCGCCGGCAGTGCCCGAGTCGGCCGGGTCCGGGAGCGTCCAGGGTGCGTCACGCGGGGCTTTGGCGGACAGCAGGTGCGCGAAGTCGTTCGCTTGTGCGTCGCGCCGGGTGAGTGGGGGAAGACCATACAGCCGCTCGACTGTGGCGAGCAGTGAGCCGTGGTCGTACTGGGTGTGGTCGATGAGATTGCAGTTCCGGTCCGCCGAGCCGCCCGGCGGCACCTGCGGGATCCACGGCGAGACGATGACGGCGGGTACCCGCACGCCGAGTTGGTCGAACCGGAAGCCGTGACGGTTGTGCTCGGGGTCGGTGCGATCGCCCGGTGGAACTGCTGCGGGCGGCGGCACGTGGTCGTAGAAGCCGCCGTGCTCGTCGTAGGTGACGACCAGCAGGCTCGATTCCCAGTGCGGTGAGCGCCGGATCGACTCGTAGACGTACTTGACCAGGGCTTCGCCGTGTGTCACGTCGTCCAGCGGGTGCTGGCTGTTGCCGCACCGGAAGTCGCCGCTGTGGCTGAGGACGTGCCCGTAGTCGGGTTCGATGAAGGTGTAGGCGGCCGAGAAGTCGGGCTGCCGCAGGTGTTCGGACAGCTCGTCGAGGCGGTGGAAGTGCGTGAGCGTGGTGGGCAGGTCCATGCCGGCGAGTGCGGAGATCTGGGGGAGCGCGTCACCGGCGTACACCCGCCAGGGGAGGTCCTTGCCGTCCAGGGCGTCGTAGATGGTGCCGTTCTCGAACTGGTAGCCGTCCAGGCGGGTCCCGACGACATCCAGCGGGCCGGGGCTGTGATCCAGGCCGCCTGAGGTCGCTGCGTGCAGGAAGAAGCGGTTCGGCCAGGTCGGACCGGGCAGCGCGGAGAACCATCGGTCGCACACCGCGAACTCGCGTGCGAGCGTGCTGAGTACGGGCAGCTGCTCGGGTGTGAAGCACGCCATCACCGCGCCGAGGTCCGCGAGCGCGGAGGCGTTCTTCTTGACGGCGGCCTGGTTGGCGTAGTTGTCGACGAATCCGCCCAGGGTGAGTGGTGGGTATGCGCCGCCGTAGGTACACCGGTCGTCGTGGGGCGGGCCGGTGATCGAGGTCGAGGCGAGCTGCAGTTGAACGTCGCAGAACTCGTGCGGCGGGTCCACCGGCATCGCGTAGGGAGCGCCCGTGCGGATCGGGAAGGCCACGCCGGCGTGGCTGTTGGCCTGGGTGCCGGGACCCTCCACCGTGGTGGGCGCACCCGTCACCGCATCGATGCCGGCTCCGGGCCGGATGGCGCCGCCCGCGTCCACGGTCCCGGTCGAGAGGCCGAGCATGTGGTCGAACGAGCGGTTCTCCAGGACGAGGACGAAGATGTGCTCGATCCGCCCGCCGGCGGCCGGGACCTGTCCGGGCCGCCGCAGCACGGCCCGGACAGCGTAGGCGGCGAGGGTGAGCAGCCAGTACAGCGGCCACGCCACGATGCGCCGGATCCGGTCGGCTGCCCAGGGGCGCACCCGGCCCGCCGGGGAGCCGGCCGCGCCGGACCCTGCCGCCCGGGCCCCGACCAGCCGTGCGTGCCACCGGTCGCGGCTGCGGATGATCGCGTACCGGATCTGTGCTCCCGCTCTCACCGTCGTACGCCTCCCCTTCAGGGGCAGGACGGCACCGGGCGCAGACCGGTGACCGCTCCGAGTGGGATGTCCGTGCTCCGGCCCTTGATCCGCAGCGTGATGAATCCGTTCGGGGCCGCGGTCAGGGTTCCGCACAGGGCGCCCGCCGAGGTCTGGACTTCGACCTGCGCGCTGGTGCTGCCGGTACGGTCGGGCCACCACGAGGAGGTGGCGGCCACCGACATCAGTGCCACCGCCGCGAAGGTCAGTGCGATCCCCGTACGGAGGCGGCGCCCGGCTCGACCCGCCTGGGCCTCGTCGTCCGGCCCCGCATCGGCGGCGCCGCCCGGCAACGGCCAGGCAACCCGTGCGACGAGGTAGGTGGCCCAGCAGGCGAGGGCAAGGGCCGACAGGACCAGCACGGCGACGAGCACCTGCACCGCGCGCGGCGCACTCGTGTTGCCCGCACTCTTGAGCACTCCGCACAGGCCCACGAAGCCGAGCGCGGCCAGTTGGACCGTGTGCCAGCCCTGGGCGGACGCCTGCACCCGGGCGAGGCGACCGACCGAGGGCGGGGAACCGGCGGGCTGCTCGTCTTCCACATCCGGCCTCTCTGACTTCCGGCCACGGACCCCTGAACGGCGCCGCGCGCTGTCCGACCAGGCGAGCAGCTCCGTCGGCGCAGGTCAAAGGGACGCGCCTGCCGACCAGCGCCGCACACCCGAACAGAGCAGCGTGCGCTCAGCGCGCTGCCGGCCCGGCGGGACTCCATGACGAGCACTGCTGCGCGCCGCTCGGCCGGGACCGCCTTGTACCGTTGCCGGTCCCGGCTGCCCCGAGGACCGCGCTGCGCCCTCCCGGGTGCCCGGCACCGAGGTCATGTGCCCCTTGGCCGCCGCGTCGACCACGGCGGCCATCGCGGCCGGGTCGAAGCCGCCCCGGGATGGGTGAAGTCCAGGTAACTGCCCGGAGCCCGGCCCTGGTGCTGCCCATCAGCGCGCGGGCGTGGGCGAGCACGATCGGGCTGTTGTCGACGTGGACGACCCGGCTCTCCGGGGCTGCGCCCTGGGCGACCTCACCAGTTGACACCGCCTCGATCGGCGTCGCCCGCACCATCACGGCTCAGGCCCGTGCCACGTTCGATTCCAATCGGGAGGCAGCTGGCGGTTCGTGATGCATGTGAGTGACCTCTACTGCGGAGGCGCGCGTTTCGCTCGTCGTTGGGTACTGACTTTGCGACCTCCTCTGAATACCGAATGCGATCTCCTCATGGCTGCTGGCGCGGCCCGAGAAGGGATGTCCCATGGCGAGTACTACGCCGCGCACGATCGCCCGCTTCGGCTGGGTGCCCGATCTGCCGGATGCGCGCGACCACATCTACTCACTGCCCCGTCTGGCGCTGGTGAGCTCGCCGCCCAGGACCGACCTGCGCGGCAGTCTCCCGCCGGTCTACAACCAGGGCCGGATCGGCAGCTGCACCGCCAACGCCATCGCCGGAGCCTTCGAGTTCGAGCTGATGCGGCAGCAGCTCCCGGCCACCACACCGTCGCGCCTGTTCATCTACTACAACGAGCGGGCCGTCGAAGGCCATGTGGGGACGGACTCCGGCGCCCAGATCCGTGACGGGATCAAGAGCGTGGCGACCCTGGGAGTGTGTCCGGAGACAGAGTGGCCCTACGACGACACCCCGGCCGTCAGCGACGGTGGGCCCTTCCCCTCGGGCGCCCGGGCCGGGAAGAAGCCCGCGGCGGGCTGCTACAAGGACGCCCTGCTGTCGACGGCGACCGCCTATCAGCGCATCGTCCAGGACCTGGACCAGCTCAAGGGCTGCCTGGCCGCCGGGTTCCCCTTCGTCTTCGGCTTCACCGTCTACTCCAGCTTCGAGAGCCCGGAGGTGGCCAAGACCGGTGACGCACCACTGCCCGCGTCGGACGACCAGGTCCTCGGCGGGCACGCCGTGCTAGCCGCAGGCTACGACGACACCACGCAGCGCTTCCTGGTGCGCAACTCTTGGGGCCCCGACTGGGGCCAGGACGGCTACTTCACCCTCCCCTACGCGTATCTGACCGAGCGGGGACTCTCCTCGGACTTCTGGACCCTGCGCCTGGTCACCTGACCCGGGCCACCACCAACCCCGTGGCGGCCCCGGCCGCCCCCGGGTTGGTGGTGGCCCCCGGCTCGCCACAACGGGGGCGGCGGCCCCCCGGGGGTGTGGCCGCGGGGCGGTCCAC
>NZ_JASISZ010000060.1 GCF_030063355.1 Streptomyces sp. PH10-H1
CGGGTATGTACCACGCTGCGCGTGGTACAACCGGTGATCGGCTTCGCCGATCCCTTGACAGCGTTTCACGCTGTCTGCTATGGGCCCGCTTCGCGGGCCTGGTGATCCGCTTCGCGGATCACTGGTTTCTTCCTGCGAGTTGAGGGATGGATCTTGGTTGCAAACCGCCAAACGGTGCACCCCTGTGGATAACGTGTTTTCGCAGGTCAGACACCGTTTTCGATCATTCCTGCCCTCGAACCCCTTCCGGGAGTGATCACCGTAACCGCCAATACGTGCACCCTTTTTCCACACTCTAGAAATCGAACAGACGGGGGGAGGTGCACCGTTTGGCGGTTTCGGTCCTGACCAGCGAAAACGCCCCGTCTCGACCCGTGCCTATTGGCAATGATTTCCACCTTAGTGTTCGAGTAAGGGACGTCACCAAAGTTTCAGCCCTTACCGGCCACGGTGCACCCCGTGGCGGTTTCGGCCCGTAGGGAGCGTCTCCACTGGTCAGATCCGAAACCGCCAAACGGTGCACCCCTTATCCACGGATCGGGTCCGAGGCGGAAAGCCGCTGTGCGCCCCGTGGCAGCTTCGCCCGCCCCCAGCTCCCTCCTTTGTCCGGCGGGGTAACGAATGGGCGGGAGCGCGGCACACGGGCCCCGTGGTGGCCCCGTGGGGCAGGGGGGAGTGGGGGACGGGCGAAGCGTTTTAGGCGTGCGGGGGTTGGGCGTACCGGGCCGGCTAGCCGCGCCCGTGGCGGTGTCGGTGCACGGTGATCCAAGACGCAACACGACTCACAGATGAACTTGTAGTTCAACTACAACTAGCCTAGGGTGGGAACCGCACCGAAACCCGCCGGGACAGCCCCGGCGGACCGGACGGAAGGAAACCCACCTTGACCAGCACGAACGCACTCCCGATGCCCGTTACTGAGGCGCTCGCGCTCGGTGCGCCCCGGAACTTGGGAGCGCTGGCCGCTACCGCTACTGCCCGTGGCTGGGGTGCCATGGTGGAGCGGGACGGCGGCGCGTGGACGTTGGTCATTGGCAGTCCGTCCGACCCGCGTACGGGTCGGTACACCTGGGCCGGTGGCAAGTGGGCTGGGAACGCGCACGGTTACCGCGAAACGGTCGCCTTCTACCAGTCGGACGCCACGGGGACACCCCGACTGAACGCCATGGGGGCACCCGCGGTCGACGTTGTCCCGGACCCGGTCGCGGACGCCGAGGAGAGCGCGGAGGCGGAGGCGGCGGAGGCGGCGGAGGCATTCCGGGTCAAGGCCACCCGTGCCCATGACCGTGTAACGAAGGGTCACAAGCGGGTTGCTGCTGCGGTTGAGCGCGCCGGTACAGCTTGGGAGCGTGCGGAGGCTGCACAGGCGCGCGCGAGCGTGGCGGAGGCGGCGGAGAGCGAGCGCGCACACGTGCGGGTGGCGGAGGCGGATGCCCTGATGTGGTCGCACGCCCCCGGAACGGCGGAGTACCGCGCAGCGTTCGGCGCGTTTCTGGCCGCACGGTTCGACGCGGAGAGTCTGCCCGCTGCGGAGGCGGCGGCGGAGGCGGCGGAGTACGCGGAGGCTGCCCGCGCGGCGTCTGCGGACGAGTGGGAGACAGAGGAGGGGGAGACGTGCACCGGCGCCAATGCAGCGCGTGAGAGCGCAGATCACGCGCATGCAGAGGTCATGATCGAATACTCGACCTTTGAGCGCTCCACCCCCGCCGGTCGGTTCGACGCCGAGACGGCGTGCGGCATCATTTGCGATCACTCGCGCGACATGGCCGCTGCGGTCCGGCACGCGGAGGCGGCGGCGGACGCTGCGGAGGCGGCGGCGGAGCAGGCGGAGGCGTGGGCGGACGCTGCGGAAACGGAGGCGGACGCCGAGACTGACGCACTGTTCGCCCTGGGGGCGTCGGCGGATCGTCGTCAGGTGGCGTTGGCGCGCGCTCACTGGGGTGTGTCTGATGTCGTGGCGGAGGCGGTTACGGCGGCGGTAGAGACTGCCACGGAGGCTGCGGAGCGTCGCGCCCGTATGGCGGCGGCGGACGTTCGGACGGCGGCGCAGCGTCCGGCCGAGTGTGAAGCGGCGCAGCGCGCGGCGGAGTGCGCGGAGGCGGCGGGGGCGGCGGAGGAGCACTCCGGACGGGCGGCGGAGGCGTACACGATCACGCATGACCTGATGACGTACACGCTCAGTGCGTGGGCGGCGCGGCCGGTCGACCTGTTGCCGAGGGCGGCGGCGGAGGAGGCGCGCGCGTTGCTGCGGGTCCTCGACCGCCGGTCGCGTGCGGCGCACGACGTGGATTTTTCGGCACGGTGGGAGCGGCTCGACGGATCGCGAGTGACGGACCCGCAGCGCTCCCGCGACTGTGCCAACCGTGCCCGGGTATTGGCCGATGCGTGCGAGGCTGACGCGCGGCGCGTGGCCGAGCGTTTCGCATGGGTGGAGTACGCGGAGCGCTTCGGGGCGGAGGCGGCGGAGCGTGCCGAGGCGCCGGTCGATGTCGCCCCCGGCACTGCGCCGGTAGCCACGGGATCGCACGTTGAGGGTGGCGGCCGGTCCCGTTGGGTGTCGGCGGATGGCCGCACGGTCTTCACGCTTGCACTGTCCAGCGGTGCGGGCACCGTAGCGGAGGCGGACGCGCGGTTTGCTGACGTCGTGGCGGGTGCGGTTGCTGCGAAGGATGCCGGACGGCCGTTGAAGTCGACGGATGTCCCCAGCAAGGCAAAGCACGGGCGCGGCCCCGGAACGGAGTTCAAGCAAGCCGTTGTCCGCGCGTCGCGTGCGCTGGTGCAGCCCTGGAAAGCTCCCCGCATTCCGGCGGAAGGTAAGCCGTTGGACGGCGCGGCGCTCGCCGTGTTGGACGCCGATGGGGTGTGCGCCGAGGTAGAGACGGCGCCCGGGGTGTGGCTGCCGCGTGCGGCTGTGTGCGTGGCTGAGACGGCCGCGGCGAACGGGTGGGCGGTTGCCATGGAGCGGCACGCTTCGGGGGAAGTCACCGTGCGCGTGGCCGGTGTGCTGGCACGGACGGTCGGACCGGTGGCCGGTGAAGTCGTGGCGGTGTGGACGGACGGGATGTACGACGCGCGCCGGTCCGGGGGGTACGTGGGCGGACGGCGGATGGAGGGGGCGGCGGAGTTGTCGCGGGTGCTCGCCACGGTCGGCCAGGACGCGGAGGCGGGGGAGATCGTGACGGGCGGTGCGCCGACGGGTGCCAGCGCGCCGGCGCCTGCGGGAGTGTCCGACCCGGGCGCCGTCGAGGCGTGGGAGGGCGACGGCGGCGCGGTGCCGGGTATCGAGGTTCCCCGCCCGGCGGCGCTCCCCGTGGAGTGCGCCGAGGACAGGTCAGCGGAGGCGTCCGCTCCCGCTGGGGAAGGGGGGAATTCCGGAAGACTTGACGCGTGCGCGTCAAGCGAGGCGCGGGCAGTCCGCCAGGCTCGGCGCCGCGCCGAGGAGGCGGCGGGTCGGGCAGCCGAGGCGCGGCGCCGGGCCGAAGCTCTCCATGATGGCGCCTCGGCGCACTACGGCCGGTTTGCGGGTGGTCAACCGATCCTGAGGGGTCACCACTCCGAGCGGGGAGCGCTGCGGGATCGTGCGCGCGGCGACGCTGCGACGCGTCGGGCCATCGAGGCGACGGAGGAGGCGAACCGCGCGGAGAGCGCCGCGCGAAAGGCGCGGCAGGCGGTCGAGCTCGCCGAGATCGTGCACGGGCGGTCTCGCCCGTGGGAGCGCGCCGACTTCCAGCGAGGGGACGTCGTTGAGGTCCGCAAGATCTATACCGCCTCGTACGTGGTGGTCCGCGCCAACGGCAAGACACTCACGCTCCGGAACATGCACACGATCGACGACATCAAGGCCCGGTATGACCAGGTGCTGTCACGGACCCGGGGCGGCCGGACCGTCGCGGACCCGGGGCAGGATGACGCGCCGTCGGTGAATGAGCCGGCGCAGCCCGGAGGAGTCGACGAGGTCACGTCAGTCGAGCGAGACGTCTCCGGTGGGGAAGGGGGGATTTCCCAGAAACTTGACGCGTACGCGTCAATCAAATGGGCGCCTGACGTGATCAACGACCCCGGCGCGGTCGGCACGTGGGACGCCGACGGCGGCGCCGTGCCCGACGTCCAAACCCCGGCGGCAGTCCCGCCGGCGGCTGGTCTCGCCGAAGAGGCCGAGGACGTCACCCCTCTGGACGGGGCGGCCGGTCACCTGGCGCTCGTCGAGTGCCAGGCGGCGGCCGACCTCCTCATTGCATACGCCGAGGAGCGCCCCCACGACGAGGAGGCGGAAGAGTGGGCGTTCACGGCCGTTGAGCGGGTCGCCATGTGCGCATGGGGCCTTGAGGAGGGCGACGAGGAGGGGGCGGCCGAGTACGCCCGTGAGGCGCGGGGGGAGCGCGCGGCGGTCACCCTCGGTCGGCTCGACGAGGCGGGCCCGATGACTCCAGAGCGTCTCGCCGCTCTCGACGCCGATACGCTCGCGCTCCTCCAGTGGTACGGGGGCCCGTGGCCGGTCCGGTGGCTCTGGCCCCCGGAGGAGGATGCCCCGCCGCGCGTCGTTCAGCTCTTCCACGGCCCCGGTGGTTGGTCGGTCGGTATCCGTGACGTGCTGGGCGCAGACGTGGACATGGTCGGCGTGGACCTCGACCCCGGCGCGGTGGCCACGGCCGAGGCCGCCGGGTTCGAGATGATCCGCGCGAGCGTGACGGATCTCGACCCGGAGTGCCCGGCGCTCCAGTGGGTGACCGGCATCGTCCTCTCGCCTCCCTGTCAGGCATTCAGCCCGGCCGGTCTCCGCATGGGCCGGTACGCATCCGCTATCGAGCTCATCGCCGGGGTGATCCGGGGCGTTGGTGCGGCGGCCGGGTTCCTCGCCCTGGTGGACGCCGAGGGCCAGGACGCGGGCACCGCTCCCCGTTCTGGAGAGACGTGGGAGGACGTCCGCGCGCCCCTGGCCGAGCTCGCGGACGAGCGCGCCGGTCTCATGGCCGAGGTTGTCGTCTGGCCCCTGGCGATGCTCGCCCGGGGCGGGTCGGTCGAGTGGGTGGCGGTCGAGCAGTCGAGCGCGCTGCCCTCGGAGATCGAGCGCGCGCTGATGGACGAGTTCGTGCAGGCGGGTTGGGGCACGGTCGAGGCCGAGACCCTCGACGCCGTTGACTACGGCGCGGCCTCCCACCGACGGCGCCGATTCCTCACCGCGCACCGCACCGGCACCCCGTTCGTCAGCGCCCGCCCCGCCGCGCCGTTCCCCGTGGCCACGTTCGCGGAGTGCGCCGGATGGGAGCGCGGCCGGATGGTCAACACGCGCGGGGTGCGTGGGCTCGACCCCCGGACCGGACGGCCGAAGGGCGGGAATGAGTTCAGCGCTGACAAACCGGCGGGGTGCATCACGGCCACGGCGTACGGATGGAAGGACGGCGAGAGCGGCGAGAAGATCGCGCAAGCCACCATCGGGCGACTCGTCGGGTTCCCGGGTGACTACCCGTGGCGTCATGTGGGACGCGGCGCCGGTATCCGCAACCGGGCGCAGCAGGCGGCCGACGCGGTGTGCCCGATGGTGGCCGCCGCGATCATCGGCCGGGTGCTCGACATCATCGGGTGGGAGCGTCGGGCGCGGGCGTACGCGGATGCGCTGTACGGTCGGACCGCTCGCCCGGACGTGCCGTGCACCCTGCCCCGGGTGCGATCCGCGGTCCCGCTCGCGGGGGTCCTGGCCGCCGCCTCGGCGGCGGGGCCGGTGCCCGCCCTGGCGGCCTCGGCGCCGGCGGGGACGCCTGTCCTCCGCCACCTGTTGCGCCGGGCGCTGACGGGGGGCTCGGAGGGTCTTCGCGCAGGTCACAGCGCGCGACAGGGCGCCATGCGACAGGCCACGCAACAGGCCACGCAACAGCAAAAGGGCGAGGCGGGGCGGAGGCTATCGACGGCCAGGGGGCGCGGTCCGCCCCCCTCCCCCGGCCTCGGGTCGGGCGGTGGCGCTTCCTGCAAAACTTGTCAGGAGCGCGTCAATTCAACGTGATGCCCGGACCTCGCCCCCGCGCCGACGTCGCCCGAACCGACGCGCCCTGACGGTGGTGTGTGGCACGGTGCCGATATGACCACCGGCCCCGCAGCACTCACCGCGGATGACCTCCCGATCCGCGTCCCGCTGATTCAGGACGAGACCCTCGCCTCGTTCCTGATCCGCACCTCGACCGCCAACGGCCTACCGGTCGAGGCCCTCCTCGGGACGCTCACCGAAGCCGCTCCCGACATCCCCGAGGACGGCCTCACACCGCAGCGCGACGAGGTCCGCCTCTCGGCCGAGAGCCTCGCGCACCTCGCCGCCCTGGTGGTCCGCGAGCCCGAGCAACTCGCACGTGCGATCCCCGGGGTACGCCCCGCCGGCCTCGTTGACGCACCGCGCGTCGAGGTCTGGCCGCGAGACCTCGGCGCCCCTCCCCTGCCCGCCTGCCCGCTCTGCATGGAGCCCGGGGCGTGGCTCGCCGCCGAGGGCCACCGGTGGCGCCCCTGCGGCTGCGGCCGTCGATGGATGGCCGGAGACGACGGCGGATACACGATCGACACCGGCCCCGTGCCGGACCTCGGGCGGGCCCTGGCCCGACACCGCGCACTGGTGCACCGCGTGGGCCCGGCTGCCGATGCGTTGGTGACGGACGCTCATCAGGTCATGCTCTGGTGGTGGTGGTCCGGACTCGTCGCCGAGGCGTGGCGGGTACGCGAGGACGCCCTCGGCATGGCACGGCACCGCCGCCGAGCGGCACCCGTCAGCGTCTATCCCGAAGCTGTCGCCCTGGCCGAGCTCATGTGGACGTGGGAAGAGCGGCGCGCCCGCCCGGGTGCCTCGGCCGAGCGGTGGCTCGACTCCGCCGCGAAGCTCTCCCCCGCCGGGACGCTCACCCCCAGGGAGCGGGCCCCACTGACCTACTGGCTAGAGCAGCACCGGCCCGTGCCGGCCGGGAAACCTGCGGGGCGCAGCGTCGCTGAGCGACGCTGGAATCGCCTCCCCGCGCTGCATCACCGGCCGCGGCCCGAGGAACACGGACCGCTGCGGGCGCCCACTTGTTTGATGTGGGTCTACGGCCTTCCGCTCACCTCGACCACGGACGTATGCCCGCGCTGCAACGGGCGCGCGCCGAGCTGCCGATGGTTGCCCTACTCCGGGTGCACCGGCCTGCCCCGGAAGTAGGGCCGCCCCGTTCGGTACCCGCACTGTCGGTGCCCTCCGCTACGGTCTTCGGTAGGGCGGGACCGCCGCCCATACCGCCGTCCGCGCGCCCACGCCGTGCCAGGGCACCGACGGTAGAAGGTCCCTCGGGAAACCGGTCCGCAGGCAGTGAACTGACGATCCGTTCCGTACCGGGCGGGTGGCGTGGGGACCGAGGCCCGGCATTGGGAGGGCATCGCCATGCCGAAGCGTGACGCCGCAAAGAAGCGGGCGCGAGAGATCCAAGACACCGAGAGCATCGGGTATCACGACGCGCTGAACCGGGCGCGGGCCGAGCTCGCCGAAACCGCCACCGAGGAGACGCCGGCACCCGCCCCGGCCGTAGTGGTGTACGTACTCGAACCCACCGCCGCCGAGGTCGAACTCGGCATCACCGCCGAGGAGCTGGGCATCCGGGCACTTCCCGCCAACGCCGCCCCCGGGCGGCGAGCGCACGCCGAAGCCGTATGGCGGACCGAACTAGACCCGGCCCGGCCGTGCCGGTGCTCCGGGGTCCAGTGCCACCACGGCAAGCGCTGCACCGAGGAGTACAGCACCGAGTCAGGCGCCGACGTTCAGTGCGAGGGACGCCTCATTCACGCCGACCGCTTCCCCGGGTCGCTCTGGGGCATCACGTCGTGGTGGGACGTTTACCAGTGCGGCGAGTGCGGCGAGGCTTCCGAAGCGGCGGCCGAGCTCCCCGACATCCCATGGGGCGAGCACCGCCCGAACCCGAACGGTGCCGAGGGCTTCACCACGCTCATCTACGACGGGGCACGACACCCCGCCTTCCCCGTGTTCGATGAGGCAGAGGACGAGGGCGAGTTCGACCCCGACGACTACCCCGCCCCCGGAGATGACTACTACGGCGACGAGGACCAGGAGGACGAGGAGCCGTTCACCGAGGAGGACCAGGAGCACGAACCCGATTACCTCGACGACGGCCCCGACGGCGACGACGTCGACCCGCCCGAGGAGCACGACGAACAACCCGGCGAGGACGAGCTCGACCCGCCCTCGGAAGTGCCGGCCGCCAGGCTGCGGGCCACGGCCGCCAACTGGTCCCCGGCCTTCGACTTCGACAACGCGCCGCCCTCCGCATGCTGAGGCGCGGTTCCCTCGACCACGACGAGGAGTGCGAGCTCCTCATGTACGAGGGCGGCATCTGCACGTGCCCGGACGAGGACGAGCCGCCCCGGTGGGACACGTACGGCGCACCGGTGCACGGCGAGGAGCCGAGTACGCATGACGGCCGCCTCGCCGGTCCTGCGCTCGACTGGTGAATAGAGGGGCTCCGCCGCAGTGCGCGGCGGGGCCCCTCTATCGGCGCCCGGCCCTTCGGGGCCGGGCGTTCCTGCTATCTCTCGGCGGACGGCCGCGAGGCGAATACGCACCGGACGGAACTCAGCTCGATACGCCGACCCTCGGCGCGCAGCCGGTCGAGGGGCAGGTCGTATGTCCCCAGCTCACAGAACATGCGCAATCGTCATAACCCCCTGCTGGGAGGGGGTGCATCGTTTGGCGGTTTCGGTCCCCAGAGGGTGCATCGTTTGGCGGTTTCGGGGGTGACCTGCGGTTTTCTGGCAGCGCGAAGGCCCGACGCACGCCTTTCGGTAGGACGTGACGGCTTCGGGCGGGCAACCCCTCCCCTGCGGGCGCCGGACCGCCCACCGTGGCGGTTTCAGCCGGGGCCTCACCCGGGTCCCGCAGGACAGGGAGACTCGACCCGTGCCGTCCGGACCGCCAGGAGGCCGCCGCCGATGACCGACACCGAAACCGCCACGAGCGAGGCCGAGGGGTGGCTCGTCGATTACCTGCGCGTAGATGCCGTCGCCCGGGGCGAGCGCTCCGGGTGGCTGCACTCTGGCCTGTCGTCTCTGCTCCTGGTGCACGGGCGCTTGTTCACCCCGGCGCCCTGGCCGGATGGAGGGGAGCCGCCCGGCGAGCCGGGCCGGTGCTACATCGAATCGGTGTCGTGGGCGTGGGCAGCGGGCGGCGAACTTGCCTACGTCGAGGGGTGGGCATGGGATACCGCGTGGCCGATGGAACACGCCTGGTGCGCGGGAGAGGACGGGGGCGCACGTGATCTGACGTGGCGGCGCCCGGGGCGTGCGTACCTCGGCATCCCTGTACGGGCCGAGGAAGCGGCCCGGCTGATGGGTGAACAGGGTGGGCCGTTGCTGCACGGGTCCGGTGGTCTTGCCTCGGATCTCGCGGTGACCTGGTGCCGCGAGGGCTTTCCCGTCGAGCTCCTCGCCGACGTCGGCCGCCGCATCCCCGCCGGCATTCATCCGTGTGAGGGATCGACGCAGGCATGAGCGCGTAGGACGATCCGCAGAAAGCCATGGAGGCCGGACGGTCGAGCGCGGCCGGTCTCGCGCGCGCCCCAAAGACGCGCACATGCAGGCGCACCACGGCCCCGGAGCTATGGAGCTCCGGGGCCGTGTCCGTGCCGTGGCGGATCGGTTCTACTGGGTGGCCGAAGCTTCCCGGTAGTGCGCTTGAAGGATCTTGAGGGCTTCCCACATCGTTGAATCAGGGGTCGTGCCGGTGGCTGCGGCCTGGTCAATGAAGATGTCGGAGAAGTGCAAGACACCCTCTTCCGGCATGTACCAGTGGCCGTCAGGAGCAGCGTCCGCGGTTGCCCCTACTTCGTCCTTGACCGAGACCGCCGGGGGAACGCGCTGCTCGGGAACGGGCGGGGCGTCCGAATTTTCCGCGGAAAATTCTCCACTTGTCGATAGAGAGGCACCGGGCGGCACGGTGGGTGACACATCGGCCGGCGGCTCCTTGATGGCAGCCTCGCGCCGGACCTCGCGCCGAGCGCCCTTCTTGATGGCGCTGGCCTCCGCATCGGAACGGAGCAGCTCGGCGAGCGCCTGCGACTGGTCGGCGAGCGTCATCGTCTCAATACCGCGGACCGAGCCGAGGCGCCGCGCTGCGTGGATCGAGAGCCCCTCTTCGCCGCGCGCCTTAGCCCGTACTTGCTGCTGTAGATCGGGGTGCAACTTGAGCAGGTTCTTCCGATGGGAGATCCACGCCTGAGACCAGCCCTCGCGCTCGGCGGCCTCCTTGGCCGTGGCGTACTCGGCGACGACGAGTATCACCGCCTTCGCCTCTTCGATCGGGTCGAAGTCCTTGCGGCTCATGTTCTCGTCGAAGGCCGCACGCAGAACACTCGCCTTCGACGAGGCGATGCCGTCGTCAATGACCACCATGAGCCGCGCTTGCCCGTACGCATGAGCCGCAGCAACGCGGCGGTTGCCGTTGATGATGACGACGTCATCAGGACCGGCGTTGAGGCGGTCGCGGTCCTCCTCCCAAAGGGCGAGATACGCCTCGGGAGTGATGGCCAGGCAGCTTTGGAGCTGTCGCTCCTTGATGCTCGCCAGGTCGCTCAGATCGCCCAGCTCATCGCGGGGGTTTCGCGGGTTGGGGAGGCATCGCGCGGTAGGAACCCATCGGGCCGAGGTGAGGGGTTGTCCGGCGGCGGGGGAGTTGTCGACCCCGGGGGCGTCCTCGACCGGATCGGCGGCCAACGAGGCGAGGGATACGCGTTTGCCCATCACTTGCCCCCGTACCCGAGTTCGAGTGCGAGCCGAAAGAAGTCCTCGCGGGCCCGGTACGCCGTACCGCTCTCCTTGTACTGGGTCACCACTGTTCCCTCGGCTACTGCTCGTGAGTGGACCTTGTAGCGCCGAAGAACGCTCTTGGTCCGGGGCCACCCCTTCGCGTCGATGTACTCCTTGGTCTCGTCGAGGTCGGCGTGACCGTCTCGCGGGTCCCAAGCGTTGATCACGACATGGAAGGGCAAGCCGGTGGGCTCGATGACCTTCTTGATTGTGCGGGCGGTCGGGTCGAAGCACAGTGCTTCGGTGATCATCGGCACAAGAACATCGTCGGCGATGTCGAGCGCCGCCAACAGGATCTGTTCATCGGCGAGGGTGCCCGGGGTGTCGATGAAGACGTGCTGATAGCTCTTGCTCTCGCCGAGAACAGAGTGAGTCACGGCGGCCAGGTTGACAGTGGTGGTCGTCTTGCCGACGCCGCCCTTTTGGTTGGCGACGACGTGGATCTTCGCGCCGGTGGCCTTCAAGTTGACGAGCTGGTCGGCCTTGTCGTGCGCCGCCATGAAGTCGAACGGCAGCTTGTCGCCGACCTTCTCGGCCCACACGATGGCTGACCCTTGGGGGTCGGTAGACACGACCAGTACAGATGACGTCACGAACGTTCCGTTCTCTCCGTAGGCTTCTCGGGCGGGTTCGCCCGGTACTTCGGATTTCCGCCTCGCCGAAGCGGCGAAGCGGACCCGGATAGCATTCCAGAAGATCGCGGACAGTCCAGGACATGCCGACTGCGCGGCCGAGATTTTCTGCGGAAAATTGACCGGCTGTCACCGACCGTCGTACGCGCTGTGGCACAGCGAAACGAGCGCCGGATCGGTGACCCCCCGGGCGGCCTGGCAGACGTCGGACATGCGGAACGTGGGCGCGGGCGGGGTCCGGCGCACGGTCGGGGTGCCATGTCGGCGCGGGGCCGGCGGCTGAACTCGCGCCCGGCGGGGGCGGGATGTCGTCCTCCGGGGCGACGGGGGAGCGGTGGCGGCATGCCCTCGCGTTCCGGAAGGTGACGGCGGTTCCGCGGATTCCCGGATGAGAACCGGATCGGCGCCGGTAGCGGCGAGTTCTTGACGGGTGGGCCCCTGGGTGAGCGCGACGGGGTTCGGGGTGAGCATCGGATGGGGGTCTGTGCGCCGGTGGGAAAGGCGCGGTGAAGACGCGTCCGGGGGAGTGACGGCTACGCATCCGGTCAGGAGAACGGCGAGAGCGGCAAGGGCGATCACGGGGCGGTGCATCACGTCACCGTGCCCGATTATCGGGAGCTCGTCGCCCCGCCGCGCTGCGGTCCACCGGTACGGGTGACAGGGCGCCCCGCCGCTCCGTCCGGCCCCCTGTTGCTCTTCGCAGGCGGGGGGCGTCGGGGGAGTCTGCACAGGTCACAGGGCGCGACAGGGAGCCATGCAACAGGGTGCGCGACACCGGCCGCCAGTACGGCCGAGAGTGCCGGCCGCGCCCGCCCGCCGGGGCCGGGATGAGCTCGGCCGGATGTGCCAGGAGCGCAGCGGCGGAGGCATCGACCGGCGCCTCGGCCCCGGCGAGCTCGTCGGCCTGGTCCTCGGCGAGCTGCGCGACGGCGGCCTCGGCCGGACGGCGGCCGGGATCGTAGATCGCGGCCAGACGCGCGAGCTGTTCGCCGATCCCCCGCGTACCGGCGAGTGGCGCGTCAAGGTCGGGGAACGCCTCGCGGGCGAGATCGACGTATGCCCGGCCACCGAGCACCGTCACCGCCGCCCCGGAGATCCCGAGTTCGTGCGCCTGCTTGCGGAGCGCCTCTCCGTCCACCGTGCCCGGGTCACCGGCCCGCAGCTCGTACGTGATGATCCACTCCGCGAGCTCCACAAGGCCATGCTTCGCGGACAGGATCAACACCCGACCGGACCGGCCGCCGCGAGTGAGAGCGTCGGCGGCACGCCGCGCGGCGCGGTGATAGCTCCCGACGTACATCTCGCCGGCTGGAAGGACCGGGATCGGCTCACCCTTGCGCGGGCCGTCGGCCCGCACTGCTTTACGGCCACCACACGGCACGATCACGACGCGCTCGCGCTCCTCGCGTGCTGCCCGCCGCCGTCCCGCCCCGGTGATTCGGACCGTGCCCGGGTGCGGCTTGAGCGAGTCGGCGATCGGGAGGCGGCTGCCGTGGTTGTACGGCGGCGCCCACTCGACATATCCGGCGGACTCCAACGCGGCGAGGGTCCGCAGGTTGCAGCCGCCCGGGACGTGTCCGGCGGAGTGTGCGGCGGCGGTGTGCAGCCAACGCCGCTGCACTCGGCTGAGGGGTGCCTCGGCGCGCTCCTCGTCCTCCTGGTCCTCGATGACGTCCTCGGCCGCGGCCTCCTCGACCGGTTTCTCGTCGGCGCTGAGCTCTTGGCCGTCGAGCGCGACGGTCAGGCGGGCTCGACGCCGGGCCTGCGCGTCGTGCAGTTGGGCGAGTTCGCTCTCGAACGCCTCGGCGGCCGGGTCGGGCGTGCGGTCGGCGTGGGCGAGGATCGCCTCGGCCTCGTCCTGGTCGTGCATCGCGCGCAGCTTGACCGAACCCTCGGCCTTGACGACGTCGTACGCCGCAGCACGCGCCTGGTCCCACATCGGGCGGGACGAGTCGAGGGGACGGGGCGGCAAGCCCGTGATCCCGAGATAGTCGGCCACGGCCGCGAACGCCTCGGAGCGGAACCGCGCGGCGTAGGCACGGCGTCCGCCGGCATCCACGTATTCGAGCGCGTCCTCTGCGGCCACGCTGCGGGCCCACCGGCCATAGAGGCGGGCGGACTTGCTGGCGAGGGCCTCGACACGGGCGAGGTAACGCGGGACGGCGGACAGGTACCGGGCGAGGCGCTCGGGATCGCCCGACAGGTCGAGGCGCAGCTCGTCGGGCGTCGGCGCGGGGGCGGCCCGGCTCGCCGGGTTGTAGTGCAGCGTCCGCCAGGGATACCGGGCCGTCACGTTGTAGATGACGGCGAGACGGCGGGCGGCGGCGGCCCGGGGCTTGCCCTTCCCGGCCGCACGGGGGAAGTCGAGGCGGGCTCCTCCTCGGCCGTGGTGGTCGATGGCGATCCCGGTCCGGGTGACGTACTCGGTAGGCATTCGGTGCGGCTCCTCGTCGGCGGCGGTTCGATCACCCTCCCACACTCTAAAGTCAACTACAAGTTGAATTACAAGTTGAGAGGTGTCGGCGTGGGTCGATCGTTGAGCGCGGTCCGGCGAGCCCTATTCGACGGCCGGGGGAGTGTCGCCGATGGCGTACCCGCCCGCCGCCCGTAGGCCGTCCTCCGCGTGACATACCGTGCAGCCCTCCGACAGTGGCAACGCCATGAGGGCGTGCGCCTGGGCCAGGGTGAGCTTCCGTTCTCCGGGGAGCCAGCATCCGCCACGGTGGAGGGTCCAGTTCTCGCCGTTCGCGTAATGGTGGCTACCGGCCCGCCAGCCCCGGGCGAGTGGGGGCCACCCCTCCGATTCCGGGCTCTCTGCGGCGTTCGGCTGCGGCTCTGCCGTGGCCAGCTCGTACCACCACGATCCATTCGCGGCCCGATGCCGGCGGCCCACCACGCATTGCAGCGCCTCCCCGCTCGGCAGGTGGACGACCGCCACCGGCCGCCCGTCATTCCGTGGTGCCGGATCTTCACCCATGCATCGAATAATAGTTCGAATATAGATGCCGGGCCGCCCCACAGCGTGAACGTCTTCCCTGGCGCCAGTGGCACACAACGACGCGGGGCCCGGAGTGCCATGCACCCGGGCCCCGCCTTCTAACTCGGACGATGCGCGCTCACTCGCCATCGCGGACGGCGTCGCGGCCCTCCTTGATGAACCGCCCCGGGTTCGCCTTCTTCGCAGTCTGGGCCCGGTACCACTGCATCTCCTGTACGCCCTCCTGCTTCACGAACCCGGGATTCGGGCCGAGGCGGAACGCGCCCGGCAGCGGGCTACCGTCCTCCCTGCGCGCCATCACAGCGCGGGCCGTCGGATGCGCCGAGGGGTAGAGCACGCAGTCCGCGAGAACGGCGAGCGGGACCAGGCCGAGGGCGTTCCAGACCTTGACCATTTTCCGATGCTGGCCGACGCGCGAGGCGCTGATCACGGCGGCGCGGATATCGGGCCTCCAGGTCGGCCGCTTGAGCGCGGCCCACGGCGCGTGACGGCCCTCGCGCTTGACGCTCCCTTGCGGCTTCTCCCGCATCTTCCCGATGCCGCCCTTCGCGGTTTGCTTAATCGCCGTCAGGAGGGCATACGCCTCGGGATCGCGCTGCTTGAGCGTCGCAAAGGAGGCGATGAACGCCTCCTCGTCCATGTCTTCGGTGACGCCAAGATCAGCGAGCGTGTCCATGTAGGCCGCGCGCAGGCGGTTGTGCCACAGGTCGAGGTAACCGCCGGCGTCCGGGCGCAGCCACGCCGCGAGCGGACGAACCTCGATACCGAGCTCGACGGCATACGCCAGGGTGGGCGTCGCGTACCAGGCCGGGCCCGCCGGCGGACGTCCGTCCGGCGTGAACGGCGAAGGGAAGGTCTCAGGGAG
Organism: Streptomyces sp. PH10-H1; assembly: GCF_030063355.1. Lineage (GTDB taxonomy): Bacteria > Actinomycetota > Actinomycetes > Streptomycetales > Streptomycetaceae > Actinacidiphila. The sequence continues at coordinate 15,314 of NZ_JASISZ010000060.1, forward strand.
CTGCCTCCACTCCTTGGTGCGGAGATCCTTCGTGCGTAGCGGGGCGCCGGACAGGTCAACGAGCCACGAACCGGGCACCTTCTTGTCGAACCTCGGGCCGTCGGTGTAGACCGCTTCGCCGATCCCCACCGTCAGCCTGTTCGCCGCCGCGAGGAACGCCGTGTTCACGTCGAGGCCGACGACGTAAGGGAGTTTGGCCTCCTCCTCGGTGGCCTCGCGATGCCAGGTGAGGGCCTCCTCGACGAGCACGTGAGCCGGGCTCTGGGACTCCTCGCGGGTGCGCTCGGCGGCGAGCGGGTGCTCGGGTGGCGCCTCGGGTGGCGCCGGGGCCACGGCCTTGTGCAGGGAACCGGGCACGGGCACCCGGTGCATGCGCCCGCTGCCCCGGTCGAACCGTGCCACGGTGGGCGGCCGTACCGCCGTCATCAGGGAGAGGCTGCACCCGGCCGTCGAGCCGGTCGGGCTGACCACCCGCTCGGCGTACATGCCGAGGGTGTACGCGAGCGCCGAGGGATCGGCGGCGACATCCGCCACCGCGCCCCACCGCATGTTGTCGTCGAACGCACCCCACGGCACCACGGCGACATGCACCTCGGTGCGCTCGCGAAACAGGAACGACCAGGGGCCGAGACCCGCACGACTGAGCGTCCAACCCGACTCGGCCAGGGCCTTGATAGCGGGATCGTCGTCGGGCACCCGTAGGCGCCTGCGGTCGTCCAGTCGCGCCGGGAGACCGAGGAACTCGACCGCGGACTCGGTGAGGACGATCAACGGTCCGGTGTCCTCGCCGAACTGCGACAACTTGGCCGCGCCGAAGCCCGATGCGAGGGCCCACTCGGCGGCCGTCGACAAGTCGGTGACGTCCGACGGGACCTCGGAGCGTTGGACGTTCGGAAGGTGCGCGACGAGGGCGCCCTCTGCGGCGTCGAGGACAGCGAGGGCAGCGGCGTACGTCTGCTCAACCACGGTCGTCATCCCCTGAAGTCCCATTCGATGTAGTCGATATCGTTGAGTTCGATGTCGAGTTCGTCCTCGGCCGTGTGCGTGCCCGGGAGGCGGAAGTACTGCGCCACCGTTTGGGACGCAAGCTCATGGAGCCGCTTCTCGTCCCCGTTGCGCAGAGCCTCGAACACCTCGGGAATCAACTTCGAGGGAACCGCCTCGGTCAGGCGCCGCATCCTCGCGTCGTCCGTCGTGTCACCGTCGGCGGTGAACCCCACCGAGGCCCGCGTCTCGATGACCATGCCCCGCTGCTGCGCCTCCTTCTGCGCCTTGGCGGTAACGCGTGGCTGATGGTCCCGGGTCACCTCCTTTTCGAGGCGCGCCAGGGTTTCGGCCTTGCTGTTCTCGATCTTCCGCTCGCCCTTGGCCAGGCGCTGAACCTGACGACGCGATACGCCGAGGCGCTCGGCGACGCGGGCGGTGTTCCCCTTCTCCTTGCGCATGAGCGCGTTGAACCGGCCCCGGGCCGTCTTGGGAATGTCGCGTGTCTGGAACTTGGCTTTGAGCGCTTGCAGGATCTTCACTGTGCCCTCTCCTCTCAGGCCGACCGGTGCAGGGGCAGGACGTCGCGGGTGTCGTGGTCGGTTCCGGCCTCAAGGCAGATGCCGCCGCCGCACAGGACGCGCCCCTCGGGCGCGGTCGACCAGGTGATGTTGTGGCACACCGAACACTCCGTCAGCCGCCGTTGTCCCTCGCCGGTGAACGCGATCTGCGCCGGGATGAGATAGCGCTGACCCCGCAGCTTCCTCAAAAGGGTGTGCAGGTAGCCGGTCGGGTTGAACGCGTTGCGATCCTCGGTCGCGTCCAACGCCTTGAGGATCGCCGCCTCGGGCCACCCGGCCCGCAGGACGAACCCGACGGCGGTCTCGGCGTTCTCGCGTTCCTCGGGGGACACGCCCTCGTACCAGCGGATACCCCAGACGATCGCCGCCGCTCTCGCCGGCACGTGCACCCGCTCTTCATCGGACAGCGGCCGGGCGTAGAAGCCGGACATCAGCTCGTACCGCGAGGGCGCGCGGCCCCCGAATCGTCGGCTTCCCTGAGTGGGCACGGTGGCGATGGTGAAACGGACGTAGTCCCATTTGACGAGGTGAGGCCGGTGCCGCTCCACTGACCGGACCGACACCCCGGCGGCTGCGGCGAGCTCGGCAGGGTCGACCTGTCCGGACCAGCCGAACCCGGCCAGGGCTACCAGGCACTTAGCGCACGTCGGATCGGGGGCGAAAACGGGATCGGCTTCAATGACGCGGGCCGCCCACTCGATCGCACCAGGAAGAGCGGGCTGGCTCGCGCCGCCGACTCCCGGCAGGGGAGTGCGCCGATCGGCGTCGATACGACTCTGCTGGAACAGGTGTGACAGATGATTCTGGGTGGCTCTTTTTTTGAGACCGACCAGGCGACCGAGTTCCTCGGTGGTGATCGAAATCTCGGGAGTCGCCTGCTGGCGGTCCTCCAATGCCGCAATGACTCTGCGGCATGCGGGGCAGTCATCCGGACTGATCGCCCGATGCGGTGTCACGAAATGGCCTTTCCGGCCTGCTGCGGGTGTGGGCATCGGGATGCCATGGGTACACTCGCAGAAGACCTAAGCGCGGTCATGCGCGAAGCCTCATCGGTCGGGAGCTGGTAACTCCCGAGGAGTCCGATGGGGCTTTGTGCATGTAGATCGGTTGTTGGCGGGTTACAGGCTATGCCGTGGCTGTAGTGGCTTGACCACCGGCCGTGACCTGTGGCTAGACGATGGAAAGGACCTGCTGCGAGCCGCCGACTATGGCGGCGCGGCGGACGTGGGGAAGTTGTTCAACGGCGTGGGTCGGCCCACACAGAAGATCCGGAACCGGGACGCCGTAGTGCGCGGACAAGCGGTCAACGTCGCCGAGCGACCATGCCGACCGGCCGACCTGCTTCCGGGAGATCGCGCCCTGGGTGACTCGCAGCCCACGCGCTAGCGACGTCTGGTTCTCACCCGTAGCGCGCATCAGTGCGGCCACGGTCACCCGCAACGTCTGCTCGCTACTCATGCCCTTAGCCATATGACGGTTCCTCACTGTGTATGACCGTTGGTCATAGTGCCAGACAGAGAAGTGTGGCGACACACGCCACACCGACGCCCGCCACTCTTCCATGGTTGAATCCGATCTACAAGTGGTGCTTGTAGTGGATATGCAAACCGTGCGATCCTCGCAGCATGACCACTACATCGCTCGACGCGTTGCGTCGGAAGGCTGAGAAGTCCGCCAAAACCTCCGAGGAGGACAAGGCTGCCCTTCTCGACGCCGCTGTCGAGGCGGCGGTCACCTCCACGAGATACGGCCACCTGTCCGCCGTTGCCCGCGAGGCCGGCATCACCTCCCAATACCTGCGCACCCTTGTTGAGGAAGCGCATCCCGGTTGGCTCGCCCAGGCTGCCGCCAACCGCGAGAAGAACAAGCAGGAGGCCGGGAAGGGCAGGAAGTCCGCCGCATGACCGGGCGCGACACGGCCCACTGGGGCGTTCTCGTCTTGGGGAACCTCGTCATTCTCGGGGTCGCCATCGGTGCACTCAGAGCATGGATGCGCGCCGAGTGGGGACGCGTGCTCACTCTCCTGGTGTTCGGATGCGTCGCGACAGGCGCTCTCTACCTCGGGTCCGACGTCTTCCTCAGCAATGCCCATGAGATCGATTCGGCCACCAAGGGAACCGGCGGCCACAAGAACGATGACGGTTCCGGCCTCCCGCTCTGGCTGCTCTTCGCAGTTGGCGGATGCGCGCTCTCGTTCGGCATCGCCGCAGTAACCGTGTCCATGGGCCGCCGCCGCCGGCGCCGCAAGGCTGCGCAACGCGAGCGCGCCGCCGCCGACCTCGGCCGCCGCCGTGCCATCGAGGCTGACCACGACACGGTTCGTGACGCATACGGCCTGTACGTCGCCGACGTCCTAGCGTTCCTCGACCGCCCCGCCCTCGCTGATGTCACAGTCCCGACCACCGCATGGTTCCATCACGCCATGGACGGGGCCGAGGATGCCCGGCGCGGCAACGATCTCATCGTGTACCGGGAAGCCGTCAGCATCCTCAAGACCGCATGGCAGGCGGCCGACGAGCACGCCCGCAAGACCGGCGTCCGTCACCTGCCCAAGCAGGAGCGCGCCGCCATCAGCAAGGCCCGCGCCCTCCTGGAGCGCGCACTCGACGGTGCCGGCGGCGAACACGAGCGTCACGCCGCGTACGCCAAGGCCCGCGAGCTCCTCGACGGCATCCTCGTCATTCCCCACCAGGCCGCCGCCGAGCTGGAGTCCAGCCACCGCCTCACCCTCACCAAGGCCGAGAGCTGAGAGGAACGAACCCATGAGCGCAGCACCCGCCGAGGAACCCCTCGACCTGTTCCACACCCACCCGCACGGGGGCCCACGGACCGTGACCCAACTGCGCGCCGCCCTCACCGCGGCGAGCCCGGCAGATCGCGAGGAGTTCGAGGCCGCCCTCGGCGAGCTGGACCTCGACGACCCCCAGGCGTACGCGACCCTGGTCCGGGTGTGGCGGCACCGCCTCGTCATGCGCACCGCGCCGCGCATCCTCGCGGCCGTCGCCGCGAGCGCTGACCCGAAGGCGCCTCGGTGGACCTCGGCCCAGATCCTCGACGACGAGGGCCCCCAGGGCTTCGGCCGGTGAGCGCCAGCGCTTCTTGGTCTGTCGTCTACAGCGACACCGGCCGGGCCGCTCTCGCCTCGGCCACCGCCGAGGAACGGGCCGCGATCCTGGCGTTCGAAAAGCAGCTCGCCGAGCGCCCCCACAGCCTCGGCGAGCTCTACCCGGACCGTGTCGGCGGGCTCTACACGGCGTTACTCACCGTGGCGGACCGGATCGCATGGACGAGTGTTCTCTATCGGATCGATGAGAGCCGGCGAGAGGTGCTCATCGTCGTCATCGTCTCCGGCCCCTGACCCGCGACCGAGGCCAACGGCCCATGCCAACAGGAGTTGCCCATGCCGACGAACCCCGACGGGCAGCAAATGACGCCCGCCACTCTCGACGCCGCCCAGCGACTCATGAGTTTGGGCCGCACGGATGGCGTACGGCCCAAACCCGGCTTTGAACTGGACCCCGATTCCGGCCAGCAGTACCGCACTCCTGCCGAGCTGGAGAACGCCGCCGGTCTCACGCCGCCCGCCCGCACGGTGAACGCACACCTTCCCTACCTGTACGACGGGGACCACGTTCGGCCTTGATACGCGAGGGAAATCTCGGGCGGCGAGCTGGAGCCCGGGAACGCAAGAGCGCCCGACCCCTTCCGGGGCCGGGCGCTCTTGTGCTGGGGTCGGGCGGTGCTACTGGTGGCCCGGGAGATAGGACGCGGCGGCGGCGCGCAGCGTGACGTACGAGCCGCGGCCCTCGTCGTCGTCCGGTGCACGGCGCCCGCCGATGAGCGGGTGGGCGCGCCAGTGCAGGACGGCCCCCGGGCCGTGGTGGCGGACCTCGCCGACGAGTTCGCCGTCGACCGCGACGAGGTACGGGCCGAGGTCGTCATCGTTCGTGATCGAGCGGAAGGCCAGGCCGGTTGACTCGGCGAGTTCAGCGAGCGTGCCGGCGAGCCGCAGCTCGTTTTCCGCCTGGACGTACGCGGCTTGTGCTGGTGCCAGATCGGGCATGGATGAACGCTCCTGTTCGCGGTCAGGGCTGCGTATCACGGCGTGGTCGGGCGGCCGGTTCGAGGGCGACGGATCTGGAGAGGGAGGCGCTCGTACGCCAGGCGCAGCCGGTCGGCCGCGCCTGCCATGCGCACGAGCTCGACGGCACGGCCGGTCTGGTCGTATGTGACGTGGTCGACCAGGAGCACGGAGACCCGAGCTCCTATGGCAAGGCGCGCGGCCTGGTCGGCGGTGGGCGCTTCCGCGGTGACGTACTCGGACATCGCGGCGGGAGTGATGCCGGCCGCAATGAGGGCGGCGAGGACGCCGCCGATGATCTTCTCTGGGCGGTCGAGGTGGGCGGCCTCGGCCACGTCCAGCGGGTACCACGCCTCTTGCAGTTGGACGACGTCGCGGCCGATCATGGCGCGCCGGCGGCGGCAGACGACGGGGGAGCTCGGCGCCAGTTCGAGGAGCTCGGCGACATCGGCCGGGGCGTCGAGAGTTGAGGCGGCTGGATCGTCGACCACCATCCGCCCGTCGAGGCCCTGCTCGGCGGTAGCCGTCTCCCACGGGCCCCGCGTGCTGGTGGGATCGAGAGTGCGGCTGTACCGATCGAGTGGGACGCGTACCGGCGTGCGGTCGCGGACCACGGTCCCTTGCCCGCGCACCGAGATCACGTATCCGTCGGCCTCTAGCTCTTGGTACGCCCTATTCACGGTCGCCTTCGATCCCTCGCCCTGGGCGACGAACTCGCGGATATACGGCAGGGCCGTACCAGGCGCGCGCGTGCCATCGCGAATTTCTGCCGCGATTCGTTCTGCCAGCGCCTGCCACTTCGCGGCCATGTGGTCACTCCCTCTGTCGTCTGCACCCAAGTACAACACACTCAATCCTAGGATTGCTTGACAGTCCCCACGGTAGGTGTCATGGTCGTCACGTGCCAGAGTAATCCTAGGATTGCTTCCGGCTCAGTACGACCGCCGACCCCATTAACGGGGCACGGCCCCGAGCGTGGCTAGACGCATCGGGGCCGCTGGCGAACCGACTCGATAGGGAGTTGATCCGCGTGAGCACCACCATGCCCGAAACCGCGACGATCTCGCGAATCGCCGTTATCGCCCCCTCTTCCGCAGCCTTTCCCCTCAGCACCCTGACCGCAGACGAGCGGCTCGACCTCGGCGCCGTGATCGGCCTCGACCTCGACCTCGTACTCGGCACCGGACGCGAGATCCCCGCTGGTCTGAGTGACCAGGAGCACGACGCCGCGTGCTTCGAAAGCTTCACCGAGCAGTACACCCGGGTCTCCGCCCTCGTCGACATGCTCGACTCCGGATTCGTGGACGTCCCCCGCGCGTACGGCCGCCTCCTCGTCCTCGCCGACGAGTTGCAGGCCGCCGACGACGCCGACGGCTACCAGCGCGACGAGCTCGACGAGGTCCTCGGGGGGCGAGCCGCATGAGGATCAACCGCCGCGCCCTCCCGACCGCAGCACGCGCCCTGATCCACCGAGCTGACCGGCTGCACCCCGCCGCGCTCCTGGTCCTGGTCCTCCTCCTCGGCGTCGTCGTTCACTTCACCGCCCCTGTGATGGTGACCCTCCTCGCCGCCGTGGTGACTGCGGTCCAGTCCGCCGCCTACCTCGCGGGGAGCGCCGTGCTCTTCCGCCTCGCCCTCCGGTTGGCCGCCGACTTTCGCGCCACGGGCACCCCGGCCACGGCCCCCAAAATCCCCGCCCAGACCACGGCGCCGTGACGGCCGTGTGCGCCCTGGTCCGCGACGTCTCCGCCGAGACCCTCGCCCGCCACGGGCTCACCGACCGGGCCACTGCCCACCGGGCCGCCCAGTGCGCCGAACTCTGGGCCGCCGAAAGCCGCCGCCGCGCTGACCGCGCCGCCCTCGACTCTCTCGCCTCCCCCCGCAAGGAGACCCCCCAGTGAACGACTTCTACAACGAGCGCCGGCGAGACCGCGTTGCCGACCGCGAACAGGACCGCGCCGACGCCCTCGCCGCCGCCGAGCAGAAGCGGAAAAGCGAGCTCGCCGCCGCTGAACTGCGCCGCCAGGACGAGGCCGAGCGCGAGGAGCGCAGCCGCCGTACCCGCCGTGAGACCGACCGCGAGCGGGCCCGCCGCAAGGCCGAGCGCAAGGCGGCACGCGGCGAGCTGTTCGCCAAGCTCCGCCGCGAGGGCGACACCACAGGCGCGTTGATCGTCATGGCGGCGGGCATCATTGCGGCCCTGTATTTCCAGCTCCGCGCCCTCAACGGCGAGAACCTCCCCGGCGTGATCTCCCTGTGCTTGGCCGTGATGCTGGAGGCCGGGGCGTGGGTGGCCACCACGTCCGGCGAGCGGGCCAAGAGGGAGGGCCGCCCGGCAGGCCGCTTCCGGGTGGTCATGTGGGCTTGCGCCAGCTTCGCCGCGCTCATCAACTACTCGCACGCTCCCGAGTCGTCCGGCGGTTGGCTCGCGTGGGTCCTCGCCGCCGCCAGCTACGCCGCCGTGTTTTTCTGGGAGGTCCGCGGTTGGGGCCGTCACGGAACCAAGGCCACCCGCACCAAGGCGCAGCGCCGGGAGGACCGCCGCCGCCGTCGGCATGACCGCAAGCGCCGGACTCGCTTTCCCACGGTCTACAGCCGGTACCTCGACATCCTGACCGCGCATCCCTTCGCCACGGTCGACGCGGAGGAGGCATGGCGGACCGCGTGGCGTGACGAGCACGGAGCCGACCTCGCCACCACGGCCCGCGTTGTTGCCCGCCGAGGCCACGCCGATAAGGCGCTCGCCGCAGCCCACGGGGTAGGGGTCGAAACCCTTGTCGTCGAGCAGCTCCTCGGAGAGCTGTTCCCGCCGGACGGAGGCGACGACGGACCGGCCGCGCGCCGCTCCTCGGGCGGACCGAGCGGCGGGCCGAACAAGAGTGGTCGAACGGCGAAAACCCTTGGGCGCAAAGGGAAGCAAGCGATCGGCCGAGTCTCCGGCCGGACCGCTCCGAAGGTCCCTGACAGGCCCCTCGACGCCGCGCACATTGCGCAGGTGAGAGCCCTCGCCGACCTCCTCGGCGGCGCCGCGCACCTGTCCGTGAAGAACGTCCGGCAGGCCGTCGGCGGCGGTAACTACCGCTACGCGATGCGGCTGCGGGACCACGTCAAGGCCGAGAGGAAGAACGCCCGATGAGTGCCACCTCCCACACCCCGCCCCGCGCCCTGATCCTCGCGGCCCCCGCCGGCACGTACGTGATGATCCGCCTCGTTCCGGCGCACGGATGGGGCCCCGCAGCCCTTATCGGCGCCCTCCTCCTGGCCCTCCTTCTCTGGGGCCCCGCTGTCCTGCGGGCCGGTGCAAAGTCCCTCGCCGTTCGCAACGCCACCAAGGCGGCCAAGGCCGCCAAGAAGGAGAGTGCGAAGTGATCGCCACCGACCGCAGCGTGTACCGGCAGATCGCCGCCGAGCTCGCCGACCGGGCCGACGCCGAGGCCGCCGCGCAACACCCGCACCTCGGCCGTGCCTGCGCCGAACTCGGCCTCGTGTACCTCGCGTTGGAGACCGCGCCTCTGTCGAACCGCCACGTGGCCGCCGCCTGGAAGGCCGCCGAGGACGCCCGGCAGTCCCTCGCCTACGGGACGGCCGTCGGCTGCGCCGCCGACACCGCCCGCGCCCGGCTTCACCTCGCACTCGGCGAACTCGACGCGGCCGACCTCAGCCCCACCACCTGATACCGCGCCCCGCCCCCATGCACCATGCCCGGCCGCCCGCCCCCGGCGGCCGGGCCCCGAGAAGGGAACATCGCATGTCCACCACCACCGAGACCCCCGGTAGCGAGACCGAGGCGCAGCTCGTCGACCTCGCCGCCTACCGCGACCCCGAGACCTTGACCCGCATCGCGGAGGCCGCCCGCGAGGCGGCCCGAACCTCCCCGGCCGGGCTCGCCGACCTGACCACCGGGACCGTGCACCTGGGCAAGGCGGACGCCCCCGCCGGCGCCCCGGCCGAGGAAGAGGCCGGGGTCCTCGAAATCCTCGACGAGCGCGACGGCTGGACCCTGCGGACCCTTATCCCCGCGTCCCTCACCGACCCGGGGGCATGGCGGCAGCGCCGCGCCGAGTGGACCAACGCCGCGCAGTTCCACGCCCTGCGCTCCCCGGTCTACCTGTGGCGCGCGGTCCAGGTCAGCGCTCTGGGTGCCCGCGTCGGCGGCCGTGACGCCTGGTCCTACCTCGGGGCCACCGAATACGGCGAGATCGCGGACAAGGTCAGGCGCACCAAAGCGGGGCCCGAGCACATCGCCGATCTGCGCGCCGACCGCCGCAAGGAAGCCAAAGCCCGCCGCCGTGAGCCGATCACCGTCTACGGCCTGACCGGCTGCACCACGTACACCGCCGCCCTGTTGGCCCTCGGTCAGACCTGGGGATGGGTCATGGCCGCGCCCTCTCTCCTGCCGGTGTTCGGCGTCCTGTACGCCCTCGGCCGCCGCGAGTTGATCCGCCGCCAGCCCGATGGAACGTTCGCGCTGATGGACACCCCCGACTTCACCGGCGCCGGGGTCCTGACCGACGAGGGCCTGAACGCCGCGCTGCGCGCCCGGAACGTCGGCATCCTCAAGGACGGCGAGGAGGTCACCATTCGGGGGTTCATCGCCCGCGAGCCCGCCGACAGGGCGAGTGTGGTCCGGTTCGACCTCCCCCGGTCCGCCGGCAAGACCGCGAAGGAAGTCGGCGCCAAGCGCGAGGCCCTCGCGGCGGCCCTGGCCGTGGACGCGATCCAGCTCTCGATCCGTCAGGACGGGCACGAGGGCGGCGTATACATGCGCGTTGCTGACTCGCACCCCTTCGGAGGCGACGCGGTGCGCTCCCCGCTGGAGACGGCCGAGAGCTGGGACATCTGGGACGGCGCCCCGACGTTCGTGGACGAGACCGGCAGCATTACCGCGATCGAGCTCCTGTTCTTCGGCCTCCTGGTCGGCGCGATGCCCCGCCAGGGCAAGACGTTCACGGCCCGTGCGGCTGCTGCTGCGGCCGTCCTCGACGCGCATTGCCGGGTGATCGTCGCCGACGGAAAGGGCGGCAAGGACTGGTCCGCTACGGCCCTCATTGCCGAGGCATACGTCCGGGGTGTCACCGAGCCCGCCGTCCGGCGCCTGGCCCGCGTCCTCGAAGACCTCGTCGCCGAAATGGAAGAGGGATACGACGCGCTGTTCGAGCTTCCCGACGAGGTGTGCCCCGAGGGAAAGCTCACGCCCGAGATCACCCGCGACTACAAGATTTACCCGGTCCTCCTGATCATCGACGAGTTGCAGCGGTACCTGGAGGACGAGAACAAGGAGAACGAGGACGACAAGCTCACCTACGGAAAGCGCATCGAGAAGGCGCTCATCACTCTTGCCAAGGTCGGCCCGGCCGTCGGTCTGATCCCGCTCCTCGCCTCGCAGAAGCCGACCGGGGACGCCGTCCCCTCGGCGCTGCGCGACGCCATTCCGCAGCGCATCGCCCATCTGTGCGCCACGTACCAGATGAGTGACTCCGTCCTCGGCACCGGTTCGAGCGCAAGCGGCTGGAACGCGAAGGATCTTGCGCCCGCGTTCAAGGGCATGGGCATTCACGCTGACGAGACCGGACTCCGGTTCATGCGCTCCCTGCTGATCAAGCTCCCCGCCTTCCGGGCCATCTGCGAGCGCGGCCGGGCCCTGCGCATCGAGGCCGGCACGCTGGCCGGGGAGGCGGCGGGGCAGGCCGGACGCGCCGCCCGCGTTGGCGGGGTCCTCGCCGACCTGATCGCCGTGTTCGAGGAACGGAAGAACCCCGACCGCCTCGCTACAGCCGAAATCCTCGACGGCCTCGCCGAACTCGACCCCTCGACGTGGGCGCCCGCAGCCCTCGCCGTCGGCGAGGAGGACCAGGCCGCTTACGTCCGGACCGGCGGAACGGCCCTGCGGAAGGCCCTCGACGAGGCCCTCGCCAACTCGGACCGCACCCTGACCGTCCGGAGCTGGACCAGCGGCGGAAGGGCGAACGGCTACTACCTCGCGGACCTGCGCAAGGCCGCCGGGATTGCCTGAAACGTCCCTCGGGACGGGGTCCGTACGGATCGGAACGCCGCAGGTCAGCGCCCGGTACGCCGTACGTACGGGCCCCTCCCGGCCCGGTACGTCGAACCGGTCCACCGGCCCGCGTACCGGCCCCGTACGGGCCTCTGACCTGCGGTAACCCGATCCGACCCGGCCCGTACTGATGTCACAAACCCCCCGTAAAGCGATCATGCCGAGGAGTGCCGCCGATCATGGAATACACCGCCCGCGCCTATGCCGAGACCATCCCCCCGCGCGCCGAGGCCCTCCCCGTGTACCGGCCCGAGCCGATGTCGGGCCACCCCGCCGAATACCGCCCCACCGCCGCGCCCGAGGCCATTCCGACCGTGGTCGAGGTCCGCCTCCTCGACGGCCGCACGGCCTATCACTACGCCCCGTCCATCCCCGCTGGCGCCGCGCCCGCGGCTTCCGCCCCCGCCTCAACCGCCATCCCCGCATGGGCCAAGACGACGGCGCTCCTCCTGGTCTCGGCGTCCGCCTCGCTCGCCCTGGGTGCCTACGCCCTCACGTTCCTTGCCGAGGCCGCCGCGACCCTCGCCGCCGCCCTGGTCCTCCTCGCCAAGATCGCCGTAGTCCTCGCGCTCGTCGTCGCCCTGGTGGCCGCCGTCGTCCAGCGCGGCCGAGGCGGCAAGAAGCAGACCGCCACCGCCACGGCCACCGCCACCGCCGGACTGTTCGGCCGTGCCAAGGCGACCGCAACGGCAACGATCAACAACCGATAGGAGCCTCGGCCATGAGCGCGCTCAAAATCCGGAAACTGACTGTCGGCGGGGCCCCCGTCCGCTGCCCGAGCCGAGGGGCGGGCAGCATCCCGCGCGAGCTGACGCTCATCCCCTCGGGCGGCATCATCAACGCTTCGTGCGGCGAGATGCACGCCGACGCCACGGGCAAACGTCGCAGTCGGGCCCAGTGCTTCTTTCAGGTCGAGAACCTGACCACGGCACAGCTGCACACGCTCACTCAGGCTCAGGAGGGCAAGCCGTTCCGGCTGGAGCTCAAGAGCGGAAACATCGAGGGCGTTCTCGTCGCCAAGGGCCCGGGTGCTGTGCAGTCCAAAGCCGCTCGCGCCGCCGCCGCCGCTGCCGCGAAATCAGGCAAAGCCGCCCCGGCCGGACCTGCCAAGCCCGCCGGGCGCGCGACCGGCGGGAGTCTCGCCGCAGCGTTCGGCGCCGTCGCCGCCGTGGCGGGAGCCGTCGGGCAGACCGCCGCCGCCGCTGGACAGGTAGCCAATGCCGGGGCCGCGGCCGTCAGCTCGGTCAGCGACCTGGGCCGCGAGGGGATCGGCGCCGCACGAGATGGAATCCGGGAGGCCGGGGCCGCGGGCGAGCGCCGGCACGAGCGCAAGATGCGCCGCGCCAAGGACGCCGACGGCGAGGACTGACCAGGCCGGCACCGGCCCGTGTGCGCCCCCGAGAGCCAAGAGCCGAGAGCCGGGCCCGGGGGCGCCGTCATGTCGGGCGAGTATCCGAAGGTCTCGACAGTTTCAAGCCAACTTACAGTTCAACTTGTAGTTCATCTGCGACTTATGTCATCGTAAGAAACGCACCAACTACCCGACCCAACAGGGGGAAGACATGACCGAGCAGACCCACACCGCCGCCGCCGCCGGACCGATCCTCGCTGCCGTCCAAGCCGACATGGGCGAGGTGCTCGTCACGATCGACCCGGCCGCCACCGTCGCCCGCGTCGTCATCAGCACCAAGGACGCCGAGGGCCCGTCTGCTGACGCCGTCCGCCGCACCCGCATCACGCAGGACGGGAACCGCCTGTCGATCACGGTCCCCGAGGTCGAGGGGTCCAACGTCGGCGTGAGCGTCTACGGCAGCGGGAACTTCATCCAGAACGTGACCAGCGTCGGCCGGGGCCAGACCATGACCGGCGTCACGATCGTCAACGGCCGAGTCATCTCCGGCGGGATCTCCGGGGGCAGCGCCGTCGTGAGCCCGATCGAGGTCCGCGTCACCCTCCCCGCCGGCTCCGGCGTACGGATGAACGGCCGGAACGCCAACCTCACCGTGTCCGGCGTCCTCGCCGCCCTCGACTACAGCGGCCACAACGGACACATCCGCACGGGAGTCGTCGGTCGGATCAAGGTCCGCACCCACAACGGGCACACCGACGCCGACGTCGTCCAGGAGTGGGCCGACATCGAGGGACATAACGGAGACACCGAGATCGGCACGTACAGCGGCACCGCCGCCCGCTTGATCACCCACAACGGGAGCATCCGCCTCGCCGCCTCGCCCGCCGCAAGTGGGCAGATCGAGGCCCGCTCCTACAACGGAAACATCCGCCTGCACGGCACGAACCGGACCGGCCTCGACGTCCAGACCTCGACCCGCAACGGCCGCGTCAGCAAGTAGCGCCCGGCCTGCCGTCCTCCCGAAAGGTCCCGCGCCATGCGCGCTTTGTGCCTCGTCGTGATGGTGGCTCTCCCCATCGTGACGGCCGTCATCCTCCTGCACGGCCACGTCTGACCGCCCCCGCTCGACGGCCGGGCCTCGACCGAGGCCCGGCCCCTGAACCGCTGATCAAGGAGAAATCCATGCCGCGATTCGACGCAGGCGACGAAGTCAAAATCACCGCGTGTGCGGACGACTCCCGCGCGGTCGGTAAGACCGGCCGAATCGTGGACGAGGTCGAGCCCGGCCCGCTCACCGAGGGCCGGTGGACCGTGAACGGAATCGGCCTCCTGATCGGCCCCGTCCTGTGCCACTCGCACGAGATGCGCAAGACCGGCCGCTGACTCCGCAACCCGCCCACCGCTGAACTGATTGGAAGGAACCGACCACATGAACACGTCCAGCCAAAGCAACGTCCTGCACACGATCCCGGCAGCCTCGGCCCGGCTGCTCCTCCTCGGCCTCGGCCTGGTGCACGTCGCCGCCGCACCCGCCGCCGCTCTCGGCGCCGCGTGGCTCCTCGATGCGCAACTCGCGGACCACGTCCGCGGATTCGCCCGCGTCGCGTACATCGTCGTCGTCGCGATCGTCGCCCTGGCCGCCGTCGACCGCACGGTGACCGACCTCACCGAGCCCGCGCACCGCCTCGCATACGGCCGCCTCAACGGCCCGCGCACCTGGTCGTGCGAGGACTGCGGCCGGACGATCGCCGCTCGCCTGTGGACCCCGTACGAGGCCGCCGCGTTCGAGGCCCACCTCGCTGACCCGGCGGCCCACGACTGCGACCGCGACCGCCGGAAGTAGCGCCGGCACTCGCCGCCGGGGCCCCGACCGGGGCCCCGGTCCCGCAACCGGAAGGAACGCCACCATGACCGTGAACCGCGCCGCCGCCTACCCCGCCGTATACGCCCTCCTGCGCGCCGCCGCCGACGTCGCCGACCACTGGGTGCAAACAGACCACCAAGCGCAGCACAAGGCCAAGCCGGGCGCCGAAGGGCACAAGGCCAATGGGGGACACGCCGCCTCGTATGTCGCCACACAGGCCGCCGCGCTCCTGGTCGGAAACCACGTCCTCGGCCTCGGCCTGCGGCCCCGCAGTATCGCCGCCGCCCTCGCCCTGTCCGGTGCCACGCACTACGTGATTGATCGCCGCTGGCCGGTGCGCAAGACCGCCGAGGCCATCGGAAAAGCCAACTTCTACAACCTCGGCGGCCCGCTCGGCGGCGCCTATCTCCTGGACCAGGCAACACACCACTTGGCCGAGGCAATCGCCGCGTACCTCGCCGTCCGGGACTGACCCGATACCACCGCCGCATCGCCGAGGCAGGTCGGACAGCAGCCGCCGCTGGCACGGCCGAGAGTTAAGGACCCGACACCATGTTCCGCATCAGCAAGAGCCGCCGTGCAGCACGCCCGGCGGCCGGGGGAGGACCCGAGAGCATGACCAGCAACACCGGACGCCACACGCTCGACGCGCTGCGCGAGCTCGCCGAGTTACAGCGCGAGTCGGACCGGCTGCGCGTGGCCACCGCCGCCCGGATCGCATTCGAGGACGTCGTCGCCCGGCATGACGAACTCCAGAAGACGGGGACCAATCTGCGAGAATTCGCCGAGATCCGCGAGGAGGCCGCCCCGTATCTCAATGGCAGCAAGGCGGTTCCGCCGTCGGTCTCCTCGGCCGAACTGATCGCGCACGCCCGCCGCCGGATCGAGGTATTCGGCCGCATCGCCGAGGCCGGGATCGAGGGAGCCGCGGAAGGGGTCGCCGAGGCCGAGGTCGAGCTCGCGGAGGAGCTGCGCAAGAGCCCCGCCGAGATCGAACTCGTCAGCTTCGGATTCCTACACGGTCCGGCCCCCGAGGCCGATCTCGTCGTCGACATGCGCCGGCACTTCCGTGACCCCCACATCAACCCCGAGATGCGGCAGCTCACCGCCGAACACGAACTCGTGATGCGGACGGTGTTCGACACCGACGGCGTCCCCGAGCTTGCCCGCGCGATCCTCGCCGCCGTCGAGTCCTTCCGCGCCGGTCCCTCGGCGGGAACGGTGCGCGTCGCCGTCGGCTGCGCCGGGGGCCGTCATCGTTCGGCCGCCATGATCAATTACCTCGCCACGCAGTACGGCGCCGAGGCCAGGGTCACGGCCGAACACCGCGACATTCACCGGGACGTCGTCAAGCGGTAGGCCCAGCACGCACCCGGTAAACACGCGAGCGCCCGACCCCTGGTGAGGGGTCGGGCGCTCGTGCTTGGGCGGGGGGAGGAGGCGCTACCAAGGCCCACGGATAGGTAGCCGTACTCACGACAGCGACAGTCCGTGACGGGGATACTGGGCCTGTCCCGACTGAATACTAAGGAGTCACTCGTGAGCCAAGTGGAGTCCAGCCCTGGAGTGAGGCCGGTACCTGGGCTGCTTGGCTGGCTTGTTGGCCCGTTGCACCGCCGAGGTCACCACGCGGCGGCGCTCGCCGTTGCCGTATCGGTCATGGCCCTGGCGGCGACAGCGGCAGGGTACGGCCTGGTACAGGCGGCTGGGGCTGCCTCTGGCGCTGCGGCTGCTGTTCTTGGCCTGCTCGGCGCCGTACTGGGATGGTCAGGCCGACTCGTCCTCTTCGCCGTCGTCGCGCTGACCCCGTTTATTCTGATGGCCGGCATCCTCGGCCGTCGTAGCTCCCGATAGAAGCGCCGGAGCCCGATCTCAGGCGAAGCGTGACCTCCCGCGTCTGGATAGAGAAGAGCCCCTAGGGTCGCGCTCGCCGTTCGGCGGTCACTGCATCAGCTTGACCCCGGGTCGGCGTGATGGGTGGAACCGCCGTACTCGCCGGTCATGGGATCGCGTGAACTCACGGTCATGGTGATGTGCCACTCCCACACTCCCTCGCATGGTCCGGGTACTCGGGCCAGCGCGAGGGAGTGAGGTTCCAGGCCGGGGGCCTGTCGCGCGAAGTCTGCTGCCGCTTGCAGCGCGGCGGCCGGGGTGGAGCCGGCGCACACCACGGCGGTGAGTGCGTTCACTGAGACATCGCTCGACGAGCCGAGGGTGACGAGTCCGCCCACGGCGGAGCCCGCCGCGCGGAGAGTGCGAACAAGGTCATGTGCGAAGGCGGGCGGCTCATGCCCTACCGGGGAGGTCTCACTCTTCGCCAGCTCGACCGCGGACCCGTCGCGCGGGCCAAAGTTCGAGGGGGTATTCGTTGTGTGGGCCATAGCGGGACGGTACGAGCGGCCGAGCGGATGGAGAGCACGCAGCGTGCGTGCATCGTGGCCCCGACCCCATATGTCCCCAGCTCACAGAATATGAGCACTCGGCATGACCGCCGGACGCGATGCGAGAACCCCATAGCGTCACGTGAAGGCGTCACGGGGTGACGCCTTCTGAACGCGAATGCCTCTGACGGTAGGCCCGAGTGCGACACCTCGGCGAGCAGTACAGGGCATCCACCCGCTTGCGGTTGCCGCCCGTGGCCTCGCCGGTGAACCACCAGCCCTTGCAGACCGGGCAGCGGTGCCGGGGGCGGTGGTACGGGCGGCCTTCGCGCAGGGCGGCGGCGAACTCGATGTTGCTCCGCCACCATTCCTCGCGCTCACGCTTCCATCGCCACGCTTTCGTGCGGCAGGCCGCTGAACAGTACCGGCGCGACCGCCGGCAGCCCTCTGGTAGCTGGCTGCCGCATTGGCTGCACGTCCGGACGCTCTTCCTCGCCACATGTCCAGGGTCCTCTTGGGCGCCCCGCAGGACCAGAGCAAGGGGAGAGCCCCTAGAGCCGAGACGGGGGCTCTAGGGGCTCCAATGCCGCGCGCGGCCCCCACGGGGGGAGGGCGGCGCGCGGGATCAAGGGGAGCGGCGGAAATCCGTCGACTGCTCCGTGTCGGCGCGGACCAACGCCGCCTGCACGTCGTCCGCATCGACGTAATGGCACGGCGCATCGGGTGCCGGACGGCTGAGCCAGGTGGCGGACCAGGACCCCCGGACGCCGACCGGGGTCAAGAGCCACGAACCGCGCGACAGGACGCGTACGCCCTGGATCGTGCAGCCGTGGGCACTGCCCGGGGCAACGAGGAGAATGAGCTCCTCGCGGGTGTAGTCGGCGATCACCGGATACCCTCGATCGTGGGGGAGCTCCAAGGCGTCCAGGGCGGCGAGGCCGCGCTCAAGCGGCGCGATGACAAGCGCGTCCCACGCCGTGCCGCAGGTGACGAGCTCGGTGGAATTGGGCGGGGCGTTGCGCAGGAGACGCACCGTCTGGGTATCGGGTCTGATCAGCGCAGACCAGGCCGACTTGACGGGGTTTGCGGACTGGTTCATAACCGCACCGTAAGGGGAGTACAACGGACTGTAGGCACGCACACTGCGTGCATCGCAGAAGTCCGGAGCACCACACATGGACAGTCGGGGAATCGGCCGGCGCGTGGCCTACTGGCGCGAGCGCCGCCATATGACGCAAGCGGACTTCGGGGCCCTCATGGGACAGTCCCGCCGTTGGGTTCAGGATCTCGAAGGCGGCCTACGGCAGAGAGATCCCCGACTGTCCGTCCTGGAGAACGCCGCCCGCGTCCTCCAGGTACGCCTAGACGTCCTGCTGTCCGACGTGCCGGGTGCCGAGTGCGTGGATGCCCGCGAATTGGCGACGATCCGCGCAGCCGTGCAGCGCCACGACGTCATCACCGGTACGTGTGACGCCAGCGACGGGGAACCGGTCACCATCGAGGCGTTGCGGCGGGCCGTCGCGTATGGCTGGACTTCCTTCCAAAGCAGCCACTTTGCCTCGCTCGGTCGACTCGTGCCCGTCCTCCTGGTCGACGCCAACCGGGCCGCCGCCCACTACCGCGGCGATGACCAACTCGCGGCGTTCCGGGCCCTTTCCATGACGTTCCAGCTAGCCGAGGCCGCCGCCATCAAGGCCGGTGACAGCGACCTCGCATGCACCGCCGGTCATCGCGCGGTCGCCAGCGCCGAGCGGTCCGAGGACCCCGTCATCATGGCCAGCGCCGCCCGGCATTTGGCCGACGCGATGACCAGCCACGGCCAGGCCAAGGCCGCCGCCGCGTTCGCCATCGCCGCCGCCGGCCGCCTTGAGCCCGCGTTGGTGACGCTCGGCCCGGCTGGGTTGTCCACCCTCGGGATGCTCTACCTCAAAGCGGCCATGGCCTCGGCGGCGGCGGCCGACCTCGACGACGGCCACGCTGCGGCCGGGGCAGTGCCCTTGCTCCTGGACCAGGCCGACGAGCACGCCGTACAGCTCGGCGGCGACGGCAACGCGTTGTGGACGGCCTACGGTCCGACGAACTGCGCGCTCTACCGGGCGGCGGCTCACGTCCAGCTCTCCGAGGGCGCGGAAGCCGTCGCCGCCGCCGACGCAATCCCCGTCGGCGCCCTCGACGCACTGCCCCGCGAGCGCCGCGCACATCACCTCGCCGACCTCGCCCGGGGGCTGACTCAGGCAGGCCGACGCGAGGAGGCCGTGAGCACGCTGCTCCGCGCCGAGGAGGAGGCGGCCGAGGAGGTCCGGTGTCGGCCACGCACCCGGCAACTCGTCGACGACCTGCGGCTACTCGGCGCGGGCAGCGCGGAAGGGCGGTTGCGGGCGTTGGCTGATCGCTGTGGACTGCCCGGGTGACTACACCACGCACCCTGTACCTGATCGCCTGCGCCGCCCCGCCCGCTCGTCGTATCGCCACCGGTATTCGCGCCGCCCAGAGCACGGGATGGGACGTCTGCCTGATCCTGACGCCCTCCGCCCATCGGTGGGCGGAGGAGGAAGACCCGGGGGAACTCGACGAGCTGCGCGAGCTCACCGGCCATCCCGTGCGGCACCGCTACAAACTGCCCTCCGAGTCGGACATCCTGCCCGCCCCCGACGCCCTTCTCGTGGCGCCCCTGACCTTCAACACGACCAACAAATGGGCGGGCGGGCACGCCGACACTCTCGCCCTCGGTCTCCTTACCGAGGGCCTCGGCCTGAACCTGCCGATCGTCGCCCTGCCCTACCTGAACAACGCTCAGGCCGCACACCCCGTATTCGATCTCAGCGTGGAGTTCCTCCGTGCACAGGGCGTGCGTGTGCTCCTCGGCGGCGACGGATTCACTCCGCATCCGCCCAAACACGGCAACCTCGATGCGTATCCGTGGGCGTCTGCCATGGCCGCTCTGCCCGCTGAGTCCGCGAACTGATCCGATCAAAAAGAACCCAACGCCCGGCCCCCTGTGGGCCGGGCGTCTCGTTATGCCAGGAAAACAGGTCACGGACTGTCGGACGTATGAGCGAGGATCACTGAATGGCGCGGAATGATCTCAGTCCGTCAGAACCGCGCGAACGGAGGGGAACATGACGTCAGCCATGCCGGATCTGCACGGGCTCTTGGCTCATCTGCCCGGCGGAGCCCTGACCGGTGGCGGCGCGGCCTTCACCGCGCTCGTGCTCCTGGCCGTGCTCGCCAACCAATCGGGCAAGCCCGGCAGCGCCGAACGCAAGGCGTTCAACGAGGGAATCGAGCGCAGAGCCGGCGCCGTGGTCGGCGGGATCGGTCGCTACGTCTCAGGCCGCGACCTCACCGGCCCGCCCCGCAGCGAGTCCACTTGGTGGAAGGCCGGGGCGCCCCTGCCCGACGACGAGCCCAGCGAACGGCCCGTCGAGGAGCTCGGCGCGCACGCCTCATCCGTCTCGCTCATCAAGGCCACCCCCCTCCGCCGATCGTCCAAGGTCACCCGCGCCGTCACCGCCCCCGTCCGCGCCGTGTGGCGCCTCCTAGTGGGCGTCGGGCACGTCCTGGCGGTATGGCACCGATGGCCCCGGGTGGCGCGCTCCGCGGTCCGCCTGGCCCCTCTCCCGCTCGCGTGGGGACTGTGGCGGTATCCCGACACAACTCCTCTGGTGCTCCTGGGCATTGCGGGCGCGCTGATAGTTGCTGCGGTGACCGGACCGGCCGGACTCGATTGGTGGCGGCCCCGCGAGTGGACCGACGAGGAAATCCTCGCGCCCGGCGTCTGGGTGGCGCTGCGCCAAATCCTACGGATGGAGGAGACCGAGGCCCGCAATCGGTGGCTGTCGGTCTCGGCCGACATTTCAGAACCGGACGCCCGAATCGTGCTTCGTGTGCCAGTGAAATGGATGGGCGGGCCCGAGGCGGTAGCGGCAATCGAGCGCGTCATCGACGAGCGTATGCCGGGAGATTGGGTTGCTGTGTGGCAGCGCACCGGAACGGAGCATTACGCACGATGGACATTGAAACCAAAGCCGAAACCGATCCCACGACTTCCTGAATCTCTTTCGTGGAAGCCCACGGGAGATCCGTCCAGTGTCTACGTCGGGCAGGCGGTCGAGAACGGGATGCTCGTTGACGCGGTTGTCCAGACGAAAACGGCCACCCCGCACTGGGGGGTGGCCGGTGACACCGGTTCCGGGAAGTCCACCGTTCTCTACATTCCCGTAGTGCACGGGCGCCAGAATGGCGAACTCATCGACATTCTTGATACGAAGAGAAACAGCCTGCGCGAAGCGGAGGGGTTCTCCGGCGTCCGCGTGCACAAAACGACCCGTGCATGTATCTCCGCCTTCGGTGAATTCCTTACATCGATGATGGCTGCGGAGGCTGCGGTGGAAAAGGGTGCCGATCCCGCATTGCGGCGTCATTTGGTGCCCCGCACGCTCGTTGTCGATGAACTTCCGACTCTTATCAAGATGGCCTATACGTGGTGGCGACACGGCCTGAAAGCGAAGGGGTCACCGCCGTTTCTCGACTGGCTCGGCATTATCCTTTTGCAGGGCCGATCATCCGATCACCGTGTCGTCGTCGGAACGCAGCAATTCGCCAACTCCCTTTTCGGCGGCACTATGGAGCGGGCACAGATCGGAGCACGCTTTATCGTCGGCGGACAAGACCGCGTTTCGTGGGGCGTGGCCTTTGGGCAAAGCACACCGGTTCTCGGATTCGATACCAAAGTGAAGGGCCGGGGGGCCTACTCGGACAAGACCAAGGACCCCAACGCCGATTACCTGTATGTGCGGGAGTTTCAGGCGAGCTATATCACTCCGGACGTTGCCCGCCTTTTGGCGCAGTGCCCGCAGGCGCCCGGTTGGTTCGATCGCGGGGAAATGGCGCCCTGGATCACGCCCGAGCTCCTGGCCGAGGTCAACGAGACTGCGGGCGTCATGGCGTTCCTGCCGGGAGGGAAGTACGGACCCGTGTCGCTGCCGCCTGTTGCGTCCGGTTCAGGGGCGGGGGAAACGGTGTCTCTTCCCAGCTCACAGCACGCTACGGGCCCTGGCGTCCCGGCCTACGCAACAGGGGGCGCAACAGGAGCCGTACCCGAGGCCGGCGCGGCCATCGACGAAGAGGCACTGCCCGAAACGTTCTCTCTGGCCGAGGCGTTCGAGCGGGGCATCGTGCCGTGGAAGGCATCCACGGTGCGGACATACGGAAAGCGCGGCATTGCCCGGGGAATCACCTTCCCTGAGGGTGTCACCGATGGGCAGACCTCGTTCTACACCGAGGCGGAGCTCACGGCCTGGCTCACGCAATGGCGTCAATGGCAGGAGCGAAACGGAACGGTTCCGCGCCAGGAAACCAGCGCAGGCGAACCGGAGACCGAAGGGGCGCAGCGTGCCGGAAAGTAACACTCGGCCGGATGTCATCCGTAACTACCTAGCGAAGGGCCGATCCGATCTCCGGACCACTGGGGCCTGTTTCGTGACTCTGGATCTAGAGGGCGGTCGACTGTGGGCCTATCAGGCGGAACATTCTGACGACGTCGCCCCGGCCTTGATCGGCGCCTGTTGGTACATGCGATGGCCTATTGCCCCGATTTCCAACGATCGTGCGAATGATCTTCTCGACGAGATTGCGCCGCGCGTGCGTTGGCTTCTCAAGAAAAGCAGGATTAGGCGGGGTCTGGGTGTCGTCCTGGAAGGCGGGGCGGGAGCGTCGCTCGACGCCATCCAGAGAATGTGTGCGGCAACCTGGGAGGAGAAATATGGAGGGGGCCAGTGATGGGCCGAAGTGCTGATGTACGCTTCTGGACAGGCAACCGGCTGCCCCCATGCCGCTCTCGTCAACTGCCGGTCGCCCGTTCGGATAGGGCGCGTAAAGATCCGTCGGAAACGCAAAAGGACGCAGCGAGAAGGGGAATCCAGCGCTCGGGGATTCGTTGGCGTCCCGTCTCTACATCGCAATACGTGCTCGTCGCCACACGCAGCATCCGCGAGACGTCGAGTTGCCGCAGGCCGGCAACCATGCGGAATCGACGGAGGGACGGCGCCGCGCCGCCCGGGAGGAGCTCCGCGACGGCCACGCCCAGGAGTTCGGCGAGTTGGCGCAGGCGGTCCGGCCGGGGCAAGCCGCCCGTGGTTTCCCAGGTCGCGACGGCGCTGCGAGAGCAGCCCAAGGCGGCGGCCACCTGTGCTTGCGTCAGGCCCCGTGCGGTGCGCGCGTCTCGGATGAGTATCCGCGTCGTCCCTTGATCGTTGTCGCGCATGGGGCCGCACTGTAGCGGTCTGCCGACCATTCCGGTTCCACCCCACGGGAGCGGATTCCCGGGTGTGTCCCGCCCCACGAAATCTCCGAAAGTTCTTACGAAAAACTTTGACCATAGATCAATGCGCGGACTAAGGTCGTGCACCTAACACGCTTGAGTACGGGGGAGGTTGCGGTTCAATGCCAACGGTGGGTTCAGTCGTCCGGATGGTGCTCGGCCTTCCGGAACCGAAGGCAAAACAGGTCGACAACGCAGCGCCGAATGGTGCGGTAATCGCACCCCGCAGTGACCCCGAGCAGCGCCCGGCCAATCCCTGGGAGTCGGCCGCCGCGCAGCTCCAGCAACAGCGGCAGCCGGCGGGACGGCCCGCCGCCGTGAGCACACCCGCACCGGCCGCGCCGTGGGCCACGCATGAGGAGCGGTCAGGGGCCCTGTTCGCGCGCCGCTTCGGGCGCGGGCTGCTGTGGGCGGTGGTCATCCTGGCCGCCATCACCGGCGTGCGGGCCTGGATCTGGCCGCCGACCGCGCGCACGGCGGCCCCGCCCCCGGTGAAATCAGCACCGGCCTATCCGAGCGCGGACGCGCAGGCAGTCGCCGCGCGATTCGCCCGCGCCTACCTGACGTGGGATGACACCAAGCCCGCCGAGCGGGCCGCGCTCCTGGCCGCAGTCCTGCCCGCGTCCGCAGATACGGCGATGGGCTGGAACAACAAGGGGAAACAAGACGTGTTGGCGGCCTATCCCGGCGCCGTCACCCTCGGTTCGCAGAACCAGGCCCGGGTACGCGTTGACGTCCTGGTCCTGCCCGCCGCCACCGGCCAGGCCCCGCCGACGACACCCGCGCCGGCCGCTAGCCATTGGCTCGGCCTCGATGTCCCCGTGGTCGCGACGGCCGGACGCGTCATCGTGACCGGACCCCCGGGGCTCGTCGGCATCCCCGCCACCGGTCCGAAAGCGCCCGAGCTCGCGACATCCGAAAGTGACGGCGCGCTGACCACCGCGACTCAGACCGCCGTCGAGACGTTCTTTCGCGCCTACGCAGGCGGTGACACCGAGTCAGTGACCGCCCCGGGCGCCACCCTCCCGCCCCTTCCCGAAGGCGTGAAGTTCGAGGGCCTGGGGTCCTGGTCCGCCGACGCGGGCAGCGGCACCGACCGCACCGGCACCGCCCGCGTCTCCTGGACGATCGGCGGCGCCACGGTCGAGATGGTCTATCGGGTGGAACTCACCCGCGTATCGTCCGCCGACGCCCAGCGCTGGCAGGTCGCCAACATCCACGGCGGAACGGCATGACCAACCCGGCTCCTACCGAAACCCACTGCCCTAAAGGAGGGCCTCCGTGCACCACTACCAAGCCGCGCTGACCACAGGCGCGGAACTCAAGACCTGGATTCTGGTTGTCGTCGGGAATGTGTTCGCCGCCGTCCTGGCGGTCCGGGCCGTCGGCCACTTCATGAAGAAGGACTGGGGGGAGATGGTGACCATGGGCGTTGCCGCGGTGTTCGTGGGCGCCTTCATCTGGTTCCCGGACAGTGTCCAGGCGATGTTGGGCGGCATCTGGGGCAAGGTCTCGGGCGCCGCCTGATGCGTGTGGGCAAGACATACACCCGGCACTTTGACCTAGAAACCCGTCAGCATGAGCTCCTCGGCGTGGACCTCGGCGAGGGCACCCCCCGCCGCGCCCTGGTCCTGGGGCTCATCCTCTACGCCGTGTGGAGCGGCGCCCTACTCCTCCTCTTCGGCTTGCCGAACCGGTTCTCGTTCACCGCGTACTTTCTGCCCCCGCTGGTCATCGTCATCTACGGCACACAGCCATCCCGGAAGGTCGATCGCCGCTGGAACATCGCCTACTGGGCGATCGGCATCCGGTACGCCGTCCTCGGACACCGCCCGATCATCTGCGGCGGACGCCGCGCCGCAACCCGTAGCGAATGGATCAGCCGCCGTGCCCGCTGGGGCACCCGCGCCGATGCCCTGATCGAGGCACCGGGCGGCGGCGCGCTGGAACGGTGGCTCGGCACAGAGGACACGAACCCGGTCGGAGCCGGCGCCCCGCTGCGCCTGGCCGCCCGACCCCGCCTGTACGGACCCGATGCCGTCGTCAGGGCCCGGGGCCGCAGGTCACGCAAGCACATGGAGGCACAGGCGTGAAGTTCGCGCAGAAGGTCGGCACATTCCTCGGCATCGGCGGGGATCGGTCCGCCAGCCCGCCGCAGTACGTCGCCCTCGCGGACGGCCTCATCATCACGGACACGCACGCTGAGGGCTGGTACGTCCTGGCCGACGCGAACACCGATCTGATGTCGGAATCGGCCCGCGATGGGGAGCTCGATCAAGCGAACGCTGCCCTAGCGAGAACTCTCGCCGGGATGGACTGCCACCTCCGCGTTCTGTGGTCTCCGCTGCATGCTGCGGACTATTTGGACGAGGCAGCGGAGATGTTCACCGCCGGCAACTGGCCGGAGTGGGCTGCAACGCGCGTCGACCGCATGGAACAGATCGGCCTACCGAGCCGCCATCTGGTGCTCGGTGTTCGGCTGACGGAGCGGACGGGGGAGGCCCAAAAGCTGAGCCGTCGTGGCATTCAACAGGGCCTCGGTGTCGCCTCGGCGGCAGTCTCCTCGCGCGAGCTCGCACGGCTCGACGCGGTGATGCGCCGCCTCGGTCGGCGCCTGGAAACCTCGCCGTGGCGCGCGCAACCCGCTTCCGTCGACATGCTCGCGTGGATGATCTCGCGGGAACAGCAGCGGGCCGCACCGCTCCCGGCGGCGAACAACGGCGTGATTAGCGGCGCCAAGCTCGCCAGTCTGACGAGGGGTCGCATCCTGCCCCACCCTGATCACCTGCGGGTGGTGAACGGCCGCGGTGAGGTCGCCGCCTGGGTTTCCGTCCTGGCCATGACCGGATTCCCCGAGGAGATGGAAAGCCCCGGCGCCGGCGAGTGGCTGCGCATCCTGTCTGAGATCAACTACGTGCCGGAGATAGAAGAGGACATCCTCGACGACGACGGCCTCGACCCCGCGTCGATGATCCTGCCGGTATCCCCTGAGGCCAGCGTGCGGTTTCGAGTGCTGCCCAAACGCGACGCCATCAAGAAGGTTGACGAGGCGCGACGGCTCGCCAAGGAGCAACGTAAAAGCGCTGCCAAGCAGAGCGCGGAAGACCCCGGCCGAGAGATCCTCGACACCGAAGAGGTGATGACTGGCCTCAAGCGCGACATGCAGCGGGAGGACGTGACCCTCGTCGATGACCACCCACGTCTGATCATCACGAGCACGGTGTCCCTAGTGGATCTGCGCGCCCGCGTAGACGCTGTGATCGGCCACTACGGGGGCCTCGGTATCGAGGTCAGCGTCGGCGAGGAGGAGCAACGCGAGCTCTGGCTCGAAAGCCAACCCGGAGACCAGCTCCGCGTACCCGACTTTGGGCACACGCGCGACGTCGCCGCTTTGTCCGGTAGCTGGTTCTGGGGTGGCGCCCGCGTCGGCGACGACTCCGGCCCCATCGTCGGCTACCTCACCGGCTCCACCCCCGGGACCTTCCGGAACGACATCACAGCAGGCAGCGAACGCGGTGACGCGACGACTTCAGCCTTCATCGGCCGATCCGGACGCGGAAAAACCACGTCCATGATGCTCTCGATTCTCGACGCCGGATTCCGCGGTGCGTACTGCCTCGCGCTGGATTTCAAGGGCGACCTTGGCGGGGTAGTCACCGCCGCGCGCCGGTACGGGTTGAACGCACATCTCGTCGAGACCGGGCCCCGGTTCGCCGGCGTCTGCGACCTTTTCCAGCTCCTCGACAAAGAGGGCTCCGAGCGGGCCCAGATCGAGGTTCCCGCCCAGCTCGGCATTGCGGTTCCGCCGCACCTGCGGGCCCGGGGCGCCGAGACCCCGATTCAGCACGCCACGAATGAGGTGATCAAGGCGGGGGAGCCTGCCACGTGGAAAGTGATCCAGTACCTGCGCGGCATGGATGACCCGCTGGCACGGGAGACCGGCGAGGCCCTCTATGAGCTCGGCGAAACCGGCATCGGCGCCCCCTTCATGGGCCGCCCGACCGGTGAGGCACCACTCACCCCGGAACCGGGGATCTGGGTCGTCCAGATTCCCGGGCTGTCCTTGCCCGGGGCCGAGACCGACCGGGAGGACTGGAACGTTCTGCAGCGCCTTTCCGTCGCGCTCATGCATTCCATGCTCGCCTACGGCATCACCACCGCAGGCCGCCGTGACCTGCGCGGACTGCGCAAAGTCGTCGCGGTGCCCGAGGTGCACGTCTTGACCGCGACCAAGGAAGGGTCCGCGTT
The DNA here is from genome assembly GCF_030063355.1 of Streptomyces sp. PH10-H1. Classification (GTDB taxonomy): domain Bacteria; phylum Actinomycetota; class Actinomycetes; order Streptomycetales; family Streptomycetaceae; genus Actinacidiphila. The sequence continues at coordinate 43,181 of NZ_JASISZ010000060.1, forward strand.
CCTGTCGTACATCGCCCGGGTGGGTCGAGCGCTGTCCACGAGTCTCGTCATCGACACGCAGGACTGCGAGAGCCTGATCAAACTGGTAGGTGTGATCGAGCAGTTGACCATGGTTGCCGGTTTCCAGCTCACCACGAAGGACCAACAGGACGCGCTTGCCGAGCTGCTGGGTCTGCCCAAAACTGCCCACACTCGGGCGCTCATTCAATCCGTGGGCATCCTCAGCGACGGAGATATCAGGCACGGCCACTGCATCATCCGTGACCGTCGGTTCTCCTGCGCCACCGTCCAATGGGACGTACCGAGCGACGAGCTCCTCAAGCTCCTGGACACCACGCCCCGGGCCGACGTCGTCGGCGCCGTAAAGGAGGCAGCGGTATGACGCGCCACGCTACGGCCGCACTACTCACCGCGGCGTGCCTCCTGGCGGCCGGGTGCTCCTCGACGCCGAAGAAGGACGCGCCGCAGGAAAACCCGGCGGCCGACGCCCTCACCGCCGCCCGCGCCTACCAACAGGCCGCAAACGCCCAGAACTGGAAGCGGGCCTGTGAGTTGAGCACGGCCGCACTACGCGGCGGAACCGTGGCCCAGTGCACGGCCAGTCACCTTGGCCCGACCCCGACGCCGACGCCATCCGAGACGGTCACCCTCACGCCGTCCCCCACCGATTCACCGCCCACCTATGCCGACGGGTCGACACCCGAACCGCTCCCGACGCATCCGCCGGCCACGGGGCCGGACCGCGCGACGATCGGGCCTGTGACGGCCGGGGGGACGGTCCAGGTAGCCGCGACCCGGGTGCACCCGGCCGGGTACGGCGTCCTGATCACCTACACCGTCCAGTGGCCGGGCAAGCCCGCCACCACCGCCCGCCGCGCGCTGCGCGTGGTCGACGAGGGCGGGGCCTGGCACGTCGACCAACACGAGGACGTCCAAGACGGGGACAGCGGGCACGGCTCACCAGTCGCCGCCGCACTGTCCGGGGGGTAACACGCAATGCCGATCTACTACCTGCGCCTTCGGACGCTCGCCATCCCGCTGTTGTTCGCGTTCACGACGCTGATGGTTCTTGCCGGGCACGCATCCGCCCAAGACATCGACCCGGCCGGTATCGGTGACCTGATGCCGAGCCCCACATCCAAGGTGCCGGCGGGACAGGGCACGCTGTACGAGAGCTACTCGAACCCGAACCTGTGGCAGCTCGACAGCGACTATGGCAAGTGGGACATCTTGGACCCGATGGCCGAGGCCATCGCGGATATCTGCATGGCGCTTATCGCGGTCATCGGTACGGCCGTCGTCGTCATCGTCACGTGGATTTTCCAACTCACCTCGATCCCGGCCCTGGAAAACGCCATCACGAAGTCCATCGGGGGCGCGTCCGAAGGCTTGACCGTCACGCTCCTGCCAACCGCGCTCGCCGTCGGCGGCCTCGTCGCCTTCGCCCAGCACAAGCGCGGAGGCGGCGGCGGCGGACTGTCACAGCTCGCGTGGGTGCTGGTATCCGGCGTGGTTTCCGTGTCCCTGCTCAGTTCGCCCGGGACCTGGGTCAGCGGTGTTGACTCCGCCCGTCAGATCGGCGCCGGCGTCGCCATGAACGCGACCGCTCAAGGCTTGGGCGACGGCTCCGGTGACTTCCCCTTCAAGATCGGCCACGAGCCCCAGTTCAGCGGCAACGGGCGAGACGACATGCTCCGCAAGTCCGCTGATGCCGTGTGGAGGAGCTACGTCGCCACGCCCTGGTGCGTGGCGGAATTCGGGAGCTTCAAGGCGTGCGAGCTGTACGGCAAACAGGTACTCGACAAAGGCGCGAACAAGGACGCCCGGAAACAGTTCCTGCAAGACAACGTCTCCGAGGACGCGGTCGGCGGTGACTCCGCACAGTGGAGGAGAGGACACTCACCCGTCGGCCGGATCATGGTGTGTCTGCCTTCGCTCCTCTCCATCGTGATCTTTGCCGCCCTGGTGCTCATGCTGGCCTTTACGAGCCTGGCGTCTCTCCTCGGGGCGCTGATGCTCCTGGTTGCAGGCGTGTTCTTCGCCTGCCTATGGGTCATCCCCGGCCGCCCCCGCCAATGGGGGCTGCGTTGGTTCGATCAACTCCTCGGCCGGACCCTGGAGTCATTCATCGCGACACTCGTCCTCGGCTGCGTCCTGACGATCAACACCGCCACCACCCAACTCTTCGATCAGTACGGATGGCTGCCCAGCTCGGGCCTGTCGATCGCCGCGGCCGTCGTCGCGTTCCGATTCCGCTCGATCGTGTCCCAGATCGTTGGAGTGAGCGGGGGGAGCTCACCCGGGACCGCAATCATGGGTCTCCTGGCCGCACGCCGGGCAAGCCAAGCGCTGTCCGGGCTGCTCCCCGGCCGAGGTTCACCCCACCACCCGCAGCCGGTTCGTACCCTGCGCGGCCGGGACGCCCTCCCCGGCGGCGGCGGAGGAGGCGGAGACGGGGACGGCCCGCCCCTGCCCAGCATCCGCCCCCCGGCCCCACCACCGCCGTCACTGCCCGCCCCCAGGAATCCGCCCGCCCTGCCCGCCGGACCCGGCGGCGGCGGACCCAATCCACCCGGACCGCGCCCTCTGCCGCCCGGCCCCCCAAGTGCACCGACCATCACCCTTGAGCGGGACCACACCCCGCCAACGCCCCGCAGCATTCCGCCCCGTCCCCGCCCCGCGCTTCCGGCCGGCACCGGTACCGCAACCCCGACCGCGAACCCTCGCACGCCCTCCGCTCGCCGAACAGCGCCCACGTCCGTGCTGCGCCCAGAATCCGCCGCGATCCCGCAGTTCGGTTTCCGGCAGGCCCCGGCGCCGGGCCCCGCCAACCCCAGGATCATTCCGGCGACGGTCATCCGCAGCACCCCCAACGGGCCCCCGAGGCGAACCGGACGCACACAACCGCCCGCACGGACCACCGCACCGGCCTCCCGCCGGGTTCCACGACAAGGCCGGGGGTGACACATGGCCAGGAAAGACGATGACGAGCGCTCGCCCCAGGAGTGGCGGGAGATGCTCAAAACCGGCTACGACTACCCGGAGGAGGCCCGCAAGGGACGACGCCGCGACCGCCGCCAAGCACGGCGCGACCACCGCCAGGGCGAGCGCCGACGGACCGCCGAATGGATCAAAACGGAGCGCCAACGGGAGCCCGTTACCGCCGCCGGCGCCCTCCTGATTGTGGTGGTGGTGCTCGCGCTCGGCGTGGCCGCCAAGTGGCTCTGGCCCGGCCTGGTGGGAACTGAGCACGCCCGTAAACCGGTCACGGTCACCGCCGGTCCGCAGACATCCGCGCAAGACGACAAGCCCGCCGGCACGCCGAGCGCCAGCTCGTCGCCGACGTCGCCGCGTCCGTCCCCGACGGTGGACCTGCGTGCACCCGACAAGGTCGCTCAACAGGCCGTCGAGCACTACCTCACCCGTAACCCGCCCGTGGACCGGAACCACAGCGCCGCCGTCCTCCGGGCCGCCCCATGGATGACCCCGAGCCTGGTCGAGAATCTGGCGAGCAACAGGGACCCGCGCTGGGACAAGCTCGTCAGCCAAGGAGGCGTCAGCACTGTACGCGCGGTGCAGGTAGGACCGGCCGCTCCCGGCCTACCCGTCGATACGCCCCTGCGGGTCTGGCGCAAGGTCACCGCCACCGTCGCCATCGAGGGATACACCGCCACCACGGAAACCACGGTGCTCCAAACCGAGCTGACCCTCGACGGCGAGAAATGGCGCGTCTCGCGGATAGTGGGCCTGTAGTGGAAGGCGCCGACGCCCTACGGGCCGCCGCCAACGTCGCCGGCCGCGGCCTCATGCTCAAGGTCGGCGCCGTTGGGGCGGTCTGCTTCCTCGTCTTCCTCCTGGTCGTGGGCATTTTCGGGGCAGGGATCGGAGGGAAAGCCTTTGCGGACGGGTGCGGCTCCATTGGCCAACCCGGCGCCGACCTCGGCAGCACCGGGGGCAACGGGGCACCGGACGCCCCCGGGGAACAGACGCGAGCGGACCAAATCAAGAACGCGCAGGCGATCGACGCCGTGGCCAAAGCCCGCGGACTGCCCGGCCGCGCAACGCTCGTGGCCCTCATGACTGCATTGCAGGAGTCGACGCTCCTCAACCTCGATCACGGAGACCGGGACTCCATCGGCCTTTTTCAGCAACGGCCGTCGCAAGGTTGGGGGACCAAAGAACAGATCATGAAACCGGGGTACGCCGCCTCAATGTTCTTCTTCGGCGCCGACAGCGGCAGCCCCCAAGGTCTCACCGACATCCTCGCCTGGCCGTCCATGGACCTCGGCGCCGCCGCTCAAGCAGTGCAGCACTCCGCCTACCCCGACCTATACAAAGGGCAAGAGGGCCCCGCCCGTGAGATCGCAGGACTCGCGACGATCGACCTCAACCGCCCTGGCACAGAGAAAGGCAACGTCGACCAAGGCACACAAGGCGGAACCGCAAGCGGAGGAACCGGCTCGACCGAGTGCTACACCGAGGGCACGCCAGGCAAGCCCGGCGAGCCATTCCACGATGGCGCCGCCGGATGGCCACCCGATGTCAAGAATCCGCGATCCACGGCAGAAGCCATCGCATGGGCGACCCTGCAAGCCACTTCGAGTACCCCCGGCTGGTACCGGGCCTGCCTCGCATTCGTAGCCAACTCGCAAGGCTGGACATTCTCCGGGGTCCCGTATGCCATAGACCACTACAAAGAAATGCCCGCAGCAATGAAGCACGACAAAGACAGAAACCCCCCACCGGGGGCGCTCATGTATTGGGAAACTGGAAGTCGCGCCGGACACGTAGCGCTCTACCTCGGTGATGGGAAAATTGCGAGTAATGATATCGAGCGGCCTGGATTCATCGACGTCGTACCCGCAACAGACATCGAAACCAAATGGGGCGCCACTTACGTAGGCTGGGCCCCGCCGTATTTCCCCAAGGGCGGATAGAACCATGACCACGACCGACCCTGACACGGTCCCCGCTGCGCCCGTCTACACCATCACCGTGACCTCGACCGGTCAGGCCATCATTGACGGCGAGCCCATCCCCACGGCCACCACCACCCCCGACGCGGCACGCATCGCGGCACTTGCCGAGATCACCATCAAGGCCGCGCTACACGGGCGTCCTGTCCGGGTTCTCGCCAAGGAGGCCGACGGCTCCGTCTGGCCGCTGATAGTGGCCGTGAACGGCTCCGTGACCACCCTCAGCACGCCGCACCCCACACCGGCCCCACCCGCCGCCCCGGCGCCCGCCCAGGCCACCCCACAGCGCGCCCGCTACATCCCGCCGGCACCAACACAGGCGCCCACCCCGGCCTCTCCCCGGGAGCAGCAGCAACCGCAACCAGCACCCCTCGCGGCCCCGGAACCGGACTGGACGCGACCCCCGCCCGCAGAACCGTACGCCGCCGCCATACGGGATCACCACGCGGAGCGGGCGGCGGGCGACTACCCCGCCGCCCTCGCCTCGGCGGAGCGCCTCGCGAGCCAGCTCGCCGAGCAGTTCGGGCCCCACCATCCTCACACCGTCAACATGCTGACCGGGTGGGCGTGGCTGGGCACCCAAGCGTGGGGATCACGGAGCGAGTCCATCGAGCTGTACGACCTCACCGAGCTCCTCCTACGCACGGCGCAGCGCCGCCAAGAGGCCAGCGCTCCGCACGCCGAAACGGCGCAATGCGTCAGCAACGCCTACACCGCATGGCGACAGCTCGGCCTACAAGATCCAGAGTCGGCCCGAGACCTGTCCAACGCCCTCCTCGGCGTGCTGGAAACCGCCAAGAATGAGGAACTGTCCAAGGGCGTCATCCAATGGATTGAAACCGGCGGACTACCCAACGGGACGACGTAACCGCCCCCCACACCACACAGAGAGCCTCCGCACCGGTCAGCCGGTGCGGAGGCTCTCGCCTTTTCCCCGGGAGCAGCACAGGGCGCAGCAAGGCGCAGCAGGGCGGTAACGGGCGTACAGACCTTTCCTTCCGGGGCGTGGCCCAGGGTGCCACACGGCACGCCGCGCGCCGCCCGGAGGGCCCTGGCGGGCCCTCCGGGCGAATTGCCGGGCGCCTACGGCGCGTTCACCGGCAATTCGGTCCGCTTCGCGGACCGCCCTTTTGCCTGCGCCTACGGCGCGCACCGGCAAAAGGGTTTTTGGCCCTGCGCCTACGGCGCGCACCGGGCCAAAAAGCACACGCCGTGCCGTGCGGCCTCCTGGGCAACGCCCCGGAAGCACACAACGAAAGGCACGCTCCCGTGAACTCAAGCACGCCCACCCTCAACACGACCCAAAACACCGAGCGCTACACGCTCGGGGACGCCGACCAAGAATGCCGCTATCCCGTCCTCGTCGCAGGGCAGCGTATCGGCCTGGTGTTCCGCTGGCACGGCGCTTGGTTCGCCGTCGCCGACGGACAGAGCGAAGAAGTTCGCGTTGCCGCCGGACGCATCGGCGGAGAAGCCGCCGCGCGATACCTCGTCGATGAATTCGACGCCGGGCGTATCACTCCGGAGAGCAGCACCGAGGCCGGGATCGTCGAGGCCAGCGGAACGTTCGGTCCGACACTGCTCCTGCACCCGCGTATGCCCGCCACAGCCCGCAACGTCGAGGCGGCCACGCTCGCTATGGCCGGACTGAGCGAATACCTCTGGACCCCGATGGGCGGTTACCCGGGCGCAGATAACCCGTGGGTCATGGCCTGCCAGCTCTGCGACTGGCAGGGACCGCGCTACTGGTCCCACCTGCGCGGCCGGAACGGAAATCCCGCATCGCCCTACCGGCACCCCGGATGCATTGATGCCGCCCAGGTTCGGGCGCGAATCACCGCCTATCAGAAGTAGATCGGTCGAGTCCCTTCCCCGCAATCGCGAGGAAGGGACTCGGACTCAACACGGAAAATCCCCGACGAAAGGAAAGCTCCCGTGACTCCGATTTGTTGCCAGCAGTGCGGCGGACTGACACAATTCCGAATCACATACGACACGCTGTTCGTGTGCGACACATGCGGAAATCTTCTCGACCCGCGCGACATCGAACTAGACGGAAACGAAATCTGGACGGTCGACACCGAGGGATCACTCGGATACGTCACTGACCCCGCCGTATCCCTCGCGGAAATGTCCGAAGCAATCGAGGAGTACCTCGAATCCTCGGATAGCGCATACGGTCAGCTCGCGTCCCTCGAAAGGCACCGAGTAGCCCTTATGGCGTTCCTTGATGCCAGAAGCGAAGGAATCAAGCCCCGACCTACCTACACGTGGGTACAGGTCTATGACGCTGTGAACGAGGGTGCCGACGTCGTAAATGACTCCCTCGGGCTCGGCGAGCCGGAATCGGACGCGATCAATCTCGCCGTCAACGCGGCAATTGCGTGTCTCGAAAAGCCGGGAACATCGTTCGAGGAAATGATCGAAAGCAATTACAGCGACGACACCACCGACGAAATCCGCTCGTGGTGGGGATGGGGCAAGTGAGCATCGACGAAGAAGGCCCCATCGAGGCCAACCGGACCCGCGCTAGCTGGGCTGTCGCTGCCCTTGCAGCGTTCGGCAGGCAGACGGGCCAGAACTACACCGACGGCACTCTCAACGTCGATGACGAGGCACTCAGGGAAATTGCCGGAGACCTCCTCGCGAATCTCTTCCACCTCGCTCGGATCAACGACGTAGACCCTGAGGAGATTGTCCGTTCCGGATACTCGCACTACGAAGAGGAGGTAGCAGAGGAAGAAAGAGAGTAACAAATAGGCAAAGAAAGCAAAGGGCGGCGAGTCTCTCGCCGCCCTTTGCTATGCCCGAAAAGGCGCGGCTAATGGACAGCCCTGCGGGCTGGTCCGCCTCTCAAGTGGCCTTCGGCCACGGGCGGACGTGGCTCCGCTTCGCGGACCCATAGAGGAAACCGCCCCCGCAATGGCCTTCGGCCAAGGGGCGGAAAAGATTCTGACCTTCGGTCAGCCGCTATCGCGGAGGGCCCCTCTAAGGCCGCTTCGCGGCCGGGGCCCGCCCCTGCGGGGCAAGAGGAAACGGCCTACGGCCGAAACTTCTTGGGAACACCTGGGGTAGTGCCTGGTTTTTCGGGTTTCTACATGGTGCATCACATCCCGTCAGGTCCCAGAGCGAGACGCTGTGTTGAGGAGATGGATAGAGTAGAGTCGCCTCAAGTACCTTACTGACGATGCGTCAGAAAGTAGGCGACCAACGAATTCATAAACAATTCGATATCTAATCAAAAGGCGATTGTGGCATAGCGAGTATTTGTTTTCACGTTTCAGTTCGATTACCTGCACCCGAAGAACCGGAGCCGCCCCCTCCCTCTTTGCCAGCCCGCCGCGAAGCGGCTATCTTTGGCCGCGAAGCGGCAAAAGAGCAGCTCAGAGGCCGCGAAGCGGCCCATCAGCCACCCGCCGGCCCGCGCGA
>NZ_JASISZ010000061.1 GCF_030063355.1 Streptomyces sp. PH10-H1
GCGCCGGCGCGGCGGACCTGCCGCCCGCCGAGGAGGGCGGCCTGATCCAGCTGGACGACGACCGGCTGCGGTTCCGCCATCCCCTGGTCCGTGCCGCCGTCTACCAACGCGCGCCGCTGGCCGACCGGCTGATTGTCCATCAGGCGCTGGCCGCCATTCTGGATTCCCCGCAGGACGCGGACCGCAGGGCCTGGCATCTGGCGTCCGCGGCGACCGGCCCCGACGAGGCGGCGGCTGCCGCCCTGGAGGACACCGCCGGGCGGGCCCGGGACCGCAGCGGCTATACGGCGGCCTCCCTCGCCTTCGAACGGGCCGCCCGGCTCAGCACCGACCCCGGGGCCAGGACCCGGCGGCTCGCCCTGGCGGCCGAGGCCGCCTCCGAGGCCGGCGAACTCGACTGCGCCCGGGACTTCGCCGAGCAGGCCGCGCGCCAGACCCATGACCCCGCGCTCCAGGCCCGGCTCAGCCACGTCCGGGCACTCGCCGAATTCCTGCGGGGCTCCTTCCCCACCGCGCACCGGCTGCTGATCGACGGCGCCGGGCACGCGGCCGCCACCGATCCCGAGCGCGCCGCGCGCATGCTCATGCAGGCCGCCCACACCGCCTGGTACCTGGGCGAGCAGGAGGTCGCGGACACGATGGAGCGGCTGGGCGCGCTTGAGCTGCCCGCGACGAGTTCCGTAGGCCCGGTGGCGCGGTTCATCACCGCCGCCCTCGGCCGTACCGGTGCCGCCGAGGGGCCGCCGGAACTGGCCGCGTCGGTCGCCGCCGCCCGCGCCGCCGGGGCCTGCGACCCGCGCGACCTGATGCTGCTGTGCGGCGCGGGCCTGGCGGTCGGCCAGGACGACGAGGCCCATGAGCTGGCCGCCGCGCTCGCCGCCGAGAGCCGTGACCGGGGCGGCATCGGCCGGCTGCCGACGTTGCTCTTCTTCATCGCCGAGGCCGAGGTGTTCGCGGGCCGGCACCGTGACGCGCTGGCCACCGCGGAGGAGGCGCTGCGCATCGCCGGGGACACCGGACAGCAGCAGTGGATCAGCCAGTTCAGCAGCGTGCTGGCGTATCTGGCGGCTGTCGAGGGGGACGAGGAGCACTGCCGGCGGTACACCGCCGACGCCCTCGCCGGGGCGGAGGGATCCGCGATGCCTCCCGGCGCCCCCTGGTCGTACTGGGCGCAGGGCATGCTCGACCTGGGCCTCGGCCGGGCGCAGTCGGCGCTGGACGGGCTGGAGCGGCTCACCCGTGAACCGCTGCGGCACCATTTCTGCGCCACCCGCAGCACACCCGATCTCGTCGAGGCGGCCGTACGGCTGGGTCTCGGCCCGCGCGCCGCCGAGCCGTTCGCCCGCTTCGAACGGTGGGCCGGCCGCTCCCGGCAGCCCTGGTCCGACGCGCTGGTGCTGCGCTGCCGGGCGCTGCTCGGCCCGGATGCCGAGGCCGAGGCGCACTTCACGGCCGCGCTGAAACTCCACGACGAACACCGCCGTCCGCTGGAACATGCCCGCACCGGGCTGCTGTACGGCGAATGGCTGCGGCGCGCCCGCCGCAAGAGCGAGGCACGAGGCCATCTGCGGTCGGCGCTCGATGTGTTCGAGCGGCTGGGCACCCGGCCCTGGGCGGACCGCGCGCGGTGCGAACTCGGTGCCACCGGCACGGTCGCCCCGCAGAGCCAGGAACCCGGCGTATTGGCGGAGTTGACGCCGCAGGAGCTGCACATCGCGCGGCTCGCCGCCCAGGGGATGTCCAACCGGGACATCGCGGCCCAGCTGTTCCTCAGCCCGCGCACCGTCGGCTACCACCTGTACAAGGCGTATCCCAAGCTCGGGATCGCCTCCCGCGGCGAACTCACCGCGCTTTTCGAGTGATCACCTGCGGACAGCGGCTCGCTGGGAGATGCTGAACGGATGAACGCACCTGATCAGGCTCTCCGGACAGCGGGCCGTGTGCTGCCCATTCATGTCGACGATGTTCCCACCACCGAGATCGGCCAAGGCATCACCCTGCGCGAACTGCCCGGCCCCTCCCCGCTCAGCTTCTGGGTCGTGGATTTCGAACCCGGCGCCCAGTGGCCCGGCATCGATGTCCATGAGACGGTCGGCGAAGGCTATTACGTGGCGGAGGGCGAGGTCATCGAAGGCGATCAGCGCCATGGGCCCGGCACCTATGTCGTACTCGAACCGGGTTCCAGCCACCAGCCGCGCACGGAGACCGGAGCCCGCGTGTTCGGCTACAACTACCCCGCTCCCTGAAAGAAACGGACGGCGGTGAAACGCGGAAGTGCCCGTCCGGCCCTGAAGGAATTCCGGGGAATTCCAGGACCGAACGGGCACTCCGGGTCTCGCGGGAATGCCGCCGCGATGGGTCAGACGCTGACGCCGTGGGCGCGCAGGTAGCCGAGCGGGTCGATGTCCGTGCCGTAGCCGGGGCCCGTGCGGATCTCGAAGTGCAAGTGCGGGCCGGTCACATTGCCGGTCGCGCCGGACAGTCCGAGCTGCGAGCCCGCGGAGACGGTCTGCCCCGCGGAGACGCTCAGCTGGGACAGGTGCGCGTACTGCGAGTACTTGCCGTCGCCGTGCTGGATGACGACCTCGTTGCCGTAGGCGCCGTCCCAGCCGGCCGACACGACGGTGCCGTTGGCGATCGCCTTCACCGAGGTGCCGGTCGACACGACGAAGTCCACACCGGTGTGGTACCCGCTGGACCAGTTCGAACCGGCCTGGTGGTACGGCGTGCCGATGGGGCCCGTGACCGGGAGGTTGTAGCCGGAGGAGGACGAGGTAGACGCGGAGGGCGCGGAGGAGGCGCTCTTCGCCGGGGCCTTTGCGGCGGAGGACGAGGCGGACGTGCCGCTCTTGGCCAGGGCCTTCTCGGCGGGCGCCGAGGACTTCGGCGCCGAGGACTTCGGAGCGGAGGACTTCGGAGCGGAGGACTTCGGAGCGGAGGACTTCGGAGCGGAGGACGCGGCCGCGGCCTTGCCGCCGAGCGCCAGGGTCTGGCCGGGGTAGATCAGGTCCGGGTTGCCGCCGACGGTCTTCTTGTTGTTGGCGTACAGCGTCTGCCAGCCACCGCTGACGCGGTGCACGTCGGCGATCTTCGACAGGGAGTCGCCGCCGACCACCTTGTAGGACTCATCGGCGGAGCTCTTGGCCGGCGCGGCCTTCGCGACGGGCGCGGCCGGCGCGGCGGTGTGCGAGGAGGCGTTCGTCGCGGCGATGCCGGCGACGTTCGCAGCGGCGGCATGGGTGTCGGCGGCGGAGGCGTTCGCGGCCATGGTCAGCGGCAGTGCGAGGGCGACGCCACCGGTACCGGCCGCGACGCAGATTCGGGTGAGCCGGTTCATGCTGCGAAGGCGGTGCTTTCCCTGTGCGGGCATGGGGGAATTCCTCTCCTACGCCGGCGAGGTGAGCTGTCGGGTTCGGGCTGGAGACGCCCGGTCGCGGCATGCGTCATGACTGGCGCATTGCACTGCGACTTCACCCCAAGCCGTCTCTGATCATCAGGACGGCACTTACCTGGGTCCCCCGCTCCTGCCGTAGAAGTTTGGTATTCATGACACCGGGCAGCGGCAGGACTAGGCGTTCCACCCGATGGGATCCTGCGAGTATTTGACCCGCAGGAAAGCGAAGCTAAACGAACTCCGTACGGCGGAGCAACATGCGGGTATGAGCCGCATATCACGCGGAAAGTCCGGCGCGCATTTCCGTGACCCTATGTCGACGGGCCCGGTCTCTGCGTATGCGATCACTTCACGCTGGGTGAGTCGGCACGGTGAAATTCGTGACAAATTGCGGACGGGGTGAACACACCGTCGACATTGCCCCAGCAGTGCGTATCGAACGCGTGAGCCGCCTCACTACCCAACCCGCGTGTGAGCGCCGTCACGTGCCGGCCGGTCCCGGTGCACGGACCGGAACCGACCGGTGCGAGTCACCGCGCCGCCGCTCCCGCGCCTACCCGGGCGCCTGTCCGGCGACCTGCCCCGGGCGGATCCGCGGATCGAGGACGCGGCTGAGCCGGTAGGCGGCGACCCGGAAGCCCACCGCCGGCCAGTGCCCCGCAGCCAGCGGCGAGGCGGAGTGCCAGCGCGCGCCGATGTGCCGGTACTCGTGGTCGTACGCCCAGGCCGCCGCGGTGGCCAGCAGGATCCGGCTGACGCCCTCGCCCCGCGCGGCCGGCTCGACATACGCCTCGGCCAGTTCCACGCAGGCGTCGGGGGTGACGGGGCCCGCCGCGGCCGGGGCGAGCAGGACCATGCCGATCTCCTCGCCCCCGCGGCCGGCGATCCAGGCCGCGCACCGTGGGTCGGAGAGCGCGTCGGAGTACCGGGTGCGCATCGCGGCCAGGGCGCCGTCGGGTTGCGGCAGGAACATCGCCGACTGCCGCTGGTAGCGGGCCGATTCGGCTGCCATCCGGCCGATCTGCTGCAGATCACCGGGTCCGGCCCGCCGGATGCTCAGCCCGTCCACCCCGCGCGGCTGCCGGCCGCGCGGCTTGACGGCCATCAGCCCGTACATCTCCTCGAACCCGAAGCCCAGTTGGCACCAGTCCATCGCGCCGGCATCGGACACCGGCAGTTCGACGTAGTGGACGAGCCGCCGCTGGGAGACCAGCCTGGCCGCCGCCTCGGTATAGAGAGCGCGCAGTGCCCCGTTGTCGCGCCGACCCGGCGCCAGCGCGTGCCCGCCGTGGCGGACCACCGCCGAACGGGGGTGACTGCGGAGCGCGGCGGGGGTGTCCTCGGCGAGGTCGAGCGGGGTGGCGGCGAGATAGCCCGCAGGTCTGCCGCCGCTGTCCCGGGCGAAGTACGCCTCGGCGTCGGGTTCCGCGAGAAGCTTCCCGAGCAGTTCCGCACCGGACGGAGCGGCGAGCGGCCTGCTCCTGCGGGGGTGGCCTGCCCAGCGGTCGTACAGGGCGGCGGCCTCGGGTATGTGCTCAGCGCTCATCGGCGCGATCGCGAAGGTCATGGTGGGGGGCGACGCTAGCCGTCCGCGTGGTGCGGCGGCAAGCGATGCCAGGCATGTCCGTTCCAGGCCGGATGCCGGGGGTCGTCGGCGTGCACGAGGACGTCCGCCGCCTCCGCAGGGCGGACCTCGTCGGAGTACCGGCCGAAGGCGGGCAGCGTCCACCGCTCGTCGTCCGGCGTGCGCCGCGCCAGCGCCGCCGGGGACAGCCGCAGATGGATCGTCAGGTCAAGGTCGAGCCCCTGGCCGAGCAGCAGCTGTCCGTCCAGCAGCAGGACTCCGCCGGGCGGCAGTTCGACGTAGCCGGCGCGGGTCGCGCGATCGGCGGCGGCGTCCCACAGCGAGGGCAGCACCCGGCCGCTGCCGCCGGGCGCCAGCGGGTCGAGGACCTCGCGGCGCAGCGCGCCGGCGTCCAGCCACAGGTCGTAGTACGCGTCGGAGTCCTCGCGGCCGTATTCGAAGCGCAGGGAGGCCGGGCGCCAGAAGTCCGCGGCGCGCACCCGCAGGACGCGGTGGCCGCGGGCGGGCAATTCCTCGGCCAGGGCGTCCGCCAGGGCCGCGGGCCGGGCGGCCGGGGCGCCGTCGACGGCCACCCGCAGCCACGGTCTCGCGGCCGTCGGGGTGCGGGCCGCCACCTGGTCGGCGAGGGTCCCGGCCAGCCGGGGCCAGGTGATCGGGGTCAGCCGCATACGCGGCATCGTCGCATACGCGGTGCGAAGCCCTGACCGTTGATCGGCGGGGAATTCGCCCGTTCGGGCGACATCACTGGCCCATTGGCCGGACGGCGGACATGACCACCGTCCGGCGCGGCAATGATCGCGCCGAGATCGCCCCGGAAGGGCTTCCGGAGCGACCATTCGGGGGGAATTTCCTACAAATCACCCATTTGCCACTTTCCACTACCCATTACTTTTTGTGAGCCTGGAAGAACTCATGGTGACCGTCCCCATCACCCAGGAGAAAGCCCAATGATCCTGTCCATCTCCGGCGTCGTTCTTCTCGGCGTCATCGCGTTCCTGTTCTTCCGCAAAGACGGGCTGAAGGTCTCCCACCTCCTCGTCTGCGCCCTCTTCGGCTTCTACCTCGCGGGCACCGGCATCGCCCCGAGCATCAAGGCGGGCGGAGCCAGCCTGGCGGGCCTGCTGGGCGGGATCAAGATCTAGCGGGGCCGTCTCCGACGGCAGCCCTCCACAGGGCCCGGGCCGCTTGACGGCGCTCCGGGCCCCACCTCGTCGCATCCGACCCGTCACGCCCGTCCCCACCCACTGGAGCATCCGTGGCCAGGCACCCCCTCCCCAGCATCCTCAGCAGCCGACCGTCGCTCGCGCGCAGCCGCGAACTCGCGCGAACCGCCGCCGACAGTGCCACCGACGTGCTCCATCCGCTCATCTCCATCACCCGGGGCATGCGCAAGCAGGCCTCCTGGGCCCACGGCTGGTGGGCCCGCACCCCCAAGGACCGGCGGGGCCCCGCGCTGCTGCTCGGCGCTGCCATGATCGTCGTCGTCGCGCTGATGCCGTACGGGCCGCTGCTGGCCCTGGGCGGGGTCCTGGCCTCCGCCGGCTGGATGGGCCGCGACCGCACCGCCCCCGCGCCGGCCGGTCCCAGCGAGGCCGAGACCGAGAAGCTCCAGGCGCTGTACGAGGCCCTGGCGCCGTATCTGTCCGACCCGGACGACCCGTGCCCGCTCTACGCACGCGACGGCAGCTGGGACAGCGCCTTCAGCGAGTACGCGTTCGAGGACGGCCGGCTGACCCGGCTGCACCTGCGTTACCCGGCGTACTTCACCGACGGCGAGGCCGAGTCGCGCGGCCGGGTCGAGCAGCTGCTGCACGCCAAGACCGGACGCGGCCGCGAGTACCGCTTCGACTGGGACGAGGAGGCGAACCACCTCACCCTCACCGCACTGGCGCCGCTGTCCACCGGCATCGTCGCCCAGCGCTTCGTCACCGCTCCCGGCGAGACCGTCCTGGGGTTCACCGACACCGAAGTCGTCCAGCGCACCGTGCCGGTCGCCGACGGCGACGGGACCCGTGACGCCCCGCCCGTCATCTGGCGGACCGGCCCGCGCTCCACCGAGCCGCATCTGCTGGCGCTGGGCCAGCCGGGCACCGGTACCACCGGCCTGCTGCGGTCGATCGCCCTGCAGGCGCTGTGCCACGGCGATGTCGTGATCGTGGACGGCAGCGGGAGCGGCGAGTACGCCTGCTTCATCGGACGCCCCGGCGTCCTGGCCGTCGAGAGCGGTCTCGCCGGGACGTGCGCGACGCTCGAATGGGCCGCGCACGAGACCGAGCGACGGCTCATCGCGGTCAACCGGGCCCGCCAGGCGGGGCATTCGGCGCCGGAGGACGCCCGCCGCCCGCTGTGGATCCTGGTCGACCGGCCCACCGCGCTGACCCAGCTCGCCCACGCCGAGGGCCGCCCCGACCCGCAGCTGCTCCTGGACGTGCCGCTGCGGCACGGGCGCATCGCCAATGTCGCCGTGGCCGTCGCCGACCAGCTCGACGCCGCCGAGGTACTGGCCCCGGCCGTCATCACCCACACCCGCGCCCGCGTCCTGCTCGGCGCCCTCGCCCCCGAGCACGCCCGGGCCGTCCTCGGCGCCTCCCAGTGCACCACCTCCGCCGCCCAGGTCCCCGCCGGCCGCGGCTACGCCCGCCTCGGCACCGGCCCGGTCCTCCGCCTCCAGGTCCCCGCCACCCCCGACCCCTACGACGACGAGACCAGCGACGCCCACCGCGAGGCCGTCCTCACCCTGCTGCCCCCCGTCGGCACACCCGCCGACGCCCTGGAACACGAGCCGGACCCGGAGCCCGACCCGGAGCCGACAACCGAACCCCTGATCCGCCCCACGGCGGACCTGGAGCGCTAGCGGCCGTTCGGCCGGTCAGGCTACGAAGAGGCCGGCTCCTTCGGCGTCGGCGCCGCCGCCGGAGCGGACGATGTGGGCGGCGGCGGCGAGCCGGGAGACCGCCTCCTTGGCGGTGCTGCCGCCGACGGTGAACGGCAGCCGTACGTAGGACTCGAAGGCGCCGTCGACGCCGAACCGCGGTCCGGACGGTACGCGGACGCCGAGCCGTTCGCCGGCCACCGCGAGGCGCGAGCCCGACACGTCGCCGGTGCGCACCCACATGGTCATGCCGCCGGACGGAACGGTGAACTCCCAGTCGGGGGTCTGCTCGCGCAGCGCCGCCACCAGGTCGTCGCGGTGTCCGGCGGCGCGTGCGCGGCGGGTGGCGACGGCCTGGTCCCAGCCGCCGCCACGCAGCAGCCAGGCGACGGCGAGCTGGTCCACCACGGGGGATCCGAGGTCCAGATAGGCGCGGGCGGACACGAGCCGGCGTACGACGTCGGGCGCGGCCCGTACCCAGCCGATCCGCAGGCCGGCCCAGATCGCCTTGCTGGCGGAGCCGACGGTGATCACCGTGCCGCCCCGGTCGAAGGCGGCCATGGGCCGCGGGATGGGGGTGTCCGCGTCGAGGACGAGTTCGGCCATCGTCTCGTCGGCGACGACGACGGAGCCGGTGGCACGGGCCGTCTCGACCAGGGCGCGGCGCTGGTCGTCGCCGACCAGCGTGCCGGTCGGGTTGTGGAAGTCCGGCATGACGTAGGCCATGCGGGGCGCGGCGTCGCGCAGCACCCGCTGCCAGGCGTCGATGTCCCAGCCGCCGAGGCCGTCGCGCATGGCCACCGGCACCAGCCGTGCGCCCGTCTCACGGAACAGTTCGAGCACGTTCGCGTAGCTCGGGGATTCCACCGCGACGCGTTCGCCGAGTCCGACGAGCCGGCGGGCGGCCGCGGCGATGGCGCCCATCGCGCCGGTGGTGACCATGATCTGTTCCGGCATGGTGGGGACGCCGCGGGCGGTGTAGCGGTCGGCGATCGCCTCGCGCAGCACCGGGAGCCCGGCGGGGAAGTCGCCGTGGGTGGCCGCGTAGGCCGGAAGTTCGGCCAGGGCTCCCTCCATGGCGCGGGTCAGCCACGGTTCGGGAGCGGGCAGGGCCGCGCAGCCGAGGTCGATGACGGTGCCCGCGGAGTCCGGCGGGAGCGGGTCGAGGATTCTGCTGGGCAGCGCGTGGCCCTCGGGGATGGCGGTCCAGCTGCCCGCGCCGCGGCGGGAGCGGGCGAATCCCTCGGCGCGCAGCGCCTCGTAGGCGGCGGCGACGGTGGTGCGGCTGACGCCCAGCGCGAGCGCGAGTTCCCGCTCGGCGGGCAGCCTGGCGGCGACCGGCACCCGGCCTTCGAGCACCAGCAGCCGTACGCCGTCGGCCAGTCCGCGGTAGGCCGGTACGCGACGGCCGCTGCCGCCGGAGGCCGGCCGGGGTTCGAGCAGCCTGGCGAGCGGCGCCGCTCCTACCGATGCAGTCCACTGCGACATCGAATTCAGTCCACCTTTCGCGGATTGGCGGTGGCGGTCACCCACATCCATGCCACAGAGTGCCACGTACATCACCGGCTTCACCAGGGGGGTCCCGTTGCATACCGGTCGCCGCATCGTCCATCTCTACGTCGGTCTGGTCCTGTACGGCGCCAGCGACGCGCTCCTGGTCAGCGCGGGTCTCGGCCTGGACCCCTGGGACGTCTTCCACCAGGGTCTTTCCGATCACGTCGGCCTGAGCATCGGCATGGTGTCGATCGCGGTGGGGGCCGCGGTCCTGCTGTTGTGGTGGCCACTGCGGCAGCGGCCGGGACTGGGCACCGTGTCGAATGTCTTCATCGTAGGACTGGCGATGGACGGCACCCTCCGGCTGATGCCGGAGATCCACAGCCTGGGCATCCGGATCCCGCTGCTGGTGGCGGCGGTCGTGCTCAACGGGGTGGCGACCGGCCTGTACATCACCGCGCGCTTCGGTCCGGGCCCGCGCGACGGGCTGATGACGGGGCTGCACCGCAGGTCGGGCCGGTCGATCCGGCTGGTGCGCACCGGCATCGAGGTGGCAGTGCTGGCCGTCGGCTTCCTGCTGGGCGGCAGTGTCGGGGTGGGAACGGTGCTGTACGCGCTGGCCATCGGACCGCTCGCCCAGTACTTCCTGCGGTTCTTCGAGATCGAGCGGCCCGGCGGGGGCACCGTCGCCGCGGGACCATCGGGATGGTCGTTGGCCGGAGCCGCGGCACCGCCCCGGCCGGGCCCCGGCGGGACTTCCGCCGCTCGCGTGCCGTGCGGCGAGGGGGCCGGCGAGGCCGTCGGAAATCGCATGCCGGACACAATTTAGGTATTGGGGGTCGCGGGCCGGTAGTGTACGCGGTTGTCCCGCTAGGTTGACCGTTACTGCGCGCTAAAGATATGGAAGCGCCGGGTGACATCTCACAGTAGATGTGACAAAACGGGCAATGGTGGGTACAAACAGGGGCGGCACGACGGGCGACGCATGTCCCTCAATGGGAATCTTCACCGCCGACCGGACGTTGACCGGATGACGACGACAGCGACACCTGTCCTGTGGGCGACAAAGCCCGGGAGGCACGATTCATGAGTGAGCGAGCTCTCCGCGGTACGCGACTCGGGGCCACTAGCTACGAGACCGACCGTGGTATCGATCTGGCACCTCGCCAGACCGTTGAGTACGCATGCCGTAACGGACATCGTTTTGAGATGCCGTTCTCGGTTGAGGCCGAAATTCCGTCGGAGTGGGAGTGCCGCGCATGCGGCACCATCGCACTTCTGGTGAACGGAGAGGGCCCGGAGAAGAAGGAAACCAAGCCCGCGCGCACGCACTGGGACATGCTCATGGAGCGGCGCACGCTCGAAGAGCTCGAGGAGGTGCTGGCTGAGAGGCTGGCCGTCCTGAGGTCCGGAGCGATGAACATCGCGGTGCATCCGCGCGACAACCGCAAGAGCGCCTGACCAACAGGCATCGGGCCCGTGGTGACACACGGGCCCGCCCAACACTTCTGCCCCGTGGCGGAGCGCTGATCAGCGCTCTGCCCCGGGGTTCTTGCGATCCGGGTCCACGACCTCGCCCTGGATGACCTCACCCGGGATGACCTTGCCGTCGGGACGGTGGATACGGATCTGCTCATTGGCGACCCGCGCCTGCTGGAACAGGTCGCCGATCGAACCGGAGTCGTACGTACCGCGGCGCGCCAGCGCGCGGTCCGCCACCTTGCGCAGCAGCACGCGGGTGGGCGGGAACAGACACAGCAGCCCGACCGCGTCGGACACGAAGCCCGGCAGCATCAGCAGCAGGCCGCCCAGCATCCCCAGCGCCGCCCCGGTGGCCTCGCTCCCGGGAGCGGCGACCCCCGGCACCCCGGGGGTGCCGGGCTGCATGGAGCCGGTCAGGCTGCGCCAGGCGCTGCGCCCGGCCCGCTTCACCACGAGCGCGCCGAGCACGAACCCCGCCACGAGCAGCAGCAGGACGGTGCCGCCGCTGGTGGCGCCGGCCACCACGGTCAGCAGCCAGATCTCCAGCACCGCGTAGGCCGCCACCGCCAGGGGAGCGAAGGTGCGGGCGCGCGAGCGCCGGGGCTGCGGGCGGAGCGGGGGCGGGGTGCTGGTAGTCATACGGTCAATTGTGCCTGGGCCCGCATAAAGCCACGATCACCGGTCATGGTCATGGCCATGGTCACCGGTCACGATCGCCGGCCGGGCTCAGCCGGTCTTGCGGCTGAACACCCGGCTCACGCGGGACCCCACGCCCCAGGCGGTGACCCGCCACAGCGCCTCGACCACGATGCTGCGGCTCATCTTGCTGTCGCCGCGCTCGCGTTCCACGAAGGTGATGGGGACCTCGACCACATGGAAGCCCGCCTTGACCGTGCGCCAGGCCAGGTCGACCTGGAAGCAGTACCCGGCGGAGGCGACCTCGTCCATCCCGAGCCCGGTCAGGGTCTCCTTGCGGAAGGCCCGGTAGCCGCCGGTGACATCGCGGATCGGCACGTCCAGCAGGAGCCGTGAGTACGTGCTGCCGCCGCGCGAGAGGAACTCCCGGGACTTGGGCCAGTTGACGACCCGGCCGCCGGGGATCCAGCGCGAGCCGAGAACCAGGTCCGCGCCCTTGAGGGCGGTGAGCAGCCGGGGCAGTTCCTCGGGCTGGTGCGAGCCGTCGGCGTCCATCTCGACGAGGACGCCGTGCCCCTGGTCGATGCCCCAGCGGAAGCCGGCCAGGTAGGCGGCGCCCAGGCCTTCCTTGCCCTGCCGGTGCAGCACGTGGACGTGTTCGTCCGAGGCGGCCAGTTCGTCGGCGATCTTGCCGGTGCCGTCCGGGCTGTTGTCGTCGGCGACCAGGATGTGCGCCTCGGGTACCGAGGACCGGACCCGGGCCACGATCGGTTTGATGTTCTCGGCTTCGTTGTAAGTCGGGATGATGACCAGAACCGTGCCGAGCGGACCGAAGTCCCGCTGCCCGCCCTCGTTCACTGCTGCTGCCCCTTCGTCTGCGTGGCTCCGCGCCTGCCGAGCGCGATGGCAAGAGCGCAGGACAGAAGCCCCACCATAGCGAGAGTCCACTCGGGAACCGTACCGACGCGGTCGGCGACGGTGAGCTCGTCACGCAGCGGGATCCGGGCGCTCAGGACATCCTGGGTGAATTCCTTCGTGCGCTGCTCTATGGTGCCGTCGGGCGCGACCACCGCGCTGATGCCGCTGGTCGCCGCGGTGACGATGGCACGGCCGTGCTCGATGGCCCGCAGCCGCGACATGGCGAGCTGCTGCTCGGGCTGGCCGGTGCGGCCGTACGTCGCGTTGTTGGTCTGGACGATGATCGCGCGGGCGCCCGCCGTGACGGTGTCGTGCACGATCTCGTCGTAGGCGACCTCGAAGCAGATGACGTCCCCGAGGGTGGCGGGGCCGATCTTGAGGACTCCGGTGCCCTTGCCCGGGTAGAAGTCGCGCGGGATCTGGTCGAGCCGGTGGATGACCTTGGCCAGCTCCGCGCGGAACGGCACGTACTCGCCGAACGGCACCGGGTGCTGCTTGGTGTACGAGGCGCCGGGTCCCGACACCGGGTCCCAGACGATGCCCTCGTTCTGTACATGCCGGGCGTCGGGACCGTCGACCAGGGCGCCGACCAGAACCGGGACACCGACGGCCCGGACAGCCCGGGTGATCCTGTCGTACGCCTGCGGGTTGCTGAACGGGTCGAGGTCGGAGGAGTTCTCCGGCCAGATCACCAGATCCGGCTTGGGCGTCCGCCCGGTCTTGATGTCCGCGATGTCCGCGGCCAGCTTCAGGGTGGCCGCGACGTGGTTGTCCAGGATCTGCATCGGACGGCCGAGGAAGTGCATACCGGGCTGCTGGACGTTGCCCTGCACGATGGCCACCCGGACGAAGTCGGTGGCCTGGGTGGGGACCGGCACCGCGTAGCCGGCGGCGATGACGGCGGCCGCCATCGCGGCGGTCCCGGCGACGGGCAGCAGGGTGCGGACGGTACGGGCGGCCCCGGCGCGCAGCCGCAGGGCGGCGAGCACGGCCGCGGCCAGCAGGGTGCCGGTCAGCGCGACGGCGAAGGTGACCAGCGGGGCCCCGCCGAGGGCCGCGAGCGGTGTGAACGGCGATCCGGTGTTGGCGAACGCCAGCCGCCCCCAGGGGAAGCCGCCGAAGGGCAGCCGGTCCCTGGCCAGTTCCTCGGCCACCCACAGGCACCCGCCCCACAGCGGCCAGCCCGGCAGCCGGGAGGTCAGCGCGAGGCCGGCCCCGAGCACGGCGACGAAGAGCGCTTCCAATACGGACAGCCCGAAGACCGCGTCGTAGCCGACGACCCGCAGCCACAGCAGCAGCCACAGGAAGAAGGGCAGCGCGAAGGCGAAGCCCAGCCAGGCGCCCTGCCGGGCGGTCCGGTCGCGCGTGAGGAGCGACAGACCGGCGACCGCGACGATCGACAGCGGCCACAGGTCGTAGGGCGGGAAGGCGGCGGCCAGCGCCAGTCCGCACAGCGCGGCGGCGCCGCTGCGGGGGGCGGCGCGCCGGACGGCCAGCGCCGCGCGCTGCCTCCGGCCGGGGCGGGCGGGCGCGGGCACCGCCTCGTGCTCCGGCACGGCCGGAACCACGGCCGGGTCCGATGCCGGGCCAGCGGCTGGGTCTCCGGCCGGGGCGGTGTCGGGTCGCGGGCGCACGTCGCGGCCTTCCTGCAGGTGGTGAGCTGGTGCAGTGACGGTACAACGTGCCCGCGCCGGCGCGGGTCGCGGGTGGCGGAGCGGGGGGCCTCCGGCCGGTCATGGGCGGTCCGGGCGCCGTCCGGTGCACGGGTCCCCGCCGGAGGCGGGGGAAGCGTCGCGGAGGCGGGGGAAGCGTCGCGGAGGCGGCCGAGGGCACCCGCATACGCGGGTGTGCCCTGTGCCCTGCGACGGAACCGACCCGCTGGACAGTCCCCTCGCGCGCGAAGCCAGGTCCTGGCACGCGCCGGTGCGTGAGGAAGACGGTGCGGCGCGGGCGTAGCGCCCAGTGCTGGCACGGGCCGGTGCGCGACGTGAGGAAGGCGGCGCGGCACGGCGCGGGCGCGGCGCCCGGCTCGAGCTCGGGCTGGTGCGGGAGGCCGGCGGTGCGGTGCGGGCATGGCGCCCGGTCCGGGCACGGCACCGGCCGGTGCGGGAGACGCCCGCTACGGAACGGGCCCGGAACGCCCTTCGGGCCGACCTGGGACCCGCTGGCTGCGAGTCGGCGCCAAGGCCGTTGTCTACTGGGCGTCCGGGCCCTTCCCGGGTCACACCTGCCGTCCGGCGGCACTCGCCGTGAAGCGAGCCGCTTTCCGTGCCGCTGACGCTGGACCTGGCTGCCAGTGGCGGCGTGCACGTGCGGCGCGACACCCCATGGCCCAGCGGCGGTCGACGGATTCGCGGAGGGTCCCCGGTCCGACGTCCTGTGGTGGACTCGGCCGAACCTACTCGCCTTCGACCGTTGGCTGTCAACAGTCACTTGACCTGCGATGATCCTTCAAATCAGCAGGTCAGTGCGGGGCCTGCGGAGTCTGCGCGACAGGCCGAGGGCACACCGTTCGGCCGCATGTGGCCGCTGTGGGTCACTCGTTCGGCCGTGCGTAGACCGTGCGCCCGGCCACCACGGTGCGCAGCGCCACCGGAAGGGCACGGTCCGGCGCGAGGTCCGGCAGTCCCGGCGTGCCCGAGCGCGGGTCGGTGGACCAGTTGGCGACGCGCTCGTCCGGGGCCTGAACCACCAGTTCACCGCCCTGCCAGAGCACGTAGTCGGCGGGCGCGCCCGGCACCAGGACGCCGGTGTCGTCCCGGCCGACCGCCCGCCAGCCGCCCCGGGTGTGGGCGTTGAAGGCGGCACGGGCCGAGATGCGGTGTTCAGGGGTGCGGTGGAAGGCGGCGGCGCGCACCGCGCCCCACGGGTCGAGCGGGGTGACGGGGCTGTCGGAGCCGAGGACGAGCGGCACTCCGGCTCGCACCATGGCCGCGAAGGAGTTGAGCGTACGGGCGCGTTCGGTACCGAGCCGCTGTGCGTACATGCCCTCCTCGCCGCCCCAGGCCGCGTCGAAGGCGGGCTGTACCGAGGCGATCAGACCGAGCGCGGCGAAGCCGGTGATCGCGTCGGGCGTCAGCATCTCGGCGTGTTCGACACGGTGGCGCAGCGCCCGGATCCGGTCCAGGCCGACGCGTTCCGCCGCGGCCCGCACGCCGTCGACGACGCAGGACACGGCGGCGTCGCCGATGGCGTGGAAGCCCGCCTGCACACCGGCTTCCGTACAGGCGGCCACATGGGCGGCGATGGCGTCGGTGCCGAGGAACGAGGTGCCGTTGTGCGGGGCGTCGGCGTAGGGGGCGTGCAGACAGGCAGTGCGGGAGCCGAGGGAGCCGTCGACGAAGAGATCGCCGCCCGCGCCGATGGCGCCCAGGTCCCGGATCCGGTCGAGGCCCGAGGCGTCCTTCACGGCCTCCGCCCAGTAGCCGAAGACCTGGGGACCGGATTCCGCCGCGGCGAGCGCCAGCAGGCCCGTGAGGTCGTCCTCGGAGGAGATGTCGGGGCCGGCGCACTCATGGACGGCGCTGATGCCCAGCGACACGGCATGGCGCAGCGCAGCACGCTGCGCCGCGAGCCGCTGCGCGGGGGTGACGGCGGCGTGCGCGGCGCGGCGTACCGCGTGGTGCGCGTCGCGGGTGAGCGAGCCCTCGGGGTGGTGGCCCGCCAGCTCGCGCACACCGGGGACCAGGTCCAGCAGCGCGGTGGTGACGACGGCGGAGTGCACATCGACGCGGGTGAGGTAGAGCGGACGGCCGCCCGCCGCCTCATCCAGCTCCTGGCGGGACGGCGCCCGCCGCTCGGGCCAACGCGACTCGTCCCAGCCGTGGCCGAGCAGCACCCGGTCGCCGGGGTGGGCACGGGCGAACGCGGCCGTGCGGGCGAGCGCGTCGGCGAGGGAGGCGGCGGCGGAGAGATCGAGCCCGGTGAGCGCCAGACCGGTCGCGGTGGTGTGGACATGGGCGTCGGTGAATGCCGGGGTGACGAGCGCGCCGTCGAGCCGGACCACTTCGTCGACGCCGTCCGCGAAGGAGTCGGCGGCGCCCTCGGACCCCACCCAGGCGACGGTGCCGCCCTCCACGACCATGGCCGTGGCGAAGGGGTCGGCGGGGCTGTAGACGGTTCCGCCGCGCAGCAGCACGGTGGTGGAGGGAGTGCGCTCGTTCATGAGGGACAGTCTCTCCCCTGGCCGGCGCCCTCAGATGCGCGGGGGCCTGGCCTCGTACGGAGTGGACAGTACGACGGTGGTGCGGGTGGAGACCCCGGCCAGGGTGCGGATCCGGGCGAGCAGGTGCTCCAGCTCGCCGGGGGTCGCGACGCGGACCTTGAGGATGTAGTTCTCCTCCCCCGCCACGCTGTGGCAGGCCTCGATCTCGGGGACCTCGGCAAGGCGTTCCGCGATGTCGTCCGGCGCGCTCGGGTCGAACGGCTTGATCGAGATGAACGCCGTCAGTGACAGTCCGACCGCTTCGGCGTCGACGATCGCCGCGTAGCCGCGGATCACCCCGCGCTGCTCCAGACGGCGCACCCGCTGGTGCACCGCCGAGGTGGACAGGCCGGTGGCCTTGCCCAGGTCGGTATAGCTCATGCGCCCATCGGCGACGAGAAGTTCCACGATTTGCTGGTCCAGCTCCTCCACGGCGGTCAACTTACTGCCCCCGGGGGCCTCCGGCACAGCGGGGAGGGGGCACGCGGGCGTGGGACGGCGTGCCGCCCGGGGGCGCACGCGCCTCGTCCGGCACCACATGTGACGAAGGCCACACCGTCTGCGCGGCGCAGCGGCGGCCGCCGTGGTTACCGGTGGCAACGGGCGGGAAGTGCTCGATATGGCCGTGGCCGTTGTGCCCGGCGGGCCCGTTCACGGGCGTTCATCCAAGGGGGATTCCACTATGCGCACCCATGTGCGGCACAGCCGCGGCGACAGTACGCAGCCCGCAGTCGAGGAGGATCACGAACGCGCTGACGCGTTCGACACCGCCGCGCCGGACGCCGAGGAGGCGTTCGACGAGGAGGGCGAGGAGGTCTACGACATCCTGCGGGTGCACTGCCCCGACTGCGCACGGCCGATCGCGCTGTTCGCCGGTGAGGAGCTGCTGCCGGAGCACGCCCTGTGCCCCACGCCGTGGAACCCGTTCGGCCTCACCGTCTGCCCCGGTTCCGGCCGCGCGCTGCGGGACGCGGAGCCGGTGGACGGCATGGAGTACTCCGCGGAGGACCTGGGCACGCTGCTGACTCTGCCCGCCGGACTCGACTGGCGCACCCAGCCGTTCTCGCACGCGGCCGGCCCCGAGTCGCGCCCGGTGCGGGTGCCGCGCCAGCGCGCGGCCTGACCCCGGCGGCGATCGCTCGGAGGCCGGTGCCGCATCCCCGGGGGGTGCGGCACCGGCGCCGCGTTACGGCCTGCTCTCCGGCCCCGCGAGGTGCCGGGCGATGACCATGCGCTGGATCTGATTGGTGCCTTCCACGATCTGCAGCACCTTGGCCTCGCGCATATAGCGCTCGACGGGGAAGTCCACGGTGTAGCCGTAACCGCCCAGGAGTTGCACGGCGTCAGTGGTCACCTGCATGGCGGCGTCCGTGCAGAAGAGCTTGGCCATGGCCGCCTGCCGGGAGAAGTCCCGGCCCGCGTCGCGCAGCCGGGCCGCGGCGAGATAGAGCGCCCGGCCCGCCTCGATCTTGGTGGCCATGTCGGCAAGCATGAACCGCAGCCCCTGGAAGTCCACGAGTGGTCGGCCGAACTGCCGCCGGGTCAGGGTGTAGGCCAGCGCCTCGTCGAGGGCGCCCTGGGCGACTCCGATCGCGCAGGCCGCGATGCCGAGCCGGCCCGAGTCGAGGGCGGACAACGCGATGGTGAAGCCCTGGCCCTCGTCGCCGATGCGGCGCGCGTCGGGGACGGTCACGCCGTCGAAGTGGACCTGGGCGGTGGGCGAGCCCTTCATGCCCATCTTCCGCTCGGGCTGCGCTGCCGAGAGGCCCGCGGAGTCCGCGGGGACCAGGAACGCCGTGATGCCGCGCGGGCCTTCTGCGCCGCTGCGGGCGAGCACGGTGTAGAAGTCGGCGACACCGCCGTGGGTGATCCACGCCTTGGTGCCGTCGATGGTCCAGGTGCCGTCGTCGAGGACCGCGCGGGTGTTCAGGGACGCGGCGTCGGAGCCCGCGGCGGGCTCGGACAGGGCGTACGCGCCGAGCAGCGCCCCGCCGAGCATGGCGGGCAGATGTTCGGCGCGCTGCTCCTTGGTGCCGAAGTGCGCCAGCGCGTGACAGGCGAGGGTGTGGACGCTCACCCCGAGGCCGACGGTGAGCCGGGCGGCCGCCAGCTCCTCAAGAACCTGGAGGTACACCTCGTAGGGCTGTCCCCCGCCGCCGTACTCCTCCGGGTAGGGCAGGCCGAGAAGTCCCGCCTCGCCGATGAGGGCGAAGGTGTCGCGGGGGAAGTGACCGGCGTCCTCCTCCTCCGCGGCCCGGGGAACGATCTCCCGCTGAGCCAGCTCGCGGGTGAGGGCGAGCAGGTCTCGGGCCTCCTCGGTGGGCAGTTGGCGGTCTACCGGCTGCGGGCCGTTGTGGGGCATGGCGGCACGCTCCTCCCTGTCAGGCGCGGCGGCGTCCGCCCAGGGTGTGGCGGTGCCGTACGTCTTGCGGTGCCCATGAAGCCGATGGTCTCCCGCCGGGTCTCGGCGCGGCTTGATCAGCGGCTGTGGCGCGATGGAGTATGCCTGATCGGGCGCCCGCCGTCACGGGGCGAGGGTCCGGACACCGCAAAGACAGGGGCCCCGGGGGGTCAGTTGCTCAGCAGCCAGCGCAGCCGGTCGTACGCCGTGGCGTGGTAGGCGACGAGCGCGGCGGCGTAGCCGAGGGCCACGAGAGGCACTCCCGCGGTGGCGAGGGCGGCGACCGCGGTACCGAAGACGGCGGCCTCCACAGCGAAGCGCACCGGGCCCGGAACGGGGACGGGCGCCTTGCCCGACCGCGACCCGATCGCCACCAGCCACGGCAGCGCCATCACCGCCGCGTCGAGGAAGCCGACGACAGTCAGGCGCTCATTGCGTCCGCGAGCGTCAGTGTATGCAGGTGTTCGGCCGGACCCGGGCGGGCGTAGTACCAGCCCTGGGCGGTGTCGCAGCCGAGCAGGCCCAGATGTTCGGCCTGGGTGCGGGTCTCCACGCCCTCGACGGTGACGGTGAGGCCGAGGGTGTGCGCGAGGGAGACGATCCCCTCGACGATCTTGAGGTCGACGGGATCGGCCGGATGCTGCCGGATGCCCCGGGTGAAGGCCCGGTCGAGCTTGAGGTTGCTGATGGGCAGCCAGCGCAGCGACGAGAGATTGGAGTAGCCGGTGCCGAAGTCGTCCAGGGCGATGTCCACGCCCAGGTCGACGAGCCGGCGCAGCGGCTTGAGGGCGTCTTCGTCGGCGCCGATGAGGGCGCTCTCGGTCACTTCAAGGCACAGGGCGGTGGGGTCGAGGCCGGTCTCGTCCAGCACCGCGGCGACCTCGTCGACCAGCCCCGGGTAGTGCAGCTGGCAGGGGGACAGATTGACGTTGACGCGGACCGGTAGGCCGTCGGCGCTCCGGCGCTGCCATTCGCGCGCCTGCCGGGCGGACTCCTGCAGCACCCAGCGGCCGAGCGGGACGATCTGGCCGGTGCTCTCCGCGAGCGGTATGAACTGGTCGGGCCCGAGGACGCCGTGCAGCGGATGGCACCACCTGACCAGGGCTTCCGCGCCCTGGACGCTGCCGTCGGCCAGCCGGATGAGGGGCTGGTACTCGATGAAGAACTCGCCGCGTTCCAGAGCGGTCGGCAGCCGGTTGGTCAGACCGTGCCGGATGATCGCACGGGCGTCGGAGTCCGGGTCGGCGACCTCGTAGCGGTTGCCGCCCGCGGCCTTGGCCCGGTACATGGTGATGTCGGCGCTGCGCAGCACATCGGCCGCGCCGCGGGTGCCGGTGGGGCCCTCGACGATGCCGATGCTGCCGTGGACGGGCAGCTCACGGCCGTCGAGGCGGACCGTGGTGGACAGCGCCTCCAGGATCCGGTCGGCCAGAGCGGTGACCTCGCCCTGCGTGGCGGGGTTGACGATCAGTGCCGCGAACTCGTCGCCGCCGATGCGGGCCACCAGCTGGCCGGGCGAGGTCACGCACGCCTGCAGCCGCTCGGCGACCGCCACCAGCAGCCGGTCCCCCACGGCGTGGCCGAGGCTGTCGTTGACCGCTTTGAAGCCGTCGAGGTCGAGATAGCACAGGCCGAGGCGGTCGGCGCCTGTCCCGGGCGCGACGGCCTGTTCGAGGCGCTCGAAGAACAGCGCCCGGTTCGGGAGCCCGGTGAGGGTGTCGTGGGTCGCCTCGTGGCGCAGCCGCTCGTTCAGCAGCCGGCTCTCGGTGATGTCCTCCATGAGCGCCAGCTGGTACTGCGGGACGCCGGCGGAATCCCTCAGCAGCGACACGGTCAGGTTGGTCCACAGCACCGTGCCGTCGGTGCGGTAGTACGGCTTCTCGATGCGGTACTCGTCGCGCTCGCCGCGGACCAGTTCCCCGTACAGTCCCCAGACCTCGGGCGCGTCGTCGGGGTGCACCCAGTCGCTGACGTTCCTGGTGCGGACGTGGTGCTCGCCGCCGAACATCCGGGTCAGCGCGTCGTTGACCTCCAGGACCCGGCCGTCCAGGTCGGCGATCCCGATGCCGACCGCGGCGCCCTCGAACACCGCCCGGAACCGGGCCTCGCTGGCCTGCAGCGCCTTCTCCGCCTCCGCCCGGGCGGCGATCGCCGCCCGCGAGATGGCCTCCTGCTCATAGCGGGTGCGTTCGACCAGCGCGGCGGCGAAACCGGCCGCGATGGCGTGCTGCAGCCGGGCGCAGCGCGCGCGGCTCTCATCGGCCGGCAGGGGCGGTCCCGGCGGGCAGTAGAGCACCAGGTACGCGTCGACCACCCGCAGGATGCTGGGCAGCGCCTCGGGGTCGGTGCAGTGCGCGGCGACGAGCGCGGCGCCGACCTCGAAGGCCGGGCGCGGGTCGAAAGGGGTGGCCTGGAGCGCCTCGTCGAGTGAGACGGCCAGCGGGACCAGGTACTCCTCGAACTCGGTTCGCGTCATCGAGGTCGCGGTGGCCGGGTAGATCGCGCGGCTCCAGATGGTCGCGAACCGCCGCAGACCGTCGGCCCGTACGTCCACCACGTCCTGCCCGGTGTCTCCGGTCTCCGCGGGCCGGAGCCGCCGCAGACCGTCGGCCCGTACGTCCTCCCCGGTGTCTCCGGTCCCCGCCGGCCGTGGGGTCACGCCTTGTGTCCCACACCGGCGAATCCCACGAAGGCCGCTGGGTCCTCCTCGTGGCCGGGCGGGGTGTCCGGGCGCCAGTCGGGCATCGACACGAGGCCGGGGGCGACGAGTTCGAACCCGTCGAAGAACTCGGCCACCTCGGCGCGCGAGCGCATGATCAGCGGGGAGCTGGCCTTGCGGTAGACACCCTGCACTCCGCCGCCCTGCTCGGTCGAGATGGGCCCGCCCTCGGTCGAGGCGTGGGTCAGGACCAGGATGCTGCCGGGGGCGAGCCTGTCCCGCAGTTCGGCCACGGCGGCGGCGGGGTCGTCCTCGTCGGCCAGGAAGTGCAGGACGGCGACGAGCAGCAGGGCCACCGGCTGGTCGAAGTCGAGCAGGCTGTCGGCCTCGGGGCTGGCGAGGATGGACTGCGGCTTGCGCAGGTCGGCGGCGGCGATCCGCGCCGTCGGGTTGCCTTCCAGTACCGCCCGGCTGTGCGCCACGGCCACCGGGTCGCTGTCGACGTACAGCACCCGGGCCCCGGGGCTGGCGGCCTGGGCGACCTCGTGGACGTTGCCGAAGGTGGGGATGCCGGAGCCGATGTCGAGGAACTGGGTGATGCCGCGGTCCACGGCGTAACGGACCGCTCTGCGCATGAAGGCACGGTTCGCCTGCATGATCTTCGGGAGGCCGGGAAAGAACTCCATCGCCTTGCGGGCCGCCTCGCGGTCCACCTCGAAGTTGTGCGATCCGCCCAGGTAGTAGTCGTAGATCCGCGACACACTCGGCACCGAGAGGTCAATTCCCTGGGGTGCCCAGGCAGGACGCTCCATCACGGTCTCCAGCTCATCAGATGATCTTGGCCCGGCCAAGATAGCGGCCGCCTCTCGACCCGAGGCTATCGATCACCCGATCGAAGCGGAATATCATCCGGAAATGTTCCGTCCGTTTTCGACGAAGAACACCCGGCATATGCACCTGCCAAAACGCGCAGCTGCGGACTCGCGCACATGTGCGGGTCCACCAGCCGCCGGCCGGTGGACCCGCACATCATCACCTACCGGCAGCCTGGCCCGGGCAGGTTTCCGCAAGGTGTCCGCGAGACGTCAACAGGCGCCCTCGTCCGCCCAGACACCCCATTGGCCCGTGGTGCCGGGCTCTTCGTTCTGGGTCCACCACTTGGCCTTCCACTTGTGGCCGTTGTGGGAGACCTCGTTGCCGTTGACGTAGACGGCCGAGCCGTCCCATGCGGCCACGGTGCACTGGCCGGGCGGCGTCGTCGTCGGAGGCGTGGTGGGCGGGGTGGTGGGAGGCGTGGCGCCCGCGAACTTCACCGAGAACTTGGCGAACTCCCAGGCGGTCTGCGGGACGCTGCTGCAGACGCCGGAGGTGGTGCCGTTGTCCGGCGGGGTGCACTGGCGGTCGCGGTTGAGCGACCAGAAGGTGAACCGGCCCATGCCGTGGCCGGTGGCGTAGTCCAGCACGGTCTGGAAGTCGGCCTGACGGAAGTACTCGCCGGTGTCGCTGCGGCCGTTCATGCCGGAGAAGCCCTCATGGGCGTAGGCGGTGGCGGAACTCCAGCCGAACGTCGACTGCAGGATCGTGTTGAAGTTGGTCAGCGCGCTGGTCTGCGCCGCCGCTCCGTTGAAGCCGCCGTCGAAGGGCATGATGGAGAAGTTGTTGGGCGTGAAGCCCTGTGCCTTGGCCTCGTTCAGCATCTGCTTGCCGAACCAGCCGGTGCCGTCGGCGGTGCCCGCCGTGGTCACCGAGACGTAGAGGCCGGGGTTGTTCTGCTGGAGGATCTTCGCGGCACCGATCTCATGGGCGATCGCGGTGGCGTTCTCGTACTCCGGCTCCTCGAGGTCGAAGTCGATCGCCTTGAGCTGGTACTTGGTGATGACCTGCTGGTACGCGGCGGCGGTCGCCGCCGAGTCGGAGCAGGCCTGGCCGAGCTTGGTGCCGCCGTAACCGCCGATGGAGACCGATACGTCGCCGCCCTTGGCGCGGATGCCGCTGATCACGGAGCCGACCGCGGTGTCGGAGGAGACGGGGCCCGTGCCGTCCCAGGTCGGGCTGCAGCCGCCGCCGTTGGGGGCGAGGATGAACGCGAGCTGGAACGCCTTGAGCCCGGTGGCGTCCATGATCTCGCCGGCGTTAGGGGGGTTGTTGTCCAGGGGCATCAAGTAGGGCGCCGCCGCGTACCAGTTGTTGCCCAGGGCGCCGGCCGTGGCATCGGCGCCGGAGGCCTGGCCGGTGCCGAGAGTGGCGGCGGCAGCGAGACCCGCTGCCGCGAGGGTGGCCGCGGCCACCCCGGAACAGAGTGCTTTGAGGCGCTTCACGTCGTACCTCCTGTGGGGGAAACGCAGCCAGAATCCAACCGTGACGCGAACCCGTCAAGGCTTTGGACTAGACCTAGGACTAAACCACTAGGGGCTCTCGACCAGCCATGCCGTCAGATTCCGAAGAGGATCGAGGCATTGTCGTGGCATACCGCCCGCAGCCAGTCGTCTCCCAGGCCCAGTCGCGCCAGGGATTCCAGGCCATGGGCGTACGCGTACGGGATGTTGGGGAAGTCGCTCCCCCACAGGATCCGGTCGCCGAGGTCCGCGAGCCGCGCGTACTCCCCCTGGGGCAACGGGCAGGCCTCTTCGGAGAAGTCGGTGAACGCCATCGTCGTGTCCAGCAGGACCCCGGGGTACCGGTCGGCCAGGTCGAGGAAGCCGGTGTACTCGGGCATCCCCATGTGCGCGATGACCAGCCGCAGCCGGGGATGCCTGGCCAGCACCCGGGCCACCGGCTCGGGGCCGGTGAACTTGCCTGGCACCGGCCCGGAACCGCAGTGGATCACCACCGGGATCCCCGCCTCGGCCAGCAGCCCCCAGACCGGCTCCAGCCAGGCGTCATTGGGGTCGTAGCCCCCCACCTGGACATGCGATTTGACGACCCGCGCGCCGCCTTCGACGGCCCCGCGCACATAGTCCGCGGCCTCCTCCTCGGGGAAGAACGTGGCCGTGCTCAGGCAGTCCGGCGTGCGGGCGGCGAAGTCCGCCGCCCAGCCGTTCAGCCAGGCGGCCATCCCCCGCTTGTGCGGGTAGACCATCGAGGTGAACGCTCTGACGCCGAACCCGCGCAGCACCGCCAGCCGTTCGTCCTCCTGGTGGCGGTAGGTGATCGGCCAGGGCCGGCCGACCAGCGGGCCGGCGGCGTCGAAGTACGCCCACACCTTGTCCAGCACGCGTTCCGGCATGAAGTGGGTATGCACATCGATCAGACCCGGAAGCCCCAGTCCGCGCCAGAACGCGGTCACCCGTGCCTCATCGGCGCTCGTCGCCACCATGCGCGGCCACCCCTCCATCCGGTCCGCCGGAGCCGCCAGGTCCATCAGGCCCTGTCGGGGCTGTCAGGTCTGCCGGGTCCGTTCGGGGAATGATCGCAGAGGGCCGTGGCCGGTCCGGATGCGGTCGCCGGCCGTTGCCTCCGGCCTCAGGCGGGTGCCCCGCTCTCCGCGGCGGACTTGAGGGCGCCGAGCCAGTCGACGAGCGACGCCTCGAGCCCGGCCCGCATCCCGACGGGGTCGGCCAGCACCGGCTCGCCGTCCCAGGATTCCTGGGTCCGCACCACCACGCCGTCGGCGGTCCGGTCGAAGGTCCACACGTGGATGCCGTCGATCCCGTGGGCGGGGCCGCCCCAGGCGATGCGGCTCATCGGCGTGACCTCGCCGATGGTGGAGGTGATCGAGAGACCGGCGGTCTCCCACTCGAAGACCCCGCCCGGCTCCAGCTCCGTCCGCAGTCGGGCGCCGGTGATGCCGGGGTTCCACCGCGGCCAGGCGTCGATGGCGGTGTGCAGCCGCCAGATCGTCTCCAGGGACGCGTCGATGGTGATGGTGAGGTCGGCGACGGCCGGGGCTTCGTGGTTGATGTCCATGGGGTTCTCCATTTCCGTCGGGTGTGCGGTGGTGACCGTCGTACGGCATCGAGTGCACGGGTTACGGTCAATCGCTTACGTTACACACAATAACAGTTGCTATGATGGATTACGCAACCCAGGAGAGGACACCTTCCGTGATGGCGGCAGCAGCGGGCCCCCGTGCCCGGTTCCGAGAGCAGACGCGTACCGAGATCAAGGACATCGCCTTGCGGCAGCTGGCCGCCGGCGGTACGGACGGCATCGCGCTCACCCGTATCGCCAAGGAGCTGGGCATGTCGGGACCGGCCCTCTACCGCTACTTCGCCAGCCGCGACGATCTGCTCAGCGTCCTGATCCGCGACGCCTACGACGATCTGGCGACGGCCATCGAGAACGCCGTCGCGGCCGGGCCCGGGTCCGGGTCACCCCGCGCCCGGCTCCACGCGCTGGCCGGCGCCTTCCGGGCCTGGGCCGTCGGGCAGCCGCACCGCTATCTGCTGATCGCGGGCACCCCGGTCCCCGGCTACACCGCCCCACCGGACACCCTGCTGCGGGCCCGAGCCGCGCTCGGCCCGTTCATGGAGGCGTTCGTCCACGGGCGGCCGAACGCGGAAATGCTGACCCTGGTGAGCCAGATGGACGCCTGGGCCAAGGCGGACACCGCGGTCGCAGACTGGGTCGCGGAGCACACGGGCCCCTGGGACCCGCCGGATTCGTCGGACTCCCACGACGGCGCGGCGACGGCTCTCGCCGGGGCCGTACTCACCTGGTCCCAGATGCACGGCGCGGTCAGCCTCGAAGTGTCGTCCCAGTTCAGCGGCATGGGCCACAGCCCTTCGACGCTGCTGCGCGCGTCACTCGACGCGCTGGCCGACGCCTTCGGCCTCCCCGCCGCCTAGGTCAGGTCGCAATTGTCGGGCAGGCGGCGGATCCTGACCCCATGGGAAACACCTATCGGGGCTGGGCAACAGTGATCGCCGACGGAACCGGTTCACCGGTCGAAGCCGATCTGTACGCGATCCAGGAGAAGGGCCGTCTGTCGGCCTGGCACGGCAGCATCCACACCGGCAGCGGCGGAAGCCCCTGGGCGGTGCGCGGCAAGACGGTGGATCTCCGACTGCCCAACGGGCGGCAGGGAGAGTGCGTCATCACCAAGGTGATTCCGGAGACGGGACGTGCCGAGGTCACCGGCAGCGGCCCCGTGCCGTTCGGATCGGAGCACGAGAGGTAGTCCGCGGGTAGTCCGACGCGAAGGGCACAGGGCCGGTTTTCATGGATCCGCTCAGCAGATGCCCAGGGCGGCCAGTGCGCGGCGCTGCCCGGGGCTCGGGCGTGCGGGCCAGTAGAGGTAGCAGACGCCGCCGGTGCCGCTGCTGACCTTGCCGGAGGCGTTGTAGCGCTTGGTCCGCAGCCAGATCGTCTCGAACTGCGCGCGCTTGTAGACGTTGCGCACGACGTCGTCGCTCGAGCTGGCCGGATCGTTGGCCACGACATCGCCCGCAGCGGTGAAGCCGGCGATGCACATCAAGTGGCCCGAGGTGCCGTATCCGGCCCCGTCGAGTTCGGAGGCGAGGAAGGACTGGGACGTTATCACCGGGATGCCGGCACGGATCAGTCGTTCGATGTCGTTGAGCGAGTGCAGCCGCGTGATGATGCCCTGCAGGTCACGGTAGGTAGCGGCGTAGGCGGCGTTGAACGGCCAGTTGCCGCAGCCCTTGTACTGGTAGTCGTACGTGAAGCGGGCCGCGTGGTCGACCTGGGGGTCGGCGTACGCGGGGTTCACCCAGGCGAGATCCGCGGCGGAGGGCTTGCGGCCCCAATACTCTATGACCATCTGGGACGAGGTCGGGCTGCACCAAGCCTCGCCGCCGTTGTCGTACTCCGGGTACTGGCCCTTGTGGATGTTCTGCGAGTAGCGCGGCACCGGCAGTTCGCTTCCGGCGCCCGCACCGGGGACCGAGGCCGGGACGGTGAAGCGGTCGGGGATGGTGGAGGCCATCGCGCCGAGCCGCCAGAGCGTCGGGGTGAGACGGCTGCCGGGCTTGCTGTAGAGGGTCGCCCGCAGCCGGTACGAGGCGAGCAGCGGTCCGGCCGCCGCGTCGTCGATGGAGAAGGTATCGGTCCAGATGCTGCTCTTCCCGTCCTTCTGGCCGTCGACGGAGGTGCGTTTGATGTCGCCGTCCCCGGAGGCCCAGCGGCCCATGACGTAGGCGGGGGTGGCGGTGCCGTCGGTGTAGGTGCCGAGCAGCTCGACCTGGAGCCAGGTACCGGCCGGGGTGCGGGCGTTCCAGGAGGCGATCAGCTCGCTCGCGGGGTACCGGAGGGTGTGCACCGGGGAGGTCCAGATGGCGGAATCCCAAGTGGAGACGGTGCCCGTGTGCGGGTCGGTGTAGACCAGCGTGCCGGTGGGGTCGTCGATCACCAGGCCGGGCCGCTCCCCCGGCACCGGCCGGGTGCCGTCGCGCGTGCCGCGCCGCCAGTCGGTGTACGACGTCCAGCCCGTGTAGTCCACCGGCGCGGTGTCGGCCGGTGTGCCGTGGGCCGGCGCGCCCGGCCCGGTGGCTCTCTGAGCGCCGGTCCTCCCGGCGGCTCGCGGCGCGGCGACCGCCCCGGTGGCGGGAGCGGCCGCGGTGGCGGCCACCGCGGCGAGCACGGCGGCCAGGACGGTACGCCGCGGAGCAGGTTTGGTCATGGCGGTGTTCCCCTCGCTGTGAACGACGCAGTGTTCCAGCCGCATCGGCAGGTGCGCGACAGGTGCGCGACAGGTGCGCCTTACTATCGCCGCTCCCCCGGCACTTCTGCCAGGGTTTCCGACGCGCGTCACCGGCCAACATTGGATCAGACCACTGACGCTCCGTCGGAAGAACGTCCAGGTCCCGCCTGGGGCCTCTCCTGTCCCCCGGTCGGCGGACAGTCTCTAAGCATGAGCGCCCACCGGCACGTCGCCTATCGTCAACCGGGGTGTCCCTTCGAGGATTTCCCCGATGCGCCCGGCCTGGCCGTCCAGCTCCCCCAGCTGCGGGACGGTGAGCGGTCGCAACGTCTCCACCGTGATGTCGAGTCGCCGGCCGGAGCGGCGCTGGTGCCAGACTCCGGCGACGGTCCCGTCGACGAGCAGCACGGGATGGTTGCCGGCCTGGCCTCCGGGGGTCAGCGCGCGTTCTGCGGCCCGGCCGGGGTAGAGCCGTTCGCGCGGCTGGCAGGCCACCACGTAAGCGTCGAAGTACGGCAGCAGTCGTACGCCCCGGGGCTCGGCGGCCGGGAACACGGTGTCCCCCGCCACCACCCAGGCGGTGGCGCCGTCGAAATCAACCTGCTGGAGCTCCCCGGCCAGGGAGTCGAACAGCTCGGCGGCCCAACGGCCGGGTGCCGCCAGCCACTTCGCGAAGGTCGCGGGCGTGGCCGCCCGTACGCGTACAGATAGGCGCGGACGAGAGCGGCGAGCGCGGGGGGTCCGTCGTCGGGCCGCAGCGCCGGCAGCCAGCGGCGGGGGCTGGTGTATGTGACCTTGCGGCCCCGGTTGGGGCCGAAGCACAGCGCGCCCCGTATCCCCGCCGTCGCCAGGGCCTGGCGCCAGCGCGGCCACATCCCCTGGAAGGCGGGCATGACGAGGTCCCCGGCCCAGGGCCCGGTCCTGGGCCGGGGACCTCCTCGCTCAGCTCGTCGATGGTCAGTTCCGCGTCCGCGAGCGCCTCATCGACGGCCCCGATGACCTCCTCGGTCTGCGCTGACGTCAACCGCACGTCCTGGGGGAAGGCGTTCCGTTCGCCGGGGACCGCGGACAGCGCACCGGTCCACATCGGCAGATCGCCGGCGGCAGCGGATGAACGGTGCCGCGCGGACCGAAGGTCTTGACCAGACTGCGCCCGGTCCACAGCGCGTCCCTGATGTCGCCCCGTGTACCACCATCGATCCGCAGCCCGATGGACAGCTCGGCGGCGGACAGCACTTGGGCGTGCGCGCCGCACATGGCACCGGCGATCCCGGCAGGCCCCGCGTCCTTCGAGGGGGCGGCCAGCGCCTGCCGCTCCAGCCGGCGGGCGCTGGCCTCGGCCCAGGTCACCCGCGGAAGTTGTGTCGGCAGTCGGTGCATCGGACGGATCTCCTTCGGTTGCCACCAGCCCCGATCGCGAATCCGGCGACGAGTACGCGAAAGCCGCGCACCGCGCCGCGCTATCCCGGCAGGACCACGAGGTCACGGCCCGTCAGGTTCAGCCGCTCGCCGCCGTCCGCGGTGCATACCGCGATGTCCTCGATACGGGCGCCGAACCGGTCGGGGAGGTAGATGCCGGGTTCGATCGAGAAGGCCATGCCCGGCTCCAGCGGGCGGTCACTGCCCGACACGATGTACGGCTCCTCGTGGGTTTCCAGGCCGATGCCGTGTCCGGTGCGGTGGATGAAGTGCTCGCCGTAGCCGGCGTCGGCGATGATGTCGCGTCCGACCGCGTCCAGCGCCTCGGCGGTGATCCCGGGTCGCACGGCCTCGACCTGGGCGTGCTGGGCGCGCTGCAGCACGTCGTACAGCTCCCGGAAGTCCGGGTGCGGCTCTCCGACGGCGTAGGTGCGGGTCGAGTCGGAGCAGTAGCCGTCCTCGGTGGTGCCGCCGATGTCGACGACGACGGGATCGCCGGTGCGGATGACCCGGTCGGAGACCTCGTGGTGCGGGCTCGCGCTGTTGGGTCCTGAGCCGACGATGACGAAGTCGACGGTCGTGTGGCCCGCGGCGATGATGGCGTCCGCGATGTCGCGGGCGACCTCGCGCTCGGTGCGGCCGGGCCGCAGCCACTCCCCGATCCTGCGGTGCACCCGGTCGATCGCGGCCCCGGCCCTGCGCAGCGCCGTCACCTCGGCCGGGCTCTTGCGGATCCGCAGCTCCTGCAGCACCTCTCCGGCCAGCACGGCCTGCACCCGTGGCAGCGCGGCGGTGAAGGCGAGCAGCTTCTCGGCCCACATGTGGTTGTCGACGGCGATCCGGCCGGTGTCGCGCGGCAGCCTGCCGGCGATCAGCTCATAGACGTTGTCGGTCTCGGCGAAGCCGGTGACGCCGATACCGAGCGCGCCGACGGGTGAGGCCAGCGCGGCCGGCTTCTCCAAGGCGGGGACGACGAGGAATGCCTCCCCGTCGGCGGGCACCACCAGGCAGGTGAGGCGCTCCATCGGCACCGCGTGATAGCCGGTGAGATAGCGCAGATCGGCGCCCGGCGAGATCAGCAGGGCGTCGAGACCCGCTTCGGCGGCGGCCTTGCGGGCGAGTTCGAGCCGCTCGGCCGGATACAGCCCGGCGGAGGAGACGGAAGCACTGGCAGCGGAGCTGGCGGAGGAGTCGGTCACGTGTCTCACCGTAGACGCTCCTGGCACGCCGCGGAGGGCACCTGGCAGGACACGTCCTGCCGCGGACGCGCCGTATCCTGGGCCCGATGGATGATCACGCCGCCCCCGTCCCCCGCGACCCGCTCGCGTGGTTCGCCGCGCATCTGCGCGGGCTGCCGCCGTCGTGCGGCCCGGTGCGGGTCGTCGCGGTGGACGGGCACGCCGGCTCGGGCAAGACCACGTTCGCCGCCCGGCTGGCCGGCGCGCTCGGCGGGGCGCCCGTCGTCCACCTGGACGATCTGGCCACCCATGACGAACTGTTCGCGTGGACCGGGCGGCTGCAGGCACAGGTCCTGGAGCCGCTGACGGCCGGCCGGGCGGCCCGGCATCGCGTCTACGACTGGACGGCCCGGCGCTTCGAGGGCGTACGCGAGGTGCCGCCGGCGCCCGTCGTCCTGCTGGAGGGCGTCGGCAGCGGACGCCGGGAGCTGCGGCCGCTGCTGTCCCATCTGCTGTGGCTCGAAGTGCCCCGCGATAGGGCCAGAAGCCGCGGGCAGCTGCGGGACGGGCCGGGGATGGACGCGTTCTGGGACTCCTGGATGCGGGCGCAGGACGCGCACTTCGCGTTGGATCCCTCACAGCCGTTCGCCGATCACGTGGTGCTGCAGCGACCAGGGGGATATGAGGTGCTCCCGGGGCTCGGGAGTCGGGCCTGAACGCCTCATTCCCTCACGGAAAGTGACCGGCTGCCGTCGGTGCGCTGCCACTTCCGGACGACCCCGAGGGAGCGCTCGGGAGCGGCTTGACCCGGGGGGTGTGCAGGAATTACGTTCTCAATACGCGGTCAGTGCGGACCGCGCCCATGATCCGAAACCCCCGGTCGTTCCCCCGTGACCGGGGGTTTCGCTGTGCCCCGGCCGACCCATCGGCCCCTCGCGCACCATTTCCCTCACCCACCGTCACCACGTGCAGCCCGTGCGTCGAAGGGCGCACCCCCGTGGACAGCGCCGCACTGCCCTACGGTGCGCCGGTCATCGCAGGTACGATGCGAACGGGGTGCGGTCGCAGGTGGGGGCACGGCCCTCCTGCACCAACTCCCGTCCCGGTCCTCAGGGTTGGGACGGAGTACAGCAGCAAGCCGCGGGGGAACGGTTGGTGGGGACCTGATGGACTTCGGCACAGATCGCCCGGGCGCCCCCGCCGGCCTCGCCTGGCTGCGCGCCGTCGACGCCTACACAGTGGGGGCGTACGCACAGGCCGAGGAGGAGTTCCGGGCGGCGGTCCGGCTCGATCCGGGCATGGCGGACGCCTGGCTGGGCCTGCACGCGCTGCGCGCGGACACCTCGACCGCGCTGCTGCAGATGTACCGCCACCGGGACCGGTTCGGCGAGGAGCGCAGGGCGCACCGCCGTTCGATCAACTCCTGGTACTGGCTCGGCTGGTGGGTGCAGCCGGTGCTGGAGTCCGACCGCGATCTGCTGCTCGCCCACGCCTCGCACTGGCTGGACGGCCGGCATGTCGCCGAACTCGACCGCGCGCTGGCCGAATGCCCTCCGGTGGACGCCGACCGGCAGGTCCGTTTCCTCCACGCCTGCCGGGCCTATCTGGTCAAGGACTGGGAGCAGCTGGTCCGCAATACCGAGCCGCTGCTGGGCGATCCGGTGCTCGGCATCGAGGCGGGCCTGTTCGGCGGGATGGCCCGTGTCCGGCTGGAGCTGTGCGGGCAGGCGGAGCCGCTGCTGGCCGCCGCGCTCATGCGCTGCCGCAGCGAGCAGCCGCAGCGCAAGGAGCTGCGCTACTGGCTGGCCCGTGCCTACGAGGGGACGGGCCGCACCGCGGCGGCGCTGCCGCTGTACCGGGCCGTGCACCGGGTGGATCCCTCCTTCATGGACACCGCCGCCCGGCTGGCGGCGATCAACGAGTCGGACGGCCTCGACGAGGGCGCCGATCTGGCGGCCGTCTCGCTGGCCGGGCTCGGCCAGGCCTCCCCCGACGTCCTGGACAGCCCGGACTCCGCCCTGCTGACCGGCGAGCCGCTGGACGGCCGCGGACCCGGAACCGAGCTCGACGAGCCCGCGCTGACCCTCGGCCCGCCCGACGACGACGTACGGGAGAAGGCCGCCGTCCCGTCCATGGCCCTGCCGCCGCAGCCGGCGATGGCCGCGCCCGACCCGCTGCTTCTGGGCCAGGCACTCGCCGAACTCGACCGCATGGTCGGCCTGGAACCGGTGAAACGGCAGGTACGGGCGCTCTCCGCGCAGCTGCGGATGGCCCGGCTGCGGGCAAGCCAGGGGCTGCCCGTGCAGCCCCCCAAGCGCCACTTCGTGTTCTCCGGCCCCTCCGGCACCGGCAAGACCACCGTGGCCCGGATACTCGGCCGGGTCTTCTACGCGCTGGGGCTGCTCGGCGGCGATCATCTCGTCGAGGCCCAGCGGTCCGACCTGGTGGGCGAGTTCCTCGGCCAGACCGCGGTCAAGGCCAATGAGCTGATCGACTCCGCGCTCGGCGGGGTGCTCTTCGTGGACGAGGCGTACGCCCTGTCCAACTCCGGCTACTCCAAGGGCGACGCCTACGGCGACGAGGCGCTCCAGGTGCTCCTCAAGCGCGCCGAGGACAACCGCGACCGCCTGGTGGTGATCCTCGCCGGCTACCCCGAGGGCATGGACCGGCTGCTGGCCGTGAACCCCGGGCTCAGCTCCCGTTTCACCACCCGGGTCGACTTCCCCAGCTACCGCCCCCTGGAGCTGACCCGGATCGGCGAGGTCCTCGCCGCCGACAACGGCGACCACTGGGACGAGGAGGCCCTGGAGGAACTGCGGGCCATCAGCGCCCATGTCGTCGACCAGGGCTGGATAGACGAGCTGGGCAACGGCCGGCTGCTGCGCACCCTGTATGAGAAGAGCTGCGCCTACCGCGATCTGCGGCTGTCGGACTACCCCGGCGCGCCCAGCCGCGACGATCTGTCCACCCTGCGGCTCCCCGACCTGATGCAGGCGTACGGCGAGGTGCTGTCCGGACGCGGCCCGGGGGTGCCGCCGGGCGAACCGGCCGAGTAGCCGTCCCCGGCCGGCCGGCTCCGGCGGTTCATCAAGCCCGGCGGTTCAGGCCCGAGGTTCAGGCCCGTCCGGCGATCGTCGGCAGGGCGCGGTGCGCCGGGTCGCGGACCTCCCCGACGAGCATCTCCAGGACGTCCTCCAGGGCGACCAGCCCGATCGGGTGCCCGTCGGCGTCCGCCACGGCCGCGAGGTGGGACGCCGCCCGCCGCATCTGGGTCAGCGCGTCGTCCAGCGGCAGGTCCGCGCGCAGCGTCGCCATCGGGCGCCAGAGCCGCTGCGGCACCGGACGGCCCCCGTCCTCCACGTCGAGTACGTCCTTGACGTGCAGATAGCCCAGGTAGGCGCCGTCGGGGCCGACGACGGGGAACCGTGAGTACCCGGTGTGCACGGTCAGTTCCTCGACCTGGCGCGGGGTCACCGACGGGTCCACCGCGATCAGCTCGGCGGGGCGCAGCAGCACCTCGGTGACCGGGCGGGTGCCCAGTTCCAGGGCGTCCTCGAGACGTTCCTGCTCGTCGTGGTCGAGCAGCCCGGCCCGCCGGGCGTCCTCGACGAGGACGGTCAGCTCCTCGCTGGTGAAGACCGAGTCGACCTCGTCCTTCGGCTCGACCCGGAACAGCTTCAGGATCAGCCGCGCGCAGCTGCCCAGCACCGTGATCACCGGCCGGAACACCCGGGCGAAGGCCACGAGTCCGGGGCTGAGCCACAGTGCGGTCTTCTCCGGGGCGGCCATCGCCAGGTTCTTCGGCACCATCTCGCCGATCACCAGGTGCAGGAAGACCACCACCGCGAGCGCCAGAACGTACCCGACGGGGTGAACGAGTCCCCCGGGCATCCGGACGGCCTCGAAGACCGGTTCCAGCAGATGCGCGATGGTCGGCTCGGCGACCGCGCCCAGGGTGAGCGAGCACACGGTGATGCCGAACTGGGCGGCCGCCATCATGCGCGGCAGGTTCTCCAGCCCGTACAGGACGGTACGGGCCCGCCGGTGCTCCGCGGCGAGGGGTTCGATCTGGCTGCGGCGCACCGAGACCAGCGCGAACTCCGCGCCGACGAAGAAGCCGTTGGCGAGCACCAGCAGGACGGCGAACAGCAGTTGGAGGACGCTCACCGGGCCGCCTCCTGGTCGTCGGCGGTACCGGTGCGCACGATCCGCACCCGTTCCGCCCGGTGGTGGGAGACGTCCCGCACCCGCAGCTCCCAGCCGGGCAGCTGCGCGGTGTCACCGGGTTCCGGGATGCGTGCCAGCAGGTCGGCGACAAGGCCGGCGACCGTTTCGTACGGGCCCTCCGGGGCCTGCAGCCCGATCCGGGCGAGGATGTCGACCCGGCAGCCGCCGTCGGCGTCCCAGGCCGGCAGGCCGTCCTCGGCGGGCGCCTGCGCCAGTTCCGGCAGGTCCGCGGCGTCGTGCTCGTCGCGCACCTCGCCGACGAGTTCCTCCACGATGTCCTCCAGGGTCACCACGCCGGCCGTGCCGCCGTACTCGTCGACGACCACGGCGATCGGCTGCTGGCTGCGCAGCAGCTGCAGCAGCTGCCGCCCCGCCAGCGTCTCCGGGACCAGCAGCGGCGAGACCGCTATCCGGCCCACCGGGGTGCGGTCGCGCAGATGGGCGGAGACGGCGAGGGCGTCCTTGAGGTGCACCATGCCGATGATGTCGTCGAGGCGCTCGCGGTAGACGGGGAAGCGCGACAGGCCGGTGGCCCGGGTGAGGTTGAGGACGTCGGTGGCGGTGGCGGTGTCCTCCAGCGCGCTGACCCGTACCCGTGGCGTCATCACGTTCGCCGCCGTCAGGTCGCCGAGCGACAGGGTGCGCACGAACAGGTCGGCGGTGTCCTGCTCCAGGGTGCCGGCCTGCGCCGAGTGCCGGGCGAGCGAGACCAGTTCGCTGGGGGTGCGGGCCGAGGCCAGCTCGTCGGCGGGCTCGACGCCGAGCATCCGCACCAGGCGGTTGGCGGCCCGGTTGAGCACCTCGATGACGGGCCGGAAGACCGTCGAGAACACCCGCTGCGGTCCGGCCACGAACCGGGCCACCTGCAGGGGGCGGGAGACCGCCCAGTTCTTGGGGACGAGCTCGCCGACGACCATCTGCACGGCCGAGGCGAGCATCATGCCGACGACGACGCCGACCCCGGGGGCCGCGCCCTCCGGCAGGCCCGCGGAGGTGAGCGGGCCGGTGAGCAGCTGGGCCAGCGCGGGCTCGGCGAGCATGCCGACCACCAGCGAGGTGATCGTGATGCCGAGCTGGGTGCCCGAGAGCTGGAAGGACAGCTTCCGCAGCGCGGCCACGACGCTCCGGGCCCGGCGGTCGCCCTCGGCGGCGGCGCGTTCCGCGGCCGGCCGGTCGACGGTCACCAGGCCGAACTCGGCCGCGACGAAGAAGCCGTTCGCGAGGA
This sequence comes from Streptomyces sp. PH10-H1, assembly GCF_030063355.1. Classification (GTDB taxonomy): domain Bacteria; phylum Actinomycetota; class Actinomycetes; order Streptomycetales; family Streptomycetaceae; genus Actinacidiphila. Next base: position 36,296 of record NZ_JASISZ010000061.1, read on the forward strand.
TCAGGACGAATGCCGCACACAGCAGCAACCAGGAGGTGCTCATGCCGCCGCTCCGGGAATTCCGGGAACTCCGTGGGAGGGAGGGGCGGCGCAGGTACTACCAGACGATTTGGACATCGTCGTTTGGGTGTCACTCCTTGGGTCGGTGGGGCCCCGCGGGCAGCCTCGGAAAGCACTGCCCGACTCCAGAGTAATCAAGAGCGGGGCTCGGTCGGCAGGCCTATCGCGCGCCGGGCTGCCCCGTACCACGGGCTTCGGCGAGCGCCCGCAACTGGCGGGCGGCGCGGACCGCCTGGTTCCGGCCGCCGCCGGGCTGGATGCCCATGGCGGCAAGGCTGGTGCCGTCGGTGAGGTCGAGATACACCCAGGGGTCACCGGACCGCAGATTGACCTTGACGACCTCGGCCCACTGCAGACGGCGCGTGCCGACCAGGTTGACGACGGTGATCCCGTCGGCGTCCGCGACCACCTTGAGCCGGCTGAGCCGCGCCAGTACGGCGAAGATCAGCACTCCGGTGACGATCATGGTGGCCCGGTCGCCCGGGCCCCAAGGCGCCGCCCCGTCGCTGGGCATCATCACGGCGATCACCGTGAGCACGGCGAGCAGGCCCGTCCCTACCGAGAGCAGCACCGCCCGGGTGCGGACCGGCCGGAAGGTGACGGGGAGCTCGGGCAGGGCGGTGGGACCGGACGGGCCCGGGTCTGAGGGGCCGGGGTCGGACGGGCCCGGCTCTGACGGTCCGGCACCGTCGGGATCGCCGGCGGGGCCGGGTTTGCCGGACATCACAGGCGGGCGGCGTGGATGCCGGTCGTGAGGATCGCGCGGGCGCCGAGCTCGTACAGCTCGTCCATGATCCGCTGGGCGTCGCGGCTGGGGACCATCGCGCGGACGGCCACCCAGCCCTCGTGGTGCAGCGGCGAGACGGTGGGCGACTCCAGGCCGGGGGTGAGGGCCACGGCCCGCTCGACCTGCTCCACGCGGATGTCGTAGTCCATCATCACGTAGCGTCGCGCGACCAGGACGCCCTGCAGCCGGCGGAGGAACTGGGCGACCTGCGCGCCGTCGGGGTCCTCGCCGTCCGCGCCGGTGCGGCGGATGACGACGGCCTCGGACTCCATGATCGGCTCGCCGAAGACCTCGAGACCCGCGTTGCGCAGCGAGGTCCCGGTCTCCACGACATCCGCGATGACCTGGGCGACCCCCAGCTGGATCGCGGTCTCGACGGCGCCGTCCAGGTGCACGACGGAGGCGGCGATGCCGTGGTCGGCGAGGTGCTTCTCGACGACGCCCTCGTAGGAGGTGGCGACCGTCATGCCCCCGAGGTCCTTCACCGACTCCGCCGTGCCGGGCTCGGCGGCGTAGCGGAAGGTGGAGCGGGCGAAGCCGAGCTGCAGGATCTCCTCGGCGTCCGCACCCGAGTCCAGCAGCAGGTCCCGGCCGGTGATGCCGATGTCGAGCCGGCCGGAACTGACGTAGATCGCGATGTCGCGCGGCCGCAGATAGAAGAACTCCACCTGGTTGTCGGCGTCGACGAGGACGAGCTCCTTGGACTCCTTGCGCTGCCGGTAGCCGGCCTCATGGAGGATCGCCGACGCAGGCCCGGAGAGTGAACCCTTGTTCGGAACGGCGATGCGCAGCATGAGGACAGCTTCCTTTGCGTTTCGGGGTGTTCGGGGTGCGGGGTGTTCGGGATGCGGGGCGGAACGGCGGTGCGGGTGACGGCTCAGAGATGAGCGTAGACGTCGTCCAGGGAGATCCCGCGGGCGACCATCATCACCTGCAGGTGGTACAGCAACTGGGAGATCTCCTCAGCGGTGCGGTCGGCGCCCTCGTACTCGGCTGCCATCCACACCTCGGCGGCCTCTTCGACCACCTTCTTGCCGATCGCGTGCACGCCGTTGCCCACCAGTTCGGCGGTGCGGGAGGTGCTGGGGTCGCCGGTGGCGGCCTTGTGCTGGAGCTCGGAGAAGAGCTCCTCGAATGTCTTCTTGGCCATGGTGCTCACACCCTACGCGGAAGTGCCGTCCGCTCAGCGCCAGGGTTCGGATACTGAACGCAGGATGGTCGCGGTGGCCACGGCGGCGGTGACCGCTTCGTGCCCCTTGTCCTCGTTCGACCCGGGCAGACCGGCCCGGTCCAGCGCCTGCTCCTCGGTGTCACAGGTCAGTACGCCGAAGCCGATGGGCACCCCGGTGTCCACGGTGACCTGGGTGAGGCCGGCCGTGACGCCCTGGCTGACGTACTCGAAGTGCGGGGTGCCGCCGCGGATGATCACGCCGAGGGCGACGATCGCGTCGTAGCCGCGGCCGGCCAGCACCTTGGCGACGACCGGCAGCTCGAAGCTGCCGGGCACCCGCAGGACGGTCGGCTCGTCGATGCCCAGCTCGGCCAGCGCGCGCAGCGCGCCGTCGACCAGGCCGTCCATGACCTGAACGTGCCACTGGGCCGCGATCACTGCCACGCGCAGGTCACCGCAGTTCTTCACGGTCAGCTCGGGGGCGCCCTTACCGCTCACGTCTCTCCTCAGTTCCGGTGTTCGTCGTACGAGATGCCTCGTACGGTGCTCGTCGTTCGTCGTGCGGGGGTCGTACGGGGGGGTGCGTCGTGCAGGGGTGCGTCGTCGGCTACTGGTTGCCGCAGGCGCTGGTCACGACCGGGTCGAGCCACGGCAGGTCGTGGCCCATCCGGTCCCGCTTGGTGCGCAGATACCGCAGATTGTGCTCCCCGGCCGCGATCGCCATCGGCTCCCGGCCGATGACACGCAGGCCGTGCCGGGTCAGCGCGTCGACCTTCTCCGGATTGTTCGTCAGCAGCCGCACCGACCGCACACCGAGGTCGGTGAGCATCTGCGCGGCGGCGCCGTAGTCGCGGGCGTCGGCGGGCAGGCCCAGTTCCAGGTTCGCGTCGAGGGTGTCGCGGCCGCGTTCCTGGAGCTCGTACGCGCGCAGCTTCGACAGCAGGCCGATGCCGCGGCCCTCGTGGCCCCGCAGATAGAGGACGACGCCCCGGCCCTCGGATGCCACTCTTTCGAGCGATGCCTGGAGCTGCGGTCCGCAGTCGCACCGCTGCGACCCGAAGACGTCTCCGGTGAGGCATTCGGAGTGCACCCGCACCAGAACGTTCTCGCCGTCGGCGAGCGCGCCCGCCGCGTCCAGGTCCCCGGCGATGAGCGCGATGTGCTCGATGCCGTCGGTGGTGCTGCGGTAGCCGTACGCCCGGAAGTCGCCGAAGGCGGTGGGCAGCCCGGTCGCGGCCTCGCGGCGCACGGTGGGCTCGGACGCGCGGCGGTACGCGATCAGGTCCTCGATCGAGATGATCGACAGACCGTGCTTGCGGGCGAACGGCACCAGCTCGGGGAGCCGGGCCATGGTGCCGTCCTCACGGGCGATCTCCACGATGGCCGCGGCCGGGCGCAGCCCCGCCAGCCGCGCCAGATCGACTCCGGCCTCGGTGTGGCCGTTGCGGACCAAGACGCCGCCGGGGCGGGCGCGCAGCGGGAAGACATGGCCGGGGCGCACGAAGTCGCCCGCGACCGAGGAGGGGTCGGCGAGCATCCGGATGGTGGTGGCCCGGTCGGCGGCGGAGATGCCGGTGGTGACGCCGTGCGCGGCGCTCGCGTCGACCGAGACGGTGAACGCGGTCTTCATCGACTCGGTGTTGGCGTCGACCATCTGCGGCAGTTCCAGCCGGTCGAGCTCCGGGACCTCCATCGGTACGCAGATCAGTCCGCGACACTCGGTCATCATGAAGGCCACGAGCTCGGGGGTGGCCTTCTCCGCGGCGATGATGAGATCGCCCTCGTTCTCACGGTCCTCGTCGTCGACCACGACGACGGGACGGCCGGCAGCGATATCGGCGATGGCGCGCTCGACCGGGTCGAGGGCGAGATCACCGTCGTCGGCGGCGTACCAGGTCTGCAGCGCGGTCATGCTGTTGCTCCATCCGGGACGGTTCCGCTCGGCGCCCTGTCCGTCCGGGTCTGCAGCCACCAGGCGCGCATACCGAAGACGACCAGCACGAAGTAGATGACATAGACCAGGCCGGAGAAGGCCAGGCCGTTGTTGAAGGCGAGCGGGACGCCGACCACGTCGACAGCGAGCCAGGCGAACCAGAACTCCACCCAGCCGCGGGCCTGGGCGACCATCGCGGTCAGCGTGCCGACGAATATGTACGCGTCGGGCCACGGGTCCCAGGACAGCTTCGGATAGGCGGTGAAGAGCATGGCCAGGGCGACGGTGCCCGCGGCGGTGCCGGCCACCAGCCAGGCCCGCTCCGCCCAGCCGGCGAACCGGATGGCCAGATCGCCGCTCGTGCCCCGGCCGCGCCGCCACTGGGTCCAGCCCCACACCGCGACCGTGACGACGACGACCTGCTTGCCGATGCCGCCGCTGAGGTGGGCGGACGCATAGGCCGCGACCAGCACGAGGCCGGAGAGCAGCTGCACGGGCCAGGTCAGCAGGGAGCGGCGCCAGCCGAGCGCCAGGGCTCCCAGGCCGAGCAGGTTCCCGGCCATGTCCGACCACATGATGTGCTGGTCGAACACGGTGAACGCCTCGCTGTTGAGCCAGCCGAGGGCACTCATGCCGTGGTCTCCGTCCGGTTCGCGCCGAGCAGCCGCTCGACGTACTTGGCGAGTACGTCCACCTCGAGATTCACCGGGTCGCCGGGCTGCTTGAAGCCGAGCGTGGTGAGGGCGAGGGTGGTCGGGATGAGGCTGATCGTGAAGTAGTCGGGGCCCGCGTCGACGACGGTAAGGCTGATGCCGTCGACCGTGATCGAGCCCTTCTCGACGACGTAGCGGGTCAGGTCGGCCGGGAGGGAGACCTTGACGATCTCCCAGTGCTCGGCCGGCTTGCGCTCGACGATGGTGCCGGTGCCGTCCACATGGCCCTGGACGAGGTGGCCGCCGAGGCGTCCGCCGAGTGCCATCGGGCGCTCCAGGTTGACCCGGGAGCCGGCGGCCAGCACGCCGAGGCTGGAGCGGCTGAGCGTCTCGGCCATCACATCGGCGGTGAACTCACCGTCCCCGAAGTCCACGACGGTCAGACACACGCCGTTGACGGCGATCGAGTCGCCGTGCTTGGCGCCTTCGGTGACCACGGGGCCGCGGACGCGGAAGCGGGAGGCATCAGCCAGCTCCTCTACTGCGGTGATCTCGCCCAGTTCTTCGACGATTCCGGTGAACACTTCAGTTCTCCTCGGCGTGGGGATAATCGGCGTGGGGATAAGCGGTGATGCGCAGGTCGGGCCCGATGCGGACCGTCTCGGTCACATCGAGCCGCAACGCTTGCGTGATGGTGGTGATTCCGGCGTCGGCCAGTGCGGCGGGTCCGGCGCCGAGCAGGACGGGGGCGAGATAGCCCACGACCTTGTCGACGGCGCCGGCGGCCACGAAGGCCCCGGCCAGGGTCGGGCCGCCCTCCAGCAGCACCGAGCGGACACCGCGCTCGTACAGGGCGGCGAGCAGGGCGGGGATGTCCAGCCCGGGACCCGCGGCGGCACGGGGCACCCGGACGGTCTCGGCGAGGCCGTCCAGATGCGCGGTGCCGGCGTCCGGGGCGACGGCGATCAGGGTGGGCGCGGCGCCGTCCAGCACCCGCGCGCCGGGCTTGACGGTCGCCGCGGTGTCGACGAGGACCCGTAGCGGCTGGGTGGCGCCGTCCTGGCCGCGCACCGCGAGGTGCGGGTCGTCGGCGCGCAGGGTGCCGGAGCCGGCCACGACGGCGTCCGCCTCGGCGCGCAGCCGGTGGACGTCGGCGCGCGACTCCGCGGAACTGATCCAGCGGCTGGTGCCGTCGGAGGCGGCGATCCGGCCGTCGAGAGTGGCGGCGTACTTCCACACCACGAAGGGACGGCGGCGGGCGAGGGAGGTGAGCCACACCTCGTTGCCGCGTTCGGCCTCGGCGGCGAGCAGCCCGCCCGTGACGTCGATCCCGGCGGCGCGCAGGGTGCCCGCGCCGCCGGTGGCGTCGGGGTCCGGGTCGGCCACCGCGTAGACGACGCGGGCGATTCCGGCCTCGATGAGGGCCTGGGAGCAGGGGCCGGTACGGCCGGTGTGGTTGCAGGGTTCGAGGGTGACCAGTGCGGTGCCGCCCCTGGCCAGGTCGCCTGCCGCGCGCAGGGCGTGGACCTCGGCGTGCGGGCCGCCGGCGCGCTGGTGCCAGCCCTCGCCGACGGTGCGGCCTCCGGCGTCCAGGATGACGCAGCCGACGACCGGGTTGGGGCTGGTGGAGCCGAGACCGCGGGCGGCGAGCGCAATGGCTCGGCGCATCGCCGTGCTGTCGGCCGGAATTGCTGTGGCCACCGGGTCCTCCTGCCTCTTCGGGCACGGACTCCGGGGCTGTCACGAAGACAGGAACGGACAACTGCACCAAGAGACGCCGAGGCCGGGAAACGGTTCGCCCGAAGGACGAGCCGACAGCAGCGGCGCACCGGTGATTGCCCGCCGCGCACTGCCTCCCATCCGGACTTTCACCGTCGGTCCAGGAATTTCACCTGGTCAACCGGCCGCTGGAGGCGGACGGGTCGCGGACTGTAACCGCCGGTTCGGAATTACACCGACCCCGGAGTGCGCAAACGTCACTGATACAGGCTCCAGTCTGCCACGTCTGATCACAGCACCGGTAGAGAGGTGACTGTGGCCTGGCTCACGCGGGGTTGCGCATGATGTCAAGGGGGCCTTGACCTCCCGAGCAGGGGGCCGGCCGGGACCGGGCGGTCCGGGTGCCCTCGACCGGCCGGGTACGGGCGGTCCGGGTGCGCTCAGGGCGCGGGAGCGAACAGGACCTCCTGCGCGGCGTCCATGGCGGACAGCACCGCACCGCGCAGCACCGCGCTGCCGGCGACGGTCCCCGCCCGGACGTCGGTGCTCAGCGGTGACATCAAGGAGAGCCGGTCGGCGACCCTGCCGGCCAGCGCCTCGCCGCCCGCCCGGCCGACCTCGCCGGCCAGCACCACGCAGCCGGGGTCGAGTACCGCGCAGACCGCCGCGGCCCCGATGGCGATCCGGTCCGCGAGCGCGTCAAGGAACGCCTCGCTGCGCTCCCCCGGCCCGGGCCCGCGCGCCCAGCGGACGGCGGCCTCGGCCGTGGCGGCACCGTCGCCGGTGTTGTCTGCGCCGCCAGTGCCGTCCGTGCCGTTGATGCCGTCCGTGCCGTTGATGCCGTCGGCGCCGTCGGCGCCCGGAAAGCCGTGCTGTCGCGCCAGCGCGCAGACGGCGGCGGAGCCGGCCAGGGAGTGGAACCCGCCGTCGCAGTCGCTCACCGAGGGGAGCCGCGGCGTGCCGGGCACCGGCAGGAAGCCGATCTCGCCCGTGCCGCCCGAGGCGCCGCGCCGCAACTGTCCGTCGAGGACGACGGCCGCCCCGACGCCCGCGCCGAGCCAGAGCAGAACGAAGGTGTGCTGGTCACGGGCGGCGCCGGCGCGCTGCTCGGCGATCGCGGCCAGGTTGCACTCGTTCTCCAGCAGGACCGGGATCCCGAGCCGTCCGCGCACCTCGGTGACGAGGTCGCCGTGCCAGGCGGGCAGCGCGCCGGTGGCGCGGAGCTGCCCGGTGGCGGGGTCGACGAGCCCGGGAGCGCCGAAGGCGACGGTGTGCAGGGATTTGGCACCCGCCTGGCGCGCGGTGCGTTCCAGCAGGGCGATCCCGCGCCGCGTCACCTGGTCCGGGGCGTCGGACGGGCCGACGGGCATGGCCGCGGAGCCGACGGTGCGGCCGAGCAGATCGGCGACGGTGATGCCGATGCCGTAAGTGCGGACGTCCACCCCGGCGATGTACGCGCGGTCGGCGACGATGGCGTAGAGCCGGGCATTGGGGCCGCGGCGATCCTCCCCCGAGGTGCCGACGACCTGGATCAGGCCGGAGTCCTGGAGGCGTTCGACGAGGTCGGCGACGCTGGGCCGGGACAGGCCCGTGAGGGATTTCAACTGGGCTGCGGTCAGCGGCCCTTCGCTCTGCAGGAGCCCCAGCGCGAGGCGGTCGTTGATGACACGGGCCGTGCGCGGCGACGCGGTGGGGCCGGGGGGCGTGGGACCGGTGTGGGCGCGGGTGGCGGTCATGCCGGGATCCTTCCAGACACGGGGTACCGGGACGGCATCCGGAAAGCCATTTCTATCAGGCAGGCTTCCTGATAGCTTACGCGCCATGACGAGCGCAGCGATGCAGAAGACCGAACCGGGGCTCCGCCGGGCCCATGTGGCCATCGCGGCGGTCTTCGCCGTCCATGGCTCGGTCACCGGGAACTTCGCCACCCGTATCCCCTGGATCAAGGATCAGCTGGATCTCAGCGCAGGACAGCTCGGACTCGCCCTGGTCTTCCCCGCGCTCGGCGCGTCGCTGGCGATGCCGCTGGCCGGCCGCATCATGCACCGCTTCGGCTCGCGCGCCGCGCTGCGCGGCCTGCTGGCCCTGTGGTGCGCGGCGCTGGCCCTGCCCGCCGCGGCGCCCGGCCTGCCCTGGCTGTGCTTCGCGCTCTTGCTCTTCGGCGCCTCGGCCGGGATGGCCGATGTGGCGATGAACGCCCTGGGCGTCGACGTCGAACAGCGCAAGGGAAACTCGATCATGTCGGGGCTGCACGGCATGTGGAGCGCGGGCACCCTGGCAGGCTCGGCGATCGGCGTGGCAGCCGCGCATGCGAACGTCGACGCCCGGCTGCATCTGGCGGTGGTGGCCCTGGTGCTGATCCCGCTCGGTTTCGCCGCCTGCGCGGGCGCCCCCGACCTCCGTCCCGAACTGGAGGCGGAGGCGCCGCCGCGCTTCTCCCTGCCGCCGCGCGCCGCCCTGATCATCGGGGCGATAGGTTTCTGCGCGGTCTTCGCGGAGGGCGCGAGCATGGACTGGTGCGCGGTCTATCTCCGCGATGTCACCGGGGCCTCGGCCGGCGTCGCCGCCGCCAGTTACACGGCCTTCGCCTGCACCATGGCCGCGACCCGGCTCGCCGGGGACGCGGTGGTACGACGGCTCGGCCCGGTGCGGACCGTGCGGGCCGGCGGCGTACTCGCCGTCCTGGGCGGACTGCTGGTGGTCGCCGCCGACGCGCAGCCACTGGCCATCACCGGTTTCGCGCTGCTCGGTGTGGGCATCGCGGTGGTGGTCCCGCTGTGCTTCGCCGCGGCCGGGCACGCCGGTCCGGTGCCCAGCCAGGCGATCGCGGGCGTCGCGACCGTGACGTACACCTCGGGTCTCGTCGCGCCGGCCGCCATCGGGGCGATCGCCAACGCCAGTTCCCTGACGGTGTCGTTCGGACTCGTGACGCTGCTCGCGGCGGGACTGGTGGTGGGCGCGGGGGTGCTGCGCCCGGCCGCCGGGCGGGCGCGGTCCGGCCCGCCCGGCGTATGAGCGTCCCGCTCAGCCGGTGATCGAGTCCAGCTGCTCGGCCGCCGGGCGCAGCGCCCACAGGTCGCCGCCGGGCGGGGCTTCCAGGGCCGGTACCGCCGCGCGGGCCCTGGCGTCCCCGGCGTCGGCGGCGGCATGGACGATGTCACTCGCCGCGTAGGCGTGGAAGTCCAGTTCCGGGTGCGGCCAGGGGGACTCGCCGGTCGCGGCGGGCAGCAGATAGTCGACCGCCTCGAACAGCCCCGCGCCACCGGGTCCCTTGTGGGCCCACAGATCGACGCCGACGTGGCGGCCGATCGCGGCGAGCCGGGTGAACGCCACCAGGTTGAAGGTGGAGTAGTGCCAGCTGCGGGTGCGGGAGATCTCACCGGGCTGGCCGCCGTCGGCCGCGATCTGCGCGTCGATCCGCCCGGCGCGGGCATTGAGCACGGTCTTCCTGGCGAGATCCGCGTGGCCGGTGGCCAGTTGGAGCGCGGACAGCTGCATGTCGAAGAAGGTGCCGTGGTTGTTCGACGCCGCTGCCTCCTCCTTGCCGAAGCCGCCGCCGAGCCAGCCGCGGAAGCCGTCGTACCAGGCGAGCATTCCGCCGTGGTCGCTCGTGGACCAGCCGGGGGCTCCCGTGTCGAGGATCGCGGTGGCGTCGAGGACGCTGGTGAAGCCCTGGGAGAAGTCGATGATGCCGATCGCCCGGCCGTCGTACTTGCAGGGGATGATCTGCGCGTGGTCCAGGTTCGGGTTCATCCGGGTCGCCGGATCGGTGAACCAGGTACGCAGGATCTCGGCCGCGTGCCGTGAGTAGGCCGGGTCGCCGGTATAGTACCAGGCGAGGCTGAGGGTGTAGGCGGACGCGAACACCTCCCCGCGCTCCTCGTGGTCGGTGAGCGCGTCGACCTCGGGATTGCGCCGGCCGTCCTTCTGCACGTACGGGCAGCCCATCGGGTTGTCCGCAGTCTTCGGCTTGCTCGCCCACCAGTACGGGGCCTGGCTGAGGTAGTCGTGCTTGTCCCCGCCGGGCGGTGTGCGGTCCTTGGCGGTGACGGTCCACGGGCCCTTGGCCAGCCAGCCGTCTGCCTGCGCCTTCAGCGCGGCGACGGCGCGGAGCACGGCGGGGTCGCCGTTCGACAGACGCGCTTTGGCCTGCCGCAGCTGCTCGCCGTCCAGGACTACAGTCTTTGGGGCTTTCGGGGCTTTCGGGGCCTTCGGGGCCTTGGCGGCCTTCGGTGGCTTCGGGGCACTCCGGGCGTTCGTCCGCGTCGGCGTGTGCACCGGCGCGGCGGACACCGGTGACGCCATCGGCACGAGCAGGGCGGCGAGTCCGGCCGCGCCGGCGAGCAGCGCTCCCCAGCCTGTACGTCTTCCGCTCATCAAGCTCCAATCACGTACATGAATAGTGTTCAGGATGACGACCGTGTGAGCGTAGGACACCTGCTTACGCCCTGACAACGCTTCACGCACGATTCACGGACCCATGGACCCGGCGTGAGCGAGTCCGAGATCCGGTGACCCCTTTGGCCTCAGCGGTATCGCACTCGGTACGATCGTGATCACCGGCGGATATCGTGCACTACGGGCGCCGGCACTGGCGTGATCACCGAACGGCCGTTCGGTGATTGATCATCCGGGTCTCCTGGAATGATCCGATCAGCGCACATATCATCGGCCCGACGGGGATCCGCGCGCCCGGCCATTGCGCTATATTTCCCCTCCTCGGTGCCCGGCGGACGACTCCCCCATCGGATCGCCATTCCCCCCACGCTTACCGCGGCCATTACCAAGGAGGCGACCATGACCGAGAAATGGGTCAGCGTCATCATCCCGGTCTACAACGCTGTCGATTATCTTAATGAATGCCTGGAATCCATCGTCGGTCAGACCATTGGATTCGACCGCATCGAGGTCGTGGCCGTCGATGACGGCTCCACGGACGGCAGCGGCGAGCTGCTAGACACCTGGGCGGCGCAACACCCCAATATCCGGATCATCCACCAGGAGAACTCCGGCGCTCCCGGCGGTCCGCGCAACCGTGGCCTGGAGGTCGCCACCGGCGAGTTCCTCTTCTTCGCGGACCCGGACGACTATCTGGGCACGGAAGCGCTGGAGCGCATGCTCGCGGCGGCCCGCCGCGATGATTCCGATGTCGTACTCGGACGCGCCCGCGGAGTCGGCCGCTCCGCCGCGGAGGGACCGTTCCGCCACAATGTCGAACGGGGCGACATCTACAGCACCAAAGCGGTATGGAGTCTGACGGCCCATAAGATGTTCCGCCGCTCGCTGGTGACCGACAACGGATTGCGCTTCGCGGAGGGCGTGCGGCTGGGCGAGGAACAGATCTTCGTCGTCCCCGCCTATTTCGCCGCCAAGGCCATCTCCGTCGTCGCGGACTACGACTGCTACTACCTCGTGCTGCGCGAGGGGTTCCCGCATCTCACCCAGCAGGGACCCGACCCCGAGGTCTTCTACTCCAATATCCGCAAGGTCCTGGAAAAGGTGATCGAGAACACCGAGCCCGGCGCCCGGCGCAACAGCCTGCTGCTGCGCTGGGGCCAGGTGGAAATTCTCGGAAAATTCGGCCGCAACTTCCCGCGCTGGCCCGAGAACCAGCAGAAGGCCTATGTCCGGCTGGCCGGCGAACTCCTCGCGGACTTCATCCCGGAGGAGGTCCTCGCCCCGCTCTCCCCCCTCGACCAGGCCCGGGGCCGGCTGCTGCGCCTCGGTCTGCTGGACGAGCTGGTGGCGCTCGCCCGGTTCGAGCAGTCCGACTGGGCGGACCTCACCGATGTGGCCTGGCTGCCCGACAACCGGCGCTTCACGGCCGCCCTGCGCACCCGGCTGCGGGCCTCCAGCCGCCCGGCGGAACTGGAGCACCACTTCGTGCTCCAGCGGGTGAGCGACGGATACGAAGTCGTCGTGCCCACCGGAAGACCGGGCGGGGACGAGACCGCGCTCACCTTCCAGACCGTCGTCGATGTGCGCCGGCTCGGCACCGAGGTCCGCCGGCCGGGATCGTGGAAAATACTGCTGCGCCTGTCGTACGGCGAGCGGAACGAGGACTTCCCGGTCCGCTTCCCCGGCACGCGGCTTCCGGCGGGGGCGGCGGGACGTAAGACGTTCGTCTCCGGCGCGCGGCCGATGCTGGTCTGGATCTCCCGCGACCCGGAGAGCGCCGCGGAGCTGATCGTCACCAACTGGCGCGGCCTCGCCGGAGCCCTCAAACGCAGGATCCGCAAGCGCCTGACCCAGTAGGCCGGGCGGAGACCGACGGGGGCGGGCTCGGTCAGCCGCGGCCGCTCGGTGTGAGGTCCTGCAGACCGACCACCCGCAGCAGCCGCAGCCGCTCGTAGGAATCGCTGCCGGGCCGCGCCGAGTACACGATCAGCCGCTGGTCGTGCTCGGCGCTCAGCAGCACCTCGCAGTCCAGTTCCAGCAGTCCCACCACGGGATGCTGGAACCGCTTGACCGCGGAGCGCCGGACCGCCACCTCGTGGGCGTCCCACAGCCGGGCGAACTCCTCGCTGGACGCGCGCAGTTCCGCCACCAGGGCGGCCGGCCGCGGATCGGCCGGCCGGGCCGCCAGCACGGCCCGCAGATTCGCCACCTGGCTGCGGGCGAGCCCGGCCCGGTCCTCGGCCGGGAACAGTTCGCGCGCCGCCGGGTCGGTGAACATCCGGCGGACGATGTTGCGCTGCTCCGGCGGGCCGGAGAAGACATCGCCGACCAGCGCGGCGGCCATCGTGTTCTGCGCGAGTACGTCGCCGAAGTCGCTCATCACCTGCGCGGGGGTGTCGTGCAGCCGGTCCAGGACCAGCAGCAGCGCGGGCCGGACGTGTCCCGAAGCGGCGTGGTCGCGCGGTGGCTCCTCTCCCGCCAGATGGAACAGATGATCGCGCTCGTCGTCCGTCAGCCGCAGCGCACGGGCCAGCGCGGCCAGCATCTGCCGGGACGGCCGCGGACCGCGGGCCTGCTCCAGGCGCGCGTAGTAGTCGACGGACATCCCCGCCAGCTGTGCGACCTCCTCACGGCGCAGACCGGGAGTGCGGCGTCGGGCACCCTCGGCGAGCCCCACATCGGCGGGACTGAGGCGCTCGCGGCCGCGGCGCAGGAAGTCGGCGAGTTCGGTTCTGTCCACACCTCCAGCATGCGGCCGCGGCCGGGCCGTATCCAGGGACTGCTGGTCCCTGGATCGACGGGTCTCTCCCGCCGCACGCCGACCGGCACCACGCTGAGGACACAGCGGAACACGACCTGATGAATGAAGGGCACGACATGCTGACTTTGGTGACAGGCGCGACGGGCGAGGTCGGACGGCGGTTCGTCCCGCGGCTGCTGCAGTGGACGGCGCCGGGCGACGGCGTAAGGGTGCTGGTCCGGGACGAGGCGCGCGGCGTGGCGGCCGCCCGGCTCGGGGCGCAGGTGGCGGTCGGCGAGCTGCGCGACCCGGAAGCGGTACGCAAGGCACTGGCCGGGGTGGACGCGGTGGTGAACATCGCCGCGGCGTTCCGGGGCGTGCCCGACGAGGAGGCGTGGACGGTCAACCGCGACGCGGCAGTGGACCTGGGCCGGGCCGCGGTCGAGGCGGGCGCCGGCCGGTTCGTCCAGGTCAGCACGAACCTGGTGTACGGCGCCGGGCGCGGGCGCCCCGCGGTGGAGGACGACGAGCCGCTGCCCGACACCGCGATGTGGGGCGCATACCCCGCCTCGAAGGCCGAGGCCGAGCGCGGTCTCCTGGAACTGCACCGTGAGCACGGGCTCGATGTGCGGATCGGCCGGCTCGCCTTCGTCTACGGGGAGGGTGACGCACACCTGGCGCAGTCCCTGCGGTGGGCAGGCGGCTGGGCCGGGCACAAGCGGCTGCCGATGGTGCACCACGCGGATGTCGCC
>NZ_JASISZ010000062.1 GCF_030063355.1 Streptomyces sp. PH10-H1
CCCAAGTGCGGTATTGTTCTCATGCGCGGTCAGCCAGGGGAAAAACCCCAGAACGACCGAGCACCGGGACGTGGCGCAGCTTGGTAGCGCACTTGACTGGGGGTCAAGGGGTCGCAGGTTCAAATCCTGTCGTCCCGACTGGGAGTTCACTCCACAGTCGCAGGTCAGGGCCTCGTTTCACTTCGGTGAGACGGGGCCCTGAGTCGTTTCCGAGGGCGTGCGTCTCACAACTTCTCACATCGGTTTTGTGATCACTTCTGGCCGAGGACCTTGTCCATGTGGTCGGCGGCCACCCGTAGGTGTTCGGTGTTCGGGTGGACGTAGACCCGCTTGGTGAACGACAGGTCGCTGTGGCCGGCCCACGCGGACACCACGACGTCCGGCACTCCGGAGGCGGCGAGCCAGGTCAGGCATGCGTGCCGCGCGTCGTAGGGTCGGACTCGCCGGACCTTGGCGGCTTCCATGAGCTTGTAGCAGCGGCGGCGGAGCCAGTCGGTCTTCACCGCCCCGCCGAACTCGTCGACCACCACGCGCCCCGAGGCCGCGTATTCGGCGCCGGCGGCGAGCTTCTCCTTGGCCTGTGTCGCGTGGAACGCCTTGAGTGCCACGAGGACGATCGAGGGCATCGGGAGCTTTCGCTTTCCGGCCGCTGTTTTGGGTGCCTTGACCACCACTTTCGTCTCGACGTTCGTCCGGGTCTCGGCCACGGCGATGATGCCTGTCTCCAGGTCGACGTCCGACCAGCGCAGCCCGCACACCTCGGCCGGCCGCAGTCCGAGCAGGAGCAGGAGCATGGGCGCTTGCAGCCGGTCTGTGGCGATTTGCCGTAGGAACGGCACGACTTCCTTCTCTGTCCAGGGTTCGCGGCCGGCCTTCATGGCCTGCGCCGCCTCCCGCGCCTGCCGGGGGATGGTGACGTGCTCGGCGACGTTGCGCACGATCAGTTGCCTGCGTACGGCCACGTTGAGAGCGGCGCGCAGGCGTCCGAGGGTGAGCCTGACGGACCGTATGCCGAGTCCGGTGCCGCGCTTGCCGCCGCGTATGCGCCCTGCGGTCAGCATCCAGTCGATAAGGCTCTCGATGTCCGCTTCGAGGAGCTGCTGGAGTTCCTTGTCGCCGAGGTGGGTGCGCACGGCACGGAGGGCGTCCTCGTAGTTCGCTGCGGTGGCTTCCTCGACGTCTCGGATGGCGCTCTTGAGCCAGGTGTCGAGCCAGGCGTTGACCGTGGTCCTGGCCGGGGCGACGAAGGTCCCGGCGTGGACCTCGTGTCGGATGCGGGAGAGTTCGCTCAGGGCCTCCTTCTTGGTGTTGTAGGTGCGGGTGAGCTGCTGCCGTTTCCCGGCGGCGTCATCGCCGATGTCCACGACAAGCCGGTAGCGGGTGCGCCCGTCCTTGTGGGTGATCTTGCGTATGGGTTCCTTCACGCCTCTTCTTCCGTGCTGGAGTGGGTGGGACGATCAGCCGCCGTGGGTGGGGCGCGGCTGAGGAGCAGAGCTGTAGACCGGGGCGATGCTTCGGTGCCGTTGAGGATGATCAGCCGTCGATGCGAAGGCCTCCGGCGGAAGCAAGAGCGCGGCTGAGCCGATGCGCGTGTCCGTGCAGGGGGCTTGGTGGCAGGGCCCGGGCTTGCGCTACTGGGCGTCATCGCTGTCGACCGCGTCGACGAATGCGAGTTCAGCGGGCAGCTCTGGAGGCGCGAGGCCGCGCTCGCGCAGGGCGTTGCGGAAGTCGCGCAGTTCCCGGCAGTCATCGAAGGCGAGTTCGTCGTATCCGGCGGCGGTCTCCAGCAACGTGGCGCGGCGTGCGGGATCCAGGGTGGTGCTCGCTTTGCGCCGTCTCGCCTTCGCCAGGGATGTTGAGACCCGGGCGGTGGCCACCGCGTCGCTGTAGGCCCGGAAGGTCTCGAGCAGTTCCCGGGGGCTGTCTGCGGGAATTGCCTCGGTGGTCGGTGTCTCGCCGGTGAACCAGGTCACGGCCTCCCACGCGGACATCTCCCGGCCTGGCAGTACGGTCATGATCGGGGCCGCGTTGAGTGGGAACAGCAGGCTGATCGGCGGGATGCCAAGAGCATCGGCAAGGACGAGGAACTCGCCCAGGTCGACGGAGTGCCGTCGGCCGTTTTCCAGGTTGGTGATCGTGGTGCCCGGGATGGGCAGCCCGCGGTCGGCGCACGCCTGGGACAGCTCTGCCACGGTGAGGCCTGCGGCCTTGCGTACTGCGCGGATCTGCTCGGCGATCCGGGTGGTGAGTCCCTTCGGCCAATCATCGGTTGTCATGGCTACAAGATACAGAGCAAAAATGGTTCGCCGCAACATCCGTGATAGTTATTCTCTGGAAGATGCCCGCTGGACCCCTAGGAGTACGTCATGGCTACATCAAAAGCTGCCCGTGGTGCGCAAGCAATGACACGTGAGGAGCTGCTGGCTCTCCCGGCCGCGATCGACCTGGACACCGCCAACCGGGCTCTATCGGTCGGCCGCAGCACCGGATACACGCTGGCCAAGCAGGGCGGGTATCCGGTCAAGATTCTGCGACTCGGCACCGCGTACCGAGTGCTGACCGCAGACCTGCTCCGCGTCCTGTGTATCGACAACCAAGTGCCGGCATGGACAGACAGCGGGCCGCCCGTCGCCACCGACCATGATCTGGCCTCATAGAGCGGGCGGCCCCATGCCGGGTTGCGTCGAGCAGGGCATCAGATGTACCGGACCCACTCGGGACTGGCCGGCGAATAGACCCGGCAGGCTTGGAGTAGTCCACGCTCCACCCGGGCGAGGAGAAGGCTTCAGGTGGGCGCGGACGGCTCCGGGCGAACGGACGACGTGCGAAGTAGGAGTGTTCCCGGCGTACAGGCCGACTCGTCCGCCGCCACCAGCGGCTTTGCTTGAGGAAGGGCCTCTGACCTGCGTCGGAGGCCCTTTCCGGTCTTTCAGGGGCTTGCCCTGTTAGGCGGCAAAACGTCCCTCAGAAGTCCCTCGGACAGAGCTGAAAGTCCCTGAAAAGTCCCTGGCGTAAGCCGTCATCGGAGGCGTCTGAGCTGGTCTCGGTGTGGCACAGGCCATCGGGTGCGCGCTCTTGGACACGGGCTACCCGCGCCGGCTCATCGAGTAGTGCAGCGGCTCGATCGAGTTCGTCGCCCAGGAAGATACGGAGGTGACGGTCGTCGGCGCGACCGGGATCATTCGCGTGCTGGCTCGGCTCCGGCACCGTAGCCGGCCGGTTGTTCACCGCATGTCTTAGGTGCGCCAACACCAGGGTCTACGGCAACCGATTCATGATCTGTTCAGGTGGTCCATGAGGTGCTGGAATGTTGTCCACGCCTGGGCGTTGGTGCCGTCTCCGAGGCTGTAGTGGAGTGCGGGGTAGGAGGGTGGGCCGAGTTGGCTGGGTTGGAGGTTCACAGGTGGGCGGCGGGCGTGGGCGAGGCCGATGTCGCGTACGTCGCGGGCGCCGAGGGTGAGGGACAGGGGAATGGGTGGGGCTTCGAAGTGCGGGGGGACGCTGAGGTCCCGGCGGGCCCGGCGCAGGGAGGCGAGCATGGCGGTGAGGCCGTGGTCGGTGACCAGGGCCCGGGCGAGTGGTTCGAGTGCGTCGAGTGGTGGGGATTCGTCCGCGTTGTAGCCGAGGGTCAGGACGGTGTCTTCGGCGACTCCGGCGGTGGTGCGGGTGATTCGGGTGGTGGCGAGGGCGGGGCGGTTGGGGTGGCCGACGGCGAGGAGTTGGGTCGGTTCGGGGGCGCGGTCGCGGGCGAGGGCGGTCAACTGTCCCTCGGACCAGGGTAGGTTGATGGGTTCGGCGGTGCTCCAGCCGGCGGGGGGCGATCCGGTCAGTGTCGTCCAGGCTGTCCGCAGTGCCCGGCCGAGGACGAGGTTGGTGTCGGGCTCGTGCAGGGTGCGGAACGAGACGATGAGCTGCCGTTCCGAGGTGAGGGCCGGGCCGCTGAACGCCTCGGCCACCGGTGGCTCCCCGGATTCGGCATGGGCCGTGCCGGCCGTGGGGGCTGGGGCGAAGGTGCCGTCCTGCCAGCGCAGTACCGCGCCGGACAGTCCGTCGTAGTAGCCGCAGTCCGGGTCCTGGACGACCCAGCGGTTGGGGGCGCCGGTCAGAGCCGTGCGCAGCGGCAGGCTGAGGCGTACGTGGGGCGGGGTGACGATCTGCAGTGAGCGCTCGGTGGTTGCCACCGTGCGCAGGATGTCGGAGAGCCAGGAGGTCAGCGCGATGACGGGCCGGTCGGCCAGAACGACGGCGGTGGTGTCGGTGAGGACGTCCACGGCGGAATGAGCGCTGGGCATGGGGTGTGCGGTGACGGTTGGGTCTTCGGTGCCGGTGATGTGGACGACGCCGGTGGTGGCGGCTCCGGCGGGCCAGGTGATGCCGCCGAGCAGGGCGGTGAGGCGGCCGATGACGGAACCGGCGAGGCGTTCTGCCCCGGGAGTGGCGGTGGAGGCACGGGCTTCGGTCCACCAGTAGGGGCCGTCGCCGTTGGCTGGTCGGACACCCAGTAGTCGTTCGGCCTCGCCGGGGACCTGGACGAGCAGCGGTGCTTCGACGCAGACCAGCGGGCGGCCGCCGGGTGTGCAGAGCTGGATGACCGCCCCGTCGTGGGTGGAGCTGACGTCGAGGCCGGGCCCGCCCGCGTAGAGCCCGGCGAGCAGCGTCCAGGTGTCCGGCATTTTCGGGGTGAGAGCGATGACGTCCTTGGTCATGAGCCGAGCCTCACGTCGTGTCCCGAGTTGTCCGTCGCGTCCTGTCCCGGGTCGCGTTCCGGGGCCAGGGCGGTCTGGATCAGTTGGTGGGGGCGGCCGCGGCGGATCAGGGTGCCGCGGCCGGGCGGCTGCGCGGAGGCGTACAGGCCGGGGAAGAGCTGGCCCTCGGTGCGGTCGCCGGTCATGAGGAGGGCGGCGGTGCCGGTTTCGCGCAGGGTGGTCAGGAACGGCTCGTACAGTGCGCGAGAAGATCCGGCGACGCGGCGGGCGACGACGAAGTGCAGTCCGATGTCCTGGGCGGACGAGACATAGGGCAGGAAGGCGGCGAGCGGTTGCTGTCCGGCGGTGGTGAGGATGTCGTAGTCGTCGATGAGGATGACGATGCGCGGACCGGTGAAGGCGGGACCGTCGGGGAGCGTGTCGTGGTCGACGCTCTCGTCGGGCAGCCGCTTGTCGAGCTCCTTGGCGATGCCCGCGGCCAGGGCGGTGCTGATCCTGCCGTTGTGCGCGTAGCCGCCGCGGTATGGCTCGGGTATCAGGCCGCGCAGGCCTCGGCGCGGGTCGAAGACCGCGAAGACCAGTTCTTCGTCGGTGTACCGGTCGATGAGCTGCTGGGCGAAGAGTTTGAGCAGGTTGGTTTTGCCGCACTCGCTGTCGCCGAGGATCAGCAGATGCTGGTCGTGCTCGAACAGGTCCAGGAGTACGGGAGCGAGGGTGTCCTGGTCGACGCCGATGGGAGCTTTTCTCGGCTCGGCTGCCAGGGCCGGGAGTTTGCTGGCGGGCAGGCGGGTGGGCAGGACGCGTACGGGGGCCGCGGGCTCCCCGTGCCAGGTGGCACGGACCGTTCTGGCCGCGTCTTCCAGGGCTGGGCCGAGATCGACGGTGGTGGGCAGCGCATCGATACGGGGCAGAGCGGCCTGGGCGAAGAGCTTGCCGTTGGTCAGGACCCGGCCCGGCGTATCGGTGCTGAGCGTTTCTGCGAGTTTGCGGTCGATCGCGGAGTCGCTGGGGTCGTTGAGGCGCAGTTCGAGCTGGGTGCCGAACATCGACTGGGTGGCGATTCGTACGTCGTTCCAGCGCAGCATCCCCCCGACCACGTGGATGCCGTAGCCGCTGCCGCGTTTGAGCAGGTCGGCGATGACGTCGTCGAGGGCCGCGAACTCGTCCCGGAGCGCGCCGAATCCGTCGATCAGCAGCACGACGTCGGTGGAGCCGAGCTCGGGCAGTCTGCCCTGGGCGCGCAGGCTGCGCAGCTGGTCGACGGAGTCGATGCCGTGCTCGCGGAAGAGCTCCTCGCGGGTGGCGAGCATGGCGCGGACCTCGGCGACGGTCCGGGCGGCGCGCTCGGTGTCGGCCCGTCCGGCGATGCCGCCGACGTGCGGCAGCCCGGCCAGCGCGCCCAGTCCGCCGCCGACGAGGTCGAGTCCGTAGAGAGCGACTTCATCAGGGGTGTGAGTGAGAGCCAGCGACAGGGCGAGGGTGCGGAGCAGGGTGGTCTTGCCGGACTGGGGGCCGCCGATGACGGCGATGTGGCCGCCGGCGATGGTGAGGTCCAGATTCCACGGTCCCTGCCACTGCCGGGCGGGGTCGTCGAGCAGGCCGAGCGGCACCCGCATCGGGCCGGGGCGGTGGGTGAGGTGGAGGCCGCGCTCGGATACCTGAACGGGTCCGGCGGCGGCGTCGAGGGTGAGGGTGTCGGGCAGCGGGGGGAGCCATACCCGCCGTACCGGCTCGGCGGCGGCGCGGAGTTGGCCGACCATGGTCGACATCACGGTCGGCCCGGTCTCCCGCTCGCGCATCACGGGTTCGGCATCGCCTGCGCTGGTTCCGGTGCCGGTTCCGTTGCCGTCCGCGCTGGGGGTGTTGAACGTCGGATACGGCCAGGCGAGCGGGCCGGCGTCCGTGGTCCCGCTCGGGGAGTGGCCCCGGTAGGCGCCGGAGACGTATCCCGCCTTGAAGCGTTCGTACGCGGAGGTGTCGACCTTGAGGTAGCCGAAGCCCGGCAGCGGCGGCAGATGGAAGGCGTCCGTGGTGTCCAGCACGGTGCGCGACTCGTCGGCGGAGAAGGTCCGCAGGCCGAGGCGGTAGGACAGATACGTTTCCAGGCCCTTGAGCTTGCCGGCCTCGATGCGCTGGCTGGACAGCAGCAGATGCACACCGATCGAGCGGCCGATGCGCCCGATGGAGAGGAACAGGTCGATGAAGTCGGGCTTGGCGGTGAGAAGTTCACCGAACTCGTCGATCACGACGAACAGGTGGGGAAGCGGATCCAGGTCCGGCCGCCGGGTGCGCAGCGCCGCGTAGTGCCCGATGTCGGCAATGTTCCCGGCGTCCTTGAGGACCTGCTGGCGGCGCTTGACCTCGCCCGCGAGGCTGGTGTGGACGCGTTCGACGAGGCCGGCCTGGTTCTCCAGATTCGTGATCACACCGGCGACGTGCGGCAGCTGAGCGAACGGAGCGAACGTTGCGCCACCCTTGTAGTCGACCAGGACCATCGCCAGATCCTCCGGCGGATGCGAGACGACCAGGGCCAGCACGAGGGTGCGCAGCAACTCGCTCTTGCCGGAGCCGGTGGCCCCCACGCACAGACCGTGCGGGCCCATGCCGAGCTCGGAGGATTCTTTCAGGTCCAGCAGCACCGGCTGGTGCCGGTCGTTGAGGCCGATCGGGACGCGCAGGAAGGACCGTTCACCGCGCTTCGCCCACAACTGGTCGAGATCCAGGGCTGCCGGATCGTCGATGCCCAGCATCTCGGCGAAGTCCACCGCGCCGGACACCGGGGTGCCCTCGGCCAGCGACTCGGCCGACAGCCGCAGCGGAGCCAGCGTGCGTGCGAGCCCTTCGCAGCTCGCGGCGCTCACGGCGTCCGACGTCCCGTAGGCGGCCACGGCATCCGACGTGCGCAGATCTTCCGCACGCAGGTCCTCGACCGTCACCTGGTCGCCGTCGACGGTGATCCGGACGCTCACCTCGTCCGGCTCGTGCACCTGTCGCTCCAGCAGGTGCAGCACCGTCACCCCCATGTCCGTCAGGGCGACAGCCGTATCGGGGCGGGCCAGTTCGACGGCGGTCCCGCCGTATTCGTCGCTGATCACCAGGAGCCGGCCGACGAGCTTCAGCGCGTTCTTGTCGGACAGCCCGCGGCGAACCTCCGCGGCGTACGACGCCCGCTGCCGCAGATCGGCGCCGAGGACCTGGGCCAGCTGCGGCAGGCTCGGCGCGATCCGGCGGGCGGCCACGGGCCCGGCGAGTTCCTGAGCATCCAGCACATGGGGCAACCACTTGACCCACTCCCACTCCGCCAGCCGCCCGCCCGGCACCCCGAGCCCGAACGCCACATCCTCCGGCGCATGCGTCACCGCGGTATGGATCAACAGGGCCCGTGCGATGCGCAGCACACCGTCACGGTCCCCGACGATGCTGACGTTCCCGGCCCGGTCCAGCGGAACCGTCAACGGGAAATCCATCGCCGTGCCGAACCGGGTCAGCACCGAGCGCGCCTCGTTCAACATGAACGGATCCGGCGGCGTCAGGACACCTCCGGCGCTGTTCTGGCCGATCGCCAGATGCGATACGGGCACGATGCCGGTACCCACCCGAATCCGCAGGAAGTCTGCATCGGCCCGGCGGCGCTCCCACAACCGCGCCGGGTCATTCACCAGGTCGTACAGCGCCTGCGGCGGCGGACTGAGCAACCGGGCCGCCTGGCGTCGCGCGCGCTCCGCCACCCCGAGCTCCTCACGCAGCTCCTCCAGATACTCCAGATACCGCTCGCGCTGGGTACGCCGGGTGCGCTGCGCCTTGCCCCGCTGGGACACGAACAGCGCCACCGCTCCCAGCAGCGCGACCACCAGCACCACAGCGCCCAGACCCGCGAACTGGCTGTTGCGGATGACCGTCATCATCACGACCGAGCTCATCACCCCGGCCATCGGCAACAGCGCGGTCGCGCCCTTGCCCGTCTTGCCCTCGGGCAGATTCGGCGGAGGCTCAATGGTGCGGGGCTGAACCGGGTCGAGCGGCCGGGTCGAGCGCGCCGGGCGGTGGACCAGTTGTTGCGTCATCGCGCGAGCACCGCCCGCCCGAGCGCTTCGGCGGCCAGCCGGGTGGCCGCCCGGCGGGTGGCCTCACTGAGCCGAGCGGTGTGGATAGGGCCTCCTGCGGCCAGATGGCGGTCGTACGGGACAGGCACCACCGTGACTCCTGTCTCGCGCAGATGCGCGGTGGCAGCCTTCGGATCAAGCACCAGGTCGGGCGAGTTCGCGGTCAGGGCGACCACGGTGGCCGCCAGCGCCGAGTGCGGCAGCCGCGCCAGCCAGTCCAGTACGACACGGGTGCCGTTCACGCCCTCCGCGGTCATCGGGGCGACCACCACGCGCGCGTGGGCGGTGTCCATCGCCGTACGGGCCACCTCGCCCGGCAGCGATTCGCAGTCCACCACCGTCACCG
This sequence comes from Streptomyces sp. PH10-H1, assembly GCF_030063355.1. Taxonomy (GTDB): domain Bacteria; phylum Actinomycetota; class Actinomycetes; order Streptomycetales; family Streptomycetaceae; genus Actinacidiphila. The sequence goes on from NZ_JASISZ010000062.1 coordinate 9,156, forward strand.
CGAAATACCGCCGCAGCGCCAGCGACACCGTCCGGTAGGTGGCCACATCCAGCGGCGCGCCGACCCGGCCCTGACCGGCGGGCAGTAGCCAGCCGCCGTCCGCCACCGGCACCAGATAGCCGGTGACGTCCGTCAGGAGCATGGACGGGGTGAGCAGTTGGGCCAGTTCGGCGCACGACCAGCGCACCGACTGCGCGCCCAGCCGTACAGGCAGGGTGCCCAGGGCGGCGTCGGCCTCCAGCGCGAGCACCGGATCGTGCCGGTAGTGATTGAAGGTACGGGTCAGCAGCGCGGAGACGGTGGTCTTGCCCACTCCGCCCCTGATCGAGGTGACGGCGATCACCCGGCCGGTGGTCACCGGCTGCTGCACCTCCCGGGCGATACGGGACTCCTCGGCCACGTCCTGGGAGGGGGCGGTGGTGAGTTTGCGCAGGGAGCGTGCGGTACGCCGGGTCAGGGAGTCCCCGTGCGGGGAGTTGCCCATGGCGAGGGCGAGGCGGGGATCGACCGTGGGGACCGACTCCGGCGTGACCATCGGGAGGCGGCGGTAGCGCTTCGCGGGCTCTGGCGGAAGCGCCGCCCCGGCCGGTAGAGAGGGTGGGGGTGGTGCGGATGGCGTGGCGCCCGGGCGCGGACTCGCCAGCTCCTCCGAGGACTTCGTGTAACCCGTGGAAGCGGCGGAAGCGGCGGGCGAGCCGTCAGCTGATTCGAGCTGTCCGGAACCGGCCGGGCCTGCCGTCGCGTCCGGAACTTCCACCCTCGAATCCCCGCCGTTGGCCTGCCCCGCGCTGCGATCTGCCGCGCTCGGATCCACTGCCCGCGAATCCGCTGCGAGCGCGCTTTGCCTCAACTCCCGCAGCACGTCGTGCTGCCAGTCACCCTCTGCCATGTCCGGTGCCCGCCCCTTCACGCGAATGTGGAGAGCAGACGCCCATACACACCGAACATCCCCATCAGCAACGGGAGCATAGCGATCACTCCGACGGACTCCACAGCGTCACCGAACCGCCGCAGCCGGACCCGCACATGATCCGCAGGCTCAACGGCCAGTACCACCAGCGGGGTCACGGCCAGCACCACCAACAGGGCCAGCGGCCCCACCGTGCCGGAACCAGAACGCTCCAGCCACACCCAGGCCAACCGGCCGGCCACCACCGCGGCCGCCGCCAGCAACCCCACCACTTCGGCGATCAGGGGGAACGCCCGCATCCGCAGCGCCAGCACCACGGCCACAGCCGCCGCGAGCGGAAAGGTCCACACCGTCGGGGTCCGCAACACCAAGATCGCAGCCGCGGCCGCCGAAACGGCCATCACCACCGTGGCGAGCGCCAGCCCGCGGTGAGTGGCCGTCAGCGCGGTCGCCACCTGATACCGGCTCACCGACGTCCCGCCCGAACGGTGATCGTCAAGCCGCGACAGCCCCGAAGCCATCAATGCCAGCCGTGGCAACACACCCAGCACCACCAACGACACCACCGCCAAAAGCGCCCCCGCGCGGGCCTGCCCCACCGCCGGAGCGGCGGCCGACTGCAGCGCGATCGCGATCTCCCAGCAGACCGCGCAGCCTGCCACCGCCGCCGCACCGACCAACCCGCCGCGCCCCAGCGGCGAGAACGCCCCGAGCAGTACGAGCGCCACGACCATGGCCAACGCCACGCCGGCCAGTCGTGACCCGCCCGACAGAGCATGGGCATCGGCCAGTGTCCAGGCCCCCAGCACACCGAGCGATCCGGCCGTGACGATCAGCGTGGTGGCCAGAGCGAGCTTCCGCGCTCTGCCCAATGCGGCCCCCACGAGCGCCGACGTCGCGGCGACGGCCAGCAGCACACTGCTCACGACGGAGACCGGGAACTCCTCGCGGGCCAGCACTCCGGCCGCCAGCGCCCACAGCACGGTGGCCAGCCCGGCCACCACCCTGCGGGTCGAGGGCCGCCACCGCCACACGCGTACGTCCAGATCAGCGGCGGCCCCATCGGTGACGTCATGCACCACGGGAGCCGATGGGGCATCCTCCGCGCGCACCAGCCGCAGCACCGCACCGTCCGGTACCCCGGCCGATTCCAGCGTGCTCTCGTGCGCCAGCGCGGAGCCATCGGCCGTCACCAGATGACGCAACAGGGGCCGTCCGCTGGGCCTGTCGTCCAGCAGCCGCATAACGTCGGGCAGAAGAAGACCGATCGGCTCCTGCGACGGCAGTACGAGGTCAACACGCCGCCGCTCACCGACCAGAGTGACCCGGCTCAATGCTGTACGGCTCAAGGACCCCGTATTTATCACGTATTCGAACCTATCATCGAGCCGAAGGCGTCACGGGAGGCGAAGGATGCTGCTGGACAGAGGGCCCGGACATCTTCCCGATCAGCCGGTGAGAAATGAACGACCAGCCAACGCAGCCGGCACACAGCACAGCCGCGATCACCACCCCGACAAATACCTTCCCCAGCCGCTCATCCACCGACCGCCGCTGCCGCTGCCCCCCGAACAAGACGGCATCCCGCAGCCGTCGGCGCCGTACCGACACCGACTCCAGCAACTGACTGTCGTAATCCTGAGCTGACACCGATACCTGCTCCCTGGTCTATGCGGCTCGCTCTTCGCCCTGGCTCCAGCCCCTACCGCTCCACAGCCATGGTGTCCGCGACCTTGTCGTGCAGGCACTGCCGGAACGGCTTGTCCCAGTAGCACCACAACGGGTCGAGGAGGCTGAGGACGGGGATGACAATCGCGACGAGCCAGAAGGACTCCCGGCCGACAGCCCGCCAGAACCCGACTGGCTCTCCCGCCACACGCCGCACGATTCGTATGCCGCAGATGCGCTTACCGAGGGTCATCCCGAACTTCCCGATGCTGAACGGGAAATAGAGCGCGAGCGAGGCAACGAGCCAGCAGATCAAGACTGTCCGCGGCACCCCGGATGCGGCCGGACCCGACCGGTCGATCCACATCGCCAGCGGCACAGCGAGCACCCCGTAGCCCACGAACCAGAACACCAGGTCAATCAACCGCGCCCCGAGCCGCGCCCCCACGTCCGCCGGCGCGAGCGCCCCCGGCTGGAACCCGGCGCCGGGGTAGGCCGGGTACCCAGTACCAGTGCCCGAGTAGGGGGGATACCCAGAACCGGGGTGGACGGGGTACTGACCCACCTGCGGCCCGAACTGCGAAGGCGGCTGCGCCGGGCCCACGGCGGGAGGGGGAGAGGGCGGGAATGACATGGTGCTCCTGGTGCGGTGGACATGGTGGCCGCCGGACGAGGCGGCGGATGCGGGGCCTGGGGCGCTCAGATCTCGAACTCGCCCAGCCAGCTGCGATCGAGGAGGTTCTCGGGCACATACTCGGATTCGACGTCGATGGGACGTCCGGCGTCGTAGGCGAGGCAGGCGATGGCCAGCGGGGCGAGGGCGACGGCACCGCTGAGGTCTTCGCTGCGTTCCTCGTCGGCTGTCCAGTACTCCTTGTGCAGTTGGATCGCTTCTACGAGCGCGTCGTTGAACTTCTCCGGGTCCTGGCTGATGAAGCGGTGGAAGAGGTTGAGCGGCGGATAAAGGATCTTGAGCATAAGCTCGCGGTCGACGGACCGGAGCGTGTCCGGGGAGGTCCCGTCGAAGGCCGTCACCAGCTTCTCGCCGAGGCCCGGGCGTTCCAGCCAGTATGTCTGGAGGGCGTCCACCCAGTGGTAGATGTACTCCTCGAATTGCGCGCCCGAGGCCCGCAGCTGCTCGATCGGGACGTTGCAGAGCTGGGTCATGCGGGCCTGGTCACGGCAGATGACAGCGAGCCAGAACGCCTCAAGCCAAGTGGCGGCATGTGCGAAGTGGCGCGTCCCGGAGGCCGGGATCGTCCGCACTTTGTGCGCGATCATGCACTCGACCGTCGTCCCCTCCGGCGCGCTCGCCGACGCGAACAGGGCGGATCCGGTCTGCATGGCCGCGACCCAGGCCTCCCACGATTCGATCGTGTTCGCGGTCGGATCGTGGAGGCAGTGGACAAAGGCCGTGTTGAGGGTCTTACTGAAGGTCAGGCCGAACATGTCCGGTGAGTCTGAGAGATCATCGATCTCTTCGAGGGTGTCCTCGTCGATCTCCTGCAGCCACTCCGCGGAATCTTCGCCCGGGTCGTACTCGGGTCGGGAAATCTTCGGTGCCATTGGCTGCTTCCTCATGGTGAGATGTCGAACTGTTTCATCTGGTAGCCAGCATACCGAGCGCCGTCGGGCTTCGCCTTGACCAGTACGTAGTCAACGTTGCCATTCTTGAGTGCCACGCGAAGCTGCTTCGCCAAGGCCTTCTCTGCCCGGCCCTCGGGCGTTCTCTTGGCCTTGTCCGCGCGCTTATCCATCTCGTTGAGGATCGTTTCGAAGTACTCCGGTGTCCCCTGCGTTACCCGCTGTCCAGTATGCCCTTTTCGCGTGCCGAGTTGGGCTTTTTCGGATCCCTTGGCCTCGACTACCACGTACCGTCCGTCCGCAGTCCTGTAGACCTGGTCGAACCGGTTGTTTCCGAGTGCCCCGTCGTCGAGTCGCTCCGCGTGGGGATAATTCTCGGGAATCGCGTGGTGTTCGGCGACGTTCTCGCCAAACATTTCGCTTGCCCGGCTCATTTGACCGTGCAGGGGCGAATGCGTTGCGTCCGAGTGAGCCATTGCGTCGGCCAGTTCCTGAGTGGGATTGGCCTCGTACGCCTTCTCTGCGGCAGCCAGCCGCTTCTCTGCTGCCCTGTCGGCCGCGATGGCCTGATGCCTCTTGGTCGCCTCACTGTCGAGATGCTTCAGGGCGTCGTCACTCACCGCTGTCCTGTGTCCGAGAACGGGGTCGGGACGCAGGTACTTCTCGGCGACCGCCGGCGGCAGGTCGCTGGCCGCAACCCACTTACCAGGATGGGTCGGGTCTGCCGCCAACTTGGGCAGCCGCTGGCCGTACCCGCCGTCGAGTTTGGTGAAGCGCCGGTAGCCGTTGGACCGGTAGTACTTCTTGAACCAGGCGGGATCGTTGTTGGCACGCACAACCTGGTGCCGCATTATCTCGAGTGGGCTGGGCGGGGGCTCTTGACCGTGCGGTGGCCGCCCCTCGTGGCTGCTACCGGATCCGGAGCCTCCGTGTTGGCCCGGAACATGGCCGCCCCCGCTACCCTCGTCACCTGTTCCGTGACCGGAGCCTGAAGCATGTCCCGTCTGATCGACACCATCGCGAGCCCCCGAGGGCAGGGTGTCGGCGCCGCGTCCTCCAGAGCTTCCTGCGTGACTGGCTGATGGCCTCTGTCTCAGGTCATGAGCAATGCCCCCCGGAACGTGGCCCCTCGTCCCGATCCCATCGCCCACGTGGGCCGTGGGATGGGCTCCCACCAGCACCGGCTCCCGCTGCGGCAGCGGGTTGTGCTCGGCCCCGGCGCGTTCGGCGGCCGAGGGTTCGACCTTGATGTCGCCGACGGTCTGGACGACCTTGCCGGATTCGTCGAGGAGGGCGCCCGTCTTGGGGTCCAGATAGACCGTCTTGCCCTCGGGATCGATCAGCCGGACGGAGGTCTCCGGCAAGACCGGGGGGCGCGCAGGTGCGACGTCCGTCAGCCCCGGCAATTTGTAGGCACCGCCAGCGACGTCGACGATGGTGCCGGTGCGTAGGTTCTTCAGGTTTGCCATGAGGTCTCCGACCTTGACGAAGGCGACCCTTCCGGCCTTGAAGACGTACGTCATGGGATCCACCACGCGGCCGAACTTGCCCACGAGGGAGATGGTCCGTGCTGCTGCACCGGTCTTCGCAGCGGTGCCCGCACCGTCAGTGAGGACCGTGGTGATGACGTTGAAGGTGACCGCGCCGGCCGCCCGAGCCGGGTTCTTGCCCCATTCGTCATAGGCGATCAGCGCCTTGCCCGTCTCCTTCAGTGCCGTACGCGAGTCACGTATCCAGGAGGGCAGTGCCTTGTCGGGGGCGGCCAGGAAGATGGTGCTCAGGCCCGGGATCGTCGTGATCGTCAGGGCGGTGCTCAGTTTGGCCAGATTTGTCCATGCCTGGCCCGCGGCATCCCAGCCGTCGGCGACGAACAGGGTGCCCAGCCCCCTGATGGTGCCCACCACGCCGTCGATGATGAAGCCGTCCCAGACGTAGCTCTTGGCCTGGTGAGCGGCCCAGGCCAAGCCGGAGTACTCCTGCTCGGTGGTCGAGCCCCAGGGCGTCTCTTCGGCGTGGTCGAGATCCTCGGCCTTGTAGCCGTACATGTTTTGCTTGTGGGTACCGTCGTCGACGATGAGCGGGGCACCGCCGACCAGTGCGGTGATCTTGCCGCAGCAGCTGCGCTCGGCCGCCCAGAACGCGTCCATGATGGCGTTGACGTCATAGACGAGGTCGTTGTTGTGCTGGACCTTGTCCTCGTCCTCGCGCCACTTGTCGTCGTCCTGGACCTGGGACACGAACGTATGGGCGTCGGCTGTGACGGCATCGAGCCGGTCCACCAGGGGGCGCACCTCGGTGCTGTACGCACTGAGCGCGGCGGATACCTTTTCCAAGTCATCGGCGAACGCGTCCGTCTTGAGGGCCACCGGAGCGGTGGTGGCGAACAACTGGTCGGCCTCCGGGGCGTGATAGAACGCCGAGAGCCCCTGGAACGTGTTGTGCACGCCCGCGCCTGCTGTCCGGAAGTGCCCGGCCTGCCCGGTCAGTGCCGCCGTGTCGCGATCCAACTGGGCCAGGTTGCCGGTGAATTGGTGTATGCCTGCCGGGTTGATGAGCTTGTCGCTCACGGCCTGCCCCCCGCTGGTTTATCGGACAGAACGATCACGGGCTCCTGCACCGCTGTGGCCTGAGCGTTCGCGGCCATCGCCAGATTGCCCTGGGTGTACCAGTTGGTGGCTGTGGCCGCCCCGTTCAGCGAATTGGCGGTACGGACCGCCACATAGACCAGGTCCTTCTGCCGCGCCATGAGAAACTCGCCCAGCGCAGCCTCGATCACGCCGGTCGGCGCCTCGTGGGCGTGGGGGCCCGCGACCGTGCCTGCCGACTTCGCGGCGCTCGGCAGGGTCTTCTCCATATCCTTGCCGGCAGTCGACAGCCCCTCAGCCGCCGTCGCCGCATTTTTGAGCACGGTCTGCACCCCGGACTGGGTGATGTCCCAAGCCGTCACGACAAAATCCCCCTGATTCCCGAACCCCATACCGAAGCCGCGCCACAGTGCTCCGACGACTTGGCGCTGGTCTTCCCGGCCTTCCCGGCCTCTTGCCCGCAGGTCAACCGATGTTGTCGACCGCGGACTTTGCCCTGGCCAGCGTCGACTGAGCCGTACTGTCGTTCTGCTCCAGCGTGCCGCGTACGAGACGGATGATGTCGCGCACTTCGTTCGCAGCGCGGTTCCAACGGATCTCCTTGCCGTGGTACTCGTCCGAGACCCCGTCGGCGGTGAAGTCGGCCATCGCTGACTTCACCGCGGCGTCCCGGTCGTGGAGTACCAGCTCAATCCGGCCGATGATCACCTGCAAGCCGCCCTGAACCTCGGTCGAAGCACCGATGTCGTAGCTGGTGCGGTCCTGGTTCTGCCCCATCGCTGTCTCCCCGTATCTATCGCCCGGAGAACCGGGCAGCGTCGAAGTTGGCTCCGGACATCGTCTGGTGGGCGTTGCTCTCCGCCTCCTGGTCACCGGCCACGAAGGCCGTGTCCATGCCTGACTGGCCGCCCAGAATCCCTTGCAGGGAACCGTTCAGCGCATCCGTGATCTCATCCGCGTGCAGCTTGAAGGAGTCGAACGCCGCCTTGCCGGCCCCGTTGAACTTGCCCTCCAGCGGATCCGCAGCGGTGATGAGCTGCCGAATCAGCGTGCCCAGATCAGTGCTGGACCCTTCTGTGCTTTTCCCGAGACTCGACAGCGTCGTAGACCCCATGTCGAACTTCATGCACCCGCCCCCGAACAGTCATCTACACATCGGAACTTCATGCGTCGCAGTGTGCACACGCACACCATGCCTCCCACCCTATGGCACGTATGTCTATAGAAGATGTGATTGAGACAGCATGCAAGTAGCCCTGTCGCCAGACTCGTTGAGGGGAAGGGGGTGAATCACAGCCTCCCTCCAGAGGTGTCCGCTCGCCTCGTCCGGCGTCGGGGTATGGCCGCTCCGGGTAGGAGCGGCTTGGTCGTCGAGCCGGCATTTTGCTCCGATTGCAGGACGAACGGCTCCCGGAACAGGCCCGGCCCGTCGTGATCGGAAGCCACCAGCGCGCACCGTCAAACTCATGAGGGCGTGCCTGCGGGCTCCTGCCGCGATTGATAGTGCAGGCCGGGTGCCCGTTCGAGGTCCACGACAAAATCGTCGGCTCGGGGACCGGACTCTCCTGCGGTCGCGGCCAGGGTCAGGGTGTAGCCGTCAGCGGTGTAGGTCGTGGGACCGGTCCGGGTGAGGCGGTCGCGTGTGCGGCGCCACAAGTACAGCGCGCGATTCTTGCGGGACAGCCGTAGCGTGCCGGGTACTTGGTCGCAGGTGTAGGTGCCGAGCATGGTGTGAAGAGCTTCGCTGTCTGGGTCCGGAGCGGACGGCGCGGCAGCCGGAGCCAGCGACTGGTGGATGTCGGCTGTGTGAACGAGGAGGGAGTCGAGGTCCTGGCCCGGTACCCACCGACGGCAGGATGGCGAGCTCGCCGAGGACATCGGCGACTTGGTCCCGGCCCGCGGTCAGCGGCTCCCCACCGTGTAGCTCGATGGCTTGCCGTCCCTGGAAGAGCTGGGCGATCCGGCGTCTTCCCTTTGGCTAAAGCCTCACTCCTGAAGTGAAGATCTTGCTGCGGCGCGGAGCGGAGCATATTCGTTGCGATGCATACGCCAGCACCCCTATCCTCTTGTGTAACGCGTCGAAGGAGACGAGTAGCCGCGGGACCACGCGAGTCGAGAGAGCTGCCGGTAGCTGTGAAGGCAGCCTCGCACCCCTTGGTGAAGACCCTCCTGAGCGCGGGGAGAAAAGGCCCTCGGGCCCAATGCCCCGCCGGTTGGCCCCCGTCATCGGGTATGAATGAGGCCGCCGCTGTCTGGTGGCGGCAAAGGCGTGGTGGCACCGCGAGTACCCTTCTCGCCCACGCTCCCAAGGGATCATGACGACGCCCCCGGAGGGCTGCGATGATCCACACGACAAGCCGCGTACTGGTCTGTGACCTGCGAGAACACGTCGGTCAAACCGTTTCGATCTCAGGCTGGGTGAACACTCTCCGCCTGCAGCGCAAGATGCAGTTCGTTCTCGTGCGGGACCACACCGGCATGGCCCAGGTGACCCACAAGCGCGACGACAGCGAGCTGGAAGCCCAGCTTGAACATTGCACCACCGAATCCGCCGTCCGGATCGTCGGCCGTGTCGTGGACAACCCGGTGGTCAAACTCGGCGGCCTGGAGATCATCCCCGAGTCGGTCGAGATCCTGAACCGGGCCGAGGCGCCGCTGCCGATCGACGAGCACACCGGTCTGGAGCAGCGCCTGGACTGGCGCTTCCTGGACGTCCGCAGGCGCCCGGCCGCGCAGCTGCTGTTCGCCGTGCAGACCACCATCGAGCAGGGAATGCGCGAGTTCGCGTACAGGCAGGGCTGCACCGAGATGCACACCCCCAAGCTCATGGGCACCGCGTCGGAGTCCGGGGCTGAGGTGTTCAAGCTCGGCTACTTCGACCGTTCCGCCTACCTGGCGCAGTCGCCGCAGTTCTTCAAGCAGATGGCGATCGCCGCCGGCATCGACCGCGTCTTCGAGATCGGCCCGGTCTTCCGCGCCGAGCCGTCCTTCACCTCCCGGCACGCCACCGAGTTCACCGGCGTCGACGTGGAGCTGGCGTGGATCTCGGACGTCGAGGACGTGATGGTCTTCGAGGAGCAGATGCTCGCGCACGCCATCGCCAAGGTCGCCGACCTGCATGGTGAGGCGGTCCGGGAGCTCTTCGGTGTGGACGTGGTGGTGCCGCAGACTCCGTTCCCGCGGATCACCATGGCGCAGGCGCAGGAGATCCTGCGTGCCAAGGGCTGGGACCCCGAGGGGACGAAGGAGGACCTCGACCCGGAGGGCGAGCGGGGCATCGCCGCCCACATCAAGGAACAGACCGGGCACGAGTTCGCGTTCATCACCCACTACCCGACGAGCATCCGGCCCTTCTACCACATGCGGCCTGCCGACCAGCCGGGCCTGACGCTCAGCTTCGACCTGCTGTGGAAGGGCCTGGAGATCACCACCGGTGCCCAGCGCGAGCACCGCTATGACGTGTTGCTCAAGCAGGCCGCAGAGAAGGGCATGGGCACCGAGCCGTTGCAGGACTATCTGAACGCGTTCCGGTATGGCTGCCCGCCGCACGGCGGCCTCGGCCTGGGGCTCGGCCGGGTGCTGATGGTGATGCTCGGGCTCGACTCGATCCGCGAAGCCACGTTCCTGTTCCGCGGGCCGAACCGACTGACCCCGTAAGGCTGTTGCACCCGCTCCCTTTGGGGCCTGGGCGCTCGGGGATGCTGCGATCAGGTCGCAGTATCCCCGAGGCTCGGGGAATCAGGCCGACTCCTCGTTGTGAAGGCAGCGCAGCGACTACGCCGTGCCCTGCCGCCGCTTCCGAGCCGACCGTTGACCGCGTGGCAGCCCGCCGCCGGCCCCACTCAACGGCAGGAGGGACGCCAGGGGTGCTCCGTTGTTCCAGGAGCCGAACAGGTCACGGTTGAGGGCGACGATGTTGTGTTTGACCGCGAGGTCCCGGGCGGCCTTGCCGTACGCGCAGGTGGCGACGAACAATGCGACGTCGGCCTGGTGCTCTGCGAAGGCCATGCCGACGAACTTCTGCATGTCCCCGCTGGGCACCGAGCGGTGGGGCGCGTAGTGCTTGACCTGCACGACCAGGCGTCGGCCGTCGGGCATGCAGGCGATGACGTCGGCAGCCAGATCCCCTGAGCCGCCGCTCACGAAGACGCCGGTGCAGCCGTCACGGCGGCACAGCTCCGCCACGTAATGCTCGAAGTCCTGCCAGCTCATGGCGTCGATGGCGGTCATGGACCGTTCCAGCTCCATCCGGCGGTTCTGCTCCCGCCACGCCTGATCGCCGGCCCGCTCGCGCCGGTGTGCCCGCCACCCGAACCAGCCCAGCGTCCCCACACCGCCAGCGAGGGCGACCCCGAGCACTATCCACGGGACCTGCCAGAGAGCGAAGAGCACCGCTGCGGCCCCGCCCAAAGCCACAGCTGCTCGCTGACGTAAAGCTCGTCGCCGCTGCGCCTTGGAACGGCGTCCCTTCCGTTTGGGCATGGAGTCCCTTCCCCGTTGGTGAACTGCTGGGCAGTGTGGGAGTGCTGGGCGGTGCTGCCAAGGTGGCGTTTCCGGCCATGATCAGTAGCGGGTGTTCCGCAGGTCGGTCAGCCATGCCTGCTCGGGGTGCTCATCCCAGTGTCTGCGCAGAGCGATCTCCCGTGCCGCGTAGCGGCCCTGGTGGCACAAGCCGCCGAGGGACAGGGTGACGCTCATGCTCAGCGGGCTCTCCCCGGTGACCCAATGCGGGGTCAGGGCGTGGCTCCACAGCAGGTTGCCGGGTTCCATGCGCATGGACTGACGGGCAGCAGGGTCATGAGCCGGAGGCTGCTCGGCGGTGATCTCGCCGGAGACAGCCGTCCCTGCGGTGACGATCTCGTCCGGCCTCTGGTAGCTGTGGAAGGTCTTGATGCCTTCCACCTGCCACACCAGGCCGTGCGAGTTGTCCGAGTGGTACGTGGAGTTGCTTCCCGGCCCGGAGATGAACAGAGCGGGCGAGCACCGTTGCCAGGTAAACCCTTGGCCGGCCAGGAACGCACGCCACGGGATCATGACCTGCGCCTGGAAGTCGTGCAGGAGGCCGCCGTAGAAACGGCTGAGATTGAAGTGCGCCAGGCGGAAGGGCCAGGACAGGATCTCGTCGAGGGGCGCGGTGCGGACAGTCAAGGATCGGGCGGTCCGCACTGCGCTGCTGATATCGCCGAGGACCGTGATGCGCGCTTCCTCGTCCCGGCGCACGATGTCGAGCACCTCCCGGGCATCGGGGAAGGTGAGGTGAAATGGGACGAGGTTCGCGGCGACCGAGAAGTTCGGCGGGTTCCTCCAGCGTGCGGTGAACTCTTCGGCGCTGGTCACGGGGTGCAGCATCGTAGAGAACCTCGCAGGTCAGACGTCCGCCCGGCACAGGGCCGCGCAGTCCGGGGTCACGCGGTCCTGCGACGGGGCGCTGAGGAAGCGGGCGATGTCGGCCCGCGGCCCGAGCACACTGCTCGATTCCTGACCGTAGGGGCAACGTCGGAGATCGCCCTTGGCGGAGACGTACACGGTGGGTGAGCAGCATGGGTGACGGTCCTCGGGCGAGAGGGTGGCGGCCTGGATGGTGTCCAGGTGTTCCTCGTAGCCGGCCCCCAGCTGGAAGTGGCGGTTGAGGGCCTGGGCGTCGGTCCGGTGCTGGCCGAGGTACTCCGTGGTGTTCAAGCCGGCACGCTGGAGTGCGGCGGCATCGAGGGTGATGGGGCTGAGTTGAAGTTCAACGCCTGCTGCGGCGACGTGCTCGGCGATCTCGCGGCACTCTTCGGCGGTGATCCGCCAGCAGGTGAGGTGAAGGATCTTGGTCGGCGTATCGGTCCGCTGGAGGGTGGCGACCGCGGACAGCACGGTGCGGGTCGTCCGGCCGAGGGCCCTGGCTCCTTCGGAGTCCGCGGAGACGGTGACGTTGTGCAGGAGGCGGGCGATCGCCTCCAGCGCGGTCACCTCGGCTTCGGTGCGGGCGGAGGTGACTATGGAGACGGGCATGCCGAATTGGTGGGCGAGCCTCACGAACTGCCGTAGGCCGGGGTGGTGGGTTGGCTCGCCGCCCGTGAGGCAGATGTCCCGGATCCCGAGTTCCTTTAACCTGGACAGGGCCCGGGTGTACGTGCGTACGTCGAGGAAGCCGTGGGCGCGGTCGGCGCGAAGGCAGAAGCCGCAGGCGATCTTGCAGTGGCCTGCCGTGCTGACCAGCGCGGAGCGGAAGCCGCCCACCCGAGTGGCCGAGGGGAGGTCGAGGTCGGTGCTGGGGTTCATTGCACCCCCGTGTTGTCCCAGGCGGCGATCTCCACGGAGCCGGTGTAGAAGGCGCACATCTGCGGGTCGGGGGCGTCTCCGCCGATGAGGGCCTGTTCGTTGCGGGAGGGGCCGCCGCAGATAGCGAGGGCGGGGCAGTCACCGCAGGCGGCATACGGTGCGACGGGCTTGGCGATGGAGGCCAGGAGATCCGGGTTCTGGCGCAGCTCGTCGAGGGTGTGGATGAAGGTCGGTTCTTCGAAGTTGATGTCGCACAGGCTGATCCGGCCGCCGCGCAGCAGCGCGGCGTTGAGGCTGCGATCGCCCTGCATGTGGTCCAGGAGCATGGGGCGCCGGGTATCGAGGGCCTGGAAGGCCCGGTCGAGGACGGAGAACACCATGCCGCCCTGGGCCAGCGCGACCATCCGGGCTTGATACAGCTCGCGGGCGAGGTCGCGGCCGTTCACCCGCCAGCGCCCGCCGGAAGGGATGGGGGTATTGGCGTAGATGAACGTCAACCCCAGCTCTTCGATGATCCACGTCACCGCTTCACCGAGCCGGCCGACATTGGCCGCGGTGGGGGTGAGGTTGGCACCGACGTGGATGCCTTCCGTCGCCACCAGGCGCCGCACGTTGGCGCGGATCCGGTCGTCGGCGGGCTGCCCGCCGAGCAGCGTGCGGTTGACGGCGTTGACCGCTGGTGGCCCGTCGATGGAGATCCCGACGCCGTATTCGTAGCGGGCGAAGTGCGCGAGCATTTCGTCCGTCAGGCGGGCGCCGTTGGTCACCACGGTTCGGCGGATGCGCTGGACCCCGTACTGGGCGGCCAGTTCGTCGGCGAGCTCGTCGCCATACTGCATGAGGTCGAAGCGGATGGTCGGCTCGCCGCCGAACCACTGGATGGCGACCTCCTTCTGGCCGACGTTGTCCTCGAAGAGGTACGTCAGGCCTTCGGCGATTTCCTCCTGCGTCATGTCGGCTGCGCCGGTGTTGGTGTGGACGAAGCAGTAGTCGCAGGTCATGTTGCACTTGGTGGTGATGACGACCCGCAGACCGCTGATCCGGCTCGGGGTCGCATCGAGGCCGAGCAGCTCAAGGCGGTGGAGGAGTGCTTCACGCCGGTCGACGGGTGGCCCGTCGGAGGTGAAGCCGTGCTCTGAGAGAGCGGTGTGGGTGGCGGTCGGGGGGACCGCGGAAAGGTCGGTGACCTCCCCGCGGTCGAGGTACACACTGTTCAGCCCGACCGGGTCGAGGAGGACCGCCTCGCCGTCCCGGTCGAACTGAACGTATTTCCCCCAGAGAAGGCCAGAGGCATGCATGGGATCAGGCGGCCTCTTCTTCGGCGATCCCGAGGCCGGCCATGGCGTTCCGGATGGTCTCCTCCGAGAGGGCCTGGAGGATGGAGGACGCGGCAGGCGAGCCCCCGTCCGACAGGACGATCATGCCCGGCAGGGTCGGGTTGGCCGCGATGACCGTGATGCCGGCAGGCGCCGTGCTGATGACCATGATGGCGTTCTCCAGCGGAACCCAGCTCAGCTGATCTTTGACCGCCTCCAGGATCTGGGCCTGCTTGGCCTGGAAGGAGTCGCGCTCTCCCATCCAGACACCAGCCTTGGTCTTGGAGTCGACGACGTCTGCGTAGAGCAAGTGGTCGTTCTTCGTGCGGCGAGGCGTTGGCATGTTCGCATCTCTCCACTGGGTGACACCGATGGCGTGCGTGCTCCGAACCAGGTGATTCCACCGGCTGGCGCCGCACCTTGACTCGTCATGGAGCCTCGCCCAATCGCCGCAGGTGCGCACATTGCAGCCGTGATATCACCACGGTGATAAGGAGACTCGGGACCCCGTCCAAGCCGCTGCACCGGCGGTGAAAAGGGCTGAGGACCAGCGCGGCCCATGAAGGAACGCGTGGAGTCAGAGTCTTCAGCCGGGCGCGAGCCGAAGAGATTGCGCGCCTTCAGAGAGCACTCGCACCGGGCAGGACCGTCTCGATGTTCGCTGTCTTACTCACCCGGGGTGACGGTCCGGCCGACGGTGGTCGCGAGCGCGTTCTGAGGGCGGAGCGGGACGGTGTGGGCCACGTCCCAACGGTAGGCGCGGTTCTCTCGGCGCAACTCGACCAGATGCACTTCTCGGACGTCTAGCTCCTGCGGCGCTAGGGCACGCAGGGGCTGGATCTGTTCTCGGACGCGTTCGGCGTCCGTCGTCTGGTTGCAGTAGGCGACCCCCAGGTGGGGGCGGAAGTCCTGCGGGGGGTGGCGTTCGTGAAGCCCGATATCCGTGTACGCGGTGTCCACGGCCTGGTGGAGCGCCAGCAGCGGTTCCCAGGGGGCGAGGCTCATGCGTATCGCGCCCCGGGAGCCGGCAATCGGGATGGCCTGGAGTTTGAACGACGGAACGGCGTGGCACCGGAGGCGCGCCGCGTCCGCCAGGTCGTCCAAGGTCTGCTTGTCGACTTGGCGGGCGTCTCCGATGCGGGCAATCGTCACGTGGAGACCGTCGGCGGGGACGCGGTCAAAGGTATTCCCCGGCAGCGGCTGCTGACACTGGACAGCCAGCTCCGCAACTTTAGGGGAGTGCTCCGTGGTGAGGAACCAGTAGTAGCGCCGGGTGCTGGCAGTCCAGCCTGGCCGATCCCAGTGGTTGCCCATTTCGGGCAGGGCGGAGAAGGCCCGCCATTCATGATCTGCGATCGTCTGCGGATCGCTCAGGGAAGCGGGGGGATCGACGGGGAAGGCCGCGGAGCGGGCCGAGTGGTGGACCGGATTCACCGGACTCCTCAGAGGCGTTCTATGTGCGCGGAGCAGGGTCGGATGCGCAGACGACGTAGGAGGCAGGTTTCGCCCGCCAGGTGCGCAGCGCCTCCGCATACTCCCGTACCTCGGGAAGTTTGCGCCACTTGTTCGCCTGCTGTTCCAGTTCGTGCGCGCGCTGTACGACAGACCGGATGGGGCGGCTGCTGCTCGCGCGCAGGGCGGACTGGCCGAGCGCCATTGCCCGCTCCACGTCCGGCTGCGGCTGCTGCACGACGGCAGAGGCGACGTCGAGCGCCACCAGGGCCCGGCTCCACGCGGAATCCGCGCTGTCGATGTGGGCGTCCACCTGCTCGGCATAGTGCAGGACCTTGGCCACGTCGCCGAGGGACACGTACGCCGTGGCGACGTTCGCGAAGGTCCGTGCGCGGCCGTAGGGCTCGAAGGAGATGCACGGCGTCAGGCCCTCGGGGGTCGCGAACCGGTCCGCGAGTTCCAACGCCTGCTGCGCAGCATGCTCAGCGGCTGCCCGGTCTCCCCGCTTGCTGAGAGCGCGGGCGGCTCCATTGGCCAGGAGTCGGATGGCCTGCGGACTGTCCGGAGCACGGTCGACACCCGCCATGGCGAATGCGTGGGCCTCGGCGTATCTGCCGTCGTAGTACGCCTCCAGCGACTGCGTGCCGCGCACCCACGCCACCAAGGAATTGTCCTCGACCTCCGTGGCCAGTTGCAGGGCTTCGGCTGAATAGCTGCGCGATGTCGGCAGGCGGCCGGCGTTCACGGCCATGTATCCCAGTAACCCGGAGGTCATGGCGGCCAGGACGTAGAGCTCGTGGCGTTGCCGCGGGTGCTGGGAGCCGGACAGGAGGGTGTGGAGGAGTCCCCGGATCTCGACGGCACGGGGAGCCAGAGCTTGTGGGCCGACGGTTTCGTAGCGTTCCACGAGGTCATCGAGGCTGCCGCGTAACGCGGCCAGCGTCGCGTCGTCCACGTTGACGGACGCCATGCTCTGGGCGCGCCGGACGATAGCGAGCGGATCTTCCCACTCAACCCGTAGCTCGGCAATTGGTACAGCTGGCGCCGCAGGGCGCCATTGGGCGGGCTGTCCTGGCAAGGGGAGAGCAACCAGGTGGCCTGGAACGCCAAGGCCGCCGAGGAACTCGATGGCCTTGGCGATGTTCGTGAGTTTCCGCGCGCCGGACTCCAACATGGACAGGTACGCCTGGCTCAAGCCGGTGAGCGTCGCGATGTCTTCCTGGCGAAACGAGGCGCGCTCGCGAATCACGCGGCTGGCAAGACCGAAATCCCATGCCGCCAGAGCGCCTTGCACGGCAGGATCGCGCCAGACGTGATCCGGGACTCGGAGGACCGGCGGAGCGTCGTCCTGGGCGAGGCGCGTGCAGGCGGAGCACAGCTGGTCCTCGTTGTACCGGCTCAGTCGGCAGGCGCAACGCGCGCACCGACGTCCCTCCTCAACAGCCATGCAGGGTGCTCCTCGGCGTACTTGCGGATGGATCGTGACGCCCAGCGATTCGATACGTACTCAGTGATATCACCGTTCGGATGTGCGCGGCCCAGAGTCCCCCCGCATCCTTTGTTGAGTCCGCACAAGTCGCCATCCAACAAACCGCTTTGAGCCATGAGACGTGGACATCGAGATCTCCCCGCAGCGGTCATCCCAGCATCAGTCAGTCCGCTGCGGAGCGATGGGATCGTCGCCTCCCAGAGCGTGGGGAGACGGCTGGGAAGGGCAGGTTCTTGGTGCTTCCCCGGTAGCAACCCGCCCATCGGTCGCCCCGCAGCGTCCGTGCGCTCAGCTGCGGGGCGGCCGCCTCAGGGAATCGGCCGAGCCAGGAGCGGCTCATCACACAGGCTCACCGGTCCCGTCAGGTCCACGACCTTCTTGACGCCGGGCATGGGCTCGGCTGCGAAGCCCCAATCAATGGAGAAACAGAGATGGAACCGAACCGGCCCGAGTCGATTCCCGGGGACACCTATGCCACCGGCTCCCGGAGCTGTTCCTCTCCGCTCGGACTGTCACCGCTGACCCGCCAACTACTGAAGACGGGGGCAGGCGAAGCGGCTGCGGTTACACACGACGGTTTGAAAGGTTGTCGTGGCGATTAGTATCTCGCTGCTGCTTGTGCTGTTGATCATCGTGGTGGTGTTGATCCGGCAGAAGGTCATCAAGCCGATTCCTGCCCTGCTCTGCGCCGTGATGGGTTTCGAGGCAGCTGCCTCCCGGGCGGGGCCGTCGATCGCGCAGGGCATCACGAGCGTCGTCGGCGCGATCGGCCGCATCCATCTCTAGACCGGCCGTCCCGGGGCTGCCTGTGCCTTGTCGCATCCCCATTGCGCTGGGCGTGTACGGCGCCCCGGGACGGTCGCCCACCCCACTGATGTCTCCATCGAGGAATCCGATGACGCATGTACCGCAAGCGGCGAGGGCGCTGCTACGGCCGGCAGCCCTAATTTCCGTCCCAACACGACCGGTGGCGGAGCCAGCTGAAGCACCCCGGCCTCAGTTCGAGTTATCACCCGCCGGGATGCGCTGATGCGTGCGCAGGAGAGCGCGGACCGTGCGGAGTTTCGGCCGCTGACGCACCCAGCGGGGCTGGACGACGAGCTGCGTGTGGCGCTGGAGGAGGTGAGGGCGGGCCGGTGGAAGCCGATGCGGGATCTGCTGGCAACTACGGGGACGGACTGGGAGTTGCGGACGTCGCGTTCGCAGGTGTTGGGGACGGCGGCGGCGCGCTCGCATGTGGTGCGCGAGTGGCTGGCGGAGGAACCGCAGAGCGCGGACGCGGTGATGATGCGGGCCCGGGTCGGGGCGGAGCGGGCGCTGCACGCCCACCGTGCCGGTCATGACAGCGCGCAGGAGTTCGCCCGCGAGGCCCGTAAGGCGGCCATCGCTGCGGCCGAGCGGTCGGAGCGGGATCCGGTGCCGTGGGTGTGCCTGCTGGCACTGGCCCTGCTGGACAGGGACCAACTGCTGGAGGAGCACCGCTGGAGGGCGCCGGAGCCGATGTTGCCGGCCGGGCCGTGGCGGCTGATGCACCGGGTCTACCAGCGGGACCGGTTCAACCGGGAGGCCCACCACCGGATGCTGCAGGTCCTTCTGCACGCGCGGACGGGTGGGTCGGCGGCGGCGCTGCAGTTCGTGCACTGGGTCGGTACGTGGGTACCGCGAGATTCGGGTTCGCCGCTGTTGGTGTTGCCGTTGTACGCGTACGCGGAGCATTATCGCGCCCGCCGTGAGCAGGGCGCCTACGACACCGTGGCGCTCTGGCAGTGGCGGGGGGAGCCGGTGGTCCTGGATGTGCGCCGGGCGTATCAGGGCTGGTTCCAGCAGTCGCTGCCACTGCGGCGGTCGGTGCTCGACCTGAGCTATCTCGCCCATGCGCTGTGGGCGGGGCGCCAGTACGAGGAGGCCGCCCAGGTCTTCGCCGCGCTTGGCCCGCATGCGGCCCGGCAGCCCTGGGGCTACGTCGCCGACGACCCCGATGATCCCGCAGCAGCCGCGGCCGGGTTCGTGCACGCCCGAGCGCAGAGCCTCGCGGTAGCCGGCGGCCCGCCGCCGCGCGCCGGCCCCCGCCACTGAACAGCATCAGGCCCGGCAGCCAGCCGGCTGCTGGACCTGTTCGACGCTCCCTCGCTCGTCCCTCGCTCCTTTCGTTCTTCTTCGTCGTGGAGGTAGTTTCCGTGTCCGGTATACAAGGGTCCGCCGGCGCTCAGCTGGCGGATGATGACGACCTGTTGCGCGATCTCGGCTATGAGCCGGAGCTGAGCCGCAAGATGGGTTCGTTCGGCAACTTCGCCATCTCCTTCAGCGTGATCAGTGTGTTGTCGGGGTGTATGACGTTGTATGGCTTCGGGATGTCGACGGGCGGCCCGGCGGTGATGCTGTGGGGCTGGCTCGGTGTCGGGCTGATGGTGATGTTCGTGGGCGCGGCACTGGCCGAGGTCACCTCGGCCTATCCCACCTCGGGCGCGCTGTACTACATGGCCGAGCGGCTCGGCGGCCGCAAGTGGGGCTGGTACACCGGCTGGCTGAACCTCCTCGGTTTGTTGGGCGCCATTGCAGGGATTGATTACGGGGCGGCGCTGTTCGCGGGCGCGTTCGCGAACCTGCAGTGGGGCTTCACCCCGACGCCGGCCAAGACCATGGTGATCTACCTGGTGATCCTGGCGGTGCATGCGGTGCTGAACCTGTTCGGGGTGCGGCTGGTGACCGTGCTGAACTCGATTTCGGTGTGGTGGCACCTGGGCGGGGTCGCGGTCATCGCCGGGGCGTTGACGCTGGTCCCGGCCCATCACCAGTCGCCGCATTTCGTGTTCACCACCTTCGTGAACAACACCGGCTGGACGAATCACTGGTACGTGCTCGGCCTCGGGTTGCTCCTGGCCCAGTACACGTTCAGCGGGTATGACGCCTCCGCGCACCTGTCGGAGGAGACCACCCAGGCACAGATCAGCGCGCCGCGCGGGATCATGCGGGCGATCGGGTGGTCATGGCTGGCCGGGTTCGTCCTCCTAACTGCCCTGACGTTCGCCATCCAGAACTACGCGAACACCCAGGCGTCGGCGACCGGGGTGCCACCGGCCCAGATCTTCCTCGACGCGCTCGGCGCCTCGGGGGCGAAGGCCCTGCTCCTGGTCGTGATTGCGGCGATGCTGTTCTGCGGGAACGCCGAGGTCGCTGCGACCTCCCGGATGGTGTTCGCGTTCAGCAGGGACGGGGCGCTACCGGGCAGCGCCTGGTGGCGGCGAGTCAGCGGGCGCACCGCGACACCGGTACGGGCGGTGTGGCTGGCGGTCGGTGTGGCCGCGCTACTGGCCTTGCCGTCGCTGTACAGCCCGGTGGCCTACGGTGCGGTGACCGCGATCAACGTCATCGGGATCACCCCCGCGTACGCCATACCGATCTTCCTGCGGTTGCGGGCCGGACGCCGCTTCACGCCGGGGCCATGGAATCTGGGCCGGTGGGGGATGCTGGTGGGCTGGATCGCGGTGGTGTGGGTGGCGTTCGTGACGGTGCTGTTCTGCCTGCCGCAGACCCGCCCCGCAGGCGGCGGCTGGGTGACGGTGCAGTCCTTCAACTACGCGCCGGTCGCTCTGCTGGTGGTGCTGGTGCTGGCGACCGTGTGGTGGTGGACGGCCGGCCGCCGCACCTATGAGGTACCCACACTGGCCGGTGCGAAGGAGCTGGCCCAGTACGCCGAGGAGGTCGTGTAATGCGCGACGCGACCGCGACGGGGACCGTGCCGGGCGGGCTGCTGTCGCCGGAGCAGCTGCGCGCCCGGATCGAGGCGGGTGAGATCATGATGGTGCAGCTCGCCCTGCCGGACTTGCAGGGACGGCTGAAGGGCAAGCTGTATGACGCCCGGCACTTCCTGGACGAGATCGTGGACCGTGGTGCTGAGGTGTGCGCGTACCTGCTGGCCACCGACGTCGACATGCGGCCGGTGGACGGCTACGCCCTGGCGTCCTGGGCGAACGGCTACCCGGATCTGCGGCTGGTCCCGGATTTGACCACGGCCCGGATGCTGCCATGGCAGCACGGCACCGCCCTGGTACTGGCCGACGCCGTCCACGCCGACGGCCGCCCGGTCGCGGTAGCACCCAGGGAGGTGCTGCGCGGCCAACTGGCACTGCTGGCCGGACACGGCCTGACACTGAAGGCCGGACTGGAAACGGAGTTCGCGCTCTACAAGGGGGCAGCCGAGGCAGCCACCGCAACAGGATTCCGGGAGCTGGAACCGGTCAGCGGCGACAACCTCGACTACGCGCTGGACCACGTCCCGCCCCTGTCGGTCTATCTCCAGGACCTGCCAAGTGCGCTGGCCGGGGTGGGTCTGGCGGTGGAGGCGCTGAAGACCGAGTCCGGCGGCGGGCAGGTGGAGGTGACCTTCCGGTACGGCGAGGCGCTGACGGCCGCGGACAACCACACGGTGTTCAAGCAGGCCGCCAAGGCCATCGCGGGCCGGGCGCAGATGACGGCGACGTTCATGGCCGCCCCCGAGAGCGGTGTCGGTTCCGGGCTGCACTTGCATCTGTCGTTGTGGCGGGGCGGGCAGTCGGTGCTGGCTGGGGCGGACGGGGGCTTGTCGGCGCTGGGTCGGCAGGTGATTGCGGGGCTGCTGGACGGGCTGCCGGAGCTGATGCCGCTGCTGGCACCCATCGTCAACTCCTACAAGAGGTTCGCGGACGCATCGTTCGCGCCGACCCGGTTCGTCTGGGGCCGGGACAACCGCACCTGCGCAGTACGGGTGGTCGGCCACGGTCCCCGGCTGCATCTGGAGGTCCGGCTGCCTGGCGCGGACGCCAACCCCTACCTGGCGCTCGCCGCCGCGGTCGCCGCCGCCCGGCACGGTATCGAGCACGACCTGAATCCCCCGCCACCGGTCGTCGGCAACGCCTACCAGGAGACCGACGCCCCGCTGGTGCCAGGCACGCTCGATACGGCCCTGGACACCTTCGCCCGCAGCAGGCTCTCCCGCAACGCATTCGGGGCGGAGACCGTCGCGCACTACACCCGCGCCGGCGAAATCGAGCGCGATGCGCTGCGGTACACCGTCACCGATGCCGAACGCCGCTGCGGACTCACCCGCGCCTGAACCGGTGTCAGCCGGTCGCTGCGCCCACTCTGAAGGAGGAATCACCAGCGATGATCACTACACAATGCGCGGGGGCACGGCCGCTGGCGGCCCGGGAGAGCGACGTGCTGCGCCTGGTCGCAGCAGGCCGGGACAACCTGGCCATCTCAGCGGAGACCGGGCTGTCGGTGGCCTCGGTGACGTCCACCCTGCGACGCATTCAGACGAAACTCGACACCGGCCAGCGGGCAGCCCTGGTCGACCGGGCCTACCGCACCGGACTACACCCCGCACCGCCCCTCCACCGTCCGGACGATCCGCCAGCCTTGGACCGTGAACTGCTGGTGCTGCTGCGGCTGATAGCCGCAGGAACCAGCCCCCGGCGGATGGAAGCGGTCCTGCACCGCTCCCGGAACGCGGTGCGAGTCCGCATCCAACGGCTGTTGGAGGTACTGGGCGCCGACAACGCCGCCCACGCGGTGCACCTGGGCTGGGAATTCGGCTACCTGCACCCGGCCGACAGCGGCACCGGCCCGGCCATCACACCATTCGCCGGGCGCAATGCCGCAGGGCGCGACGGCACCATCCGAGATGTGGGGAGGCGCGGTGACCGGGGGTGAGGTGCTCGCACTGGTCTGCAGCATTGCCCTGGTCGGCCTCGGTTTGCACACCGTGCTCCGCTCGCTCCTCGGACTGGCTCCCTACAAGGAGCAGGTCGTACGCCTGCGCCGGCACCACATCGGTGAATCGGCCTCATATCTCGTGCTGGCCGACATCCTCAATGAACGGTACACACAAGCGGGCTGACCGATTTGTTCGAATTCCCTTGCGCAGCCCCGCCCTGACAATCAGTCGCCCCTTCTTCGATTGCACCTGCAGTGCCGGCGCACCCCGCTACCGTCGAAGCAGATCACCAGCCAGGGGAGGCCACCGATGAACCGTAAGGACCGCCGCGCGGACCGTGAGCCAGGCGGGGGCCGCACGCCGCACACCTGGTCAGGACTGGGCCAACCCGCCCAGGGACGGCTCCAGACCGCCAAGCGGTTCGCGCCCGGCGACGAATCGCGCCAACGGCAGGACTTCCTGGCGGGCACCGTTTTCGCAGCCGGTGCGGGAGTCGCCTTCCCCGAGGACGGCCCCGGCGGACCGGCGCCCCTCGGCCCGCTGTTCACCGTCTACGTGCACGAGGACGAGCGGACGTTCGGCCCCGCCCCGCAGCTGCGCGAGGCGTTCGCGCTGCTCGACGAGCACGGCTCGGTCAAGATGCACGATCTGATGGACGTCGGGACCGCATGGGCGGGGCTGGGAGGCGAGGAGCCCCTGGTCAAGCTCAAGCTGGAGTTCCATGGTCCGTCCCGCGGTTCCACCGGGCTGGTGCTGCTGGCCGACCAGCACGCCGAGATCTGGCAGTACATCGTCGGTGGCGGACTGCTCGCGATCACCTCGCAGCCCCGGATCCAGGACGTGATGAACAGGCAGCCGGGCGCGAGCTTCGCGCAGGCCATGGAGGCGTCGATCCTGCTGGGTGTCGGCACATCCCCCGTGCTGGAACAGATGATCGACGCCTACGGGTGGGCCCGTCCCTGACCCTCGGGACCAGGAGAGAGTGATGGCATGGCGACCGATGACGACCGGCAAGCGGCGCTGCGTCTGGCCGGGCAGGCCCACGAGGTAGGGCGCGTATCCGGGCGGAAACCCTGGCGCGAGGCCCTGCAGTGGATCAGCCGCGGGCGTCTCGGCCGGCGGCACGGCTGGCCGGTCGTCCCCGAGCTGGCCACCCCGTGGCAGGACACGATCTCCCCCGAACGCACCGGCTGGCGCAACCGCGCCGCCAACCTGGACGATGAGCACGCTTTCGCCGTCGATTACCGGATCTGCCGCCGCTGTCGGCTCGGATGGGTCGAAAACCCGTACACCATGCCGCAGTACGAACGGTGCGGACTGGCCACCGCCGGCCTCGCCGCCCTATGCGCGGAGCACCTCGGACTGGCGTGGCACACCCTCGGCGGCCACTCCACCGACGCACAGGCGTTTTGGACCGCCGTCGGCACCGACGTACCCGGCGGCTATCAGCAACGCTCACTCTGCCCACACGTCACCAGCTGAGGCAGCAATCGGGGCCCTGATGGATGGGTTCCATTCCTGTTCGCTTTGAAGGGGACACCGCTGTGTTCAACGTGTCATTCCGGGGACTGGTCAAGTTCCTGTGCGCTGTCGTGATCGTCGGCACCATCATCGGAGCGCTGAGCGGGAAGTGACCGGCAACAACGAGATCAGCGGGGGCCAGTTCCATGGTCCCGTCGTCCAGGCGCGCTGCGCCTGCCGAAATCCCCGTCCGTGCAGGTCAGGCGGCTTCTCGGTGGTATTCGTGGAGGGTGCCGCTGAGGCGGTCTCGGCGGCGTATCCGGAGGTCTTTGAGTTGGTCGGGGTGGGTGGTCGGCTCGGGGGCGGCGCGTAGGGGTGCGGCTTGAGCGAGGGCTTGGTGGGGTCGGTGGGTGTTGTGGTGGGTCTCGAACTCGCGGAGCGCTCGTAGCAGGTGGGCCTGGTTCCAGATCAGGGTGCGGTCCAGGAGTTCGTGGCGGCAGGTCTGTACCCATCGCTCCATGATCGAGTTCATTCTCGGTACTCGTATGCCGCTGAGGACGACTTGGATGCCCGCGTCGGCGAGGACGGCGTCGAAGGCGGCGGTGAACTTGGAGTCCCGGTCCCGGATGAGGTAGCAGGCTTTGGTGCCGGCGTCATCGAGGTCCATGGCGAGGTTGCGGATGGCTTGGGTGGTCCAGGCGGCGGTGGGGTGTGCGGTGGTTCCGAGGATGCGGATGCGTCGGCTGGTGTGTTCAATGACGGCGAGGATGTATTGGCGTTGTCCGGTGAGGGTGACGGTTTCGATGAAGTCGCAGGCGAGGAGTGCGTCGGCCTGGGAGCGGAGGAAGTCGGCCCAGGTGGTGGTTGATCGCTGCGGGGCGGGGTCGATTCCCTCGGTCTTGAGGATCTCCCAGACGGTGGAGGGTGCGGTCTTGATGCCGAGGGTGGTGAGTTCGCCGTGGATGCGGCGGTAGCCCCAGTGGGGGTTCTCGCGGGCCAGGCGTAGGACCAGGAGCCGGATGGAACGCAGGGTGCGGGGGCGTCCGTTGCGTTTGGGTCGGCTGCTGTTCGCGTGGCGTTGCTGGATCAGGTTGCGGTGCCAGCGGAGCACGGTGTCGGGGCGGACGAGCAGCCGCAGGCGGTGCAGGACTTCGCGGGGGAGCGGTTGGAGCAGGGCGGCGAGGAAGGCCCGGTCCGATTTGGTGAATGCGGGCCGGTCATCGCCGAGTTGGCGTTGCAGGACGTTGAGCTGGTGCCGCAGCGCGAGGATCTCGGCGTCCTTGTCCCGGTTGCTCATCGGCAGCAGCCGGAGCATGGCGAAGGCGTTGGTGGCGGTGAGGTAGGCCAGCTTCAGTAGCACAGTCGATCATTTTGCCGGGGTTGCTGATGGCAGCTCGTGGCGGGGTGACCTGCACGGATGTACTTTTCGGCAGGCGCACCGCCGGGCATCCCGGGCCTCGATACCGGCGAGCCACCGGTAGTAGCCCGAGCGGGAGACCTGGAGCACCCGGCACAGCCGCTGAACGCCGAAGACGCCGGCGTGGGCGGAGACGAAGTCCCAGCATGGGGTCTCCCCTGCTCGAAGAGCTTGGGGAAGGGTCCTCACTTCATCTCTTTCGCGAAATAGGCGGCTGCCCGTCGCAGGATCTCGCGCTCCAGCTGCCACTCTTTCTCGGCCTTCAGCAGCCGGGCGGTCTCCGCCCGCAACCGGGGCCAGCTCCGCCTCCGCATCTCCCGGCGTCACCTTGCCGCCGTCCGCCGGGGGCCCGTCCACGTCGCGCACCCAGACGCGCAGCGTCTCGGGGTTGACGTTCAGATCGGTAGCAACGTCCCGATACGTTCGCCTGCCGGCCGAAGCCCGCCACAACGCGATCGCGTCGGACCGGAACTCCGGACTGTACTTCGACGGCCTTGCCATGGAGACCTACACCTTCCTGGACCGTCAAGATCCATTCTCAGGTGTGTCCACACTCCGGGGGCCGCCTCAGGGCCCAGGACTTCGCCGCGATCCGCACCTACCCGGCCACCGCCGACCGACACGACCAACCCATGCTCGACGTCCTCGTGCAGGCCATGCGAGGCAGACCCTGGACGCCCGCCACTGCCTGATCGCCGCTCGCCCCACCAAGTGGCGATCAAGCACATCCTCAGCCAGAACCACCTTCGCGCTGACCAGTAGAGACGGCTGAGGCAGGGCGTACCGCTTCGCCCCCGAGCTGTCACTGACTGTGCGGCGTCCGTCCACTCGGGACACCTGCCCGGAGGGCTCCGAGATGGAAGAGGCCGCCCGGGCGGGCTGGCTGCCAGCCCCGGCTCAAGGCTTGCCGGATGCTCACCGTGACCAGGGCGGGGACGATGGGAGAGGTGTGCTGTGGCGTGTCGACGAAAAGCAGGGCGCCTTGCGGTTCCTCCCGCTGGACCACGAATGTCGCTCCGAGTCCGCCGAGGCAAACCGGGCATTCGCTGTTCTTGCGGACCTGCCAGCAGTAGACGGTGCCATCCACGGTCAGTCGTCGTGAACGCTTCCCAGCCAGTGCCATACACACCCTCCTTCACGGTTCGAGGACAGTACCCCGCCACCGCTTGACCCCGCTGGTCCGATCGACCAGCGATCAAGCACGTCCTCGGCCACAACCGCCTATCCAGTTACTTCCAGACTACCGAGCTGGTGCCACTGCTGGCCGAACGGGGCGTCAACCTCTCGCGCGAGGAGGTCTTCCACCTGGTCACGCAGCCGCCGCAGCGGATGTCGATGGACACCCTCGCGGCTCTGTGCGACATCCTCAACTGCCAGCCCAACGAGCTCATCGAGGTCCAGGTGGTCAACGAAGAGGTACGCAAGACCGCCGGCGGCGAAACGCCCGGCCCGCTTCCGGCCGTGCGTCGGACCTCGATCCGGCGACCGGAGGGCCTGTGACCGCGCCCTCACCGACCGCCCCGTCGATCGTCGCCCGTCTTGCCGCGCAGGCGGCGCGGATGGAAGCCGCCACGAACGCCGCGGTTGTCCAAGCCACCACGGCTCTGCCGACCCTCAGCACCGCCGACGCGACAGCGGTGTTGGAGGCGGCGGTCCCGATCCCTGTCCGCGGCGCCGCTCGGTTCCTGGAGGAGCTGGCCGATCACATGGCCGCTCACCCCGACGCCCTGACCTCGGGCAGCTCCCTCTGCCCACCGGTTCTGCTGCGGCTGGCCCAGGTGCTGGACGAAGCCGGACATCCGGTCGTTCGCCCCGGATGCGCGCACTGCGGAAAGATCCGTGCTGACCTGCGACAACTCCGCCCCGAAGGGCGGCTCTGCGGTTCGTGCGACGCCCGAAGCCGCAAACGCGAAACCTGCGCACGGTGCCACCGCGACGGCCAGCGCGTCGTTGCCCCGGCGCCCCGAGGGCCCGATCTGCCATCGCTGCTACCGCGCGGACCCCGCCACGTTCGAGGAGTGCGCCGACTGCGGTCAGCTCCGACACCCGGTGCGACGGGGCGACGGCCGAGGGCTGTGCATGAAGTGCGGGAAACGCCCGATGCACACCTGCGTGAGCTGCGGGAAGTCCGCAGCCGCCGCCCTCGTTGATGACGACGGCGCACTCTGCCACCTCTGCTACGACCGCCATCGCCGGCCACGGCGGCCCTGCGGTCGGTGCGGGCAGCTCAAGCGGATCGCCTGCAACGCGCGCGACGGGCAGCCGGACCTGTGCGACGGCTGCTACCAGGGCCCCGAGGCGACCTGCTCAATCTGCAGCCGGGTCCGCCCCTGCACCAGCCGCGATCAGCAGGGACAACCGATCTGCGCCACCTGCTACCAGCGACACCGCACTGGCGAGCCGTGCGCCCGCTGCGGTCGGACCAAGCCGGTCAACACCCGATGGCCGATCAGGCCGGTCTGCATAACCTGCTACACAGCCGTGCTCCGGTCACCGGCCGAGTGCCCCCGCTGCGGCATAGTCCAGCCGCTGATCGCGCGGGGTGACGACGGCGCCGAGGTCTGCGGACCCTGCGTCGGATTCGCCGCCGACTACACCTGCCGCCGGTGCGGCCGGGCGGGCAATCCCCACAGTCGCGGCCGATGCGCTCACTGCGTCCTCGCCGAGCGGGTCAACGCCCTGCTGGCCGGGCCCGACGGCACGGTCGCCCCGCAGATGGAACCGCTCGCGGCCGCGCTGACGGACGCTCCCTCACCGTTCCGTGCTATCCAGTGGATCAAGGAGAGCCCGAACACCAGGCTCCTCGCCCGGCTCGCGGCCGACGGCCACGTGCTCGGTCACGAGCTGCTGGATGAGCTTCCGCCCAGCCGGAACCAGCGCTATATCCGTCAACTCCTCGTCCACACCGGCATCTTGGAGGAACGCCACGAGGACCTCGAACGCATCCCGGGCTGGAGCACGAGCTCGCGGACAAGCCGGCCGCGCACGCCAACCTCGCCCGCCCGTTCCTGCACTGGTTCCTGCTCCGACGAGCACGCCAACGGGCCGCCCACCGCCACCATCCCGCCTCCGCCGACCGCGACCTGCGGCGCCGCGTCAGCGTCGCCCTGGACTTCCTGGCCTGGATGGACCAACGCGACTTGGCCCTCGCAGACCTCGCCCAAGAGCACATCGACAACTGGATCACCGCAGCCACCAGCCAACGGCGCTACCTGATCCGATACTTCCTCAAATGGACCACGAGCCGGCGGCTTACCCGCGAACTGACCGTCCCCTCCCTCCCGAGACAGGAGCCCCAGGACCTGCTCGACGAGGACGATCGATGGCCGCTCCTCCAACGCTGTCTGACCGACGATGCCCTGCCCACGGACGTCCGAGCTGCCGGCCCGATCACCCTGCTGTTCGGTCCCTCCACCGAACCTCTCTGCCATCTGACGCCCGAGCACCTCAAGTTCGACGACAAGCATGCCCACCTGGTCCTGGGCCGCCCCCCGTCCTGCTACCGCCACGGCTCGCCGAACTCCTCCGTCAACTTGCCGAACAGCCCCAGCTACGGCCGCAGCTCTCACGAACCCACCCAGGGCCTCGGTGGCTCTTCCCGGGCATGGTCCCGTGCAAGCCGATCTCGACGCACGGCATGACCCAGAAGCTGGGCCGCCATGGCATCCCGGTTCGCACCGCTCGCAACGCGGCGCTGGCTGCTCTCGCTGCTGATCTCCCCAGCCCGATCCTCGCCGACGTGACCGGGATGCACCGCCACACCGCGCTCCGCTGGGTCGCCTACGCCCGACGCGACTGGGCCGAGTACCTCGCCGCCCGAGCTGTGGACAAATCGGGAGACGTCGTTCCAGCCATCGACTAATCTCGCGAGGTTGTTCTTCGCGCCTTCAGGAGGAGACCGTCATGGCCGAGCCGTTCCCGCCCATCGAACCGTACGCGCACGGTCTCCTCGATGTCGCCGACGGAAACGAGGTCTACTGGGAAACGAGCGGCCACCCCGATGGGAAGGCGGCGCTGTGCGTGCACGGCGGCCCCGGCAGCGGGGGGCGCCGCAGCAGTCGCAGGATGTTCGATCCCGAGGTCTACCGGATCGTCCTGTTCGATCAGCGTGGCTGCGGTGAGAGCCGTCCTCATGCCTCCGACCCGGCTGTCAGCCTCGATCACAACACCACAGACCACCTCGTCGCCGACATGGAGCGGATACGCGAGCACCTGGGCATCGAGCGCTGGCTCCTCTACGGCGGCTCCTGGGGCTCGACGTTGATCCTCGCCTACGCTGAGCGCTACCCCGAGCGGGTCTCCGAGATCGTCATCGTCGGCGTCACCATGACCCGGCCGGAGGAGACCAACTGGCTCTACCACGGCGTCGGACGCCTGCTGCCCGGCCCCTGGGAGGCATTCCGCGACGCACTGCCCGAGACAGACCGGGACGGCAATCTCGTGGCCGCCTACAACCGGCTGCTGAACAGCCCAGATGAGGCGGTCCGAGCCAGGGCGGCGCGGGACTGGTGCGCCTGGGAAGACGCCGTCATCGCACACGAGGCGCTCGGCCATCCGGGCCAGTACAGCGACAAGCCTGACGACGCGCTGATGGCCTTCGTCCGGGTCTGCGCGCACTACTTCGCGAACGATGCCTGGCTCGAGGACGGACAACTGCTGCGTGATGCGGACCGGCTGGCTGGGATCCCGGCGGTGCTGATCCACGGCCGACTCGACCTTGGCAGCCCGCTGAAGACCGCGTGGGAGCTGTCCAAAGCGTGGCCAGACGCGGAGCTGAAAGTGATCGACGACTCCGGACACACGGGCAGTCCCGCGATGCAGGACTCGATCCTGGAGGCGATTGCCGCGTTCGGCAAGAGCGGACGGTGACAACTGGCTCCGCACTGCGCTGCGAGCCCCTTGCCCCAGAAGAGAGAGGACGGGAATAGCGCACGGTCGGAATAACCCCCTCCCGCCAGTAATCATGGGCCTGAGCACAGGATGCTGTCCAGATCTGCCGTCCGGGCGCCACGTGATCCACGGGCGAGTCTTCAAGGGGGCCAGCGACCAGGACGGGAACCACAACTCCGACGGCACCCTGCGGGAAATCCCCTGGGTGGCGATCGAGCCGGTCGTCTCCGCCGTCCGCGTCCTGGAGAAGATCGTGCCGGACGGCAGTCTGCTCTTCGACTCCGCCGCCCACACCTTCCAGCACACACGCCCATCCGACGGCACCTCACTGGGCTACGAGGCACTTCGAGCCCGCATCGAGGACTTCGTGACCTGGGCCTCCCAACAGGCCCTCGCCTGAACCGACCGCACGAGACCATCCCCGACGACCGACACGGAGCGATCGGCGTGGCCCGCTTCCGTAGATCCCTCGCCTGGCACATCGCCCGCCGGCCCGGTGGTCTCGTCGCTCTCGCGATCCAGTACGGCCACCTGCGGACCGCAGTCAGTGCCGGCTCCGCATCGCGCAGCCGCGACGGCATCCATGAACTCCTCGATCTTGAGACGGCCCGCGCCACCGCCGACACCCTCACCGCCCTCCACCAAGACCTCGCGGCAGACACCGGGATTTCCGGCCCGGCCGCGCGCCGCGCCATCCAGGCCGCAGCCCAGGCACCGGCCTTCGCCGGCTCCATCCGCACCTCGCGGCAGGCCCGCGACATCCTCGACAACCCCGCTCTGGCCGTCTACGACAACCCGAACTCCCTGCTGATGTGCGTCTACAACCGCGACCGGGCACTGTGTCACCGCGCGGATACCGCTGACAGCCCGAGCCTTCACCGCGACAGAGTCCGCGTACACGGCCAGACCCCGGACCACGAGAAGCGGCTTCGTAGGCAGATCACAAAGCTCAAGGAGCTCCGAGCCGCGGACGCAGTTCAGATCCGGCAACTGGAAGCTGACGTCGAAGCACTCGTCGGAGCGCTCCATCTGTCCCAGTTGGAAATCAACAGGCTGGGCACTCAGCTGGCGAACCCCGACATCCGACTCCTGAGGTAAACGGGAACCGGGACAAGGCCCTGCCATGTCCTCGGGATGGTCCTTGTGGGAGCCGGTGCTCGCCACGGCTCGATCAGCCCCGCCACCAGCCGGGCATACGGGTGCGGATCTGCACGCGGGCAGGGGAGGACGCGTTGCGGGAGGCGGCCAGCGCGGTCGTCTCGGCTACTTCGGGTCGCGGTTGAACTGCGCCGTCGACCAGCGGTAGCCGAGTGCGATCAGGCCGACGCACCAGGCGATCGCGATCCATCCGTTGTTGCCGATCTCGGTGCCGAGGAGGAGGCCGCGGAGGGTTTCGATGGCGGGGGTGAAGGGCTGGTACTCGGCGATCGGCTGGAACCAGCCGGGCATGGTGTCGGCCGGGATGAAGGCACTGGAGATGAGGGGGAGGAGGATCAGCGGCATGGCCATGTTGACGGCCGCCTCGGGGTTCGGGCTGGCCAGGCCCATGCCGACCGCGATCCAGGTCAGCGCCAGGGCGAAGAGCACGATGAGCCCGAATGCTGCCAGCCACTCCAGGACGGTTGCGTCCGTGGAGCGGAAGCCGATGGCCACGCCGACGGCGCCGACGAGGACCACGCTCATGACGGATTGCAGCACGCTGCCGACGACGTGCCCGATGAGTACCGAAGGGCGGTAGACCGCCATGGTGCGGAAGCGGTCGATGAGGCCCTCGGTCATATCCATGGAGACGTACACCGCGGCCCCGATCACGGTGCTGCCGATGGTCATCAGCAGCAGGCCCGGGACGATGTAGGCGATGTAGTCGGAGCGGTCGGCGGCGCCGCCGCCGATGCCCGCGCTCATCACGTCGCCGAAGATGTAGACGAAGAGCAGCAGCATCATGATCGGCGTGAGCAGCAGGTTCAGGGTCCCTGACGGGTAGCGCCGCGCGTGCAGCAGGTTGCGGCGCAGCATCGTGTTCGAGTCGCGTACAGCGAGAGAGAGGGAGCTCATCGGGCGTTCTCCTTGGGCTGGTTGGGGACGTTGGCTGGGCCGGTCAGGGCGAAGAACACGTCGTCGAGGTCGGGGGTATGGACGGTCAGTTCGTCCGCCTCGATGCCGGCGGAGTCGAGCCAGTCGAGAATGGAGCGCAGTTCGCGCTGACTGCCGTCGCTGGGGATGGACAGCGACAGCGCCTCGTCGTCCCGGGTGACCTCGCCCAGGGCGTCAGCGGCGGACTGGTACGTGACCGGGTCGGTGAAGCGGAGCCGGATGTGCCCACCCGGGATGAGCCGCTTGAGCTCCTCGGCGGTGCCCTCGGCGGCGATCTTGCCGTCGTGCAACACAGCGATGAGGTCGGCGAGTTCGTCGGCCTCCTCCAGGTGCTGGGTGGTGAGGAAGACGGTCACGCCGTCGGAGACGAGGCTGCGGATGATGCCCCACATGTTGTGGCGGGAGCGCGGGTCGAGACCTGTCGTCGGCTCGTCGAGGAAGATGATCCGCGGGCTTCCGACCAGCGTCATCGCGAGGTCGAGGCGGCGCTTCATGCCGCCGGAGTAGGTCGAGGCGGGTTTCTTCGCGGCCTCCACCAGGTCGAAGCGGTCGAGGAGTTCGGCGGCGACCCGCCGGCCCTCGCTCTTGGACAGGTGGTGCAGGTCCGCCATGAGGAGCATGTTCTCCTCGCCGGTGATCAGACCGTCGACGGCGGAGAATTGCCCGGTGACACCGATCGCGGCACGGACCGCCTGTGGGTCGACTGCCAGGTCGTGCCCGCCGACGTGCAGGTCGCCGGCGTCGGCGGTGATGAGCGTGGACAGGATCTTCACGGCGGTGGTCTTGCCGGCGCCGTTCGGCCCGAGCAGCGCGAACACAGACCCGGCCGGGATGCGCAGATCGATACCGTCGAGGACGAGCTTTTCGCCGTATGACTTGCGTAGCCCGACGGCGGAGACTGCGGTCGGCGACGGGTGATCGCCACCTTGCCTGGATGTGGGCATGACAGATGAAGGCATGGTGACTTCCTTTCGAAGGCTGAAGACGCAGGGGAAGCTGTTTCGGAACTCGGATCGAGTGGCTGTCCGTGACTGCACGTCAGTCGTGTCGTCCTGGGGAATGGTGTCGAGCGGCCCGCCGCCGGAGACCTGCTCACCGGGGGCATTGGCAGGGCTGAGCCAGGTCTCGTCGGCCGGCTCGACCGCCTCGGTGGACAGGATCTGCGGCGGCTTCTGGCGGCCGGCCGACCCGCGCCTATTCGCGCTGCGCCGAGGCGAACGAACCGCGCGTGCGGGCTACGCCCGCTGACATGAGGCGACGGGTCTTACTTCTCGGCCGCGCCGGGTTCTCCGCTGATGGACTCCTGGTAGACGTCCGCATAGGTGCGTGAGTCCTTGACCAGGTCGTCGCAGAACGCGGCGACGTCCGTGCCGATGAGTTCCAAGACACCCTTACCGGAGGCGACGCCCTCCTCGAAGAAGTCGACGATCCCGGGAAGTAGGGGCCCGTCAGGCAGGTCGACCGGTCCGACTTTGAACAGGTACTTCTGCATCTCCTTGTAGACGATCTGGTAGTCCGGTGGGAGCGCCTTGACCCGAGCCATGTGTGCCCGCCACTGCTTCTTGCCCTCGATGATGTCTTGGATGCCCACGTCAGCCTCCCATCCGGCTCAATTTTCTTGCGACGTTCCTGTTCAACTGCTCGCGCCACCGGTCGCGATAGGTTCGAGCTCCTTCTCCACCGGCCAGCGCCGTGCAAAAGCCTCGGATGTCGTCGCCGAGCACCTCGTGGACGTTCTGCCCGTCCGCCGCTGTTTCTTCGAGCAGCCCCAGGGCGGCGTCGAGGATCGGCATCAGGTTGCGGCCGGTGAAGTCCCCATGAGGAAGGAGGTGGCCCTTGATCTGTTCCCACGCTGCCCGGTAGGCGTCTGGCAGGGCCCCGGCCCGGGCTTCGAACGCCTTCCATTCCCTGGTGAGATCGCTGCCTGTGATCGTCTCCCAGAAGTTCATCTCCCGCCCTCCTTGAGCCTGTCGATGCGTGATGAGACGTACTGCCATTTCGTCCAGAACTTCGCGAGTTCCTCGTGTCCGGCGTCGTTGAGCGCGTAGAACTTGCGCGGCGGACCGACCCCGGATGGTCGTTTCGTCACCTGGACGAGTCCGTTCCTCTCGAGTCGCAGCAAGATGGTGTACACCGTCCCCTCGACGACGTCGGCGAAGCCGAGCTCGTTCAGCTGACGGGTGATGGCGTACCCGTAGGTTTCCTCGCTGCCAATGATTTCGAGCACGCACCCTTCGAGCGTGCCCTTCAGCATCTCCGTCAGGTCGTCCATCGCGAATCCTCCTCAGCCCCTCGGTACTACGTGCTACCGAGTACCACTATACGGTACCACCGAGTAGTGGAGATGTCAGCGATCGGCGAACACGGGCCGGACTCTGCGATCCGCGAAGCGGAGGAAGAGACCCGGCCGCTCGTAGTCCCTTACGTTCCTGCGTGCCCTTCGGGACATCGCTTGGCGCCACCAGGTGCGCGGTCGGCCTCATGATGTCCGGGGCGAATGCCACGCCGCACGCCAAATCTCCACCGGCCGTCTTGCCCTCTGCGGGCTGGGCGCCTTCCACTACCCCAACACGCTGGACTTGACAGAGAACCCCTCGACGACCAGCGCGGTGTGCGCTGTCGTCATCAGCTGGTGGCGGGAGCGCGCGCCCCAGTCCAGGGCCCTCTGCGGACCCTCCAGCGGCGGCATGTCGAACTTTTCGGCCCACTCGGCGGCAGCCTGCTGCTCCACCTTCGGCCTCGGCCTGCCGCTGGAGGATCCCGGCTTCGACGCCTCGGTGCTCAGCGAGTTCCGCACCCGCCTGACCGGGGACGGCCAGGCCGACCGGCTGCTGAGGCTGTTGCTCCGGCACCTGCGCGAGCACCGGCTGCTGGACAAGGGCGGGCGGCAGCGCACCGACGCAACCCATGTCCATGCCGCGGTCCGGCTGCTCAACCGCCTGGAACTGGCGATGGAGACGATGCGGGCAGCCTTGGAGACGCTGGCGATCGCCGCCCCGGTCTGGTTGCTCGAACACGCCCCGGCCGTCTGGTGGGACCGGTATGCCCAGCGCGCGGACGACTACCGGCTACCCCAGCCCGGGTCAGCGCACTTCGCCTCTCACTCACCGCACCGTGAATAGACCAGCAGAGTCTTGATCGTGGACACCTGGAGACCGGGACCTGAGGTGGGGATAGGTGTATCCGTCGCGCATCGTATGGAGCGCCACCTCATCAGTTACGGTGATCTACCGCACAACGTGGAGAGCTGTCCCGACTGTCCCGCGCGTCCTCTCCTTCACCGGGTACATCAACAGTGTCTATTCTCAGCTGAGTTACGCCGATGACCAGGCGAGAAGAACCGGGGGAGTCACGCCATCATGAGCGGTACGAACGGGGACGGACACGACGAGCGGGACGATTACGTCGACGGGGGCATCAAACCCCTCGCGGTGAGCGACCCCGCGCGGATCGGGCCGTATCTGCTGCTCGGGCGGCTCGGTGCCGGTGGCATGGGGCGGGTGTTCCTCGCGCGGTCGGACAGCGGGCGAACCGTCGCGGTGAAGGTCGTGCACGAAGAGCACGTGTCCGACGAGCAGTTCAGGGCGCGGTTCCGGCGGGAGATCGACGCGGCGCGGAGGGTCGGGGAGCAGTACACAGCGCCGGTGCTCGACGCGGGTCCGGGCGACGATCCGCCGTGGGTCGCCACCGGGTACGTTCCCGGGCTCTCGCTCGAACAAGTCGTACGGCGGCACGGGCCGTTGCCGACCGCGTCCCTGCACGCCCTCGTCTTCGGGCTGCTGAAGGCGCTCAAGGACATTCACGACGCCGGGATCGTGCATCGCGACCTGAAGCCGTCCAACGTGATGCTCACCGTGGACGGCACGAAGGTGATCGACTTCGGGATCGCGCGGGCGCTCGAAACATCTGTCGACTCCTTGCTGACCAGTACGGGGATGATCGTCGGCTCTCCCGGGTTCATGTCGCCGGAGCAGGTGCGCGGGCAGCGCGCCGGGGTGAAGAGCGATGTGTTCACCCTCGGGTGCGTGCTGGTGTATGCGGCCACCGGGAAGCTGCCGTTCGGGCAGGGGGCCAGCAATCAGCACGCCGTGATGTTCCAGATCGTCGAGGGCGAGCCCGATCTGATGAGCGTCGAGGACGCCTCGCTGCGGGCGCTCATCGCCCGGTGTCTGATCAAGGACCCCGGCCAACGGCCCAGCGTCGACGAGCTGCTGGACGCTCCCGAGCGGACGCGTCCCCTCATCACGCTCGGCACCTGGCTGCCTGCCACCGTGGTCGCGCACCTCGCGCAGCAGTCCGCACGGCTGCTCGACGCCGAGGCGGCGCCGCTTCGGGAGGAGCCCGTGGACCGGGCGACCGTCGGGCTGCGGTCGCAGACCGGGACTCCCGAAGTCATGCCGGCCGCAGCAGGCGTCACGACGGGGGAGCGCGAACGGCGGCCCCGTCGGCGCAACACGCTCATTGTGCTGCCCATCGTCGCCGTTCTCACCGTCGGCGGCGGCACGGCCGCACTGCTCCATACCTTCGAGAGCGGCGCCGGGGCCGGAGCGGAAGCCAAGTCGCGGGCCAGCAGCGAGAGTGCTACTCCTGCGGGCAGCAACTCAGCGAACACGGCCGGTAGTTCGCCCGCCACAGCACAGGGCGCCACGGTTGGGCGGAACGCCCAGGGGGGCAGCGGGAGTTCGGCGCCGCCAGGTGGTGGCAGCAGCAGTAATCCAGCCGCCGGCGGCAGCGGGTCCGGCGGTGGGTCCGGCCCCTCGGGCTCGGGCGGCGGAGGTTTGTCCGGCTCCGTCGGCTCGACCACCAGGCCGCCCGCCACCACGCCGGCTACGACGCCCGCCGGCTCCCCGCCGCCTGCCATGACGGGCTACAACGTCGCGTACAACAATTCCTGCGTCGGCGCGTGCAACATGCCGCTCACGGTGACCTGGTCGGCGGTCTCCCGAGCGACCCGGTACGACATCCACTACACCAACAAGGGCAGTAATTTCACCACGAAGAACGTCGACACCATCTTGTCCACCGGTGGCACCAAGTACGTGATCAATGGCCCGTACTCCGGTGACGAGATCTGCGTCGCCGTGCGTGCGGCCAACAAGTACGGCGCCTCCGCCTGGGCGCAGACCTGGTGCGGCACGGTGCCCTACTAGATGATCGATTCCAAGGGGTTCAGTGGTCCCTACCTTGTTGATCGGGATATACCCCCCGTCACACCAGCCGCTTGACAAGAAGATTAGGAATCGGCGACATGCGGTGCGTCAGCGCCTGTGTGCCAGAATGCGGATCTCAAGCGACTGGCGGCCCGAAGATGGATCCAACCATCGGGAAGCACACTCGCGGGAGCCGACCGCCTGGGCTCCGCATCTGGAGCACGTGGCCGGAACGGTCGGGGCTCGGGCGATCGCCGAGTTCGGCATCGATGTGTCCCGTTTGCACTGGGACATGACCAGCATGTCCGTCCACGGCGCCTATCCGACCGATGGCCAGGACGAGGATTTCCCGGTCATCGGCTACGGGCATCCCAAGGACCGGCGGGTGGATCTGAAACAGGTCCAGGCCGGGCTCGCGGTGAGCGCCGACGGTGGTATCCCGGTCCATGCCCGGGTCTTCGACGGCTCGGCGGCCGAGGTCGGCCAGGTCGTCGGCGCGATGAAGGACCTGCGCACGATGGGCGGCACCCGCGACTTCCTGATGGTCGCCGACTCCAAGCTGGTGTCCTACTCCAACGTCGCCGCCCTGCTGACGGCCGGGGTTCAGTTCATCGCTCCGGCCCCGGCCGCTCAGGTCAAGGACGAGGTCTATGCCGCCCTCGACCTCACCCGTGCCACGACTGTGGACTGGGTGCCGGGCAGAGACGCGGGCAAGACAGCCGTGCAGCGTGAGAGTTACCGGGTGCTGGAGGACTCCCACACCCTGGAGGGGGCGAGGAAGAGCGATCCCGAGCTCACCGTGCGGCGGATCCTGGTTCACTCCACCGCGAACGCCGCCGGCCAGCAGGCCGCCCGGGACAAGCGGCTGACCAGGGCGGCTGACGATCTCGGCAAGCTCGCCAGAGCGGCCGGCGGACGGCACTACAAGAGCGCCGAGAAGATCGTCGCCCGCCTCGGTGTCATCGCGGCCAAGCGCCGTGTCGCTTCCTGCCTGCGCTTTCACGTCACCGAGGACGAACACGGCGTCCCCGCTCTGGACCGGAACTTCGATGAGGATGTCCTCAA
Organism: Streptomyces sp. PH10-H1; assembly: GCF_030063355.1. Classification (GTDB taxonomy): domain Bacteria; phylum Actinomycetota; class Actinomycetes; order Streptomycetales; family Streptomycetaceae; genus Actinacidiphila. Next base: position 48,199 of record NZ_JASISZ010000062.1, read on the forward strand.
TGCCGAGGCCGCGGTCGACGGCTGGTACGCGCTTCTGACCTCGCTGCCCGCCGAACAAGCCGATCCGGGCCAGGTCCTGGTCCACTACAAGGGGCAGAGAGCGGTCGAGCGCCGCTACCACGACCTCAAGGGACCGCTCGCCGTCGCACCGGTCTTCGTGCAGCACAACCGGCGCGTCGCTGCCCTCATCCAGGTCATCTGCCTGGCCCTACTGGTGTTCAGCCTGATCGAGCGGCAGGTCAGACGGGCCCTGGGCCCCGAGCAGACCATGACCGGCCTCTACCCCGATAACCGTCGGGTCCGACCGGCCGGCCGCATGATCTTCTACCACCTCGGCGAACTCACCCTGCGCATCGGCAACATCACCGACCCGCCCACCATCCAGATCACCCGTGGCGTTCAACTCCACCTCCTCAATCTCCTTGACACCGACATCGGACAAAGCCACTGGCCCCAAACTTGAACCGTGACCCTCGAAGTCTGAGTGCGTTGTGGCAAAGGGAGTCCCTGTTCGATGAGCGGGGGCTTCTTCGTGTGCGGGGCATGATCGTGGAGGGGTGGGGGCAGGCAGCGGACGGCTTGTTGTTGATCGAGGAGGGTGCGATGC
>NZ_JASISZ010000063.1 GCF_030063355.1 Streptomyces sp. PH10-H1
CTGGTGCATCACCTGGAACCCCCAGACCGAGGACTACTGGCACAACCGCGTCGCCACGTCCTCCCACCTCAAGCGCACAAACCCCAACTACGAAACAGGACAGGCAGTATGAACCCGACTTCCCACAGCCGCACGACCGCCGGGTACTTCTTGCCCCAGGTTTCACTGAACTCCATGAAGCGTTCCAGGGCTGCGTCCTCGGTGGGTGCGGTGTAGACGGGCTTGAGCGCCTTCGCGATCTTGTCCCAGTCCTGGCGCGCCGCATATCGGAAGCTGTTGCGCAGCAGGTGAACCACACAGGTTTGGACGATTGTTGCAGGCCAGACCGTGTTCACCGCGTCGGGCAGTCCGGTCAGGCCGTCGCAGACCAGCATCAGCACGTCGTCCGCGCCGCGGTTCTTGATCTCGGTGAGGACCTGCAGCCAGTACTTCGCGCCCTCGCCGCCGTCGCCGACCCACAGGCCGAGGATGTCGCGGTGGCCCTCGGCGGTTACCGCCAGGGCCATATAGACGGGCCGGTTGGCGACCTGCCCGTCCCTGACCTTCACGTTCACGCAGTCGATGAAGACGACCGGGTAGACGCGGTCCAGCGGCCGGTTCTGCCATTCGGCCATGCCGGCCATCACACTGTCGGTGATCGTGGAGATCGTGCTCTTGGAGACCTCGGTGCCGTAGACCTCGGCCAGGTGCGCGGAGATCTCCCCGTGCGTGAGGCCCTTCGCGGACAGCGACAGGACCATCTCGTCCACCCCGCCCAGCCTCCGCTGGCGCTTCTTGACCAGCTGCGGCTCGAACGTGCCTGCCCGATCTCGCGGGACCGCGATCTGAACGGGCCCGGCCTCGGTGGTCACCGTCTTGGACCGGTGGCCGTTGCGGTAGTTCTCCCGCCCGCCCTCGGCCCGCTCGCCGGGCTCGTGCCCCAGATGGCCGGTGAGCTCGCCCTCCAGCGCCGACTCCAGCACCCGCCGGGTCAGCTCGGCCAGCAGCCCGCCCTCCCCGGTCAGCTTCACCCCGTCGGCCTGGGCCCGGGCCACCAGCTCGGCAACCAGACCGTCATCCACAGCATCCACGGCGGCCTCCCCGGCCTCGATGTCACTCATCACGTCAGCCATCAACTGTCGCTTCCAGCTCGGGAGTTACACCGTTAACCGTACAGACCCCGACCAAGTAGTCGGATGCTTTCGCTCATGCTCCGCTCTGGTGGAGGGAGTCCAGGATGGCCAGTTCGTCCTCGGAGAGGCGCAGCGCGCCAGCGGCCACGTTGGCGGCCAGGTGATCCGGGTTGCCGGTACCGGGGATGGCCAGCACGTGCGCCCCGCGGTGCAGTGTCCACGCGATCTGGACCTGCGCCGCGCTCGCCCTGTGCGCGCGCGCGACGGCAAGCACCTCGTCACTGTCGGCGCCGCTCGCGCCCGCTTCGCGCCCGGAGCCGGCGATCGAATAGAACGGCACGAACGCAACACCCCGCTCACCGCAGGTACGCAGGAGCTCCTGCTGCTCGGGCCGGGTACCGAGGCCGTACATGTTCTGGACGCAGACCACCGGCGCGATGGCCTGAGCCTCGGAAAGGTGTTTGGGGCACACGTTGGCGAGGCCCAGGTGGCGGATGAGTCCCGCGTCGCGCAGGTCGGCCAGGGCGCCGAAGCGTTCGGCGATCGAATCGGTGCCGACGATGCGCAGGTTCACCACGTCGAGATGATCACGGCCGAGTTGGCGCAGGTTCTCCTCCACCTGGCCGCGCAGCTGCTGGGGAGTGGCATGGGGCAGCCACTCGCCCGACGGATCCCGGCCCGGCCCGACCTTGGTGGTGATGACGAGATCATCCGGGTAGGGGGCCAGTGCCTGGTTGATCAGCTCGTTGGCGGAGCGCAGCGCCGAGAAATAGTACGCGGCGGTGTCGATGTGGTTCACCCCGAGCTCAACCGCGCGGCGCAGCACACTGATCGCCCGGCCGCGATCGCTCGGGACGGCATCGGCCGCGAACGCCTCGCCGTTCTGTGTCAGGCGCATCGCGCCGAACCCGATCCGGTTGACCACCAAGTCGCCAAGTGTCCAGGTGCCTGATGCTGCTGCGGTGATCGTCTTCGAGGTCATGGCGGAATGATCTCCACCCGGTAGGCTGGGCGCCATTGATTAAGGCACGCCTGAATCCTTGAGGTGGTCATTCTGGCGGAGCTGGTGTTTTCGGCGGCCGATCTGGCGCAGATGCGGTTTGCCGTCTCGCCGATGTGGGAGGTCGCGCCCAGCTTCCGGCTGTTGACATCCGGTTCTGCGCATCCGGTGCACCGGTCGTGGGTCGAGCAGGTGCGGCCACGGATGGCGGCCGCAGGGCTGGACCGGGGCTGGCTGGCCGAGCTGATCCCACCCTCGGGTTACGTCCCCGACTTCCTCAACCCGGCGCCCTCCGGGCCGGGGCCCACGCTGGCGGTGGAGCTGGCCGGGATTCTGTCCGCTCCCGTGGACCGGGTACGCCGGGATCTCGACCACCTGAGGCGCCATCAGGGGCGTCTCGGCCGCCGGCTGCGGTCCCTGTACGCCGAGCCGCAGGCCCGCCTGGTCCAGGTCGCGGAGGAGATCGAGGCGTACTGGGAGCTGGCGCTCGCCCCCTACTGGGCGCGGATCCGGGCGGTGCTCGACGCCGATGTCTTCTACCGGGCCCGGCAGGTCGCGGAGCATGGCGCGGGCCACCTCTTCAACGATCTGCACACCTCGGTGAGCTGGGACGACAACGCGCTGCAACTGGTCCGCCGAAAGCAACCCCTGTCCAGGATGACGGCGGGCGCAGGGCTGCTGCTTGTTCCCTCGGCTTTCACCGGACCGGGCTTGCGCACCCGGGTGACGCCGCCGGACCCGCCGCAGCTCGCCTATCCAGCGCGCGGCGTCGGCTCCCTGTGGGAAGCCCGGCCCACCACCAGGACCGACGCCATCGCCGGCGTACTCGGCCGCTCGCGGACCCTGCTGCTGACCGAACTGGAGACTCCGGCCTCCACCACCGAACTGGCTCACCGCACCGGCATCTCCGCACCCGGGGTCTCCCAGCATCTGACCGCGCTGCGCGCCGCAGGCCTGGTCAGCGCCCACCGAGCCGGCCGCTCCGTGCTCTACGCCCGCACCTCCGTTGCCGACTCCGTCCTCGCCGCCGTCTCCCCATAGGATTCAGCCGGTTGCGGCCGCTTGAGCTCGGGATGTGGCTGTAGAGGGTGCCGACGGAGACGCCAAGGATCTTGGCGATGGTGGTCACGCTGTTGGTCCGGGTTGGGCAGCATCTCGCGGGCGGCGCCGACGTGGTCCTCGTTGACGACGGTGGGGCGCCCGCCCGTACGGCCGCGGGCTCTGGCGGCGGCCAGGCCCTCGTGGGTGCGGCGCCGAAGCCGTCCTCAAACTCAGGGCCCTGATCAGCAACGGCGACTTCGTCACCTACTTCGCCCGGCACCTCAAGCAGGAACACCAGCGCACCCACCAGGCCAGCTACCAGGACAAGCACAGCCTCCCAGCCTGAATCCAAGCTGACTCACTCCGGCCAGATTGCCCGGGGGAGCCGGCCCTGGCGGCGGCGTGGTCGCGTGTGCGGTGTGGGCGCGCGCTGACGGAGTTATGGCCGGTAGTAGTCGTCGATGGGGGCGCGCGCCTCGTCGAACAGGGCCGGGCCGTCCTGCGCTACCGTCGGCCAGGCGCCTGACTTCGGGTTGAGTTCGATGAGTTGCTCGGTGGAGAGCGCATAGACGACACGGCCGAGTCCGGAGCGGACGATGCCGCCGGCGCACATGGCGCATGGCTGGCAGCTGGTGTACATGGTGGTGCGTGCGGCCGTGTGGTGATCGAGTTCGCGGGCCGCCCAACGGGCCAGTTTCAGTTCCGGGTGGGCGCTGATGTCATTGTCGCGCCGCACCGTGTTGTGGGCTTCGGCGAGGATCGCGCCGTCCGGGCCGGCCAGCAGGGAGCCGTACGGCGCATCGCCCAGGGTGGTGGCGCGGGCCGCGATGCCGATCGCGCGCCGCAGGAGATCCTCGTCGGCAGTGGTGATCACGATGGTGCCTTCCAGTGTGTGGCCACGGTGGTGAGCGCCTGCCAGGCCGCTTGGGGCCGGCGGATGTCCTCCGGATCTCCGTGGTAGGTGTCGAGTAGGACGGTGTCGGCGCCGAGCCGGTGAAGCTGGTCGAGATCGTCGAGGATCTGCTCGATGGTGCCGGTGCCGGCGAGCCGCTCGGGGTCGTTGATCGGTGTGGTGGTCAGTCGCAGGGCGATGCGCGGCGCGAACGCCGGCAGCGAGTGGTTCGTCAGGGCCGAGCGCAGCCACGGAAGGGTGACCCGCAGTGGGTGCCAGGCGTCACCGAACCTGATGGCGCGTCGGATCGCCGCCTCGCTGTTGCCGCCGACCCAGATGGGTACCGAGGTGGCGTGGTCGCCGGCCTCCGCGCGCCAGGCTTTCCGCAGGGTGACCAGGTGCTCGTCGGTGAGCCTGCCGCGCGCGGTGAACGGCACGCCGAGCGCGTCGAACTCCTGGCGTGCCCAGCCGACGCCCACCCCGAGCACGAGCCGGCCGCCGCTGAGCTGGTTGAGGTTGGCGGCCATGCGTGCCACCAGCAGCGGATGCCGGTAGGGCAGGACGAGCACCGTCGTACCCAGCCGCAGCCTGGTGGTGATGCCGGCCAGCCAGGACAGTGTGGTGAACGGCTCGTAGAACGGCGCCGGGTACCGCTCGGCCACGTCCGGGGTGACGGCCACGTGATCCGACACCATGAGGAGATCGAAGCCGAGCCCCTCCACGATCCGCGCCCACTCGCGCAGCACGCCAGGATCGGTTCCAGGCCCGAAGTTCGGTACGTTGACGCCAAGATGCATGATCGTAGGCTATCCCGGCGATCAAGGAATGTGGAAGCATCTTCTCCCGGCCATCTACGTATCTTCTCGTTAATTTGCCGGTAGGATCGCGATATGGCAGTGAATCTTGACGACGTCGACTGGGCGATCATCGACCAGTTTCAACAGGAGGCGCGCATCTCCCTCAGCGAGTTGGGGCGGCGCGTCAGCCTCAGCTCGTCGGCGACCACGGAACGGGTGCGGCAACTGGAGGCGATGGGCGTCATCACCGGCTACCACGCCGTGGTCGACCTGGCCAAGGTCGGCTACCCCGTGCTGGCCATCGTCCGGTTGAAGTACCCAGGCAACCACCACCAACCGTTGCGCCGGCTGCTCGCCGAGCGACGGGAGATCCTGGAGTGCCTGCGCACCACCGGCGACGACTGTTACACCCTGAAGATGGCCGCGACCTCCATGGAGCATCTGGAGACACTCATGGACGAGCTGGCCGGCTTCGGCAGCACGACCACCAGCGTCGTCTACAGCCAGACGCTGCCTTATCGCGGACCCAGCCGACCCTGACCAACAGCTGACCAGCCGCCGCATTCCCGCACGTCGGTGGTGGAGCGCAGTCGCGCTCTGGGTGCACCTTCCTCATCAGGCCCCCCAGGTCGCTTCCGCCGCTACGTTCCGGGCTTTCGGTGCACGGTGAGGGATCCCCCACCGGGTGGGTGCGTCGAGCGAGGTCAGGGAGGCGGCATTGCCGCCCAGAGCTGCCTCACAGCGGATCACTTCGTCGGTTCGGAAGCGATCCGCGATCAGGTTCGAGCACCGAGCCGAGGGCCTGGCTCGGCCGCCCTGCGGCGTGGAGGGCCGGCCGAAAGTGAGCAGTTTTGGAGAAGCGCCGGTCACCGAGCCGCACATAGCATGACCGTCATGGACATCACGATTCACCAGACCTTCCTCCCGCACGACGACCCGGACGCCTCCCTGGCCTTCTAGCGCGACACCACCGGCTTCGAGGTCCGCAACGAGGTCGCATACGACGGGATGCGCTGGATCATGGTGGCCCCGCCGACCAGCCCGGCACGTCGATCGTCCTGGAGCCGCCGGCCGCCGACCCCGTGGGGTGCAGATCCGCCGGCCGCCGACCTCGTGGGGTGCAGACTTTTGGTGCCGACTGCCGATTTTGCGCCTCGCCGTTCGTGTTGACACGACCGTACACACCGGGTCGATGTGACCCACGCCTCCAGGAGTGACCATGACCGGCTCTTCCACCCAGGGAATCAAGACCGTACTGCATCCCGTGTCCGACCTGGCGACGGCCAAGGCGGTGTACGCCGCCCTGCTCGGCGTACCGCCGCAGACCGACGAGTCCTACTACGTCGGCTTCGAGGCCGCGGGCCAGCACATCGGCCTGGTACCAGGCGGTGGACCGCAGGGCATGACCTCACCGGTGACCTACTGGCACGTGCCGGACCTCGAGGCGAAGCTGGCCGAGGTGACCGCCGCCGGTGCCACTGTGAAGGAGCCCGCGCACGACGTCGGTGGCGGCCGCCTGGTGGCCACCGTCACCGACCCCGATGGCAATGTCCTCGGGCTGCTTCAGGACCGATGACTGCCGACCCCGCTCCCGCGCGCACCGGCTTCGATCCGCGTGCGCCGACCACGCCGTACCGCTGGTTCCGTATCTCGCCGCGCCGTATCCAGGCTTGGCGCGAGGTGAACGAGATGCCCGACCGCGAGCTGATGCGCGACGGCCGCTGGTTGGTCTGACGCCTCGGCCGGGCGCGCCGCGTGGCCAGGGCCCAGAGGCTCCACGGGCCGACGCGAAGGAGAACCGGACGTACTGCTCGAAGCTGGTCGGATCGAGTCAGGCGACGCCGACGGAGACCGCGAAGGCGGCCCCGCCCAACAGATGGAGACACGAAGAGCATGACCACGAGGACGAAGACGCAGTCTCCTGTGCTGCACGTTGCCGACAGCCACGATCTGATCCGCGTGCACGGCGCGCGCGTGAACAACCTCAAGGACGTCAGCGTCGAGCTCCCGAAGCGCCGGCTGACGGTGTTCACCGGCGTCTCCGGCTCGGGCAAGAGCTCTCTGGTGTTCGGCACGATCGCCGCGGATTCGCAGCGGATGATCAACGAGACCTACAGCGCCTTCGTGCAGGGCTTCATGCCGACGCTGGCGCGGCCCGAAGTCGACGTACTCGACGGGCTGACGACCGCGATCATCGTCGGCCAGGAGCGGATGGGTGGCGACGCCCGCTCCACGGTCGGCACCGCCACCGACGCCAACGCGATGCTGCGCATCCTCTTCAGCCGACTCGGGAAGCCGCACATCGGCTCGCCCAAAGCGTTCTCCTTCAACGTCGCCTCGATCAGTGGAGCGGGTGCGGTCACCCTGGAGCGCGCCGGACGGACCGTGAAGGAGCGTCGCGCCTTCAGCATCACCGGCGGCATGTGTCCGCGCTGCGAGGGCCGGGGCTCGGTCACCGACTTCGACCTGTCTGCGCTGTACGACGACAGCAAGTCGCTCAACGAGGGTGCGCTCACGATCCCCGGCTACAGCAGCGACGGCTGGTTCGGCCGCATCTTCAGCGGCTGCGGCTTCTTCGACCCGGACAAGCCGATCCGCAAGTTCACCAAGAAGGAGCTCCACGACCTCCTCCACAAGGAGCCGACCAAGATCAAGGTCGACAACATCAACCTGACGTACGAGGGCCTGATCCCGAAGATCCAGAAGTCGATGCTGTCCAAGGACGTCGACTCACTGCAGCCGCACGTGCGCGCCTTCGTGGAGCGGGCGGTGACGTTCACCGCCTGCCCCGAGTGCGGTGGCACCCGGCTCAGCGAGGCGGCTCGGTCGTCGAAGATCAAGAAGATCAACATCGCCGACGCCTGCGCGATGCAGATCAGCGACCTCGCCGGGTGGGTGCGCGGTCTGGACGAACCATCTGTTGCGCCGCTGCTTGCGTCGTTGGGGGAGACCCTCGACTCGTTCGTCGAGATCGGGCTCGGCTACCTCAGCCTCGACCGCCCGTCGGGCACGCTCTCGGGCGGCGAGGCGCAGCGGACCAAGATGATCCGCCACCTCGGCTCCTCGCTCACCGACGTCACCTACGTCTTCGACGAGCCGACGATCGGGCTGCACCCCCACGACATCCAGCGGATGAACGAGCTGCTGCTGCGGCTGCGCGACAAGGGCAACACCGTGCTGGTCGTGGAGCACAAGCCGGAGGCGATCGCGATCGCCGACCACGTTGTCGACCTCGGCCCGCGCGCCGGCACCGAGGGCGGCGAGGTGATGTTCGAGGGCACCGTCGAGGGGCTGCGGGCCAGTGGCACGATCACCGGGCGGCACCTGGACGACCGCGCCTCCCTGAAGCCATCGGTGCGGACGCCGTCGGGGGCGCTGAAGGTGCGCGGCGCCGGCACCAACAATCTGCAGGACGTCGACGTCGACATCCCGCTCGGCGTGCTGGTCGCCATCACCGGGGTGGCGGGCTCGGGCAAGAGCTCACTGATCCACGGCTCGGTGTCCGGGCAGGACGGGGTGGTGTCGGTTGGCCAGGCCGCGATCCGCGGCTCGCGACGGAGCAACCCGGCGACGTACACCGGACTGCTCGACCCGATCCGCAAGGCGTTCGCGAAGGCCAACGGCGTGAAGCCGGCGCTGTTCAGCGCCAACTCGGAGGGCGCCTGCCCCAACTGCAACGGCGCCGGCGTCATCTACACCGACCTGGCGATGATGGCCGGCGTCGCCACCACCTGCGAGGAGTGCGAGGGGAAGCGGTTCGAGGCATCGGTGCTGGACCACCACCTCGGCGGCCGCGACATCAGCGAGGTGCTCGCGATGTCGGTGACCGCGGCCGAGGAGTTCTTCGGCGCCGGCGACGCGCGCACGCCGACCGCGCACAAGGTCCTGCAGCGGCTGGCCGACGTCGGGCTCGGCTACCTCAGCCTCGGCCAGCCGCTCACCACGCTGTCCGGCGGCGAGCGGCAGCGGCTCAAGCTGGCCACACACATGGGCGAGAAGGGCGGCGTCTACGTCCTCGACGAGCCGACCGCCGGTCTCCACCTCGCCGACGTCGAGCAGCTACTCGGCCTGCTCGACCGGCTCGTCGACTCCGGCAAGTCGGTCATCGTCATCGAGCATCACCAGGCGGTCATGGCGCACGCCGACTGGATCATCGACCTCGGCCCCGGCGCCGGCCACGACGGCGGCCGGATCGTCTTCGAGGGCACACCCGCCGACCTCGTCGCCGCCCGCCCCACCCTCACCGGCGAGCACCTCGCGGCCTACGTCGGCACCTGACCGAGGCCCTCGCGGACAGCGTGAGACGAGTTCTCTCATCTGCTTCGACTCGTCCCACTCGGCTGGCAGGGACGGGAGTTGACGAGGCGGGAGTAGCCGGGCAGGGAACGGCCCGTATCGCGGCTGAACGAGCGTTGACGGCTCTTCAAAGTTGAGCGGAGCGGACTTGTCCGCGGGCTCGGCGGGTGGTGACGCAGCGTGTGCGCAGGCGCTGGTTGGCGGGGTTGCGGAACCCGTGGGCGGCTCGGACGACGAGCTTGATGACGCGGTTGATGCCCTCGCTCTCGGCGTTGCTGTGGCCGGTGGCGATGAACGCTTCGATCTCGGGCCACCAGCGGTCCACGGCGGCGGCGAGTTGCCGGACTTCGAGGATGTCGGAGTCCGCACACCAGGTCAGGAACTTCCAGCGCAGGTGGCCGGCGCGGTCTCGGTCTGCACTGGTGCGGGCGGTCGCGAGCAGGTCCCGCCGCCGCTTTCGCGATCCAGGCGGTCAGGAGCGTCATCCCGATCGGGCACGCGTCGATGAGTGCGTTCCACATGGGGTGAACTGCCTGTCGGTGAGGTCTTCGCGGTTGCGCAGGAGTCGGCGTCTGGCCAGCCAGGCCAGCACGGCGGATGGGGGCCGGGCTTCAGCAGCTTGAATGAAGCACGGCCGTATATCTGCCTCTGGGTCGGGCAGGACTCGGGCGATGTCGGCCAGAGCGACGATGCCGATCAGGCGGTGGCCGTCGATGACCGGCAGCCGGCGGACCTTGTGCGCGGCCATGGTCCGCAGGATGTGGTCTCAGCTCGGCGGTAGCGTGGGGCCATGGCGCAGAGGAGGTACAGCGCGGCGGATCTCCAGGTGGTGGGCATCGACGAGCAGCTGCGCGAGGGGCCTGGGATGTACCGGTGGGTGCGTAGAGCTGCGCGCCCTGGGACGGCTGCCGCGCGGCGGCCCTCGCCTCGCGGTCGGGCGGGGCGACAGGGACCGGCCAGGGCAACCCTAGGGTTGCCCCTACCGGAACGTCGGGGGTCATCCCGATGGTGCTGGCAACTCGTGACCTTGCAACATAAGCGACATGACGAAGGAACAGCCGATCAAGCAGCGCACCAACCGGCGTCGCGGCCTGCGGGCCGCAGCAGCCTGCGCGGTCATCACGATCAGCACCCTGACCGCCGTTCTTCCCGCAGAGGCGGCCGCGGCACCCGCGCCGGCCGCCTACCCGGCCCAGCTGAGCCTGGCCGCCCCGACTGGCAGGTACCAGGTCGGCGAGGTGGCGAAGGCGGGGCAGAGCTTCAAGATCGGGGAGCCGGCGCAGATACCGTTCAGCTCCGGCAGCACCCAGGGCACGATCGCTCTCACCGTCACTTCGATCGAACAGGGCCAGGCCGCCGACCTGAACTCATTCCATCTCGGCGACCAGGTGAAGGGAAAGGTGCCCTACTACATCCACTACTCGGTCAGGAACAGCGGTTCCACCGATCTGTCCTTCGCCTCGGTGGGACACCTCAAGGGGCTGCTCGCGGATGGCAGCGAAGCCCAGGACCTCCTGACCATCGGTCAGTTCGAAAGGTGTCCGAACGCCATCCTGCCCAGGGGCTTCACCAACGGCCATACGCAATCCGGCTGCGCGGTCGCCTTGGCACCGTCGGCCTCGGCTGAGGTCACCTCGGCCGAGTACTGGGCCGCTCCCTTCACCCTGGGCAAGGGCATCACCTGGAAGTAGGAACATCTCCTGGAGAGGCAGCCACCCGCTCTCAGCTCTGCCCGCCCGGCGAGCGCAGGACGAAGAGGTCCCCGGATCCTCCGCCTGAAGGCTTGGGGCTGTGCGGCGAGCGGGTACTCGATGGTGTCTCCTGCCGCGTGGGCGGGTACCCGCTGAACCCCTGGCACCGGGGCGAGTCGTACTCGGACAACCGGCCACAGCCCACGGGGGCAAATGGTGATTGCAGGTCAGCGCCGCTCGAGCCAGGTCCGCAGCGCCCACCACCAGTGCAGCGTGTCCATGACGGCAGTCCGGCTCTCCACGGTGACGACCTCCAGCGAGCTTCCGACCATCTCCTCGAAGCGGGTGAGCCGGTAGCGGATGGTGTTCGGGTGGACGTGCAGGGCTGTCGCAGTACGGTCGAACCGCTGCCCGTGATCGAGATAGGCGAGCACGGTGGCCGCGAGTTGCCGGTGGAAGTTCTCCGACGGGTCGAGTGCGCCGAGGAGGGTCCGGCTCAGCAAGTCCGCCATGGCGGGCTGGGCGGCGAGTGCGCTCTGCCCGGCAAGGTCGGTGACGTGGTGCAGACCGCGCAACCCCAACTCATCCGCGGTGCCAAGAGCGTTCAAACTCAGTGCGTACAGGGGGCGGATCCGGTGCAATGGGGCCTGGGGCGCGACCACCACCAGCGCCTGGGCGTCGAGAAGTCCGGACGTGGGGAGCCGGGTGGCGATCCCGGTCAGCTTGCCGTCGACCAGGCCGAATATGCCGGGGGTGGTGGCGAGCTGCCGCTCCAGTGCTCGGGCTCGCAGTGGGTCGGTTACGTCCGACAGCACACAGTGGTACTGCCCCTTCGCTAGCAGCCCGGTCTCGGCCAGTTCGTCGGCTGACAGAGTGCAGGCGTCGCTGAGCAGCAGCCGGCGCAGCAATTGCGTGCGGGCGTCGCGGGCCGTGCGTGCCAGTTCCAACTCGGCGTCGTGATAGCCGGTGATGACGTGTCGTTCCAGTGCACCGGTGTAGCGGTCCGACTCCAGCAGGACCTCCAGCATGACCTCTGCCGGCACGCCCGCCGCGCGGGCACGCTCCATGGCGATCTGCACCGCGCGGATCCGGCCCGCCTGGACGCCGCGCAGCAGGGCGGTGAGCGGCACGCCCTGCGCGGCCCGGTCGGCACCCAGCAGGGCGGCCGCCTCGAAGTCCGGTTCGCTCGGTTCTCCCGGCCGTACGAATGCTGCCAGCCCGGCAGCGAGCATCACCTCGACGTGCCGCCGGTTCTCCGCGGGCGGAAGCTTGGCCACCTCCACGGAGTCGGCACGCGCCGCCGCGACGACCTCCTCGACCACGGCAGGGTCGAGAGCCATGGCCTGGAATACCGCGGTGAGGGCCCCGCGACCCGGTTCAGCCACCACGCTCTACAGCCTCCGCCCGGTATCCAGGGACGCTTGGGGACCATCCACAACCAAGTGTCATGTCATTGGCGACCGGTGCCTATCGGTGGTGAGAGCCCCGTTGGTTTCCTTTGGACTACCGGAAAGTAACACCAGTGTGCCGCGACGGGGAGGCCGTCCCTCTCGCAGCGCCGGCCCCCCACCTGGAACCCCCGTCTCGTCAAAGGTGTGCATCCGTGAAGAGCTCCAGGCATAGCGCCCCCCTGGCGACGGTGGCTGTCGTCATCATGACAGTCACGGCGCCCGGATCCGCCACAGCCCGCAGTGAACTTCCGGTCGCTCACCACTCGTTCGACGCCTTCACGGCATCGATGGCCGACTCGTCGGAGCGCGTGCACCCCCTGATCGGGCTGTCCCCGGACAACCACGAACGACCATGTACGGCGTCTCCCAGGTTGCGAGCTACCTGCCATGACGGTTGAGCGTCCCACCATGCCGGTGCCGCCCGGCCAGTGCGGCGGCAGCCCCCACCAATGCCACCCGGAGTTTCCATGACCGTATTCAAGCGCCCGAGGACCTCTCTCGTGCTGCTCGCCGCAACCCTGGCCCTCGCCGGCATGTGCACCGCCCCGGCCGGCGCCGGCACCAGTCCCTCGGATCCCCTCAAGGAGGTGCTGTTCGTCGGCAACAACTGGGACGGCACCGCCGATGTGGTCCGCTCCACCGGCACATTCGCGAAGATCGGGCACCTCAATGTGATCCCCGACAAGAACCTGCGGCTCGCCGAGATCTACCTGAACCCGGTGCGGCTCGCCGTCTACCTCGCCATCCAGCAGGGCCCCGGTGAGGGCCACGATCAGTACGTCGACGACATGTACACAACGCCGGACGGAAAGGCCGTGGTGGTCTCCCGCCCCAGCTTCGGAGACGTGGTCTCGCTCGACCTTGCCACAGGGAGGGTCAACTGGCGCTACGAGGTGGCCGGCTACCGCGCCGATCACATGGCGCTCTCCCCCGACGGCCGGCGCGTCGTGGTCTCCGCTTCCCTGGCGAACTCGGCCTACGTGATCGACATTCAGACGGGTCGGCAGCTCGGCTCGTTCCAGACCGGCGACAAGCCGCACGAAAATGTCTTCACGGATGACGGAAAGTACCTCTGGAACATGTCGATCGGCGAGGTCCAGACCGGCCTCGACGACCCGTTGTGGGACTGGACCAAGGGCGACCGGCACATCACCGTCGTCGACGGCGCCACGTACAAGCCGATCCGGACCATCGACATGCGGGCCCGCCTCAACGCGTTCGGCCGCTCGGACCTCTCCAATTCCGTCCGGCCGGTGGCGTTCTCCCCGGACTGGTCGAAGCTGTACTTCCAGGTGTCGTTCTTCAACGGCTTCGTCGAATACTCCGTCGCCACAGACAAGATCACCCGGGTCAAGACGCTGCCGGAGAACCCGGCCACCAATCCGGACCGAACCACCTGGCCCAACGACTCCCGTGACCACGGCCTGTCGATGAGTCCCGACGGATCCAAGCTGTGCGTCGCCGGCACCGTGGACGACTACGCGACGGTCATCGACCGGACCACGCTGCAGGAGGGCCCGATCATCCCGGCGTCGAAACCGTACTGGGCCACGGTCAGCGGCGACGGGAAGTACTGCATCATCTCCGAGAGCGGAGCGAACCAGATAACCGCGATCGACTTCGCCACCGGCCAGAAGGTCCTCTCCGTCCCCGTCGGCTACCATCCCCAGCGCGTCCGCCTCGGCCACGTCGCCACCGACTGGACCGGCCCGGCCGCCGGCTGACAGTGCACGTCCCGCGGCGCCGAGGCCGTAGCTCACGGCTGTGCAGTTTCTCGACCATCATGCTGGCCGCCTCGGCGTCAATGCGGGGAGGGAGGGAGGTGCAGGCGCACTGCACCCCACCGCATCCTGCCGTCTCCGGCCAGGACAGTGCGGAGGAAGTGCCAGGAGCGGCCCGTAGTCCTTCATCGGACGCGGGCCGCTGTTGTGCGTTCGGAGACGGATTCCTCAACTCACCGATTTGCCTTGCACACTTGTGCTCGCCTGCGCCGCTCCGCCCGCCGCATCGCCACCGGTATCCGCGGTGCCCAGACAGCCGGTTGGGACGTCTCACTGTTCATGACATCGTCCGCCCTTCGATGGGAGGACCCGCCGGGCTCGGGAAGCTGCGCAGGCTGACCAGCCACCCGGTGCGGTACCCGTTTCGACGGCGCGGCAGTCGTTGAAGGGGATGACGGATCCGCGATGTTCACCGCCCCGTAAGCCAATGCGGCTGTCTTGGTTTCGTTCGACTCAGGTCGGTCCAGTCGCATCGGCACCCCACGCTGACTGACCCAACCGCCTATCTCGATGACCGTGAGTCTCCTGGGTGACAGGATGAGCCCCGTTGTGGATGATGATCTCAAGTTCCTGGATCAGCCTTCATACGACGACTATCGAAGTGAGGGGTCAAGCAATGCCACGCGCCCGAGCCTCTATACACGCGATGACAACGAGCCTGGCTGCAGCAGGCGTTCTGCTCATGAGTGCCTGTGGTCAGCAGACCGCAGGCACCACTACCTCGCCATCCACACCCGCTCGGACCGTCTCCTCACCCAGCGGCACGCCTCTCGCCAGCCAGCCGTCGAGTGACAGCTCCGGGCCGGCCAACCAGCAGAGATTGGATGTGGCGGCGAACGAGATCGATCGACTGAGTGCCTCATACGCCGACACCTACACCGGGCTCGTGGTCGACAGCCCAGGGGACCGTGTCATCGTCTACCGCACGAAAGACCCGTCCTTTGATGCCGCGATCACTCGCCTCCATAGCGGTGTGCGAACAGAACTACGCGACGCGCCACAGTCCAAGAAGGCGATGCAGGTCACCCGAAGCGCCCTCGAAACGCTGATGGGACACACCAAGGGCTACAAGATCTGGTCAGTTGGCGCCGGAAGTGAAAACAGCTATGCCAAGGGCGTAGTGGAGGTTGGCGTCACCGGCAATCTTGAACAGGCGAAACACGAACTGGGCGCCAAATTCGGCGATCACGTCGACGTCCGGGCCGAAGAGCCACCCTCAGCGGGATGACACGCCCATCCCCCGCGCACGCACCCCGCACGGCACCCGTGACGGCCCCCTACGTCATGGCAGCAGCATCCGGGGCCGTCGATCACCCGCCGCCTGGTGGAACGTCGCGTCCAGCGCCCCCGGGCCCGCTCCAGACTCCATAGCCCCCGCCGCCCACCGCGACCTGGCCGCACTGACGCCACGCGAACGCGAGGTGCTGACGCTCATGGGCCGGGGCCCGTCCGATACCGAACTGGCGCAGGAACTGACGCTCAGCGAGGCGACGGTCAAGACCCATGTGGCACGGATCTTCGCCAAACCGACCCTGCGCGACCGGGCCCAGGCCGTCGTCCTCGCCTACGGGACCCGACTCGACTCACCCGGCGAATCCGCGCCATCCGCCGGACCGGCCGGTAGCCCGTGACCCCACGCGGGGCTCCGGTGTCGTCAACGACCGACCCGTCGAAGACCGGGTCAGAGCGTTCTTCTCAACGCAGTGAGTCCCATCAGGAGAAGCCTGAACCAGGCATCTGGTGTGGAAGTATGTGCGATCAAGGCGGGGCTGCCGGAAGTGACGCGTTACGCCGCGATGGACGGCGGACATGGTGGGCTCGCTGAACTTTCCTGTATCGAGATCGAGACATTGGGGGGTGCTGCGGTGATGTCCAGACGCGTCAACGTCGTGGGAGCAGGGATCGTCGGTCTGAGCATCGCGCACGATCTGGCCCTGCGCGGCAATGCCGTCACAGTGATCGCTGATCGAAGCGCAGGAGAGAGCGTGTCGGGCGTCGCGGCCGCGGTGTGGTTTCCGTACCGGAGCGGTGCGTCACCGTCGCTCATGGCCTGGCTGCTTGGAGCCCGGAAGCGTTTCGAGCAGCTTGCTACCGATTGTGCCGCTGGTGTCGATCTCCGAGAGGGCATCGTGGTCGAGCGACACATGGGGGCGGATCGCTCGTGGACCGAAGTTGTCCCGCACCACCAAGAAGCGACTGCGGACGAACTGCCCTCCGAGGCAGTGGCGGGTGTGCGGGCTACCGTGCCCGTCATATCTATGCCGCACTACCTTCCTTGGCTGGAGAAGCGCTGCGCGAGCCTCGGGGTGAGGTTCGTCGATCGCACGGTCGCCTCCGTCGATGACGTCGCTGGCGATGCCGACCTCGTTGTCGTCGCCGCGGGGATGGGCTCCGGGGTCCTGCTCAATGACGACTCGATGTTTCCCGTCCAGGGGCAGATCGTCCGTCTTGCCAACCCAGGAATCACCGAGTGGATCACCGACGTCGACAACCCCGCAGGCCTCACATATATCGTTCCCCGTCGTGAAGACATCGTCTGTGGCGGGGTGGCGCAGGTGGGTTCATGGGTCACCGAACCCGTGGCCGAGGTGGAGCAGGCGATCCTGCGCCGCGTGGTTTCCCTGATGCCCGCGCTCGCCGGGCTGCCCATCCTCTCGCGCGCCACTGGTCTCCGCCCGGCTCGCGACACCATTCGCCTGGAACACGTCGATGGCTACCCTGTCCCCGTGATCGCCTGCTACGGCCATGGGGGTGCAGGTGTCACTCTGTCGTGGGGGTGCGCCGAAGCCGTTGCCGATCTCGCCGATCAGACCTGAACGCACGCGGCTTGTGCGAGCTGGTCCGATGTGGTGGCCGGCGGTGCGGCACGACGGGCCGGCTTGCGACGGCGCGGCGGACATGAGAGCGCGTGCTCGCTCGCCCCGGCCGCCCGGAAGGGACCGTAGCGGAAGTAGACCGGAGCATCAGGCGTCGCAGGCGTCACCGGCCGCGTCTTTTTCCCCAGATGAACAGGAGCGTCATGGTGCAAGGCAAGTTCGTTCACCGCGCGGCGATGGGCGCGGTGGTGCTGGCTCTCGTCGTCACCCCGGTCCCGGCCTTCGCGGCTCAGTCCGCGACCCGAGCCGTGGAGGGGATCGCTACTCGGCAGGCGCCCAGCGACGGGCTGCAGAAGCCGGATCTCGATGCCCTGCATCAGATCTTCGCGCAGGTGATGGCCGGAGGCGCGCCAGGGGTGATGACCCGTATCGACAGCGGGAACACCGTCTACCGGGAGACCGCCGGGGTGGCCGACCGCTCCACCGGGCAGGCCATGGACACCGATGCGCGCTTCCGTGTCGGCAGCATTACCAAGTCCTTCTCGACGGTGGTGCTGTTGCAGCTCGTCGGTGAGGGAAAGGTTTCCCTGGACGCGCCGGTCAACCAGTACCTGCCCGGTCTGCTGCCCGACTCGACGATCACGGTGCGGCACCTGCTGACCCACCGCAGTGGCCTGTGGGACTACACGAACGACATGTTCGCCAGCACCGTCCCCGGGTTCGAGGCGGTCCGGAACAAGGTGTTCACGTACCAGGAGCTGGTGAAGCTCTCGCTCGCCCACCCGATGACCGCCAAGCCGGGCGCCGCCTACCAGTACTCCAACACCAACTTCGTGGTCGTCGGCGCACTGATCGAGAAGATAACCGGTCACCCCGTGGGCACCGAGTACCAGCGGCGCATCATCGGTCCTCTGCACCTGAACGACACCGTCTACGTACACCCCCGCGCCACCATCCCGGGTCGTCACATCAAGGGCTACCTGACCCCCGACCAGGCGGGCGCTCCGCTGGTCGACTCCACTGACCAGACGGTCTCGTGGGCCCAGTCCGCCGGTGCGATGGTCTCGAACTCCCATGACCTCAACCGCTTCTTCTCCTCCCTGCTGAGCGGCCGTCTGCTCAGCGCGAGCATGCTCACCGAGATGCTCAAGATGACCCCCAGCGACACCACCGGAACCCGCTTCTACGGACTCGGCCTGCGCCAGCGCAACCTGTCCTGCGGCATCTCGGTCTACGGCCACACCGGCACCGTCCAGGGCTTCTACTCGTACGCCTTCACCACCCGCGACGGCCGCCGCAGCGTCAGCTCGATGGCCAACACCTCCAACAACGGCAATGTGAACACCATCCTCGGCAACACCCTCGAAGCAGCCTTCTGCGGCAAGACCCCCACCCCGAAGGCCCCAGCCCCGTCCTCGAAGCAGTCTGCGGTGACCACGCCGTCAGCCCCGTTCTACGAGGACATCGCCCCGAACATCGCCCGCCACTGAGCACTTCCCGGCGCGGTGGCCGTGCGACCCGGCCAGGGTCGCGGCCACCGCGCCGGGGGGCCGCACGACTGCTCAGCGACATCGGCGCCCGGGCGCGGGGATTGGTCGAGCGTCCCGCGAACGCAGGGATGCGCCGAGACGGGAGTGCTGCGCGCTTCGAGACGACGCACCCGTCACCAGGCGGCTGTGCCCCTCCTGCGCCTAGGCGCAGGAGGGGCACAGCCCGCGGTAGGTGACCTCGACTTCGGCCACCGTGAAGCCGAAGCGCTCCTCCGCCGGGAGGTCGGCCAGTGGATTGCCGGTCGGGTGGACATCGCGGATGGTGCCGCAGTTGGAGCACACCAGGTGCTGGTGCGGGTGGTGTGCGTTGGGGTCGTAGCGCTTGGCGCGGCCGTCGGTGGAGACCTCTATGACCTCACCGAGGGTAACCATCTCGCCCAGGGTGTTGTAGACGGTCGCCCGGGAGATCTCGGGCAGCCGCTGTGCCGCGCGGGCGTGCACCTCGTCGGCCGTGAGATGCACGTGGTCGCCATCGAGGACCTCCGCAACGACACGCCGCTGGGAGGTCATCCGCCAGCCACGCCCGCGCAGTCGTTCCAGCAGGTCACTCATATCGGTTCACCTATTCAGGTTCGGTGGGATACCCGAAGTTTACCCATGGAAGTCCGGGTTCCGATTCGATAGGGGTTTGGCGCGCTTCTTGACTTGGAATCTGTCCATTGTAGGATCGGTTCCGGCGATAGCCAAGGGACAGGAAGACTCCAGTACGGCAGGAGACAGAAACGTGACAGGACCACCGCCGAGGTGCTGCGCGGTGCCGGCCTGGGGGTGACGGCTACCCGCGTCGCGCTGTTCGAGACCGTCCGGGACGGTGACCACCTCGGCGTCGAGGCGATCCCCCGGGGCACGCGATCGCGTGGGCCGCATCTCCCTCAAGTCGGGTGTCAGGCCCTCCACGCGCTCACCGCCGCGGGACTCGTATGCCGCATCGAACCGGCCGGCAGCCCGGCCCGGTTCGAGGGACGCGTCGCGTCGCTGATGTCGACTGCGCGATCGGCGAGGCTACCTGTCTGACTGTGTATGACGTACGACGACCACGGCTTCTCGATCGACGAGGCCGAGGTCATCTACTGGGGCCTTTGCCCCGACTGTTCCACCGACCGCAGTTCCTGAGCCACGTGATCCGCCTGGTCCGGAAGGATTTCCATGTCTGAGAACCATGATGCAATCGTCGTAGACGCGAAGACGGAGGGCGGAGGTGGCTGCCCGGTCGCGCACGGGCGCGCCCCGCACCCGACGCAGGGCGGCGGAAACCGCCAGTGGTGGCCGGAGCGGCTCAACCTGAAGATCCTCGCCAAGAACCCCGCCGTGGCCAACCCCCTCGGCGAGGAGTTCGACTACGCCGAGGCGTTCAAGACCCTCGACCTCCCGGCCGTGAAGCGGGACATCGCGGAGGTGCTGACGACCTCGCAGGACTGGTGGCCGGCCGACTTCGGCAACTACGGCCCACTCATGATCCGGATGGCGTGGCACAGCGCGGGCACCTACCGGATCAGCGACGGCCGCGGCGGCGCCGGGGCCGGGCAGCAGCGCTTCGCCCCCCTCAACAGCTGGCCGGACAACGTAAGCCTCGACAAGGCCCGCCGCCTGCTGTGGCCGGTCAAGAAGAAGTACGGCCAGGCGCTCTCGTGGGCCGACCTCATGATCCTCACCGGCAACGTCGCTCTGGAATCGATGGGCTTCGAGACCTTCGGCTTCGGCGGCGGTCGTGCGGACGTGTGGGAGCCCGACGAGGACGTCTACTGGGGTCCCGAAACCACCTGGCTCGACGACGAGCGCTACACCGGCGACCGGGAGCTGGAGAACCCCCTCGGCGCGGTCCAGATGGGCCTCATCTACGTCAACCCGGAGGGCCCCAACGGCAACCCTGACCCGCTGGCCGCGGCCCGCGACATCCGTGAGACGTTCCGCCGGATGGCGATGAACGACGAGGAGACGGTCGCCCTGATCGCGGGCGGCCACACCTTCGGCAAGACCCACGGCGCGGGCCCGGCGGAGAGCGTCGGCGACGACCCCGAGGCTGCCCCGCTGGAGCAGCAGGGCCTCGGCTGGAAGAACTCCTTCGGCACCGGCAAGGGCGGGGACGCGATCACCAGCGGCCTCGAGGGCATCTGGACGAACACCCCGGTGACCTGGGACAACAGCTTCTTCGAGATCCTGTTCGGCAACGAGTGGGAGCTGTTCCAGAGCCCCGCCGGTGCGAACCAGTGGAGGCCCAAGGACGGCGCCGGGGCGGGCACCGTCCCCGACGCCCACGACCCGTCGAAGAGCCACGCCCCGACGATGCTGACGACCGACCTCTCGCTCCGCATCGACCCGGCGTACGAGCAGATCTCGCGACGCTTCCTCGAGAACCCCGAGGAGCTCGCGGACGCCTTCGCACGCGCGTGGTTCAAGCTGACCCACCGCGACATGGGACCGGTCGTGCGCTACCTCGGCCCGGAGGTCCCGGCCGAGACGCTGCTGTGGCAGGACCCCCTCCCCGCAGTGACGCACGAGCTCATCGACGCCGAGGACATCGCCCTCCTCAAGGGCCAGATCCTCGCCTCGGACCTGTCGGTGTCCCAGATCGTGTCCACCGCGTGGGCGTCGGCCTCGTCCTTCCGTGGCAGCGACAAGCGCGGCGGTGCCAACGGTGCGCGCATCCGCCTCCAGCCGCAGAGCGGGTGGGAGGTCAACGAGCCCGATCAGCTGGCGACGGTGCTGCGCGCTCTGAAGGGGATCCAGGGGGCCTTCAACGCCGCCCGGACAGGCGGCAAGCAGGTCTCGCTCGCCGACCTGATCGTGCTCGCCGGTGGTGCGGGCGTCGAGCAGGCCGCCAAGGACGCCGGCTTCGATGTCAAGGTCTCCTTCACGCCGGGCCGCGTGGACGCGTCGCAGGAGCAGACCGACGTGGAGTCGTTCGCGGCGCTCGAGCCGACCGCCGACGGGTTCCGCAACTACCTCGGGAAGGGCAACCGGCTGCCGGCCGAGTACCTGCTGATCGACCGGGCGAACCTGCTGACCCTGAGCGCCCCCGAGTTGACGGTCCTCGTCGGTGGCCTCCGCGTCCTGGGTGCGAACTACCAGCAGTCGTCGATCGGCGTCTTCACCACGTCCCCCGGGTCTTTGACCAACGACTTCTTCGTCAACCTGCTCGACCTGGGCACGACGTGGAAGGCTACGTCCGAGGACGCGAACACGTTCGAGGGTCGCGACGCCACTACGGGCGAGGTCAAGTGGACGGGCAGCCGTGCCGACCTCGTCTTCGGGTCGAACTCCGAACTGCGCGCGGTCGCGGAGGTCTATGCGGGCGATGACGCGAAGGAGAAGTTCGTGAATGACTTCGTCGCGGCGTGGGACAAGGTGATGAACCTCGACCGGTTCGACCTCGTCTGATCATGACGTCCTCAGTCCGAAGGGCTCTCTCGGTGCGATAGGCCGTCGGTCGGGCCGGCCGAAGGTTCATGTGCGAGCGGACGCATCGCCCGTCGCGGCACAGACTCCACCCGACGGAGTGCTGTCGGTCCAGACGCGGGTGCGCATGCCTCAAGACCTCGGATACCCGATCGACGACGCATAGCAGGAGATCGAAAGGATCCAGGCCCGCGGCCGCACCCGGGGCGAGGAGCGCTTCGGTCGGCGATCTCCAGCTCAGGCCACTGCCGCGGCGACGACACGGTGACGCCGAGCTATCGCCTCTGCGCCACGGCCTCGGTGCGAGCCGTCGGAGCCCGTACCGCGGCAGTGTCGGATCACGCCGCGCGCCCTGAGACGGTGGCGCCTGTGTGGAACGGATCCCGCCGTGGTGCATCGATCGGCTGCGGTCGCGTGCCGCCTGCGGCAGTCGTAGCGTCGAAGTATGTCTTCGCACCGCGCACGGACCGGGCTGAGGCGCACCGTGGCCTCCGCTCGACGCCCGCGGTGTTCGTGGCGATGTCCGTCTGAGCCCGGATCGGCACAGCCGCGGCCCGCCCGGTGCGGCTGTGCGACCACTGACGGGCCTTGTCGCCTCCGAGATGCCTACTGGATACGTTCACCGTTGGGAGTACCCCATGTCCGAGCGTCCGGGTTTCGAGCTCACCTTCACCAACCCTCTCCCGGTGGACGGCGCCCCCGCCCAGCAGGTCGTCGAGGTCTTCGCGACGACGGCGATCGGGTCGGGCGGCTATCCGATCTATGTCGACGCAAGCAAGATCATCCGTGCCGAGATCAGCGACTCGGGCCAGGTACGCATGATCGCGAGCGGAGGCGGCCAACGCCCACAGTCGCCCTCAGCGGTCCATCGCCTGCCACCGACCGACAGCTGACAACCACCGGGGCGCAGCCGGTGACCGGCTGGGGGCTGCCGATGCAGTTGCTCTCAGCCTCGATCTCCTGTTCACCGGCCTATGAGGCGGAATGCCGGAATCTATTTCGGTACTCCGTCGGTGTCGTGTTGAGTTTCCTGCGGAATGCACGGATGAGGGTGTCGGTCGTGTGGAAGCCGCAGGTGGACGCGACGCGTGCGAGGGAATCATCCGTGGATTCCAGTTGGTTGCGCGCCACTTCGACGCGAGCTGATTCGATGTAGGCCGCCGGGGTCATGCTGAGTTCGTTCTTGAAGATTCGGGTGAGCTGTCGTTCGCTGACGTGGGCGTGGCCGGCGAGGTCGGCGACAGTGAGGTGTCCGGCGATGTTCCCCGTGATGTAGTGGCGGAGATCGTCGATGCGTCGCGATGTCGAGACGGGCTCGATCGGGACACTGAACTGGCTTTGCCCACTCGGGCGTTTCAGGTACATCACGAGCTGCCGGGCGACGCGAAGGGCGACGGCCTCGCCGAAGTCATCGGCGACGAGGGCGAGTGACAGGTCGAGGCAGGCACTGATGCCCGCGCCGGTCCACACATCGTGATCGCGGATGAAGATCGGGTCGGCGTCGACCTCGATCGACGGATGGTCGGTGGCGAGTTGCTGGGCGGTCGACCAGTGGGTGGTGGCGCGCTTGCCGTCCAGCAGCCCGGCGGCGGCGAGGATATGTGCTCCCACACAGACGGATGTGACGCGGCGTGTCCTGCCCGCGAGTGTCTTCACCCAGTTGACCACGGTGGGGTCGGCAAGGGCGTGGACGCGGTGTTGGTCGTCGACTTCCACCGAGCCGGGGACGATGAGGGTGTCGATACTCCTCGTGGACACTTCCTGGAAGGTGGCATCGGGCAGGACGCGAACTCCGGCGGAAGTGGTGACGGGGCCCATGGTTTCGGCGGCCAGAACGACGTGGTAACCCGTCCCGTCGTCCACCTCTCGTTGCAGCAGGGAGAACACCTCCGGGGGGCCGGTGACGTCCAGCAGGTCGACGCCGTCGAAGAGGACGACGACGATGAACCGTTTGATGCTGCTCAAGGGGTCTCCGTCCGGTCGGCAGCAGTGCCGCGACGATGTCCGTATCTGCAAGTTGCATGACATTGCCGCCACGCGTGGCACATCATAACGTTGGACACAGTCATCACGCGGTGGCCCAAACCTTTCGACACCCATCACAAGAGGATGCCTCCATGCCTACGACAACCCTGCGTGAACTCAACAGCTTCGATCAGACTCCGGCATCACTGGCCGGTGCGACGCTGATCCTGATCGACTACCAGAACACCTACACCCGTGGCGTGATGGAGCTGGCGGGATGGGAGGCAGCCCTCGACTCGGCCGTCGCACTGCTGGCCAGTGCCAGGACCGCCGGCGCGAAGGTCATCCACGTCATCAACGACGGCGGCGAGGGAACCCCGTACGACATCCGAACCGAGATCGGCCAGATCCACCCCAGTGTGGCGCCCATCGAGGGCGAACCGGTCGTCGTCAAGACCGTTCCCAACGCGTTCGTCGACACCGACCTGGGCGAACACATCGACGCCGCCGGCAACAAGGACGTCATCATCGCCGGGTTCATGACCCACATGTGCGTGGCCTTCACCGCGTCCGGCGCGTTCCTGCGCGGCAACCGGCCCACCGTCGTCGCCGACGCCTGCGCGACCAGGCCTCTTCGGACAGCGGTTTCCGACGTGTCCGCCGAACAGCTCCACCACAGCGCGCTCGCGACGATCGACGACCTCTACGGGGTCGTTGTCCCGTCCGGCTGTTGGTTGGGCAACGGCGGAGACATGGAACGGCCATTGCGGGACTCTTCCAGGTAGGTGAACCAGGAGAACCTTCGGGCCGTCAGCCGCCGGAGCCGAAGACCGTGTTGGCGCAGGTGTCCTGGTCCGCGGAGCGGGCGTCGGCCACAACGGTGGAGGGGAGCGCGGTGGGTGCTCCGGCCGGCTTCGCCGCGTCCTGGCCGGGTGTGTAGTTCTTGCCGAGGACGAGCCGGATACCGGCGGCGGAGACCGGCGCTAGGGTGGCGCCGGGGAATTGGGCGGTGACCTTCTGCGCGTCGGCGCGCCGGCCGGCCCCGTACTCGACGACCGTCGTGTCGTACGGCTGGGCGGTTGCGGCGACCGTGCCGCTGACGCTGAAGCCGGCCCTTTGGAGGGCGCTCGCCGCCTTGCCCGCGAGACCTGTGGTCGCGGTGCCGTCGAGCACGACGAGCCGGATGCCCGCACCGTCCATCCCGGCCGTCGGTGGCGGAACGGCCGGGGCGGACGACGGCGACCCCGCCGCAGGAGCAGCGGTCTGCGACCCGGTGGCGTTCTGCCCGTCGATGGTCCGGTCGGCCTTGAGGGTGGCCCACAGGGTGTCGACCTCGGGGTGGACCAACTCGACGCGCTCACCGCTGAAGCGCCAGGGGGTGGTCAGGAATTTGAGCTCGTGCAGGTCGATGTTCTTCAGCGACGAGCCGAATTCCAGCAGTTTCGCGACCGAGTCGAGACCCGGATCGACGACCAGCGACCTGGTCGCCGCGTCCGCGAGCGGCAGCAACGTGGTGGGTTTGATGCCCTGCCCCTTGATCTTGGACACCAGCGAGCCGAGGAAGGCCTGTTGGCGCATCATCCGGCCGATGTCGGAACCGTCCCCGATACCGTGCCGCAGCCGCACGTAGTCCAGGGCCTGCTGTCCCTGGACGTTCTGTTTGCCCTTGCTGAGGACCAGATTTCCCCTGGCGCCCAGGTTCGGGTTGATGTCGCGGTCGTAGATGTCGTTCGGCAGGCAGACCTCTACCCCGTGGACGGCCTTCGTCATCGCCGCGAAGCCCTCGAAGGTCGCCACGATGGTGTGATCCACCCGCAGGCCGGTGAGCTTCTCGACCGTGTTCTGCGTGCAGGCTGGATTGCCCGCGTCGGTCTCCCCCACCGAGAACGCCTCGTTGAACATGGTGTGGGACCGCTCGCCGGTCCATGTCCCGTCCGACAGACGGCAGGCGGGGATGGTGACCAGGGTGTCGCGGGGAATGGAGATGCCGATCGCGTGCCTGTGGTTCGCGTAGACGTGCAGCAGGATCGTGGTATCCGAGCGGGCGGTGCCGCTCTCTCCGCCACCGAGGCTGCTGTTGGCACCGCCGCGCGAGTCGGAGCCGATGAGCAGGACGTTGACCGGGGTGTTCCCGGTGGCGTCGGGTACGGCGGCGGGCGGACGCTCCCGGCTGATCGCCTCGGCGGGGAAACTCTTGATGTTGCCGGTGAGCCGGTAGTAGATCGCGCCGCCCGAGACGACCAGCAGCACCAGCGTGCCGGCTGCCGTCCAGGCGACGATTCTCTTGATTCGACGGCCGGTTCCGCGCGCTGTCGGGGCGGGCGGGCCGTCGGCCGTGGCCTCGGGTATCTCCTCCGGGGCCACCCCATCATGTTCGTACGTCTCGTCCCGCGCGCCTGGCATCTGCGTACCTCTCCCCTGATGTGCGGCTCCTGAGTCGCACACCGGAGATCGTCGCAGACGGATATGAGGATAGTGTTAGATTCTTCGAACAGTTCCGAACAGTGACGAAAGCCTGACGACGGCCCGACGACGGGGCCCGGTCGGACCCGCCGTCAGGCCGTCGGAGAAGGCCGTCGGATCAGGACCGCCCCGGGCGCCGACGACGCAGGCGCCCGCCGCGTGCGCCCGGTCGATGATCTGCCGGTATCCGGCGACCAGATCGGCGACCGTGACACCGCTGTGCGCCTTGATGTCGTTGATGCCCTCGAAGAGGAACACCGTGCGGATCCCGGGCTGCGAGAGCACATCGCGCTGCAGCCGCCCCAGGGCGCTCTGCCCGGCGCCGTCCGCCAGCACCTTGCTGCCGGAGATCCCCTCGTTGGCGACTCCCTTGATGCCGGTACCGGCCGCGCCCTGGAGCCGCCGGGAGAGGTAGTCGGGCCACCGGCGGTTGGTATCCGTACTCGACTGCCAGCCGTCGGTGATCGAGTCGCCGAGCGTGACCACGGCGCCGGTCTGCGCCCCGGTCTCCACACTGACCGCGTCGAGGTAGAACCACGATCCGATCCGCTCGGTCCAACTGCCCGCGCCCTCCTCACCGGCGTGGTCGCCGCCGGCCGCGTAGGACGTCTGCATGGCCATGCCGTGGCCAGTCGCCGGCCCCTCGGCCGCCACCACGTGCAGGCTGATGACGAGATTGCTCTGGGCCCCCAGCGATCCGGCCAGCGCATCGCTGTACACGGTGGCACCCGGCGCCAGCGTGACTGCCGGCCCGCCGCTGAAAGTGAGTCGGTGGCTGCTGCCGGGGACGAGCTGCGCACCGTCCTTCTGCTGTCCGGCGTAGATGCTGTCGAACGTCACCGGGGGGTCGTCGAACGCGTTGGACAGCCGGATGCGCGGGTTGCCGCCGCCGACGCTGGTACGGACGACAGGCCGGTAGCTGTGATCGGCGACCGCCGTACCCATCCGGTCTGCGCTCGCCCCCCACGTCACCACCTGATGGGAGGACGTGCGCGCTGCCGATGCCGACGCCGCGGAGGCCGGTGCGCACAGCGCGACGACCAGAGCGCAGACGAGTCCTGCCGCACGGCCACGGTGCGGGAACCACGGACGGCGGCTCATCGGCCGACGTCCCGCAGGGTGACGGAGCCGCCCGGTTTGAGGCTGAGATCGCGGGCCACTCCCCCGTAGGACACCGTGGTGCTGCGTCCGCCGACACTGCGCAGCCGCGCCTCGGTGACCTTTCCGTCCTGCCAGCGCAGGTCGACGACGAAGCCACCGCGTACCCCGACGCCAGTGACCGATCCGGAGCGCGCCCAGGCTTCGGGGAGCGCGGGCAGCAGCTCGATGTGGCCGGGGCGGGAGTAGACCAGCATCTCGATCATGGCGGCCGAGGTGCCGAAGTTGGACTCGATCTGGAAGATGCCGCGGCCCTTCGACACCTCGTAGATGTCGAAGGCTGAAATCTAAGGGCCAGGTCATCGATCCTTCCTGGGGAATAGTGCCTGCTCACAGCCTGTAGGCCTAGCTGTTATTGGCGAGATTTAGCGGATACTAGCGCCTACCCCCCTTGAACGTCTCCCGCCCATCTCCCACCTCTCCCCGGGCCCGCCGGGGGCATGACGAAACCGGCCCCGGATCGATACCACTTGGGGATGGGAGGCGATCCGGGGCCGGCAACGTGTTCAACGAGAGCCCTGGCCAGCGATTACGATCAATGTGGTCACTCAAATGAGTGAGTTTGATCGAGCGTTGACACAATTTGTGGCCATCCGCCCACCGCTAGAAGGGGTACACGGCAGGCGGATGGCCTCACGACGACGGACAGACTCTGAATCCGGCGCCGAGTTCATGGAGGGCCACACCTCATGGCGGCCCTGGATATATCAAGAGGCTGAGCCTCTTCCTACGCTGGCGATCCCATCAGGATGATCATCGCCAGGGGTCTAAATGCCCGCCGCCGCCATGGCGCGCCACCGTCGCATCGCCGCCGACCTCAGGCGACGCATCGCGGCCGGCGACTGGAGACCCGGCGAGCAGATCCCCTCCCGGGCCGACCTCGGCGTCGAGTACCGGGTGCACGAGCAGACGATCCGGTTGGCGATCGTGCTGCTCCGTCAGGAGGGAGTTCTCGACAGTGAGCAGCGCCAACGCCCGTGGGTGGCGCACCCTCCTGCTGTGCGTACTCTCACCAACCCGGACGCCCCGTGGCCCTACGGTTCCGAGACGACGGACACCACGCCCGTCCGGGCCACCGCGGATCTGGCTGCGGGCCTCGATGTTCCCCTGGGTGTCCGGTTGCAGACGGAGTCCTTGGAGTGCTGGGATCCGCAGGGCCGGTCCTCGCTGCTGATCACTAGCTGGTGGCGCGGCACGACCCGGAAGGCCCACGCCGGGTTCACCGTTGAGGTCGACACGGTGGCCCTGAATCGGGGCCAGGCTGAGGCGTTGCGGCTGCCGATCGACACGATTGCCCTGCTGCTGGTGCGGACTCGCCTGGATGCCCAGGGCGGGCCTGTAGAGACGGCTGATCTGATCCTCCCTCGGGACAGATGGCGGCTGAGGTGGGGGAATGCCCACGACCGTAGCGGCTGACATGACTGTTCGAAAGGCATATGCACGAACCAGGGGAAGCGCTTCCATCCCCCTCATTTGCCCGCCTCACACCTGATGAGCCCCCCGAGTCCGCTCACGATTGGGTGAACTGAATCACCCGGGTTGTGAAGGACCGCCGCCCTCGGGGGGCGTACAGGCGACGGCCCCGTTCATGGGTGGAGCAGCCCCCATACGCCGCCGCCACCGATCAGGACGGCGAGGAACGCCAGAAAACCGATCACGGGCGGGGCGGCCAGGCAGCAGGAGCGGTCAGGCATGGCGTGACCATGGCGCGAACGGCTCCCGGTCGGTGTAGCGGGGGTTGCCGTCGGTGTCGGTCAGATGGTCCGCGAAGGCGACGATCCGGTACGCGACCTTGCACGCGTCGCAGGCGTAGACGGGGCGTCCGGGTCCGGAGGCGACCTCGACGACGCCGACCATGATCCGGTCGTCCTCCGACACCTCGACCTTGCACCAGGGGCACCAGGCGGGCATCACGAAGCGTCCTTGTGGCAGTCGCACCCGCACCGGTCCCGGATCACCGGCGGCTCACCCTTGGGCGCGTTGTACGCGTACACGTCCCGGTTCCCGTTGCACTGCCTGTGCAGCGTCTTGTCGCCCTTCGCCGCCTGGCACATGCCCGTCAGCGCGACCAGAGCCGACGCGGTCACGATGCGGCCCCGGGTACCACGGCGAACGGAAACTCGGTCAGCGCCCCCGCGCGCGTGTCGCCGGGGCGGTCGTGGCTGCCGGTCGTCGTCTCCGTCCAGCCGCCCGCCATGTGGACCCGGTAGCGGAAGTGGCCGCACCGTCCGGGATCGCGGCTGATCCGGTCGAGGCCGTTGACGAGGCACAGCACGGTGCGGTCGACGGAGGCGCCGGCCAGTGCGTCGAGCATCGCGTCGAACTGTGGGCGGTGGTCGTCGGCCAGGGCGTGGTCGCCGGTGTCGATCCACGCGCCCGCCACCTCGTACCGCAGCTCTGCGGCGTACTCGCGGCATCCCTCTATGCGGACCGCCATCATGCCGGTCGACGGCGTGGCGTGCCGGTCGTAGATGAACGCGAGCGGCGGCATGGGCTGGCCCGCGTCAGCCGTTCGTGTCGGGTCATTACCTGCCGTTGATCTCGCCATAGTTGGATGATGGGCGTCTTACGACTGCGCCAACTAGGTCGTCAAGCGGCCACTCGCGGCCACTCAGCGGCCATGCTCGGGGGTACGAGCCCATGCCAGAGAACAATGACCGTCTGAGAGCGGCCCGCCTACGGCGCGGATGGCGCTCGCAGGAGGCCGCGGCCCGCGGTGTCACCGCCGCAGGCAAGGAAGCCCTGAATGACCTGTCGTTCGAGGTGGCGCCGCGCACCTGGCGCCGCTGGGAGTCCGCGAAGCCCGGTTGGCCGCGCGAGGACTACGCCACTGCGCTGCACGCCGCGTTCGGTGTCGGTCCGGAGCGCCTCGGCTTCGTGGCGCCCGACGGACTGGACCTCGACGAGGACGATGGGGTCGACGTGAGCCGCCGCACCCTCGTCGCGGTCACGGCCGCCGCACTGACCGCCGGCCCG
Organism: Streptomyces sp. PH10-H1; assembly: GCF_030063355.1. Classification (GTDB taxonomy): domain Bacteria; phylum Actinomycetota; class Actinomycetes; order Streptomycetales; family Streptomycetaceae; genus Actinacidiphila. The sequence continues at coordinate 30,386 of NZ_JASISZ010000063.1, forward strand.
GTCGCGCCCCGGCACGTCGACCCCGCGCTGATCGGTTACTTCCAGCAGCAGTTGGAGGGGCACTACCGGGCGGACATGCTCCTCGGGCCGCACGATCTGATCGGCACGGTCTCCGAGCAGTACAAGCTGATCGACAACCTCGTGCGAACCTCGGCCGGCGAGACCCGCCGGGGCCTGCTCCGGGTCGGTGCCGCCTACGCCGCGCTCGTCGGCTGGCTCTACCAGGACGCGGGAGACCTCGGCGCCGCGGCGTTCTGGCGGGGCGTCACGCAGGAGATAGCGCTCCGCTCGAGGGACGTCCACCTCATCGGGTACTCCCTGGTCAACCACGCGCAGGTCCGCACCGACCTCGGTGACGGGCTCGGCGTCGTCGACCTGTGCGAAGCCGCCCTCGAGGACGCGTCCGGCCTGGCCCCGAAGGTGCGCGTGATGGCGTTGCAGCAGCAGGCGCACGGGGCGTCGCTGCTCCAGGACCGTACCGCGGTCGACCGGCTCATCGATGAGGCCGGCGGGCTGATCGGCCGGGTCGACGATGACCTGCCGTGGGGCAACGCGTGCCGCAGGACGCCCGGCTATCTGGAGGTGCAGCGGGCCACCTGCTACGGGCGGCTCGGGCTCGGCGAAGAGGCCGGCGCGTTGTGGACGCAGGTCCTGGCCGGGGTGCCCACGACGGCGCGCCGTGACCGCGGCGTGTATCTGGCCCGGCATGCGTCGGCGGCTGCTGCTGCACGGCAGCCGGATGAGGCGGTGGAGATCGCGCGGGAGGCGGCGACGATCGCGGTCGAGACCGGGTCGGCGCGGATGCGCCGGGAGTTGGGGACTCTGGAGCGGGCGATGCGGCCGTGGCAGGATGCCCCGATCGGCCGGGATCTTTCCGAGGTGCTGGCGCCAGTGGTCGAGAGGGGCTGACATGGGTGTGCTGTCGGATGAGGAGATCACGGCGAAGCTGGAAGCGTTGCCGGGGTGGGAGCGGTCCGGGGATGAGATCACCCGCACGTTCCGCACTGGCCGGTACCACGGTGGGGTGGCGCTGATCGTGCACGTCGCCGACATCTCGCGGCTGATCGGCCATCACGCGGATATCGATCTGCGGTGGGAGACGGTACGGTTCGGGATCACGACGCACGACGCGGGCAACCGGCTGACCTCGTCGGACTTCAGCCTGGCGGCGCGGATCGACGACATTGCGGCGCGGCACGACGCGACCTGAGGCCCGTCATATGCCGTTCACCACCGGCTTCTTCCCGCTGTCACACCCGGCGCTTAGACTTGTGATCATGCCCCCCACCCCTCCGCCCGGCCCTGCTGTGCCGTCTGCCGCTGAGGCGAACGCCGCGATCAGGCGGTTCGCTGCGGGCCGGGTCGCGTGGGGGCCTCGGGAGTTGGCGGAGTTGGCCCGGCTGCGGGCGGTGTACCTGACGGCGGTCCGGGCCGGGCTCGCCGAAGCGGCATAGGCCCGGCCCGCGCCTTACGCCCGCCGTCCGTCGTATTCCGCCCACGGCACCTGCACTGCATCCGGTGCGAGCACCAGACCGGCCCGCTCGCAGAATTCCTCCAGCTCGATCGTCCCGTCCCAGTTGCTCTCGCCGAACCGGGCCAGGGTGCCGAGCGGGTGGTCGGGCCATGTCGTTTCGTCGGGGCTGTCGTAGGCGTCGACGGTGCCGATGCCGAACCGGTAGCGGAGGTACAGGTACTGGCCGGTGCTGGTCCAGGCGTCCCATTGGGAGGGGACGCTGCGGCAGGTCTCGACGGTGCGGACGATGGTGGTCACGTGCTGCTCCCCGGGTTGGTGACCATGTCGTCCTCGGTCCACTCGCCGAGGATCTGGTCCTCGTGGACGTCAGCGGGTTCGTGGCCGGGCAGCAGGACGCACACGGCGTCGCAGGCTTCGTCGTCCGGCCAGAACACGGTGGTTGCCCCGCACGTGGGTTGGTCGGGCGGGGCGCTCACGTCCCGCTCCCCGGGTCGGGCTGCTTCATCGTGGTCGAGACCACGTCCCACGCCTCTTCGCGCTCAACGGGGACAGCGAAGGGACCGGGGGCGGGGGCTCCTGCCGTCTGCCCGCGCTGCTTCTTCTTCACGCGGTCATGCATGAGCTCGATGAGGACGTCGGACCTGGTGCGTCCGTCCTCGACTGTCGCGTCGAACTCGGCGAGTAGCTGCGGCGGGGGGCGGAACGAGATGGGTTTCGTCTGTCCGGTGGCGGGGCGGGCCATGGGTCTCCTCGGGGTCTGTATTACAGAAACTAGTATCCACCTGCCCAAGGGGGTTGACAAGCCTGTCGGACGGGAGCATTCTTGTATTACAGAAACGGACCGCAGGCAGGGGAGACGGAAATGATGACGATCGCAACGGAGCCGGGCACCGCCACCTTCGACGGCCAGCCCCTCACGTTCACGCCTGCCGGCTGGAGCACCTGGACCGCCAGCGGCATCATCGTCAGAATCCTCCCGGCCGGCCTCTGGGGCGCCAGCCGCGCCGGCGACTACCCCCGCGATTACGACTCTCCCCAGCAGGCCCTCGACGCCCTCGCCGTCGCCGAGGCCAAGGTCGCCCGCGCGGCGAAGATCCGCGCGGGACTCACCAGCGGGCAGCGATTCGCCCGCGACATGCGCGCCTACCTTCACATCGGCGTCACCACCCGCCGCTACCGCAAGGGCATCGACCTGCCACGCAGAGATCCTGCGACTCGGCATGGAGCTCGTCATCAGCGGCCAGGAGTACGGCTACCGCGAACAGCTCATCGACGCAGCCCGCCCCGCGTTCGGCGCCCTCCGCTCCTATGACCAGCACATCGCGACCGGCCGCCTCGGCGGAATCGTTTGCCAGTACGTCAACGCCCTGACCCCCTGGCAGCTCCTCGACCTGCTCGGCGAGATGGCCGACGCGGGGATCGCTCACACGGGCGGCGGAGAGCGCTGGCTCCAGGGGATGGCCAAGACCCTCAAGGTCGCCGCCACCAACCCGATCACCGGGCGACAGACCATCAAGCGGACCGCTTGAGCCACTCTCCCGCCCGGCCGGCCTTCAAGGTCGGTCGGGCGCTGGCATGTGCGGTGTATTACAGAAACCTACGTTGATCTGGCGACAAGGCTTGACGGGAAGACTCGGCGGGTGCATTCTTGTAATACAGAAACCGGCACGGACCAGCGGGGGACACGATGAACACCAAGGCCGCAACCCACACCAACTGCCTCCGCTGCGGCCGCAAGCTCACCGCCACTGCCAGCACCGCCCGAGGCTACGGCCGCACCTGCCAGACCAAGATCCGCGCCGCCGCCAAAGCCCAGATCATCGCCCAGTACAAGCCCCACCAGATCGCCAAAGCCGAAGAACTCATCGAGCAAGGCGCCCTCATCCCCCTCCGCCCCGGCATCTACCTCGCCCCCTCCTCCGACGGCACCCACCGCGCCGCGTGCTCCTGCCCGGCCGGCGTCAAGGGCCGGTACGCCTGCAAGCACTCGATCGCCGCCCACATCCTCAGCCTCGCCGCCTGACCGCCCGCCCGCGCACCACCCGAGCAAGGAGCCCCCCATGACCGTCACCATCCAGGCCCCCGGCCACCACGTCTACAGCACCGCAAACGGCCCGGAGGACACCGGAATCGTCACGGGAACGGAGCGGATCGACGGCGTGCTCTGCGTCCGCGTCCGCTTCGATGACGGGCACGAGGGCTGGTTCCACCCGGATGTCCTCGTCTCCGTCCCCGTCGCCCACGTCCCCGAGTGCGAGCACTGCGGCGCACCGGCTGATGTCTCCGGCTGCCGGATCCCGAAGCATGAATCGGACTGCCCGACCCACGACCCGTACTTCTGAGCGTCGAGCGCACCGCCTGACCCTCCCCGCCTCAGCCCTCGGGCCGTGCCGCCGGACACCCGGCCGCACGGCCCTCCGCTTTACTCTGAACCACAGCCACGCGAGGAACCGGAGCCAACCCGATGACCACCGCAGACACCATGCTCACCTACCTCCGCGCAGCCATGGACGCAGCGCAGCACGACGCCGAAGCAGCGAGCGGCAACGAATGGCTGTCCGCCCCCGACGGATCGGGCAGCGCATGGGTGATGAACGAGGACATGCACCTCCTCGAAACCGAGGAACCCACCGCCGAACACATCGCCCGCCACGATCCCGCCGCAGTCCTCCGCCGGATTGCCTCAGACCGGAAGCTGCTCGATGAGCACGCACAGTACTCGTTGCCCGACGGCTCCGAGATCGACGAGTGCCGGGTCTGCGGCGGGTCGAACGAAGCGTGGCCGTGCCCAACCCTTCGCCTCATCGCCGAGGGTTACGGCTGGCGAGCGGACGAGCCGCAGGGCTGACGCCCGCCCCGCGTCACAACCCGATCACGACCCCCACACCCCACCTCCGCAAGCGGGACACTCCCCCCACCAGATCAAGGGGGGAAACCATGCACACCCGCCACACCGCCGCCGCGCTCATACTCGCCGCCACCCTGCTCCTCGCCGGCTGCTCCAACGACCCAAAACCCGACCCGGCCGGCACCACAACACCGCCAGCTGCAGCCACAACCGCCGCTCCACCCGCAGGCTCAGCCGCAGCGGCCTGCCGCGCCGCGATCAAAGCCCAGTACGAACCCGGCACCGTCAACCTGACGGGCGCCCCCACCCGACCCCCTGCCTGCCAGGGCCTCACTTCAGATCAGGTCACGGAGATCGCGCAGGCCGTCATCGAGGAACAACTCGCCGGCTAACCCGCGCCGTGCACGACGACCGCTCGCCGCCTGTTCCGGCGCGTGACAGGCAGCCCCAGCAGGTGCGTGGGGCCGCGCCCGGCATTCGGGCCCGACCCCACTCCGCGCCGACAAGGCGTGCGCGTCCGCCGACAACCACCATGGCAGGCGGGTACGACAAAGCCGCCCCCGCCCGGCCCGAAGGCCAGACGGGGGCGAACTTACGCGGGCTCCGAGAGACCTTGGCCGTCAAGCGGCGTCGGCGTGCGCGTCTTGCCGTAGGGACAGTGTGGCAGGTCAGGCGGGTTCGCGTTCCGTAGGGAAGTTGCTCCAGTGCCTCCCGTTCGCGAGCCGGACGATCGTCGTGTGATGCACGCCGAACCTGCGGGCTATTGTTCGGGACGACTGGCCGGCGCAGTGGAGCCGTCGCGCCTCGTGAATCTCCTCATCGCTGAGGCGTCGTACACGCTCGCCGAGGGCAGATGGATCCCCGAACCGTTGCCGACCCTTGGCGATCATGTCGGCCGAGTTGTCGGCATGCGTCCCCAGGAAGAGATGCCCGGGATTGCAGCACGGCGGGTTGTCGCAGCGATGGCAGACGATCAGATCACCGGGTATCGGGCCGTGCGTGAGGACCCAGGCGAATCGTGATGCCTTCTGCGGAGAGGCGCCCGACAGCACCTTGAACTGGCCGTATCCATGGGAGTTGCGGCTCCGGTTCCATGTCCAGCAGTCTTCGGGGGCACCCCTGTTGACCTTCGTCCAGAAGCGTTCAGCAACGGACCTGCGGCGGCGAGCAGATGACGGCATTCGGCTTACTCGTCTCTAATGAGAGGCGGCAGAATTCGTCAGCCCTGAGATCCTTAGCGCACCAAGGCCGCACCCCGATTATACGGTCAGCGGACACAGCGAACCGCCCCGCCACCTGCACGAGGCAGGCAGCGGGAGCGAGGTCGGACGGTCAGCAGGCGAGGGTGAGCGGCGGCCGCCACACCTGCCCGTCACCCGCGGTCCCGGACGGGGTGCCCATGGTCAGCGGCACGAACAACAGGCCCGCCGCGGTCTGGTTGCGGGTCCCGGTCCACAGGTCGATGCCCTGGTATGCCTGCCCGTCGATCACGGACACCGTGCGGGGTTGGCCGCCGCAAGACCCGGCGGAGATGTCGCGGCGGGCGGCAACCGGCAGGCCAGCGGCGGCCAGGTTCGTTGGGGCCGTCCAGGGGCCGAGCAGGTTCGGCGAGGTGGCGTATCCGGTCGCAACCCCGGCGCAGTAGCCGCACATCGGGTCAGAGTATGTACTCACCCACAGCCCCGTAGCCGGATCCTGGAATGCCCCCGGCCCCTCTATCCCGTTCGGCTGGCCGAGGTTCGCGAGGTTCGTCTGACCAGCGCCAGTCCCGTTCGACCACCACTTGTCGAGCAACTCGATGTTCAGACCGGAGGCACCGGGCAGTGAGCACTCGATGGCCTCACCAGCAGCGGGACTCCCGATGATAGCGAAGTCCCCGTTACCAATACACCTGGTCAGTGATGGTTTGTGCGTCGACCCGTAGGGCGGGCCCGCCTGCGTGCCGCACGGACCGGTCGAGCTGTTGCAGCCCATCACGTAGTAGGCGTTGGAGTGGTCGATGTTGTAGTCGGCGGGGGCGTTGAAGGCGAGCAGCCACACCCCGTCGGGGCGCTGCACGAGGCGTGCGTTGAAGCAGCCGGCGCCGTAATGGCCACAGAGTTGCTGCCACGTCCAGGCGTTGCGGGTCCACCCGGACTGCGCGTTGATCGTCGACTTCGGGTCGAAGAGGAGCTTGGGCGTCGACCACGGTCCGGCCAGCGACGGAGCGGTGGACACGCCGAACCCGCAGAACGGGGTGCCGTCCGTCTGCCACGTGAAGCCGCAGCCGTACATCGTGCCCGTCAGGACGAACGTCGCGCCGTCCTTCGTCAGCATGCCGTCGTGTAGATCGACTCCGGTGACCTGGAACGCCACCGGCGCCACAACGGCCTGCGACGCGGGCGCTCCACCACCGAGCAGCATCGCGGCGGAGAGGACCAGGGCGGCGAGCAGGGCGCGTATGCGGGTCACGGCGCCTCCAAATCAGGGGTCGTGAAGGGTTGGCGGGTTACGCAGTCTCGATGATCGGGGCGGAGAGCGGGGCCTTCTTCGCCGCGGCGGCCAGCATGTGGTGATGAATGGCGTCGACGCGGGTGCGTGCCTCGGCCGCCACCATGGGGTCCCGGATCACGACGAGCGCGTTGTCCTGCAACCCCTCACCGGAGGCTGACCAGTTGGTGCTGCCGGTGATGACGTCGAGTCCGTCGACCACGACCTCTTTGAGGTGCATTATTTGTCCGCGCTCCGAGCGGCCGACCGCGATCGACGAAGCCGGGTACGCCTCGTGCGCCAGGATCTCCCGCGCCCCGGTGACGTCGGGCGAGAGCGTTATCTGTCCGACGACTACCGCAGCCACCTGATGCGTGACGTGACCTCCATCCGTCTCGCGGTCACCCCCCGCGCCCGGGCCCCCACCGCGCCGTTGCTGCACGCCGGCGGGTTCGACGTTCGGCCCACGGCCCACGGCGGGCGGCGGGCGGCGGCATCGTTGCGCAGGGAGGCGGCACCACGATCCGACTCGACGCCGTTGCACGCGACAAGGTGGGCCTGCGGCAGGTCCAGATGTCGCTCAACCGGCCCGTCAAGTACCGGCAGGAGGAACGAATCGGCCGGTCGACTCTCATCGTCGGCCCGGGCACCCGCGCTGTATGGACTTTCGACGACACAAAATGACGTACTCCCCGTCCAAAGGACGGGGATTCCTGCCACGTCGCCTGACCATCTCGGTGGCTTCCTGCTTCAATGCGCCGTGCCGGAACTCTCGCCCTGGTCCTACCTGCGCTCCGTGAGGCGTTTAGTGCTGAATTCCTCAAATGCAGTAGACGTAACGTCTGCGGAGGTGTCGGGTGGGTGGTGTGGGTCGGCCCCAGATCCAGGGTCTGGCGCGGGCGTTGAGTTGGATTGTCGCGAGTTCGGTGGCGTGCGTGATTTCGTTGGGTCCGGCGAAACTTTGGCCGGCGAGTGCGGCTTTGCGGAAGATGCGCCACCAGCCTTCTTGGAGGTTGAGCCAGCAAGCGCTAACGGGTATGAAGACGTGGTGGATACGGGGGTGGTCCTCGAGCCAGGTTCGGGTCGAGAGGCTGTTGTGCGAGGACAGGTTGTCGGTCACCACATAGATGTCGCCTGCAGGGTTGGCTTCCTCGAGGCGTTGGAGGAACTGCTGGTAGAAGGCACTATTGCGAGACGGAGCGGTCATGGTGACCTGCTGCCCGTCCCGGACACGAGGGCCGCCGTAGACCCAGGTTTTCTCCGGGCCGCGGCCGTAGTCGAGTTCTGCTTTGATGCGATGTCCGTCCGGCGACCAGCCCGGCGCCGGCGGGAAGGTGCGCGGGATTACCGGTCCGAGCTCGTCGACGCAGATGACCGTCGCGTCGGCGGGCGGGCAGGTGTAGAGGCCGACGACCCGCGTCCTTTTCCCTCAAAATCCCGGTCCTTCGAACGGATCCAGGAACGGGTGCGGCGCCATCGGACGCCTTCGGCCACCAGGATTCTGCGGACTTGGGACCGGCCCACTTCGATGCCGCCGCGGCGGGCCGCCTCAGCCAGGGCGTCGAGTGTCCACTGCGGTGCCCCTGACTCGTCCTGCGCCGCCAGTTCGCCGTCCTCGTGCCTGGTCAGACGCCCCGGTGGCGCCTGTCTGACAAGCGCGATGATTCGGGACCTCTCGACCTCGGTAATCCGGCGCGGCCGGCCCGCGACCGGCCGGTCCTCCAGCCCCTCCACCCCCAGCTCAGTGAAACGGTGCAGCCACCACCGCACCGTTTTCGCATGACACCCCAGCTCCGCGGCGATCGCCGCCACCCGCAGACCGTCCCAGCTCAGAACAATGATCTGTGCTCTGAGTACCAGGTCAGCCGGTGCCTTCCGCGCTCTCGTCAGCCGGTCGATCATCAGCGCCTCATCCGGACCCGAAGCAGGCCGAGCCCGCAGTAACCCCGGCATAATCCACCCCCAGCGCACTCCCCAACAAACCCTTTATACCCATAAGTTGAGGAATTCAGCATTAGCCCGTCCGGCGGCCAGGAGGTTGCGTGCGGCGGTGACGTCGCGGTGGTGGACGGTCCCGCACTGGCCAGGCGCGGCGCCCAGCCGATGCCCGTGCTCGTCGTGGCACATCTCGCCGGCGCGGCCGCCCTGGCCTGGATCGTCAGGTCCTACCTGATGTGGGGCACGGAAGGACACCGACTTCTGGCGGCGTATCCGGCGCCGTATGTCGCGGCGTACACCGTCATGTTCGTGCGCCAGCGGAACGCGGGCCGGGTTGGAAACAACTGGGCGCGCGAGGAATGGCGCATGCATCTGGTCGGCTTGTGCCTGGCCCCCGCGCTCTCCGTCACCGCGGCGCTGCCCCTTGAGCGGTACCTGGGGCTGAATTCACCCCGCGGGACCAACTCCCCACTCCCGCTCCGCAGAGTGGACCATTGGCATACCACCAGTTTGGTCTTGGCCTTCAGCACTTTGGGGGCCTCCCGTCCGTCGCCGCGGATGCCGGCCCGGTGAGGCACAGCGCGCGGAGGAGCGGTGGCGTCAGAAGCGAATGTCCGGGGCCTGGAGGACGATGCGCAGGAGCTCGTCGGCGCGATCGGCGTCGATCTCGTTGCGGAGCCAGACATTCTGCTTGGCGTCGGCGGCCGGATCCTCGCTGACGGTCACCCAGAGCAGCAGACCCACAGCACCGCGGGGGCGTGGCCGGCCAGTTGGACGCCGAGGCCGACCGGTACGGCGACGCCGATCCGCGGCGGCGGGGTGCCGTCGAAGTCGGGGGAAGCGAAGTCCGAGGGATCGTGCCCAGCGAGGACCAGTGGCCTGTCGGTGACCTGCAGCCAGTGCACCTGTATGCCCTCTGCGATCCGGTCGAGTGTGATCGACAGCCAGCCCCGCACCGTCGCCTCCGGGTCGGGGAACCAGCTCAGCGGGCCGTCGGGGTCCGTGGCTCGGCGCAGGTTGTCCTGAGGGGGCCCGAAGTTCTCGTTCTCAACGGGGCCCTCGAGCTCGTTGCCGTCCCGGTCCACCCGCCACCAGCGGCGGATCGACTCCGGCGGCGCCCAGGTTTCCGAGGAGGACTCCCCGGCGACCTCGTAGATCCAGCGACTCCCGTCGTCGTCGCCCGGCAGTGGCAGGTCCTGCGGCCCGACCGGTCGCAGCGTCCCCGGGGGCCGTGCGTCCTGCGGCGTGTCCAGCGGCCGTGCGTCCGCAGGCCGTCGCTTACGCCCGAAGATTCCCATTCCCGTCCTCCCCCTCGACCGGTGCGATTGTGCGACATCCTTACCCGGGCGGGGAGCGGGCAGGCGGGAACCCAAGGGTTTCCTTGACGTCCCCCCCGCCCTCATGGGCGGGATTTCCCCCTTGTTCTTGTTGGGGGTTCTGCGTCACCAGTAGATCCAACCTCGACGGCCAGCTCGTAAGTGATCAGACGATGGCGGAACCGTCCACCTGGGATCAGACTGATGTCGCACATACCCGCCGTCCGCATGTGTCCCCCGGGTGCGGGTAGGCGACGGGTCACCGCAGGACGCAGTCAGGGAGATCGCATGACGGCCTACCCCAGCCGAACTCAGCACCCCGGCCCCCGTGCAGGCGAGATCGTCGGCGGCCGCTACCGCCTGGACGAACTGTTGGGTGCAGGCGGCACCGCGGATGTCTTCCAAGGAACCGACCTGCAGCTGCCACGCGAGGTCGCGATCAAGGTATTCAGACCCGGCGCCACCGCGGTGACCGCGGACGGATTCTGCAAGGAAGCGGTGCTCCTGGGCCGGCTCACCCACCCTGCTCTCGTCCCGGTCTACGACATGGGACGGCATGAAGGCGGCGCCTACGTGGTGATGCATCTGATCAAGGGCGCCACCTTACGCGAGCGCTTAACCGACGGCCCTCTCAGTGGGGAGCAGGTGGCACGCCTCGGCGTCCAGCTGGCTTCCGCGCTGGCCCATGTGCACGCGGCGGGCATCATCCACCGCGACGTGAAACCCTCCAATATCCTGCTCGGTCCCGATGACGCCCCCTATCTGGCGGACTTCGGGCTCTCCCGTCTCATCGATGAACCCAGTCGCGCCGAGCCGGGAACGGTTGTAGGCACCGCCCCCTACCTGTCCCCCGAACAGGTTCTCGGTAAAGGCTCCGGACCCGCCAGTGACATCTACGGCCTGGGTCTGGTCCTGCTCGAAGCCCTCAAAGGCGAGAGGGAGTATCAGGGAGCGCCCCCGGAAGTCGGCACCGCCCGTCTGATCCGCCCCCCGGAAATCTCCCGGTGCGTGCCCGAACCGCTGGCGTCCGTCATCGAAGCGATGACCCATACCGAACCCAGCGCGCGGCCCGAGGCCACTCAATGCGTCCAACTGCTCCAGGACGCATACGCCCCATGCATCCTGAGCGCGGCGGGCGAAGCGGTCGCGCTGGCTGCGAGAGACACTGCATTCCATCGCGCACACACCGGCTCTGACCATCCCGCCACTCCTCCACGCCGGGGAGGTCTTTCGCCCCGGCGACGGCGCGTTCTGGTCGCGGCGTTGGCCGCCGGAGCCCTCTTAGGTGCTGCCGGAGCGACCCTGTCGACCTTTGGCGATCAGCCCGCCACCCCCGATGCGGCCGTCGATCACCCCACACCCAGCAGCAGTGCTCCCGCCCTGCCGTCTCCGTCGCGCGCCGCCACGCCCGTTCCGCCTTCCGCCGCCGCGTCCGCCACTGCGCTCGCGCTCGCGCACGCGTCGCGCCAGTCATCGGCTTCGCCGTCCCAGGGGCCGATAGACACCTCGGGTGAATCGGGTGAAGCCGATAACGGTCCCGGCAAAGGGAAGAGCCAGGACAAATCCCACGGCAAGAAGACCGGCCAACCCGCCGAGTAGCAGGCACCGCGGCCAGGCCCAGCTTCCACGGCCGGTGATGCGCCCTCCTCCTGGGTGGAGTAGGTGCCGGCGCCGGGATCTGCGGCTGCGGGCGCAGGTCAGTAGCGCACCGGGAGGGTGAGCAGTCCCCGGGCGCGCATCGAGGGCCGCCAACGCAGGGCTTCGGGAGGGACGTCGAGGGTGAGGTGGGGGAAGCGGTCGAGGAGCGCGGCGAGGGCGATCTCGGTCTCCAGACGGGCCAGGGGTGCTCCGAGGCAGTAGTGGATGCCGTGCCCGAGAGCGAGGTGGCCGGTGGCGTCGCGGGTGATGTTGAGGTGATCGGGGTCGGCGAATTGGTGGGGGTCGCGGTTGGCTGCGGCCAGGGACAACAGGACCGTCTCGCCGGCCGGGATCGTGACGCCGCCGATGGTGACGTCCTGCAGGGGAAACCGGCGGATCGCCAGCGCTGCGGGCCCGTCGTGCCGGGCCAGTTCCGAGACCGCGCTGCTCAGCCGACTTCGGTCCGCGCGCAGCGCTTCGAGTTGGTCGGGCGCGGTGAGCAGGGCCAGGGTGGCATTGCCGATGAGGTGGATGGTGTTTTCGTATCCGGCGAACAGGATGAGGAAGGCCAGCGACATCAACTCGTCCTCGCTGAGCCGGTCCTTACCGACACCCTCACCATCACCCTCGCCGCCACCCACCTTGGAGTGGTTCTCGTCGCGTGCGGCAATCATCGCGGAGAGCAGATCGTCGGCCGGATAGTTGCGCTTGTCGGCGATCAAGTGGGTGAAGTACCCCAGCATGATCCCGACCGCTTCCCTGGCGCGGGAGGGCTGGGCGGGGTCCGGGGTGATCAGGGAGTCGGTCCAGGACCGGAAGTCCCTGCGGTCGGCGGGGGCCACGCCGAGCAGGTCGCAGATGACGGTAACCGGCAGCGGGGCTGCGTACGACGCGATCAGATCTGCACGACCGAGCGGGGCGATGGCGTCCAGGAGGCCGTCGGCGATCCGCCGGATCGGGGCGCGCAACTCCTCGATCCGGCGGGGCGTAAACGCCTGGGAGACCAGCCGGCGGATACGGGTATGGTCCGGCGGGTCCATGTTCAGCAGGTTCGCGTCCAACGCGGGCGGCAGAGCGAGTCCTTGGTAGCCGCCGGGCCGCGCGTTGCGCTTGTCCAGAGCGAGCCGCGGATCCGCCAGGGCCCGGCGCACATCGGCGTAGCGGGTGACCAGCCAGGCCGGCAGTCCATCCGTTCCGGTGATCCGGTGAACGGGCCCGGCCTCGCGCAGCCGCGCGTACACGGTGTGCGGATCGTCGATCAGCTCGGCGGGGTCAAAGGGCTGTGAGTGGCCGGACGTTGTGGTGGGCATGACCCCACCATAAATACACCCACCTCACCAACTCACCACCGACCACCGACGCCCACACGAGAGCGCAAGCCATTGAGGGGCGCGCGGGTGCCCGGCCTCCTTCAAGCGAATGTGCTGGGCACTCACCATGTTCTGGATACGCGGACACGTTCGCCCTCTCCGTGACCTGCCTGCGCACCGTACGGCGGCGTTGGCGTCGATACGCACGCAGGTTCCGGCCGGGCGGGAAGGCGGCGACCCGAGCGTCCTGCTCGGCGGCGGCCCGGTGGTCGCTCAGCGTCCCGTAGACCTTCCTCGCTGCAGTGGGACTCAGGCCAGGACGGCCGGTCTGAGCACTTCTTCACACCACTGGCGAAAGCTGGTGGGGGTGGTGGATTGCGGGGTGTCCGACTCGGCGTCGTAGACACCCTTGTTCTGGGCCTCGGCCATGTCGGCCAGGCCCTGCGCCCACGCCTCGGACATTCCGTACTGCATCATCGCCGTCTTGTAGTCCGGGCCGGGGACCTGCTGGAACCGGACCGGCCGCTCCAGCACTTCGGACATGACCTTCGCCATGTCGTTGGGGGACAGATCATCGGGGCCGACCACCGGGACGCCGCTCTGCCCGCTCCAGGAGTCGTCGAGCAGCAGCTCGGCAGCGACCGTGGCGATGTCGCGAGTGGCGACGGTCGAGAGATTGCGATCTGCGGAGTTCGCCAGGAGGATCATCCCCTTGCTCTTGATCGCCTCTACCTGGTTGAGCATGTTCTCCATGAAGAACGGCATACGCAGCGCCCGGTGGCTCACACCAGTGCTCTCGATCAGATCGTCCATCACGTACGCGGGCGACAGCAGCCCGGCGTTCTTGCCGAACTCGCGACCCAGGCTCGAGACGCCGATCACGCGCTTGACCCCTTGGCTCCTGATCGCCTCGCATGCCGGTCGGCCGAAGTCCAGGTAGTAGTCCTCGGCGTTCTGGGCGTGAGGGTTCGGAGGCACCAACCAGAGCACGCTGGCAGCACCTGTGAACGCCTCGGTGACGACACTGATGTCGTTGTGCGCCCCCTGCACGACCTCGATGCGCTCGCGCACACGCATGGAGAGACGAGAGGGATCACGCGCAATCACGCCGATCGTCTCCGCGCTGTCGAGGATGTCGTCGAGGACCTGGTGGCCGATCACTCCGCCACCGCGGACAGCAACCATGACCGCATCATCGCCGCCGCAACCCGGCTCCTCGCCGGAGGCGGCCGCGAGGCTGTGACGATCAGGTCTGTGAGCAACGCGGCCGGCGTCCAGGCCCCCACCATCTACCGGCTCTTCGGTGACCAGCAGCGCCTGCTCGACGCGGTGGCGGCCCACGGCTTCACGACGTACCTGAGCGGCAAGACCAACGTGAAACCCAGCGCCGACCCGATTGAGGACCTGCGCTCCGACTGGGACCTGCACGTCAACTTCGGCCTGGCCAACCCGGGCCTGTATTCGCTCATGTACGGGCGACCCCCGACCCGGCGCCTCCCCACCCGCGGCCGTCGCCGCCATCGCGATCCTCGCCGAGCACATCCACCGGATTGCCGAGACGGGCCGCCTGCGGGTCGGCGAGGAGCGCGCAGCACACCTGGTCCACGCCGTCGCTGGACCCGGCATTGCCCGGGCCAGATGCTGCTTCGGGTGAACGTGACGTCGATGGCGCGAGCGTCCGCTCCTGGGGAGACTGCTGCAACGCACATCTTGAACTCGCCGGGTTCGCCCACCCGGTGTACGAAGCGGGACAGTTGCTCGACGTCACCCGCGGCTATGCGGCCGCCCGGCAGGAGTAGCGAGCCGTCGAAGACCGCGGCGAACGCGGGGACTGATCCTTCGGGATCCGCAGACCCAGGCTGCACGAAGAAACGTACCTTGATGAGTCCCGACTGAGGCCGGACGGCGTTTCGCCCCGTGTATGTCTCGGCTTCGACGGGGTGTCCTGCCCTCGAACCAGCCGCGCCGCTAGTGGTCGCCAAGGCGCGCGGCCCGGACTGCGGCGGGCCGCCCGCGGGCGGCCCGGAGATGCTCGCCCAAGTCCGCGCACTGGCTCGGGCGAAGCCCTCCGTGGTCGCCTTACGTAGCATCAAGGCCCGTCGGGCGGGAAGACGACTGCGGAGAGGGCGCTCTCGCGGACTCTGTGCCCCCACAACGCACAGCCCGCCACCGCCGGCCCCCGGTGAGACACGTGGTGTTCTCTCCACTTGCCTCAAAAGCATCCGCGGGTGGTGAGGCACGTTGACCTTGGTGCCGGCGCATCAGGCTGGTGGGATTCAGCCCAACTGCGGCGGAGAACACGCTACTCGAACCCCGCGCGGTCGGCGTCCGGGCCGTCACCTGCTCGCTCCCACAGCTTGGCCAGTTCACGGAAGGCGTTCGAATCTCCAGCATCGGTGGCCAACTGGGCCAGGCGCTTGGCGCTGTGCCGGTCTCCGGCTCGCTCCCGCAGCCAGGCAAGCGCGGTGTAGCAGCGCGGGTATCCCGCGTCGGCGGCCAGCCGGGCCACCTCCTCTGCGCCTTGGCGATCTCCTGCCAGCTCCCTCAGCCTGACCAGGGAGTTGTAGGCGCGTAGTTGTCCGGCGTCAGCAGCCAGCCTGAAAAGACGCTCGGCGCCCTGGCGGTCCCCGGCTCGCTCCCGCGCCAGCCCCAGCCTGCGAAGGGCGTCCTTGTCTCCCGCGCTGACGGCCAGCCGCGCCAGGCGCTCGGCACCGTCCCGGTCCCCGGCCCGTTCCCGCATCTCGGTCAGATTCCGCAGGGCGTCCGGGTTTCCGGCATTGGCGGCGAGCCGGGCCAGTCGCTCGCCACCTTGCCGGTCCCCCGTCCGCTCCCGCATCCAGGCCAGCGCGGCGTAGCAGCGCGGGTTTCCCGTGTCGGCGGCCAGCTGGGCCAAGCGCTCGGCGCCCTGCTGGTCTCCGGCCCGTTCCCGCATCTCGGCCAGCGCGTCGTAGGCGCCCGAGTGGCCCGCGTCGGTGGCCAGCCGCGCCAGGCGCTCGGCATCGTGGTGGAAGCCGAGCGCTTCGGCCTCTTGACTCAGCCGGGCAAGATGACCCGCGTCCGTGGCGTGGTCGGCTGCGGCGGTCCAGAACGTTGGTGGAGGGGCGGCGTGTTCCCGGATGGCACGGCCGTGGGCGTCGAGGTAATCGGCCAGGCGCGAGACACCCGGCTGCGCACCCATACCGCCGGGTCGGGGGACAGGTTCCAAGGCCGCGGCAACGCGCTGGACCTGGGCCCGGGCGTCGGCGAGGGCGGAGGTGAACCAGTGGGGGCCGGCTGCGGTGCGCTGCTCGTCGGTGAGATAGCCGGGGGCCGCGTCGCGCAGGAAACCGTCGGGCACAGGTGCGTCCCAACCGAGCCGGCAGGCGTCCATAGCGGCGGTGACCAAGGCACGTGTATAGCAGGCCGGGGGCTCGTAGGCGGATTCGTAGCGGTCCACCAGGTGCAGCCCGGCGGCAAGGGTCTGGGCGATCCTTCCATCCCGGGACGAGCGCCTGGCGGCCGCCAGCGCGGGGTCGCCACCGCGGGTGTCCAGCTCCCGCAGGTCGTCCACCCCGAAGACGGGCGGGACGCGCACGACGGCGGTGGCATCCGTCAGGAGCGCACGGGCATGGTGGTGCGGGTCCGCACTGTTGTCCGCGCCCTCACACGGTGGCGCGGTCAATTCGGTGAAGGCGGCATCCCACAAGGTGGCCACGACGAGCGCCGGGCCGGGCTGGGCCAGACGTGACAGCAGCCCGGCGGCGAAGGCTTCGCCCGCGTGCCCGGCCAGGAGTTGGTGGGCGTCGTCGAGCCACAGCACCGTGCGCGCGATGAGCGCGCGAGCGGCGAGTACCTCCAGCGCACTTGTTGCGGTACGGGGGAAGACCAGGTCCCAGTCGGCCAGGCCGCCGATTCGACGGACGGCTTCGTAAGCGGCGCGGGTCTTGCCCGTGCACGATCCTCCGCGCACCACTACCAAGGCCGCCTCCCCGCCCGCGATGGCGGTCTGCAGCACCTGGCGCAGTTGCTGGTCGTGGGGGCGCTCAATGTAGGAGGGAAGAACGAACCCGGGGGCATCCGAGGTGGTGCCGGAGATGGACGGATGGACACGCAACTGGGACGCCGTCCAGCGGTCCAGACGCTGGGGCGGGTCGGACAGAGCACCCAGGCGGGCCCGGATCTCGGCATGCGCCAGGGCAGCGGATGCCTGATGGCCCTGCCGCGCTTGCTCAGCCTCCCGCACGCGAGCACGGTTGACAGCACCGTGCCGCTCCCGCCACCGTCCGGGGTCCAGCAGCACCGCCTCACGGCCGGCGATGCCGCCGCGAGCGGCTGCCTGCCCGATGTCGGCGATCACCTTGACCAAGACGTCCACGTCCGCCGGGAACGCCTTGCCGCTCAGCCAGTTGTCGATGGTGTTGTGCGAGCGCTGTGCGCGCCCGGCAAGGTCACGCAGGGAGGGACGCACCCCCACGGGCAACCGTCGGCGCAGCAATTCCACCCGTTGGAGATCGTCGAAGAACCGCTCCTCCAACGCAGCCACGCTCTCGTCCTCCGCCATGGCGTTACCGGCCCGTCCCCTCGCCAGCCGTCCAACACGTCCACCCCGAACGCATCACGAAGCTTCCAGCCTAGGCCCGCCACCAGCCGCCCGGTACGCCGCCCGTCCAACCCTGCGCGGGGAGGTCGATGGACAAAGCGCTGGACAGGTGCCATGGGGCCGTCCCTCCCCCACCGCACCTCCACCGGAGCCAGCGATGACCACTTCCCGCCTCCTGCTCGACCTGCTGGCCATGCAGGCATTCACTCTGCTACTGACCGGCACGATCACCGCGGTAACGGTCATCGTGACCGCCCATCAGGCCCTGCGGGACACCCAGCCCCAGCAGCGCGCCGCCATTCTCCGCTCCATCGCCGAGATCACTCGCGCACTGCACAGGCGAGGGAAGTGAGGAATACCCACCCACGCGGACGGTGTCCAACACACGATGGGAGATCGGGTGCGGGGTGCGCTTCGGCCCACTCCGGTAAGGAGAACGCGGCCGACACGGCATTGCCTACGCCTACGCCTACGAGTCAACGGCTGGTGCCACCATCCGGTCGGCCCGGCGACCGGCGGAACGGGGGATGTGGCACAGCCATCATGACAGCTCAGGGCAATGCCGGTGAGTTAGTGCAACGCTGCTGGTCAGACGCCTGAGCGCATGGGTTTCGATGGTTTCTTCCATGGTGACGTTGGGTAGCCCGTTGCGGTCTGGTGAGGGTTTGGACGACGGGCGGACAC
>NZ_JASISZ010000064.1 GCF_030063355.1 Streptomyces sp. PH10-H1
GCCGCCGGAGGTCCTGGCGGCCACGCCGCGGCCGTAACCGGCCAGCTCCTCGGCGGTGGGCAGCTTCATGCTCGTGTGGGTGTCCCGGCTGGAGTCCGGGGCCGCGCCCCGCACCAGGGGCACGGCTCCGCGGTGGCTCGGCGGCTCGAACAGCCCGATGTCCGGCTCGTACGGGGTGTCGTCGTCGGCGTCGGCCGGGTGCTCATCGGGTGCGTCGATGTCGAGCGGCGGCAGGCCCGCCAGCTGCGGTAGCTGGTCGCGGAGCCGTTCGCCCAGCTCTCCGGCGGTGAGCCGGGACGCGGGGGCCTTGGCGAGGCACTGGGCGAGGAGCTGCCACAGCTCGTCGGGAAGGTCCGGAAGCGGGGCGACCGCCTCGGTGACATGGCGGCGCAGTACGGCGCCGGGGTGGCCGCCGCCGAACGGGGTGAAGCCGGCCAGGAGCTCGTACAGCACGGTGGCGAGGGCGTAGATGTCGACACTGGCACGCGGCGGGAGGCCCTCGATGATCTCGGGGGCGAGGTAGTCCGGAGTGCCGATGATGCGGGTGGCGCGGGTGCGGCGCGGGGAGTCGACGAGGCGGGCGATGCCGAAGTCGGTGAGGAGGGCGGGGGGCGCGCCGCCGGGGCCGGTGGGGGCGGCGGAGTCGAGCAGGACGTTCTCGGGCTTGACGTCACGGTGGACGACGCCGGCGGCATGCGCGGCGGCCAGTCCGTCCGCGACATCGGCGGCGATCGCGACGGCGGCCTCGGGGGCGAGCCGGCGCTCGCGCTCCAGCCGGGACCGCAGATCGGTGCCGCGCACCAGGTCCATGACCAGCGCGAGGTCGGTGCCGTCGACGACGAGGTCGCGGATGCCGACGATCTGCGGATGGTCGAGGGAGAGCAGCGCGGTGCGCTCCTGCACGAAGCGGCCGACGAGATCCTGGTCGGAGGCGAGATCCTCGCGCAGCAGCTTGATGGCGACCGGACCCTCGGGGCCCTCACCCAGCCACACCGTGCCGGCGGATCCCCGCCCCAGCACCTGGTGGGCGGTGTACCGGCTGCCGATCTTCCTTGCCAAAGCCTGCTCCGACTCCTCCGAAGGTCCGTCGCGCCGCAGCGCAGCGCTGTCGCGTTGGCGACAAAACTACGCGGCCCGGCGGCCGTTCGGGGGGCCGGTGGGTGGTGACGTGTGGTTCTGCGGGGGAAATCACCCCCCAGGTGTCGACAAGTCGCCAACGCAACGGGGGTGGTTGGGGCTGGTTGTGGCTAGTTGCCCGATCCGGTGACCTGGGCGATCTTGTCCCAGGCGGTGCTGACCCAGCCGTACGTGGTGTCCCACAGGTTCTTGCCGCTGTTGACCCAGTCCGGGAGCGGAGTGGTGTACCAGACCACCACGAAGATGATGATCAGCACGAGGATCGAGGTCAGACACCCCTTGAGGCAGCCCAGGCCGGGGATCTTCATCGGGTTGGCGCTGCGCGGACGCGGCTCGCGGCGGGCGGCGGGCTGCTCCGGCGGCGGCCGCTGCGGCTCGTACCGCTGCGGCTGTGGCTGCTGGTAGCGCGGCTGGACCTGCTGCTGGGGCTGCTGGGGCTGCTGCTGATAGCGCGGCTGGGGCTGGGCAGGCTGCTGCGGCGCGTACGGCTGCTGCCCCTGCTGCTGGTACTGCCCCTGCTGGCCCTGCGGGTTCTGCTGCCGGCCGCCGGGCTGCCTGCGCGGCCTGCGGCGCAGCGGGTCCTGCTCCGGGTCGAGGTACTGGAGCTCCGTCTGCTCGCCGCGCTGCCTGGCCGCGCTGAGCTGGGACTGCCAGGGGTGGGGGTCCTGGGACTGCGGGATCTGCGGCGTCCGGTCGTCCCCCGAGCCCTGCGGCGGGCCGCCGGGCACCGGCGGCATGACGCGGGTGCGGTCGGCGCCCGGCCCGGCCGGGGCGGAGTGCGGCAGCACACCGGTCGCGCTGTTCGGGTCGTAGCTGTTCGCGTCGTAGCCGCTGTTCGGGTTGTAGCCGTTCGGGTCGTACGCGCTGTTCGGGGCGGAGAGGTGCGAGGGCAGCACCTGGGTCGGGTCGGCGCTGCCCAGGACGGCCGTCGGCGCGAGGTCGGGGCCGAGCAGCGCGGCGGCGGCGAGCGCCGCCTCCGCCTCGGCGGGGCTGGCGTGCGCGCCGACTCCGGCGGCGACCACACGCAGCGCGCGGGCCAGGTTCTCAGCGCTGGGCCGCTCTTCCGGAATCTTGCGCAGGCAGCGCTCGATGACCGTCCACAGCGGCTCCGGCACGGTGCTGGGGCGGCGCGGCTCCTCGCTCAGGTGCGCGTGCAGCACCTCCAGCGCGTTGTCGCCGCGGAACGGCGGGCGGCCGGTGACCAGCTCGTAGAGCAGGATTCCCGCGCCGTACATGTCGACGGCGGAGGTCTGCGGCTTGCCCTGCGCGGACTCCGGGGCGACATAGGCCGGAGTGCCGACGAACTCATGGGTCCTGGTGATGCCGGGCGAGTCCGCGAGGCGGGCGATGCCGAAGTCGGTGAGCATCGGGTGCATGCGCGCGCTGCCGTCGTCACCGTAGGTGGTGGCGATCAGCACATTGGCGGGCTTGAGGTCGCGGTGCACCACGCCGTCGGCGTGGCTGGCGGCGAGCGCGTCGGCGACGGCGGCGGTCAGCAGGGCCGCGCCGACCGGCGAGAACGGGCCATTGTCGCGCAGGTAGTGGTGCAGGTCGGGACCGTCGACGAGGTCCATCACCAGGGCGAGCAGATCACCCTCGACGACCAGGTCCCTGACCCGCACGATGTGCGGGTGGCGCAGCCGTACCAGCACCGCGCGCTCGCGCAGGAACCGCATCACGATGTCGGGGTCGCTCGCGAGCTCTTCCTTGAGCACCTTGATCGCGACGACGCCGTCCTCGTCGCGTACCCGGGCGCGCCAGACGGTGCCCGTCGCCCCGCGTCCGAGTACCTCGTCGAGGAGGTACTTGCTGCCTACCGGCCGCACGTCATGCGCTCCCTGGTCTTGGTGCTGCGTGGTGCCCTGCTTCGCCATGGCCCGTCGGGCCGGCCTTGCCAACTGTAGTGCCGCCGTCCTGACAGCCGCCCGGGATGGCAGGCGACCGGACGGCTGAGCATGGAGTTAGGACGCGAGGGGCCTCCGCTTGGTTGCTCCGCCCGCCGTCCCTCCTTACGACAAGTGGCCTCTTTTCGGTCAACAACCGATCATTCAAGATCACTACTGTCAGGACCGGGGGCGGGTTGTCAGTGGCAAGTGGGAGGATGCTTCCCGTACGGGTGCGGCGGGGGGCAACAGGGGCCTGCGTGCTCGTGCTTGTACGTGTCGACGCGCCCGTGCGCGGTGGGGAGGACACTTCCTGCCGGGCATCAGGGCAGAAGGGACCGCGGACGAGATGCAGATCCGGCTGACCGTCCTCGGGCCGCGCAGCGGCCGAGCGGCGCGCACCTGTGACGTGCTGATTACCGCGCCCGCGGGGACCGCTCTGAGCGCGGTCTCCGGTGCGCTCGCGTCGGGAGCCGGCTCCGGCCAGCCCGCACGCTCCTCCGGTTCGTCCGTCGCGCTGTACTGGGGCGCCGAGCGGCTCGATCCCGGCGCCCTGCTCGGCATGCCCCCGCTCGTCGACGGCGCCGTGCTGTCGTTGCACACCCCGGCGGAGCAGCACGCCGACCCGCGCGGAGGCACCTCGGCCCCGGCCCGGCTGTGCGTGATCGGCGGCCCCGACTCCGGCGGCGTCCATCTGCTGCAGGGCGGCCAGGTCAGGATCGGCCGCTCAGCCGAGGCCGATGTTCCGCTGGACGACCCCGACGTCTCCCGGCTGCACTGCGACGTCACCGTCGCCGCCGACGGCCGGGTCACCGTCGCCGACCTCGGCTCGACCAACGGCACCACCGTCGATGACCGCCCGGTGGGCGACCGGCCGGTCCCGCTCTCCCCCGGCGCGCTGCTCCGTATCGGCGAATCCACCCTCTATCTGGAACCCGGCCGCGGCGGCATCCCCGTCCCGGCGGCGCCGGACAGCGAGGGCCACCTCCGCGTCACCCTTCCCCCGTCCGTCCGTCCGGACGGGGGTCACGGCTCCGCCACGTACCCCGGCGACCGGTGGGGGCCGGGCGGGCCCGGCGCGCCGCCACTGCCTCTGATCCCGCCCTCCACCGAGCCCCCGCGCGCTGAGGCCCCGCGCGCTGAGGCCCCGCGTACCGAGCCGTCGCACGCTGAGGCCCCGCGCACGGAGCCCCCGAGCACGGAGCCCCCGGGCACTGGGCCCTCGCGCCGGCAGGACACCCCGCAGAGCGGTTCGCACGGATACGCGGACCAGGAGGTGACCTACGGCCGCGGCGAGCGGCTGCGGCCCGAGGACGGGGCACCGCCGCCGCGGCAGGGACAGCCCGGCGGCGGACGGGTCGCCGGGACGATAGGAGCCTGGGCACGACGGCTGGCGGCCGGCCGGACGGGAAGCGGCACGGCGGGGCAGGGCGCGGACGGCGCCAGACTGGCCGCCGAGGCGGCCGCGCTGCGGGAACGGTGGCCGGACCCGGCCACCGTGCTGCTGACCGCACTGGGGCCCGGCCAGCGGCTGTGGGAGCGCGGGCCCGGCCACCCGGACGCGCTGACACTGCGGCTGGGCACGGCCGATCTGCCCTCGGAGGACGGCACGGGCACCCTGCGGGCGGTGCCCTTCACGGTCGATCTGCGGGATCCCCACACCTTCGCGCTGGGGCTGGCCGGGCCGCGGCCACGGCTGGCGGGCCTGGCCCGCGCCGTGCTGGCACAGGCCTGCGCGCTGCACTCCCCCACCACGCTGGAGCTGGTGCTGATCAGCGCGGACCGCTCCCGCGGCGCTGAGCAGCGGTCCGACGAATGGGCCTGGCTCAACTGGCTGCCGCAGCTGCGCCCCGCACACGGCCAGGACTGCCGGCTGCTGCTCGCGTTCGACCGTGAGCAGGCCGGCGCGCGCGTCACAGAACTGGCCCGCCGGCTGGAGGACGGACCGCTGGGCTCCGGCTGGGCCGGGGCCGCCCCGGAGGCCGTCGCCGAGGCCGCGGCCCGCAGAGAGGGCCCGTACACCCTGGTCGTGGTGGACGGCGATCCCGGTTCCGCCGCGCTGCGCGACACCCTCGGCCGGATAGCGGCCGCCGGTCCCTCGGTCGGGATGCATGTGGTCTGCCTGGCCGAGTCGCCAGAACGGCTCGCGACGGAGTGCGGCGCGGTCGCCCGGCTCTCGGGCGATGTCGCGACGACACTGCGGATGGATCCGCACGGGCCCGCGCAGGTCGTCGTCGACGCGGTGTCGCCCGCGTGGGCGGAGCGGTTCGCCCGGGCGCTCGCGCCGCTGCGCGAGACGGACACGGCGGCGCCGCGCACCCGCAACGCGCTGCCGCGCACCGTACGGCTGCTGGACGCGCTGGATCTGGCGCTGGCCACCCCCGCGAAGATCACCGCGCGCTGGGACGGCACACCGGATCCCGCACAGACCGAAGCCGAAGGCGGCGAGGACGCCGGGCAGCAGGGCCTCACCGGTTACGCACGGGCCGGCGGCCGGGCGCTGGCGGTGCTGGGTTCGGGTTCCGGCGGCCGGGTCGTCGTCGACCTGGCGGCGGAGGGGCCGCATCTGATGGTGGGCGGCGCCCCCGGTTCGGGGAAGACCGAGCTGCTGCGGTCGGTCGCCTCGGCGCTGGCCGCCGCCGAGCGGCCGGACCGGCTGGCGCTGGTCCTGGTCGACGGCGCGGGGACCGAGCGCGGCGAAGGGCTGCGCGCGGTCACGGATCTGCCCCATGTCTCGACGTATCTGGCGGCCTCCGATCCCACCCGGATGCGCGCGTTCGCCCAGGCGCTCGGCGCCGAGCTCAAGCGCCGCGAGGAGCTGCTCGGCGGCCAGGCCTTCGGGGAGTGGCACGCGGACCGGATGGTGACCGTGCCGAGGCAGTCCACGGCGCGGGGCGACGGCCGCAAACCGTCCGAGCAGGGCGCGCTGCGCGTCCAGACGCGCAACGATTCCGCGCTCCCCCGGCTGGTGGTCGTGGTAGACGATTTCGACGCGCTGGTCGCGCCGGGGCTCGGCAGTACCGGCCGCCCGGCGGCCGGTTCCGTCGTGCGGGCGCTGGAGGCGGTGGCCCGCGACGGCGAGCGGCTAGGCGTCCACCTGGTCGCGTCGACGGGGCGCCCGGAGCGCACCTCGGGCACCGAGGCGGACGAACGGTCCCGGCTGCGGATCGCGCTGCGCACCGAGGATCCGGCGTCGGCCACCCTGCTGGTCCATGTCGAGGACCCGGCGGGGCTGGACGAGGAGCTGCCGGGCCGCGGCTATCTGCGCCGCCCCGGCGGGGCCGTGGCGCCGTTCCAGGCGGGCCGGGTCAGCGGCCGCATCCCCCGTACGGCCACGCTGCGGCCCACGGTGGTGCCGCTGGAGTGGGAGCGGATGGGCGACCCGCCGACCCGAAGGCCGCTGCGCGAGCTGGGCAACGGGCCGACGGACCTCGCGCTGCTCGCCAGCGCGCTGCAGCGGGCCGCCGAGTCGACGGGGGCCGGTGCGGCCGTTCCGCTGTTGTGACGGATCACGTGGTGTGACAGATCGCGCGCGAGGCCCAAGTTTCCGCTGAATAAACCCCGCTGACACCGCATCACGTCATGGTCACGATCAACCCCTATACCCCACCCTTGCCCTTGCGTCGCCGTTCGGCCCGGGCGTAGGACAGACGGACGGGACCGAGGGGATGAGCAGATGCGTACATTCAGCACGCGCGCGCACAACCGCCAGGCACGAACCGCATTGGCCGTCATAGCGGCCACCGCACTGACGCTCACCGCGGCCGGATGCGGCGGCGACAGCAAGAAGGACAGTGGGGCGAAGGCCACAACGCCTTCCTCCTCCGGACTACAGTTGCCGGATCTCAAGGGCCAGAAGCTCGAGGTGGCCGCCGTATGGACCGGCCCCGAGCAGAAGAACTTCCAGAATGTGCTGGACGAATTCAAGAAGCGCACCGGCGCGGAGGTCACCTTCGTACCGACCGGTGACAGCACCTCCACGTTCCTCGGGACGAAGATCCAGGGCGGGGCGCCGCCGGACGTGGCGTTCCTGCCGCAGGTCGGCGTGCTGCACCAGTTCGCGGAGAAGGGCTGGCTGAAGCCGCTGGGCCCGGAGGCCCAGGCGCAGCTGGACAAGAATTTCTCGAAGGGCTGGAAGGATCTCGGCGGGTACCAGGGCAAGCAGTACGGGGTGTATGCCAAGGCCGCGAACAAGTCGCTGATCTGGTACAACACCGCGGCATTCCAGCAGGCGGGCGCGGCGGAGCCGAAGAGCTGGGACGACTTCCTGAAGACCGCGGAGACGGTCTTCGAGTCGGGCACGCCCGCGGTGTCGGTCGGCGGCGCGGACGGCTGGACACTGACCGACTGGTTCGAGAACGTCTATCTGAGCCAGGCGGGACCGGAGAAGTACGACCAGCTCGCACAGCACAAGATCAAGTGGACCGACCCGTCCGTGAAGGACGCGCTGACCACCCTGGCCGGCCTGTTCGGCAAGAAGGACCTCCTCGCGGGCGGCCAGAGCGGCGCGCTGCAGACCGACTTCCCGAAGTCGATCACCCAGACCTTCACCGGTACTCCGCCCGGTGCCGCGATGGTCTACGAGGGTGACTTTGTCGCCTCGGTCATCTCCGCCAGCACCAAGGCGAAGGTGGGCACGGACGCCAAGGTGTTCCCGTTCCCGGCCGTCGGCAGCGGCAAGGCGCCCGTGGTCAGCGGCGGCGATGTGGCTGTGGCGCTGAAGGACAGCAAGGGCGCGCAGGCGCTGCTGACCTTCCTCGCCTCGACCGACGCGGCGCAGGTGTGGGCGAAGCCCGGCGGTTTCCTGTCGCCGAACAAGTCGCTGCCCATGTCGGCCTATCCCGATGACGTCACCCGTGGCATCGCCACGGCGCTGATCTCGGCGGGCGACGACTTCCGGTTCGACATGTCCGACCAGGCGCCCGCCGCGTTCGGCGGTACGAAGGGCGAGGGCGAGTGGAAGGACCTGCAGGACTTCCTGGTGAAACCGGCCGATGTGGCCGGCGCCCAGGCCAAACTCGAAGCGGACGCCACCAAGGCGTACAAGGGCTGAGGCGTCGGTGACCTCGTCGGTGACCACGGGGGGCGCGGCCGGACCGCCCCCCGTGAGACGCAAGAGTCTGATGGGCACCCGCCCATGGGTGGCGATCGCCTTTCTGCTGCCCGCGCTGGTGCTGCTCGGTTCGCTGGTGCTGTACCCGATCGGGTACACCCTCCAGCGCAGCCTGTTCGACGCGGACAACGCGTCGTTCGTCGGCCTGAAGAACTTCGGTGAGGTCTTCAGCGACCCCGGCAATCTGACGGCCGTCAAGAACAACGCGATCTGGGTGGTGATCGCCCCGGTGGTGGCCACCGCGCTGGGGCTGATCTTCGCGGTACTGACCGAGCGGGTGTCCTGGGGCACGGCTTTCAAGCTCGTGGTCTTCATGCCGATGGCGATCTCGATGCTGGCCGCCGGGATCATCTTCCGGCTGGTGTACGAGAACGACCCGGGCAAGGGGGTCGCCAACGCCGTCGTGGTCTCGATCCATGACACCTTCGCCGAGGCGTCCGCCTATCCGGGTGCCAGACCACGGCCCAACAGCGATCTGGCGTCGACGGCGGGCGGCTCGTACACCTCCAAGTCGCAGGCCAGGCCGGGCACCGCGGCGGCGCTGCCGCTGATCGGGATCCCGCAGAACAGGATCCCGGCCGGGGCGCAGGACGCCAAGGCCGCCGCGCCCGCGGCGGACGGCGTCTCGGGCACGGTGTGGCTGGACTTCAAGCCCGGTGGCGGCGGGAAGCCGGGCGTGATCGACCCGGGCGAGAAGGCGCTGCCGGGCGTCAAGGTCGAGGCGGTGAAGGACGGCAAGGTCGTCGCGTCGGCGAAATCCGGTGACGACGGCACGTTCTCGCTGCCGGCCTCGGCGGCGGGAGCCCAACTGCGGCTGCCCGCCTCCAACTTCGCCTCACAGTACAACGGCGTCGACTGGCTCGGCCCGAGCCTGGTCACACCGTCCATCATCGTCTCGTACATCTGGATGTGGGCGGGCTTCGCGATGGTGCTGATCGCGGCCGGCCTGGCCGGTGTGCCGCGTGAACTGCTGGAGCAGGCGCGGGTGGACGGCGCCAGCGAGTGGCAGGTGTTCCGGAAGATCACCGTGCCGCTGCTGGCACCGGTCCTGGTGGTGGTCCTCATCACCTTGATGATCAACGTGCTGAAGATCTTCGACCTCGTCTACATCATCGCGCCGGGCGCGTCGCAGAAGGACGCCAACGTGCTCGCCCTGCAGCTGTACCTGAAGTCCTTCGGCGGCGGCAACGACCAGGGGGTCGGCAGTGCGATCGGCGTCCTCCTGCTGCTGCTCGTCCTGCCTGTGATGATCTTCAATATCCGGCGGCTGCGCAGAGAGGCACGACGATGAGCGCGATCGCGGCGAAACTCGCGGCCTGGGTCAGTGGCGGCGCGGTCCGCGTCTTCCTGATCGTGGTCGCGCTCTTCTGGCTGCTGCCGACCATCGGCCTGCTGCTGTCCTCCCTGCGCGACCCCACGGACATCGCGGCGACCGGCTGGTGGAAGGTCTTCAGCGCCCCTTCCCAGCTCACGGTCTCCAACTACAAGTCGCTGCTCAGCAACGACACCGTCGTCAACTCGCTCGTCAACACGATCCTCATCACCGTCCCCACCACGCTGCTCGTCGTCGTCATCGGCTCGCTGGCCGGCTACGCCTTCGCCTGGATGGACTTCCGCGGTCGCGACTGGTGGTTCCTGGCCGTGGTGGGCCTGCTGGTCGTTCCGGTCCAGGTGGCGCTGATCCCGGTCGCCCAGCTCTTCGGGAAGGTCGGCATCTTCGGTGACATCACCGGCGTGGTGCTCTTCCACACCGCCTTCGGCCTGCCGTTCGCGATCTTCCTGCTGCGGAACTTCTTCGCGGAGATCCCGCGCGAACTGCTGGAGGCGGCACGCCTGGACGGGGCCGGCGAGCTGCGGCTCTTCACCACCGTGATCATGCCGCTGGGCGGCCCCGCCATCGCCTCGCTGGGCATCTTCCAGTTCCTGTGGGTGTGGAACGACATGCTGGTGGCGCTGATCTTCGCCGACAGCAACTCGCAGCCGATCACCGTCGCCCTGCAGCAGCAGGTCCGGCAGTTCGGCAGCAACATCGACATCCTCGCGCCGGGCGCGTTCGTGTCCATGGTGATCCCGCTGGCCGTGTTCTTCGCCTTCCAGCGGCAGTTCGTGTCGGGGGTGATGGCGGGCGCCGTGAAGTAGCCCGGGTCAACACGCGGGCAACCCGGGTCAACACGCGGCCGACCCGGGTCAACGCGCGGGCAAGCACACCCGCGTACGCCGTAACCAGATCACTCTCCGCGACGTTGCGCCCCATATAACGGGCACAGGCCGCGTACATCACTGTTCATCCGATAACCGAGTAATCCTCGCATTTGGTGCGTACGCGGGCGCCCGTCCACAGCGCCCGCGTCGACTCCTGGATGTGCCTTGCCTCGGTTCAGCGTCATCGTTCCCGCCTACAAGGTTCAGGCCTATCTGCACGCCTGCCTGGCATCCGTATTGACCCAGTCCTTCACCGACTTCGAACTGATCGTGGTCAACGACGGCTCACCGGACGGCAGCGGCGAGATCATCGACGAGTTCGCCGGCCGTGACCACCGGATCACCGCCATCCACCTCCCGGAGAACGTCGGCCCGGGACACGCCCGCAACGCCGGCCTGTCCCGCGCCACCGGCGACTATCTGCTCTTCCTCGACAGCGACGACACGCTCGCCCCGGGCTCCCTGCGGGCGATCGCCGACCGCGTCAAGGAGACCGGCGGTCCTGACCTCCTCGTCTACGACTACGAACGCACCTACTGGAACGGCGACGCGCGGCGCAACCGGTTCGCCGGGCTCCTCGCCCAGAGCGGCCCGGCCGCCTTCGTCCTCGACGACCGCCCGGAGCTGCTCCGCCTGCTCACGGTCGTCTGGAACAAGGCGTACCGCCGCGAGTTCGTCGAACGCCGCGGGCTGTCCTTCCCGCCCGGCTACTACGAGGCCACTCCGTGGACCCATGAGGCGCTGCTGGCCGCCGGGTCGATCGCCGTCCTCGACCGGGTGTGCGTCCACTACCGGCAGCGCCGGCGCGGCAACATCCTCGCCACCACGAGCCGCCGGCACTTCGACATCTTCAAGCAGTACGACCGGGTGTTCGCCTTCCTCGACAGCCACCCGGAGCTGGAGCGCTGGCGGCCGGTCCTCTTCGGCCGGATGCTCGACCACCTCACCGCCGTCTACAACGTCCCCGGCCGGCTGCCGCGTTCGGCGCGCGCCGACTACTTCAAGCGCTGCCGCTCCTACTACCGCCGGCACCGCCCGCGGAAGTACCGCGCCCCCCTCGGCGGCCGCTCGGGGCTGCGCTGCCTCCTGGTGCGCCTCGGGGCACGCCGCACCTTCCGGGCGCTCGGCGCCGTCCACCGGCTGCGGCTGCGCTCGCAGGCGCGCGCGACCGCCGGCTGCGGCCGGATCCGCGAGGCCGCGCTGCGGCTGCACTACCGCCTCCAGCGCCGCCGCGCCCTCGACCCGGATCTGGCGGTCTTCTCCGCCTACCGGGACCGTGGCTATGTCTGCAACCCGGCCGCGATCGAGGCCCGGCTGCGGGAGCTCGCGCCGCACATCCGCACCGCCTGGGTCACCACCCTCGAGCACGCCCACACCCTGCCGCCGGGCGTGCGCCGGCTGCAACCGGGCTCGGCCGCCTACTGGACGGCGCTGGCCCGCGCCAAGTACCTGGTCAGCAACGCCGAGTTCGACCACCGCTACACCAAGCGGGCCGGCCAGCTCAATCTGCAGACCCACCACGGCACCCCGCTCAAGCACATGGGCCTGGACCTGCGGGAGTTCCCGGCCGCCGCGCGCGGGACCGACTTCGAACAGCTGCTCCAGCACGTGGACCGCTGGGACTACAGCCTGTCGTCCAACCGGCACTCCAGCCTCACCTGGGAGCGCGCCTACCCGTCCGGCTTCACCACTCTCGAGTACGGCCAGCCGCGCAATGACATCTTCCAGCGGGCCACCACCGAGGACATCCTCCGCATCCGCGCCGAGCTGGGCATTCCGCGCGACTCCACGGCGGTGCTGTACGCGCCCACCCACCGCGACTACCGCGGCGGCTACCGGCCGGAACTCGACGTGGACCGGATGGCCCGGGAACTTGGCCCCGGATTCACGGTCCTGATGCGCACCCATCACCTCTACGACACCGGAGCGCAGCACGCTGCCGGACAGCCGGCCTTCCTCGACGTGTCCCGGCACCCGTCCGTCGAGCAGCTCTGCCTGGCCTCGGACGTGCTGCTGACCGACTACTCGTCGCTGATGTTCGACTACGCCAATCTCGACCGGCCGATCGTCATCCATGCCGAGGACTGGGAGGTCTACCGTGCGTCGCGCGGAGCCTACTTCGACATCACCGCGCAGCCGCCCGGCCTCGTCGCGCGCAGTGAGGATGAATTGACCGACATCCTCGCCACCGACGCCTGGCGCGGGCCGCGCTCCGCCCAGCTGCGCGCCGCCTTCCGCGAGCGCTTCTGCCCGTACGACGACGGAAACGCCGCCGAGCGCGTGGTCCGCCGGCTGTTCCTGGAGGACCACCGGGGCCTGCGGGGCCTGCCGGAGGACACCCTCCCCTCGGTCATCCCCCTCGAGGACCGCCGTCCCGCGCCGGCGCCCGGCCAGGCGCGCGCGCTGTCCAGCCGGCCGCACACCGGGACCCTGTCCGTCTCCGCCTCACTCGCGTCAAGCGACCACTGAACGGAACCCCCATGACCGCCACCCCCGTGGAAGCCCCCGTGGAAGCCCCCGTGAAAACCGCCGAGCAGCTTCCCCTCCCCACGCGACTGGCCGATGTGAAGGGCTGGTTCTTCCCCGCCGACCAGGTGCTCTTCGACTGGTTCCTCAGCCGCCAGCAGGACCTCACCGAGCCCGGCGACCTGCTCGAAGTGGGCGTGTACATGGGCAAGAGCGCCATTTTCACCGGCTCCTATCTGCGGGAGGGTGAGCGCTTCACGGTCTGCGACCTGTTCGACGGGCCCGCCGAGGACACCGCGAACAGCGCCGAAATGGCCAGGTCGTACTCCACGCTCACCCGGCGGGCCTTCGAGGCGAACTACCTCGCCTTCCACCCGGAGCTGCCGACGGTCATCCAGGGCCTGTCCTCGGTCGTGCCCGACCATGTCACCGCCGACAGCTGCCGGTTCGTCCACATCGACGCCTCGCACCTGTACGAGCACGTCCACGCGGACATCGCCGACGCCCGTGACCTGCTGAAGCCGCACGGCATCGTCGTCCTCGACGACTTCCGCGCCGAGCACTGCCCCGGCGTCGCCGCCGCGGCCTGGCAGGCCGTGACCACCGGCGGGCTGCACGCCCTCTGCATCACCGGCACCAAGCTCTACGGCACCTGGGGCGACCCCGCGGCCGTCCGCACCGAGCTGCTGGCCTGGCTGGGGACCCGCGAGGACCTCTGGCACGAGGTGCAGACCGTCGCCGGCGAACAGCTCATCCGCATCAGCGGCAAGAAGGCCGCTCTCCCGGCCCAGCCCGCGCCCCGCCGCGGTATCGCCATCCCGGCCCAGGCCACCCCCAAGGACGGCGCCGCCGCCTCCGCCCCGGCCGCCGCCAAGTCCGCACCCGCACGAAGCCGCCGCTCCCCGCTCCGCCGCTTCGCGGTCAACGTGCTGCCGCCCTTCATCACAAAGGCGATCGTGAAGGCGAAGCAGCGCGACTAGGGCCTACCGGGGGCAGGGCCAGGGCGACGCAGTGCACGGGACAATCACCAAGAGCGACGAGTCCGCTACGCTGGGTCAAACCGAATTCTCCATCGCGCCGGAGCCGCCCAACCCACGGGAGGGGACGGGGTCGTAGGCGCGGGGGTCCGAAATGCTGCCGATCCATTTGTGGGCCGCCAGGCCCGTAAAGAGGCGATTTCGGACCCCCGTGCCGGAGAGCCCGGCCCCGCACCCTGCCCGGAAAGGCCCGCCTCCGAATGACGCCCCGACTGACCGTCGTCGTCCCCGTCCGCAACGTCGAGCAGTACCTGGAGGAATGCCTCCTGTCGGTCGCGGAACAGACACTGGACGGCCTCG
The DNA here is from genome assembly GCF_030063355.1 of Streptomyces sp. PH10-H1. Classification (GTDB taxonomy): domain Bacteria; phylum Actinomycetota; class Actinomycetes; order Streptomycetales; family Streptomycetaceae; genus Actinacidiphila. The sequence goes on from NZ_JASISZ010000064.1 coordinate 14,139, forward strand.
AGGTAGTGATGGTCGACAACGGTTCGGCGGACCACGGCCCGGAGATCGCACAGCGCTTCGCCGACCGGGACCCGCGCTTCCGGCTGGTCCGCATGCAGCAGCAGGGCACCGAGGCCGGCACCGGGAAGGCCCGCAACACCGGGACGCGGCACGCGGATCCACGCACCACCTACCTGGCATTCCTCAACGGCGACGACCTCCTGCCGCCGCGGGCGTACGAGCGGCTCGTCGCCCTGCTGGACCGGTCGGGGTCGGACATCGCGACCGGAAACGTCTACCGGCTGACCTCGCGGGGCCGCAGCCAGGCGCGGCAGCAGCGCGGTATGCGCGAGACCGTGCGGGGCACTCACATCACCAGGGACCTCACGCTGCTCGCCGACCGGACCGTAAGCAACAAGGTGTTCCGCCGCACGTTCTGGGACGAGCACGCCCTCGTGTTCCCCGAAGGAGTGCACTTCGAGGACGCCCCCGTCACCATCCGGGCGCACTTCCTCGCCGAAGCCGTCGACGTCTTGCACGAGCACGTCGTCCACCGGCGGATCCACGAGGGCTTGGACACCCGGCGGCGCACCGACGTCAAGGGCCTGCGGGACCGCGTCGCGGCCGTCGACGGGGTCAGCCGCTTCCTCGCCCGCCCCGGCGCCAGCCCCGGCCTCGGCGCCAGCCCCGGCCCCGGCAACACGCCCTGGTCCGCGTACAAACGGGACTACGACCGTTCCGTCCTGGCCGATGATCTGCTGTCCTGCGCCCGGGTCCTGCCGATGGCCGGCCCGGAGTACCGCGAGGTCTTCCTGGACCGCGTCAGGGACTTCCTGACGCGCGTCGACCCGGCGCTCCACGGTGAACTCCCGGTGGAACTGCGGATCACCTGGCACCTGGTCCGCGAGGGCCGGCTCGGCGAGCTGCTGACCGTACTCGCCCACCAGGAGCGCAACGCGTCCGGCTTCACCGTCGCGGGCCCGCCGCTGCGCCGGCGCGCAGAACTCCCCGCCGAAGGAGGCGGCACGATCCGGCTGCCGCGCGCGACGACCGCGCTGTCCGCCGGTGACCTCCCGGTGCGGGCCCGCCTCCTGGAATCCCGCTGGGAGGACGGCAAGCTCGTCCTCACGGGCTATGCGTACATCCGCAACCTGGACGCCTCCAGCCGGCGCAGGTCCCTCAAGACCGCGTTCCTGACGTCCGGCCGCCGCAAGCTGCTGCTCCCGCTGCGTAACGTGCCGTGCCCCGAGGCCACCGACACCTCGGGGCAGGAGCAGCACTGCTACGACTGGTCCGGCTTCGAGATCACCGTCGACCCGAAGCGGCTGCGGCGCGGCGAGCGGTGGGTCGCGGGCCAGTGGCGGCTCGGCATCGCCGTGGCGACCTCCGGCGTCGTCCGCCAGGCCGCAGTGCGCGCCGGGGACAGCGGCTCGGGCGCCTCACCGCTGCCGCACGCACTGGGGAAGGGGTTGCGCCTGGTCCCGTGGTTCAAGGACGGGCGGCTGAAGCTGTCGGTCGAGCCGGTCATGGTCCGGCTGACCGGTCACCGCGCCCTGGACGACGACGGCGTCGAGCTGATCGCCGCCAACAGCGGTGACCAGCAGCCGCGCACCCTGCGGCTGACCCACCAGGCGTCCGGTACGGCCTTCGACTACCCCGCCGTCTGCCGCCCGGCCGGTCCGGCGGGGAGCGTGATCACGGTCCGGCTGTCCCTCGCCGACCTGGCGGGCACCCGCCCCACCATCGCCGACGGCCCGCAGGGCGTCATCGACGGGGCGACCGAGACCTGGGACGCGGTCTTCACCCTGCCCGACGGGCGGAATCCGCGGATCGTTCTCGACCGGCCGGTGCCGCCCGGCCGGTACGGGCTCGGCACCGACCCCCGGCTCGGCGGGATCCACCGCGAGCTGGTCTTCGAGGCCGGCCCCGCCGGGAACCTGGCGCTGCGCGACCGTACGCCCCAGCCGCTGGCCGACCGGGTCGTCCGGCGGCCCGACGGCTCGCTGCTCATCGAGGGCGACCTGCCGCCCGCCACGCCCGCCGGGGCCGAGCTGGTTCTCAAGCACGGCACGCACCGGGCGGAGGCCGTGTTCCCGGTCACCGCGGACGGGGACCGATTCAGGGTGACCGTTCAGCCGGCGGACGCGGCGCCGTGCGAAGGCCGCTGGTACCTCCACCTGCGTGCCGCGGAGACCGACGCCCCCATGCGCGTCGCCCCCGCCGCGTTCCCCGCCCTGCCGCTGTCGCTCGCCCTGCCGTACGGCGGCCGGGCCCTGGCGCTGAACCGCCGCCACCACGACCAGCTGATCCTGGACGCCGGTCCCGCCGTGCCGCCCGAGGACCACGGCCCGTACCGCCGGCGGCTGCTGCGCGAGCGGCACTATCCGCAGGCCCGCGGCCGGGAGCTGCGGGACTCCGTGCTCTACAGCAGCTTCGACGGCCGCCAGTACTCGGACTCGCCGCGCGCCGTCCATGAGGAGCTGGTGCGCCGCGGCGCCGCCCTCGACCACCTGTGGGTGGTCGGCGACGCCCGGGTGCAGCTGCCGCCCACCGCGCGCGCCGTCATCCACGGCAGCGCCGCATGGCACGAGGCGCTCGCGCGCAGCCGCCACCTCGTCACCAATACCCATCTGCCCGCCTGGTTCCAGCGGCGCGAGGGCCAGCGGGTCGTCCAGACCTGGCACGGCACCCCCGTCAAGCGCATCGGCCAGGACCTGGCCGGCACCCTGTGCGCCGACCTCAGCCACCTGTGGCCGCAGCCCCGGCGCGGCCACCAGTGGGACGTGCTCATCTCCCCGAACCCGTACAGCACACCGCTGCTGCGCCAGGCGCTCGGTTACGACGGCGAGGTCGCCGAGACCGGGCTCCCGCGTACCGACGTGTTCTTCGCCGACGACCGCGACAAGCTCGCCGAGGAGGTCCGCTCCCGGCTCGGCCTCCCGCCGGGCAAGCGGGTCGTCCTGTACGCCCCCACCCAGCGCGACGACCAGGCGTACGACGAGCGGCACTACAAGCTGGACCTCGCCCTGGACCTGGCCGCGGCGGAGTCGGCGCTCGCCGCCGATCACGTCCTGCTGGTCCGCGCCCATCCGCTGGTCGCCGACCGGGTGGCGGTCAACGGCAGCGGCTTCGCCCGGGATGTCTCCGGCCACCCGGATCTCGCCGAGCTGCTGCTCATCGCCGACGTGCTGGTCACCGACTATTCGTCCGCGATGGCCGACTTCGCGAACACCGGCCGCCCCATGCTCTTCCTCACCCCGGACCTGGACCACTACCGCGACACCCTCCGCGGCTTCTACCTCGATTTCGAGGCCCAGGCCCCCGGCCCCCTCCTGCACAGCACCGCCGACCTGATCGGCGCGCTGCGCGATCTGGACGCCGTCACCCGGCACAGCGCGGACAACTACGCACAGTTCCAGGCCGCATTCTGTCCCCTGGATGATGGATTGGCCGCCTCCCGAGTCGCTGACCTGCTGCTTTCCGTCCGCAGCTGAGAGTCCCCCGCACCGGTGTCCGGCTGCCCTGGTGTTCGCCGTCACCGCGCTGCTAGCGTTCATGACCAAAGCTTCCGGCGTCGGCCGGCTCAGCCGGGGGCCATCCCCGCCGCTGGTCTCCCGACCGGCCGGCTCGTCACCGCCCCGAGTTCATTCCGTTCATCCCAGAGAAGGCACTCCGGCTGATGTCCGACACCTCGCAGGACCGCAAGAGCACCGCCGACGCCGACTACACCGAGCGCCTGGCGACGCTGGAAAAGTCCGGTCTCAAGCGACTGCTTCCCACCCAGGCCCCCTACCGCTGGAACCTGCGCCGCCTCAAGCTGGGCCGGGTGCTCGACATCGGCTGCGGGCTGGGCCGCAACCTCCAGAACTGCGGACCGGACAGCGTGGGCGTCGACCACAACCCGACATCGGTGGCCACCGCCCGCGAGCGCGGCCTGAACGCGTATACCCCCGATGAGCTGGCCAAGGCGCCGGAGTGCGCGCCCGGCTCCTTCGACAGCCTGCTGTGCGCGCATGTACTGGAGCACCTGGACGAGGACGTCGCGTCCGGTCTGCTGGCCCAGTACCTGACGTATGTGAAGCCCGGCGGCTCCGTCGTCCTCATCACTCCGCAGGAGGCCGGCTACCGCAGCGACGCCACGCATGTGCGCTTCATCGGCTTCGAGGAACTGCGGGCCTACGCCGACCAGGCGGGGCTGACCACCCGGCGCACGTACTCCTTCCCGTTCCCCCGCGCCGCGGGCAAGGTCTTCCCGTACAACGAGTTCGTTCTGGTCTCCTCGGCGCCGACTGCCTGACCGGTACGCCTCTACGCATCGCCCGCGCGCCCGCTCGCCCGCCCGTTCAGCCGGGCCCGCGGGTGGCGCGGAGCCTCCGAAACGGCCAGATTCCCGTGCCATGGACAGGAGTTCGGGCCGATAGCATCGTCCCTCGATCACCAATCGGGGGTGTCGGACATCACCAGCAACGACAGCGGCAGCGGGCTCAGCGCACTGCGGCCGGAGGATCCGCGCGAGGTCGCCGGGTACCGGCTGATCGCCAGGATCGGCGAGGGCGGCTTGGGTTCCGTCTATCTGTCGCACACGCGGGGCGGCCAGCCCGTCGCCCTCAAGGTGATCCGCCGGGAGTACGCGCGGGACGAGGAATTCCGCCGCCGTTTCCAGCAGGAAGTGCGGTCCGCGCGCCAGGTGCGGGGCTACCACCTCGTCCCGGTCGTCGACCATGACACCGCCGGCAGCGAGCCGTGGCTCGCCACCGCCTACGTACCCGGGCTGCCCCTCGACGACGCGCTCGTCTCCTTCGGGCCGCTCCCGCTCCCCGCCGCACTGCAGCTGGTCGGCTGCGCGGCCGAGGGGCTGCGCGCGGTGCACGCGGCCGGTGTCATCCACCGCGATCTCAAGCCGGGCAGCATTCTGCTCGCCGACGACGGCCCCTGGGTGATCGGTTTCGGCATAGCGAGGGCCGCCGACTCCACGCACCTCACCCGGAGCGGCGGCCTGATCGGAACCCCGCAGTACATGTCGCCCGAGCACGCCAACGGGCACTCCCTCACCCCCGCGACCGACATCTTCTCGCTCGGCCTGCTGGCCGCCGTCGTCGCGACCGGCCGCCATCCGTACGGCGACGGCGGTGCGATCACGGTGGCCACCCAGATCGCCAATACCGCCATCCGGCCGCCGGACCTCACCGGCTACCCGGAGCGATTACGCCCGCTGCTGGAGCGCTGTCTGGCCGCCGATCCCGCAGGCCGTCCCTCGCCCGCCGAACTGGCCGGGATGTGCGAGCGGGCCGCCGGACGTCCGCTGCGCGACTTCAACGGCTGGCTGCCCGCACCGGTGGCAGCGGAGATCACCCGGCGGGAGGCGGCGGCCCAGCGGCCGCCCGAGCCGGAACCGGTGGCCGCCCCCGCCGCCGCTCCCCCGCCGGCCCGCCCCTCGTACCCGGCCAACGCCCCGGAGCAATGGCCCCGTGCCGTCTGGTCCAACTGGGGCACCGGCACACCGGACACACCGCCGGTGGGAGGCAGATACCGCCAGCAGACGCTGCTGGCGATCGCCGGCAGCGTCGTCGCCCTGGTGCTCGCGGTGACACTGACCTACGCGTTCCTGCGGGACGACGGCAGCGCCGCCACGGCCACCGCGCCACCGCCCGGGTACCGGACGCTGTTCCAGGACCGGCCGATGACGCTGCGGCCGGTCGATTCCTCGCACGACACCCGGGTGGACCTCGATCTCCCGGTGGTCGATCCCATGGCGCACCTGGACCTATCGGACATCGAGATCAGCTACGGCTACGGCGCCATGACCTTCCACACCCCGATGGGCAGGAGTTCCGGGCTCTCGCCCGAGGCATGCCGGGCCGCCGCGGAGACCCATCCGTTCCCCGGGACCATGGAGTGGAAATCCCTGCGGGACTCGGTCGCCGAAGGCGATCTGCTGTGCACCCTCACCCGCGCCCATCACCTCGCGATGATGCGGATCACCGGTATCACCCCCGGTCGGACCGCCGCTCAGGCGCCGACCTGGACCGTCCGTGTAACGCTCTGGCAGCTGACGTGACGCACGATCGCCGACCGGGCCCCGATGGTGCGGGGCCCGGCCGGCGATCACGGTCGTATGCCGTTCCGGCCGGCTAGCGGCGAGCGCGCAGCAGCGTACGGAACGTTCGCATCGCGACCGACAGGTTCGCGAGGTCGAACTCCTCCGAGCCCTGGATCTCCTCGAGGGTGGACCTGGCGCGGCCGATGAGTGCCGCGTTCTGCTCCTCCCACGCCTTGAAGCGCTGCTCCGGCGTGGAGGTCCCGTTCCCGGCGGAGAGCACGTCGGCGGTGAGTGACGCGTGCGCCGCGAAAAGGTCCTCGCGGATGGCCGCGCGGGCCATCGAATGCCAGCGGTCGGCCCGCGGGAGCTCGATGATGCGGTCCAGCAGCTGAGTGATCCGGAGGCGGTCGGCGAGGTCGTAGTAGATCTCGGCGACCTCCAGCGGGTCCTTGCCCGTGCGGTCCGCGACATCGACGATGTCGAGGGCCGGGAAGGCGGAGGAGAAGCCCGCGACCTGGGTGGCCAGCTCCTCCGGGACGCCCGCGCCGGTCAGTTCGTCATGGATGTCCTGGTACCACTCCAGATCCGTGCCCCGCACCAGCTTCGGCAGCTGCGACCAGACGGTGGACACGCCGTCGCGGAAGAACTCGATGGTCTCGGCGATCTCCAGCGGCTGCGGCCGGTTGTTGAGCAGCCAGCGGGTGGCGCGCTCGACGAGGCGGCGCGAGTGCAGCCGGATCCGGGTCAGCACATCGGCGGCCACGACGTTGTCGAGCGCCTCGACCTCGTCCCAGATCCCGGAGAGTCCGAAGATCGCACGGGCCGCGGTGTGCGCCCGGACGATCTCCTCGCCGGTCGCGCCGATCTCCTCGCGGAAACGGTGCAGGAAGGTCGTACCGCCAGTGTTGACGGTGTCGTTGACCAGCATCGTCGTGACGATCTCGCGGTGCAGCGCGTGGTTCTCGATCTGCGTCGTGAACCGCTCGCGCAGCGGCTTGGGGAAGTAGTCGTGCAGCAGCGTGCGCAGGTACGGATCCTCCGGCAGCCCGGTGTGGATCAGCTCCTCGGCGACGGTGATCTTCGTGTAGGCCAGCAGGACGGCCAGTTCCGGCTGGGTCAGGCCCTGGCCGTTGGCGAGCCGCTCGCGGATCTGCCGGTCGGTGGGCAGGAATTCCAGCGCCCGGTCCAGCCGGCCGTCGCGCACCAGCTTGCGCATGAAGCGCTGGTGGGCGTGGAGCAGGCTGGAGGCCTGTGCCATACCGTTGCCCAGCACGATGTTCTGCGCGTAGTTGTTGCGCAGCACGAGGGCGCCGACCTCGTCGGTCATCGAGGCGAGCAGCTTGTTGCGCTGCTTGACGGTCATGTCGCCGTCCGCGACGACGCTGTTGAGCAGGATCTTGATGTTGACCTCGTGGTCCGAGGCGTCCACACCGGCGCTGTTGTCGATCGCGTCGGTGTTGATCTTGCCGCCGTTGACGGCGAACTCGATCCTGCCGAGCTGCGTCAGCCCCAGGTTGCCGCCCTCGCCCACGACCTTGACCCGCAGGTCGGCGCCGTCGACGCGGATCGCGTCATTGGCCTTGTCGCCGACATCGGCGTGCGATTCGGTCGAGGCCTTGACGTACGTGCCGATGCCGCCGTTCCACAGCAGGTCCACCGGGGCCTGCAGGATCGCCTTCATCAGCTCGGCGGGCGTCATCTTGGCGACCGTCGTCTCGATGCCGAGCGCCTTGCGGACCTGCGCGGTGATCGGGATGGACTTGGCGCTGCGGGGGTGGATGCCGCCGCCGGCCGAGATCAGCGAGCTGTCGTAATCCGCCCACGAGGAGCGCGGCAGCTCGAACATCCGGCGCCGCTCGGCGAAGGAGACCGCCGGGTCAGGGTCCGGGTCCAGGAAGATGTGCCGGTGGTCGAAGGCGGCGATCAGCCGGATGTGCTCGCTGAGCAGCATGCCGTTGCCGAACACATCGCCCGACATGTCGCCGACGCCGACGACCGTGAAGTCCTGGGACTGGGTGTCGTGGCCCGTCTCGCGGAAGTGCCGCTTCACGGACTCCCACGCGCCCTTGGCGGTGATGCCCATCTTCTTGTGGTCGTAGCCGACGGAGCCGCCGGAGGCGAAGGCGTCACCCAGCCAGTAGCCGTAGCTGACGGCGACCTCGTTGGCGATGTCGGAGAAGGACGCGGTGCCCTTGTCCGCGGCGACGACCAGGTACGTGTCGTCCTCGTCGTGCCGCACCACGCCGTTCGGCGGGACGACCTCGCCGCCCACCAGATTGTCGGTGATGTCGAGCAGGCCGGAGATGAACGTCTTGTACGAGGCGATGCCCTCGGCCAGCCACGCGTCCCGGTCCACCGCCGGATCGGGCAGCCGCTTGCCGACGAAGCCGCCCTTGGCGCCGACCGGCACGATCACGGTGTTCTTGACCATCTGCGCCTTGACCAGGCCCAGCACCTCGGTACGGAAGTCCTCGCGCCGGTCGGACCAGCGCAGACCGCCGCGGGCGACCTTGCCGAACCGCAGGTGGACGCCCTCGACCCGCGGTGAGTACACCCAGATCTCGTACGCCGGGCGCGGCGCGGGCAGATCGGGGATCTCCTGCGGGTCGAACTTCATGGACAGGTAGCTGTGGGGCTGCCCGTCGTCACGGCGCTGGAAGAAGTTGGTGCGCAACGTGGCCTTGATGAGGGTGAGGAAGGCCCGCAGGATCCGGTCCTCGTCCAGCGAGGCGACCTGGTCCAGCGCGCCCTCGAGTTCCTCCAGGAGCCCGTCGGTAAGTTCCTTGCCGGCCCGCTGGTGGTCGGGGGACATCCGGGCCTGGAAGAGGTTCACCAGCAGCCGGGTGGTGTGGACGTTGTTGCGGAGAGTGTCCTCCATGTAGTCCTGGCTGAAGGTGGAGCCGGCCTGCCGCAGGTACTTGGCGTAGGCGCGCAGCACCATGGCCTGGCGCCAGTTCAGCCCGGCGCGCAGCACCAGGGAGTTGAAGCCGTCGTTCTCCGCCTCGTCGGTCCAGGTCGCGGCGAACGCCTCCTGGAAGCGCTCGCGGGCGTCGTCGCCGAGGTCGCCGAGGGAGGGGTCGAGCCGCAGTCCGAAGTCGTACACCCAGGCGCGGGTCTGGTCGGTGCGGCGCAGCTCGTACGGCCGCTCGTCGACGACCTCCACACCCAGCTTCTGCAGCACCGGCAGGACGGCGGAGAGCGAGACGGGTGCGCCGGTGCAGTAGATCTTGAAGCGGCGCTCCTCGGGTACCGCGCCGACCGGCTCGTACAGGCTGAGGGTGAAGTCGCCCTCGGGCTTGAGCTGCTCGATGTGCTGCAGGTCCGCGACGGCCGAGCGCGGGGTGAAGTCGGCCCGGTAGCCGTCGGGGAATGCCTGGGCGTAGCGGCGGGTCAGCTCGGCGGCCCGCTCCTCGCCGCATTCGGCGTTGAGCGCCTCGCCGAAGCCGTCGGCCCAGGAGCGGGCGGCCTCGACGAGCCGGGCCTCGATCCGGTCGATCTCGGCCTCGGTGAGGTCGGTGAGGCTGGCGCCGGGCGCCACGCGGACGACGAAGTGCAGCCGGGAGAGCACCGATTCGGTGTTCCAGGCGGTGAAGTCGACGCTGTGGCCGTTCAGCTCCTCCTGGAGGATGTTGGTGAGCCGCAGCCGTACCGCCGTGGTGTAGCGGTCGCGCGGCAGGTAGACCAGCGCCGAGTAGTAGCGGCCGTACTCGTCCTGCCGCAGGAACAGCCGCAGCCGGCGGCGCTCCTGCAGATACAGCACGCTGGTGACGATGGAACGCAGCTCGTCGGCCGGGGTCTGGAACAGCTCGTCGCGCGGGTAGGTCTCCAGGATCTGCAGCAGATCGCGGCCGTCGTGGCTGTCCGGGGTGAAGCCGGCGCCTTCCAGCACCTCCTCCACCTTGCGGCGGATCACCGGGACCCGGCGTACCGATTCGGTGTACGCGGCGGAGGAGAACAGCCCCAGGAACCGGCGCTCGCCGATGACATTGCCCTCGGCGTCGAACTTCTTCACCCCGACGTAGTCGAGGTAGGAGGGCCGGTGGACGGTGGAGCGGCTGTTGGCCTTGGTGAGGATCAGCAGCTTGTGCTCGTGGGCCTTGGCGCGGGCGCGGGCCGGCAGCCGGCTGAACGACGGCGAACCGGGGTGGGTGCTGTCCGCGTCCCGGTGCGAGGGGTCGGAGCGCAGGATGCCCAGGCCCGTGCCGGGCACCGCCGTCAGGAAGTCCTCGGAGCTCCCGTCCGGGCCGGTGTCGGTGGTTAGCTCGTACTCGCGGTAGCCGAGGAAGGTGAAGTGGTCGTCGGCGAGCCAGCGCATCAGCTCCCAGGCCTCGCCGACCTCCTGCTCGGGCAGCGGCGGCGGCGTCGCGGCCAGCTCTTCCGCGATCCGGAGGGCGGCCGCGCGCATCTTCGTCCAGTCCTCGACGGACTCACGGACGTCGGACAGCGCACGGCGCAGCTCGGCGGTGATCTCCTTGAGGTCGCCGCGGTCGGTCTCGCGGTCGATCTCGACATGGATCCAGGACTCGGTGACCGCGTCGTGCGGCAGATCCCCGGGGGCGACACTGTCGTGCAGCGAGCAGCCGGAACCGATGATCTCCAGGAGCTTGCCCGTCACATCGCGGCGCACCAGCATCTGCGGGTGGACGACGACATGGATCGCCCGGTTCGCCTGCGAGAGGGCATTGGTGACCGAGTCGACGAGGAAGGGCATGTCGTCGGTGACCACCTCGACGACGGTATGGCTGCACTGCCAGCCGTTTTCCTCGACGGTGGGGGTGTGGACCCGGACGTTCGCGGTGCCCTGGGGCCGTCGTTCCGCGAGCCGGTAGTGGGACAGCGCCGCGCCGAACACGTCGACCGGATCGCGGTCGAGCAGGTCCTCCGGTGCGCTGTGCAGGTAGTAACGCTGGAGGAACGCGGTCAGCGCCTCTGCATTGAGGCCCTGGCCGGGGTGTCCCCCTGCCGGGCTGTTCTCAGCTACCCGGGCCGCCCTTGCGAGCAGCTCGGCCTTGGCTTCGTCCAGCTTGGTCTGCATGTCCTCTGACTCCTGTCGCGCGCCGTTGCGTGACGTCGGGTGATGGCACGACGTCCCGGGGCGCGGGTTCACCGCTACGGGACGACGCTATGCCGGGATGTAGGTTCGTCGTGCCGTTGTTTACGGATTGGATCCACCTGCACGGATCAACGCTGATCACGCAGTAAGGCTATCGCTCCGGGCCGGGGGGCTGTCAGGAGACTCCTCTGTACAAAACCTGACCCGATTCTTGGACCAAATGGACAGCACGTGAACAGCGGCCGCGTGCGAGGCGGACGCCCGCGCGGGCGCCCGCGAGGATGGCGGTGGCAGGCCCTCTTGGCAAAGCCGGGGAGCGGGTGCACGTTGGGGCGGACACCCATCCCGTATGCCCCCTGCCCGGAAGGCGGTGCCGCCATGGCGGCCAAGATCCTCATCGTGACCGGCGACGCGGCGGAGTCACTGGAAGTCCTCTACCCCTATCAGCGGCTGCGCGAGGAGGGCTACGAGGTCCACATCGCCGCGCCCAGCCGCAAGCGGCTGCGCTTCGTCGTCCACGACTTCGAGGACGGCTTCGACACCTACACCGAGAAGCCCGGCTACACCTGGGACGCCGACCTGTCCTTCGCCGAGGTCGACCCCGGGCGGTACGCCGCTCTCGTGATCCCCGGCGGCCGGGCCCCGGAGTACCTGCGCAACGACCCGGAACTGCGGAAGATCCTCAAAGCGTTCTTCGACGCCGACAAGCCCATCGCCCAGATCTGCCACGGCCCGCTCATCACCGCGGCCATCGGCGCGCTCAGCGGACGCCGGGTGACCGCCTATCCGGCGCTGGAGCTGGACATGCAGACCGCGGGCGCGAGCTTCCAGGACTCCGAGGTCGTGGTCGACGGCATGATCGTCTCCTCCCGGGCCTGGCCGGACCACCCGGCCTGGATGCGTGAATTCATCGAGATCCTGCGCGCCAAGGCTCCCGTCACCCAGCGATGAGCCACTCGGCGGCCTCCACCGCCTCCGCGAGGGAGTCCACCACCGGCACCCCGGCGGCCTTCAGACTGATCCGGCTGTGCGACCCGCCGGTGTAGAGAACGGCGTGCGCGCCCGCATGGGCCGCCGCCAGCGCGTCGTCCACCGCGTCGCCGATCACGACGACGCGGTCGGGCGCGACGCCTTCCAGGGCGGCGAGGTGGCGGACCATCTGGCCGGCCTTGCCGGTGCCCGAGGGGCCGACGGCGCCATCCACCCGGACGAAGTGCCGCTCGATGCCGTGGGTGCGCACGATCGGTATGAGCCGGTCGTGCGGGGTCAGCGAACAGAGCGACTGGGTCAGCCCCGCGATCTGCTGGGCGGCCAGCAGCTCGGCGGCGCCCTCGGCCAGCCCGCAGTTCACCGCTCGCTCCCAGTAGTGGCGGTGGAAGGTCTCATCCATCACCAGCCACTCGGCGTCGGTGGGCAGCCGGCCGAGCAGCCGCTCGTAGAACTTCGGCACCGGCACGCAGTACAGCTCGCGGTAGCGGTCGAGGGTGATCGGGTCCAGGCCGAGCTCGGCGAAGGAGGCGTTCGTGGCCTCCAACACCGCGTCGATGTCGTGGAAAAGGGTCCCGTTCCAGTCCCACACCAGATGCGCGTTCACGGGAACGACGTTACCCGGCGGGTATGACAGCCCGGCGGCCCCAGGTGGTTCCGGCCAGAACCAGCACCGCACCGGCCAGTCCGAGAGCTCCTGGACGGTCCCCGGCCAGCGCGATGCCGACGGCGGCGGCCCACACCGGTTCTGTGCCCAGCAGCAGGCTGACGCGTGACGGCGAGGTCCGCCGCACCGCCCACATCTGCGTGAAGAACGCGAACAGGGTGCAGAACACCGACAGATACAGCAGCCCGAGCCACTCGCCGGTCCCGAAGCCCGCCGCGACCGACCACGGCGACCGCGTCACCCCCGGCGCACAGGCCAGCACGGCGAACACCGCCACCGCGCTGCCCAGCTGCACCGTGGTGAGCGACAGCGCGTCCGCGCCCCGGACCGACCGCATCCGGGACATGGCCAGCACGTACACGGTCCTTCCCACCGCGGCGAGCAGCATCAGCAGGTCCCCCGCCGACGGCTCGGTGAACCCCGCGCCCTGGGTCAACAGCAGCACGCCCAGCACCGAAAGACCGGCGGCCGCGGCGAAGGCACCCGGCACCGGGGTCCGCCTCAGCGCGGCCTCCGCCAACGGCGTCATGATCATGGTGAGGCTGATGATCAGGCCCGCGTTGGTCGCCGAGGTGTGCACCACCCCGTACGTCTCCAGCACGAAGATCGCGCTCAGGATCACCCCGAGCAGCCCGGCACCACGCAGCTGCGCCGGCCGCAGGGCGCGCAACTGCCGCCACCCGGCCACCACCAGCACCGGGAGCACCGCGGCGAAGCGCAGCACCAGGACGGCCAGGACGGTGTGCGCGGTGGTGATCCCCTTGGCCGCCAGATAGCTCGACCCCCAGACGGCCGCCACCAGCAGCACGGGCAGGTCGGTCAGCCAGGCGCGGCGTTGCGGCAGCGTGGAGACAGCTGTGGTCGCAGACATGGAATCGGGCTCCTCGGCAGGTGCGAGCGGCGCCCCGGCGTACCGGGATCGCCTCGCGGCATCGCCAGGGACCCGCTCACCGGCCTGCGCTCGCGCGTGGGTGCGGGGTCGTCCCCCGGAGAATCCCGGCACCACGCCGTGCCTGGGGGCTCAGCTGATCAGGTTAGGGATCTCCTGCGTCGCGTACCAGAGCAATTCGTGATCCTCCGCGCCGTCGACCGTGAACTGGGCGTCGTCGTCACCCGCGTCGGCTGCTCCCAGCGCCTCCGCGGCGGCCGTCACGTCCTGCTCCGCGTCCGGGGCGTCCAGGTGCACGGCGGCGGCCTTGCTCATCGGCACGGCGGCGGCCAGCCGCACCTCGCCGAGGCTGGCGGAGTCCAGGCCGCGGTCCGGGTCGAAGGAGACGGCCGACTCCGGCACGTCGACCGCGATGACGATGCGGCGGCGCGGGGCGTCGGCGAGCAGGGCGAGCTGCCGGAGCGAGGCCTGGGCGGCCCGGGTCAGGGCCGCGTACTCCAGCTCTTCGATGTCGTCGGAGACGTACCACTCGCGCAGGCTGGGGGTGACCGCGTAGGCGTCCAGCGGTGTGGGGCCCAGCTCGCCTGCCTTGTGGGCCTCGGCCAGGCCGGGCAGGGTCGTGGGGATGTAGACGCGCATGGCCGTCAGCATACGTGCGTTACGGCGCCACCACGCGGATAGGTGAACCCTCCGCCCGCGCCCGGCGCCGCCGGCCGGCCATTGCCCCCGTTCCCACCGCCCCGTACAACCGGGTTACCGAACGGTAGAACCCGGCAGAACCCGGGAGAGACCGGCGGATTCCCGGCAGCACCACACCACGGGGGCATCAGCATGGCCGTCACCTCACCCGCGTCCACCCGTCCAGGCCCCGGCCCCGGCCGTTCCCATCGGGCCGGGCCGCCCAACCGGCACGACCACCGGCGCCCGGCGGTCCGGGCGGACCGGCGCACCGCCGTACCGCCGCACCTGTGGTTCGCCGACCGGCTGCTCACCGTCCTCACCGGGCGGCAGCCCATCAGCTGCCTGGCCGGCCGGGTCCGCGGTACGGCCTACGACCGGCTCTGGGAGTTGGTGAACTCGCGCGCCGACTGGCGGCGGCGGGCCCACGGGCAGGCCCCGTACGTCCACAGCTGCCAGGTCGCACGGCAGCACGACGGCGCGCTGGAGGTGACGGCCGTCGTCGCCCTGACCCACGACACCTTCCGCGCCATCGCCTTCCGCCTGGAACGCGGCCCGACGGGCGGCGGGACAGGTGACGGGACGCGTGGCGGAGCGGGCGGGCGGACCGGCGCGGACGTCTGGCGGTGCACCGCGGTCGAGGCCCGGTGAACGGCCGCCGCCACGAACGCGGCCGGGGCCGGACCCCCGCGATGGGAGTCCGGCCCCGGCCGGTGCCGCGATACGTGCCATACGCCGGCACTGCATCGCCGGCGCTACGCCACCGCTACTGCTTGCGGCTACTTCTTGCGGCGCTTGCCGCCCTTGGCGGCCTTGCGGCGCTCCGCGCGCGTCTGGCCGTCCGAGTCGGAACCGCCGCCCTCGTTCTCGTTCTCGAAGTCGCCCTCGACCACGCCGCCCTCGCCGTCAACCGAAGGGGCGGAGAAGTGCAGCTGTGCGGGCCGCTGCGGGGCGTCCAGGCCCTTGGCACGGATCTCGGGACGGGCGTCCTTGACGAGGGACGGCGGCGCGTCCTCGACCGGGACCTCCTCGACCTGCTGCTCGACCTGGACATCCAGGTTGAACAGATAGCCGACGGACTCCTCCTTGATGCCGTCCATCATGGCGGTGAACATGTCGTAGCCCTCGCGCTGGTACTCCACCAGCGGGTCGCGCTGCGCCATGGCGCGCAGCCCGATGCCCTCCTGGAGGTAGTCCATCTCGTAGAGGTGCTCGCGCCACTTGCGGTCCAGCACCGACAGGACCACGCGACGCTCCAGCTCACGCATGACGTCGTCGGTGAGCTGCCGCTCGCGCTCTTCGTACTGCTCGGTGATGTCGTCCTTGACCGTCTCGGCGATGAACTCGGCGGTAATGCCGGCCCGGTCGCCCGCGGCCTCCTCCAGGTCATCGACGGTGATCTTGGCCGGGTAGAGCTGCCCGAAGGCGTTCCACAGCCGGTCCAGGTCCCAGTCCTCGGCGAAGCCTTCCTTGGTCTCGGCCTCGATGTACGCCTCGATCGTGTCGTCCATGAAGTGCCGCACCTGCTCGTGCAGGTCCTCGCCCTCCAGGACGCGGCGGCGCTCACCGTAGATGACCTCGCGCTGGCGGTTGAGGACCTCGTCGTACTTCAGGACGTTCTTACGGATCTCGAAGTTCTGCTGCTCGACCTGCGACTGGGCCGACGCGATCGCCCGCGTGACCATCTTGTTCTCGATCGGGACGTCGTCCGGCACATTGGCCATCGACATCACGCGCTCGACCATCTGGGCCTTGAACAGCCGCATCAGGTCGTCACCGAGCGAGAGGTAGAAGCGGGACTCGCCCGGGTCGCCCTGACGGCCGGAGCGGCCGCGCAGCTGGTTGTCGATCCGGCGGGACTCATGGCGCTCGGTGCCCAGCACGTACAGGCCGCCGAGCTCCTTGACCTCTTCGAACTCCGCCTTGACGGCCGCCTCGGCGCGCTTGAGCGCTGCCGGCAGCGCGGCCGCCCACTCCTCGACGTGCTCGACCGGGTCCAGACCGCCCTGGCGCAGCTCCGCCTCGGCGAGGTCGTCGGGGTTGCCGCCGAGCTTGATGTCGGTGCCACGGCCGGCCATGTTGGTGGCGACGGTGACCGCGCCCTTGCGGCCGGCCTGGGCGACGATGGACGCCTCCCGGTCGTGCTGCTTGGCGTTGAGCACCTCGTGCGGGACACCGCGCTTGGACAGCTGCGCCGACAGGTACTCGGACTTCGCGACCGAGACGGTGCCGACCAGGACCGGCTGGCCCTTCTCGTGCTTCTCGGCGATGTCCTCGACGACGGCCGCGAACTTCGCCTCTTCGGTGCGGTAGATCAGGTCGGCCCGGTCGATACGCGCGAGGTCGCGGTTGGTCGGGATCGGGACGACGCCGAGCTTGTAGATCTGGTGGAACTCGGCGGCCTCGGTCATGGCCGTACCGGTCATGCCGGAGAGCTTGCCGTAGAGGCGGAAGAAGTTCTGCAGGGTGATCGTGGCGAGGGTCTGGTTCTCGTCCTTGATGTCCACCCCTTCCTTCGCCTCGATCGCCTGGTGCATGCCCTCGTTGTACCGGCGGCCCGCAAGGATACGGCCGGTGTGCTCGTCGACGATCATGACTTCGCCGTCCATGACGACGTAGTCCTTGTCGTTCTTGTAGAGCTCCTTGGCCTTGATCGCGTTGTTCAGGTACCCGACGAGCGGGGTGTTCACCGACTCGTAGAGGTTGTCGATGCCGAGCCAGTCCTCGACCTTGGTGACACCGGTCTCGTGGATGGCGACGGTGCGCTTCTTCTCGTCGACCTCGTAGTCGCCGGTCTCCTCCGTGCCGATGCTGCCGGCCTCGCCCCTGTTCAGACGCTTCACGAGGCGGGCGAAGTCGGCGTACCACTTGGTCGCCTGGTCGGCGGGGCCGGAGATGATCAGCGGCGTACGGGCCTCGTCGACGAGGATCGAGTCGACTTCGTCGACGATCGCGAAGTTGTGGCCGCGCTGCACCAGCTCGTCCTTCGACCACGCCATGTTGTCGCGCAGATAGTCGAAGCCGAACTCGTTGTTGGTGCCGTAGGTGATGTCGCACGCGTACATCTCACGGCGCTGTGCCGGCGACATGTTGGCCAGGATGCAGCCGACCTCCAGGCCGAGGAATTTGTGCACCCGGCCCATCCACTCCGAGTCACGCTCGGCGAGGTAGTCGTTGACGGTGATGAGGTGGACGCCCTTGCCGGAGATCGCGTTCAGATACGCGGGCAGGGTGCCGACCAGGGTCTTGCCCTCACCGGTACGCATCTCAGCGACATACCCGAGGTGGAGAGCGGCGCCGCCCATCATCTGGACGTCGTAGTGACGCTGGCCGAGCACGCGCTTGGCGGCCTCACGGACCGTGGCGAACGCCTCGGGAAGCAGGTCGTCGAGGGTCTCGCCGCCCTCGAACCGCTCCTTGTACTCGTCGGTGAGGGCCCGCAGCTCGGCGTCCGTCAGATTGACGAAATCCTCTTCAATGGAATTGACCTGGTCCGCGATGCGGTGCAGCTTGCGCAGGATCTTGCCTTCGCCTGCACGCATGAGCTTGTTGAAGACGGACACGTAGGCTGGCTCCTTGCCGGTCGGGCCTGGCACGTAATCTCGCGCTGGGCACAGCGGGATGCACTCCGCCGCAACGGCCATCGTAAGCGAGGACACCATCGGGCCGGGAGGTCCGTCAGCACACCAGTCCCGCATCACCCCGCGTAGTGATACAAATCGCTTTTTCAACCGGCCCGGCAGTCAGGAATACTCCGCTCATGGAGCCGATCACCCTCACCACTGAACGCCTCATCCTGCGCACGCTGGAACCGGGCGACGCCGACGCGGTGTACGAAGCCTGCCAGGATCCCGAGATCCCGCGCTGGACCAGCGTTCCCTCGCCCTACACGCGCCAGAACGCGGCGGACTTCACCGGACCCGTGAGCGCGGACGGCTGGGCCGATGACAGCCTGTACAACTTCGGCGCCTTCACGAAGAGTGGCGGCACGCTGGTCGTGTCGGTCGCGCTGGTACGGCTCGGGCACCTGGCCGCCCCCGACCACCAGGCCGAACTCGGCTACTGGGCGGTCAAGGAGCAGCGCGGCCGCGGCTACACGCCGGAGGCCGGCCGGGAGGTGTGCCGGTGGGCGTTCGAGGACCTCGGCGTCGAGCGCATGGAGTGGTTCGCGGACGCGGGCAACGAGGGTTCGCGGGCGGTCGCGCGCAAGATCGGCTTCGTGATGGAGGGCACCCTGCGGTCCAAACTCGTGCACAACGGGACACGACGCGACACCTGGACCGGTTCCCTACTCCCCTCGGACCTGGGCCTGCCGACGGCGACACCGTACGTGCCCTACCCCGGCTGAATATGCAGCCCGTCCAGGGGGCACCTCCCAGCGGTAGCTGGGGGGATTGAGGACGAACCTGAGCCCGGCCCCGGACCCCGGGTTCAGGGGCTCCCCGGCTCCCAGGGCGTTGTCAGTGGTGCCGCCTAGGCTTCCGGCATGACAGCGCTGCCCCACCCCGTAGCCACCCTGTCCGCGGACGACGCCCGCCGGATCGCCCTGCGCGCGCAGGGCCTGCTCGGCGTGCCCGACCGGCGCGCCGGGGTACGCGGTGTGCTGCGCCGGCTGGGCGCCGTACAGCTCGACACCATCTCGGTGCTGGCGCGTTCGCACGAGCTGATCCCTTACGCGCGGCTGGGCGCCGTCGGCCGCGATGCCGTCGAGAAGGCGTACTGGACCGAGTCGCACGCCTTCGAGTACTGGTCGCACGCCGCGTGCGTCCTCCCCATCGAGGAGTGGCCGCACTTCGCCTTCCGGCGCCGCGCCCGGCGGGCCCGCGGCCACCGCTGGCATGTGCTGGAGGACGCCGACCGCTCGTGCGGCGCCGTGCTGGACCGGCTCAAGGCCGACGGGCCGCTCACCTCCACCGAACTGGGCGGCGCCAAGAACGGCGGCCCCTGGTGGGACTGGTCAGAGACGAAGATCGCGGTGGAGTGGCTGCTGGACACCGGCCAGGTGGTCTGCACCGAACGGCGCGGCTGGAAGCGCGTCTACGACCTGGCGGAACGCGCCATTCCCGACGCGCTGCTGCACGACGACATCGATGACGCCGAGTGCATGCGGCGGCTCGTCGCGCAGGCCGGGGCGGCGATGGGCGTGGCCACCCGCGCCGATCTGGCGGACTACCACCGTCTCAAGGGCGAGCAGGTGACCGCGGTGATCGAGACATCGGGGCTGGTCCCGGTCGAGGTGGAGGGCTGGGGGAAGCCCGCCTGGGCCGACCCGCAGGTGCTGGACGCCGAGTCCTCGGCGAAGCGCGGCCGGCACCGCACCACGCTGCTGTCCCCGTTCGACTCGCTCGTCTGGGACCGGCCGCGCACCGAGCGGATCTTCGGTTTCACCCACCGGCTGGAGGCCTATGTGCCGAAACCGAAGCGGATCCACGGCTACTTCGCGATGCCGCTGCTGGCGGGCGGGAATCTGGTGGGCCGGATCGACCCGGCACGTGAGGGCACCACCCTCGTGGCCCGCCAGGTGACGCTCGACGGCCCGAAGGCGGTGCAGCCGGCGGCCGAGGCGATCGCCGAGGCGGCGGGCTGGGTCGGCTGTGTGGAGGCGCGGGTGGAGCGGGTACTGCCCGCAACGTTGCGAGAGCCACTGACCGCCGCGTTGCGGCAGACGCACGACCACCGCTGACCGGCACCTGCCGGATACCGGGTAGCGGATACGGGTAGCGGATACCGGCTGTCCGTTGAAGCCGGCTACCGGATCTCGAGGATCTTCTCCCGCATCGCGTAGACCACGGCCTCCATCCTGGAGTGCAGCTGCAGCTTCTCCAGAATGTTGCGCACATGGTTCTTCACGGTGTTCTCGCTGATGAACAACTGCTTGGCGATGTCCCGGTTGTTCAGGCCGGTCGCCACGAGCTTGAGCACTTCCAGCTCCCGGTCGGTGAGCCGCGGCGCGGGCACCAGCCGCCGCTCATCGGTCCGCTGGATCATCGACTTGAATTCGGTGAGCAGCTTGGACGCCATCGACGGGCTGATCTGCGACTGGCCGTCGGCTACCGCGCGAATGGCGGTGGCGACCTCGTCCGTGGAGATCTCCTTGAGCAGATATCCCGTCGCGCCGGCCTTGATCGCTTCGTAGAGGTCGGCCTCTTCGTCACTTATCGTCAACATGATGATCTTGGCGCTGGGGGCGACTTCCTTGATCGAGGTGCAGGCCTCGATACCGCCACGCCGGGGCATCCGGACGTCCATCAGCACGATGTCGGGCAGCAGGTCGGCGGCCTTCTCGACGGCCTCCGCGCCGTCCCCCGCCTCGCCGATGACCTGGATGTCCTCCTCCTGGGCGAGCACGATCTCCAACCCCCGGCGGAAGAGGGCGTGGTCGTCGACGACCAATACCCTGATGGGCTCCTTGCGGGGCACTTCCATGTGGTCCCTCGCAGGGGCTTGCCCCTCGTCGCTGATGTCTGCGGGCTCGAAGCTGTCCGGCATCAGATCCTCCCCCTCAGGCCAGAGTTGGCAGCTTGACCCATGCTGTCACGCCCAGGCACGGCGTCGCCCCCAGGAGAGCCCCGGGGGCGACGCCATCAGTGCGGCGAATCAGCGGCGCAGAGCGCCGCCCGCGCCCGCGGGCGCCTCCTCAGCGGACGGGTCCGCCTTCAGGTGAATGACTCCGTAGTCGTAGCCGTGCCGCCGGTAGACGACACTCGGTGATCCCGTGTCCGCGTCGATGAACAGATAGAAGTCGTGCCCGACCAGCTCCATCTCGTAGAGAGCCTGGTCGAGCGCCATCGGCGCCGCGGCGTGGGTCTTCTCGCGCACGATCAGCGGGCCGTCCCCCTGCACCTCCAGCGACCCGATCCGGGTCGTGGGCACGGTGCTCTCCACGGCCGGGGCGACCGCCGAGCCGTTCAGCTCACCGGTCAGTGAGGCCGTGGCCTGGGCCACGCTGGTAGGCGTACGTCCTCCGCCGTGGTGCACGCGCCGCTTGTCGGCCGCCTTGCGCAGCCGCGCCTCGAGCTTGGCCACCGCGAGGTCGAGCGCGGCATACGGATCGGCCGCCGAGGCCTCGGCACGGACGACGGGGCCGCGGGTATTCAGTGTGATCTCCACCCGGTCGGAACGGTCCGACTGCCGGGGGTTGAGCTCTTTGGACACCTCGACGTCAAGACTGATCACCTTGCCATCGAGCTTCTGGATCTTGTCCAGCTTCTCGGTCACGTGCTTCCGGAACCGATCAGGCACCTCGGTCTTGCGGCCCTTGATGACGATGTCCACTCAGAACTCCGTTCCCGGATCGCTCCGAACACGCGGAGCGCATCCCATTTCGCCTAGGCCGGCCGGGCGCCTGTCCCGTCCAGCGCTGCGTCAGCTGCTGCCTCGCCTGCCCCGGAACTCTCCGGAGCCACCGAAGCGGCCGCTTTCACCTCCTTCTCCCCCACCGGCAAGATCAACACCCCACGATGTTCACCTTCCCTCACAACCGAACATAGTCCTGGAGAGCGGAGGTCGGCATCCCCAGCATCGGTATACCTCCGTTCGGGTGAACGCCCGGCTGTACTAGCTGCAACGATGTGTTTCTGGGCAAAGTTCCGTTTCCATCGGCCCGGCGACCACCGCCGCGCCGGCGATCCGGCCGCCCGCCTCTTCCACTGCCCCGGCCGCCGCGGCCAGCGACGCCCCGGTCGTCATCAGGTCGTCCACCAGCACCACAGGAGCCACCGCCAGCAGCCTGCGACCGCCGCCCGTGGCCACCACAGCACCCGACAGGTTCTCCAGCCGCTCCCGCCCGCTCAGCCGCGCCTGGTCGGCGACCGCCCGCCGCTGCCGCAGCACCGCGGCCACCCGCGCCGGCTTCCCCGTCCGCCGCAGTTCCCGGGCCGCGCACAGCGCGATCCGCCGTGTGGCGTCATGCCCCCGGGCCGCGACCGTCCGCCGCGCCGAAGGCACCGGCACCAGCAGCACCGCCCCCACGACGCCGACTCGCAGAACCGCGCCGGCCAGCGCAGCGCCCAGTGGCCGGGCCAGCCCCATGGCGCCGCGTTCCTTGTGGGCGAGGACCACCGCCCGTATCTCGTCCGCGTACGTCCCCGCCGCGTACACGTCCGGCAGCCCGCCCGGCGCCGGTTCGGGCCGGACCCGTCGGACGGCCGCCCCGTCCAACGAGCCCAGCAGCTCACCGCATTCGCCGCACAGTGCCATACGCGGCCGCCCGCATCCCGCACAGTCGGCCGGCAGTACCAGTCCCGCGATCTCCCGCCACCAACCCGGCATGGCCACCACTGTGCCCCTTGCGCGGGACCTCCACCAGCCCCCCGCCGCGCCTGTGGAAAACTCCGCGCCGGCCGTTCGGAAAGCCGTTCGGAAAGCCGGACGGAACGCCGGACGGAAAGAGGCCGGAAAGAGGCCGGAAACCAGCCGGATGGCCCTTCAGCCCGGGTAGACCGGCCCGGTGCCCTTCGCCGCGATCTGCTTCCAGTTCGCGTCCTGTGCCAGCAGCCGGTAGATACCGCCCTTGTACGCCGCCAGCAGCGGCTTGGTCTGGTCCTCCGAGGCCGCCACCGACGCCGCGTCGCTGATGCCCGGCAGCCCGGGCGTGGCCGGCACCGACCCGTCCGTGTTCATGTACTGGATCTGCTGCAGGCCGCCCGATTCGGTCCCGACCACCAGCAGCCTGCTGCCGCCCGCCCAGGACGCGGCGGTGACATCCTCCAGCTGCGGTGTCACGCCCTTCAGCCCCGCCACCGAGATCACGGGCGCCTCCGGCGTCCCGCTCCGCTGGATCCGCCCGAACTTCAGCTGCGTCCTGCCGTCCTTCTTCACCAGCATCGCGATCCGCACACCGTCCGGAGCCACTCGCAGCGATTCGATCCGCGCGTCACCGAGATCCGGCACCGCGACCTCGTGCTGCTCGTTCGTGCCGTTGCGCAGCATCAGCAGCCGGGACCGTGCGCCATCGCGGTCGGCCACCCACAGATTGCCGTAGCCGTCCCAACTGGGCGCGCTGAGACCATCCTTCGGGGCGTGCGCGGTGCTGGTCAGCGCCGCCCGGCCGGGATCGGCGGAGCCCTTGGTGATGTTCGCGACGATCAGCTCGTGCCCGCCGGTCCTGACGCCGGCGGCGAACTGCCCGTCCCGCTTCACCGCGACCGACACCAGGTTCGCCTTGGACCCGCCGAGCACTCCCGGCACGGGCTCAGCCAGCGAACTGCTGTCGTCTGGCAAGGAGACGAGCTGCTGCTGGTCGTCGATGAAGAACTGCTGGGGCGCCGACCCGCTCAGGGTCTCCGGGGCGAACGGCCGGGCCTGCTCGTCCGACAGCGTGCACGCGGAATCGCCGTTCGCGCGCTGCAGTTCCACCGAGGTGATCTTCGTTGCCGACTGGCTCTGCGCCGTGGGAAGGAGCTGCGCCGCCAGCCGACGGCACTGCGTCGCGCCCATCCGGTCGGCCATCGCGTTCAGCCGCACCCGCAGATGCTGGGAGTCGTCGAGGGAGACGCCGTTGTCCGCGTCCTTGGAGTAGAGCGCCACACCCTTCGGGGCGTCCGAGGTCACCACCGGGGCGAGCCAGTCGGTCGGGCCGCCGAGCATCGCCGACACCGCGGACTCCAGCGAATTTATCCGCCGCCGCAGGTACACCGGATCGGCGACCAGAGTGGCCGGCCCCGCGCCGGACGTCCCGAGTGAGGCGAAGTAGTACATGTTGACGGAGTGGTAGATCCGCTGGAAGTCGGACTCGGTGAGCACCAGCCCGTTGTCGACCGAGTCGATCCGCCACTCATTGTTCTCCTTGACCAGCTGGAAGGAGGTGTGGAACGACGTTCCCTCGCCCGGTGAGTAGGCGTGCTTGTCGTCGACACCCGCGACCTGGCTGCCGGTCAGGCCGAACGAGCGGAAGCCCTCCTTGCGCGCGTTCCCGACCGATTCGTCGATCGGCGACGGGGCGCCCGACAGCACCGTGATCTTGGCGAACGGATCCCAGCGCTTGGCCATCCCCGTCGTCAGATACTCCTTGGCCGTCGCGTACTCGGCCTCGTCGCTGGTGGTCGCCTCCAGGAAGCCGCGCACGATCTCCTCGGGAAACTCACCGCTGTGCGGCTTGATCCCGAGCACCTGCACCTGCTGATCGGAGTCCGCGCTCTGCTCCCCGCCGACCTTGTGCACCTCGCCGCTGCCCGGCATCGAGGCGCACCCCGCCAGCAGCAGCGCGCAACCCACCGCCACTGCCGGCCACAGCCGGGCCGGCCGCATGCCCCGCCGGTCCCGGGTGCTCCGCCGGTCCCGCAGCTCCCCCATCGCCCGCATCAGTTCTCGTCCTCCCGTAGGGCGTCTGCCGGGACGCCGGCCTCATGGCCCACCACCCGCGACCCGTTCCCGGGCAGCGCCGTGGGATTCGCGGACGGCGGCCGCGCCGGGGCGGAGGGCATGGGCGGCAGCGAGGGCGGCAACGGGGCGGTGCGCGGCGCCGGCAGTGCCGGAGCACCCGGGCGCAGCGGCATGCCGGAAGCGTTCAGACCGCGATTGCGGCGCGAGTCCTCGGGCTCCAGGGCGATCGGCGACCCGCGCAGGCTCTCGCCCGCCGTACGGGGCAGCGTCATGCGGAACTGCGAGCCGCCGCCGGGCTCGCCCCACGCCTGCAGCCATCCGCCGTGCAGCCGCGCGTCCTCCACGGCGATCGACAGGCCGAGGCCCGTTCCGCCGGTGGTACGGGCCCGCGCCGGATCGGCGCGCCAGAAACGGTTGAAGACCCGGGTCGCCTCACCGGGCTTGAGTCCGACGCCGTAGTCCCGTACAGCGACGGCCACCGCGCCGTCGGCCGTCGCCAGCCGGATCACCACATCGCGGCCCTCACCGTGTTCCACGGCATTGACCACCAGGTTTCGCAGCACGCGCTCGACCCGGCGGGGGTCGGCCTCCGCTATCACCGGCTGCTCGGCGCCCCTGACGATCACCCGGCTGCCCTTGCGCTCGGCCAGCGGGTCCGCGGCGTCCACGACCCGCCGCACCACATCGCGCAGGTCGATCGGCTCCGCGGACAGGTCCGCCGCGCCCGCGTCGAACCGGCTGATCTCCAGCAGGTCGGACAGCAGCCCCTCGAACCGGTCGAGCTGGCTGCCCAGCAGTTCCGCGGAGCGCGCGGTCACCGGATCGAAGTCCTCACGGGCGTCATGGATGACGTCCGCGGCCATCCGGACGGTGGTGAGCGGGGTGCGCAGCTCGTGCGAGACATCGGAGACGAAGCGGCGCTGCAGCCGGGACAACTCCTCCAGCTGCTGGATCTTGATCTGCAGGGTCTGCGCCATCTTGTTGAACGACTCACCGAGCCGCGCGATGTCGTCCTCGCCCGAGACCTTCATCCGTTCCTGGAGCCGGCCGGCGGCGAGCCGCTCGGAGATCCCGGCGGCCATCCTGACCGGGGTCACGACCTGGCGGGTGACCAGCCAGGCGATGGCCCCGAGCAGCACCACGACGAAGATCCCCGCAGTCGCCAGGGTGCGCTTGACCAGGCCGAGGGTCGTCTCCTCCTGATCGAACGGGAAGAGGTAGTACAGCTGGTACGGCTTGCCGTTCACATCGCTGAGTCGCTTGCCGATGACCAGCGCGTTCTCCGGCTGGGGATCGTTCTCCCGGGTGACCGTCGTGTAGGTCTCGTGCGACCCGGACCGCGTCTCCACGCTGTCCCGGAGGGCCTGCGGAATGCTGTCGTCGGGCACCACAAGACCGGAGGTCCGGGGGCCGCGGGCATTGGACCCGTCGTCGGTCCCGGGACTGAGCGCGACCACCGAATACACGCCCTTGCCGCCACTGGCGAGCTGTCCGACCAGGTTCGTCAGCCAGTTGCCGGAGTCGATCGCCCCGCGGGTGTTCCCGCCACCGGCGCCCGGCACGACGACATCCCGTTCCTTGTCGGCCGCCGCCTGAGCGACGGAGAAACCACCGCTCGCCTGCCCCCGCGACGCCTGCTCCTTCGCGTCGAGAAGCCCGTTCTTCACCTGCCCGATGACGACCACGCCCAGCAGCAGCACGACACCCAGCGACATCAGCAGCGTGACGGCCACCACCCGCAGCTGGATATTGCGCCGCCATAGCCGGACAGCGGGCAGCAGCGGGCGGCGCGCCCAGCGCACGCACGAGCGCAATACCGGCAGCAGACCGCTCAGCGGATCCGCGTGCCGGCTCTCCAGGCGCTCACGCTCGTACGACGCCGACATCTCAGCCCGGGCCGGCCTTGTAACCGACACCGCGGACGGTCACCACGATCTCGGGGCGCTCCGGGTCCTGCTCGACCTTGGAGCGCAGCCGCTGGACATGCACATTCACCAGCCGGGTGTCGGCCGCGTGCCGGTAGCCCCAGACCTGCTCCAGCAGCACCTCACGGGTGAAGACCTGCCAGGGCTTGCGGGCGAGCGCGACCAGCAGGTCGAACTCGAGCGGCGTCAGCGCGATCGGCTGGCCCTCGCGCTTGACCGAGTGCCCGGCCACGTCGATGACCAGATCACCGATCGCGAGCTGCTCGGGCGTCGGCTCCTCCGCCCGCCGCAACCGGGCCCGGACGCGTGCGACCAGCTCCTTCGGCTTGAACGGCTTGACGACATAGTCATCGGCGCCGGACTCCAGGCCCACCACGATGTCGACTGTGTCGCTCTTCGCCGTGAGCATGACGATAGGTACCCCGGACTCCGCGCGGATCAGGCGGCATACATCGATGCCGTCCCGACCGGGGAGCATGAGGTCGAGGAGAACCAGATCAGGCTTGGTCTCCCGGAAAGCAGCGAGGGCCTTGTCACCGTCCGCTACGAACGACGGCTCAAAACCTTCTCCACGCAGCACGATACCGAGCATCTCGGACAGTGCGGTGTCGTCATCGACGACCAGGACTCGACCCTTCATTGCATCATCATCCCATTGTCGTAACCGTTTGATCGACCAGCGTGTTAATGGTCACCCCTCCCCGGGGCGTGTCTGCCGACATCCGCCGCTGACCTGCGGTACCGCTCTCCGTTGATGCCAGGCGCCGGCACCGGGCCGTTCCGGCCCGGCGGAACACCGTCCGTGATCACGTCACTCACCGTGCGGCTGTGCGCCGGATCACATCGGACAGGTTACGCAGGTACGGGCCCGGCGCAGACTGCCGGGCGACGAGGCCGGCCCTGAGAACTGATCATCCGGCGCCGCCCGGAGCAGGGGGAGCAGCGGGAGCAGGGGGAGCAGGGGGAGCACACAGAGCCTTGAGCGCGGCTGCCGTGACAGGAGAGATGACGCCGTTCTCCGTGACGATCGCGGTGATCAATTCCGGCGGTGTGACGTCGAACGCGGGGTTGTACGCCTGAGCGCCGAGCGGTGCCCCGAGATCCGTCACTTCGTGGCCCGGACGTTGCTCCACCTCGATCGAGGCTCCGTCGGGGGTCGTCAGGTCGACCGTCGTGGTCGGCGCCACCACGACGAACGGCACGTTGTGGTAGCGGGCCAGCACGGCCAGCGGGTAGCTGCCGATCTTGTTCGCAGTCGCGCCGTCGGCGGCGATCCGGTCCGCCCCGATCAGAACCGCGTCGACCTCTCCGGCGGTGAACAGTGAACCGGCCGCGTTGTCGGTGAGCAGGGTGTACGGCATTCCGGTGCGCGCCGCCTCGTAGGCGGTCAGCCGGGCTCCTTGCAGCAGCGGGCGGGTCTCGTCGACCCACAGCCGGCGCAGTTCACCGGCCCGGTGCACGGCGAGTACGACGGCGAGCGCCGTGCCCTCGCCGCCGGAGACCAGGGCCCCGGTATTGCAGTGGGTCAGGATCCGGTAGCCGCCTCCCGGCGCCAGTTCCGCCAGGAGCTCCGCACCGCGGCGGGCCATGGACGCACTGGCCGCGGCGTCCTCGGCGTGCAGCGCGCGGGCCTCAGCGAGCACGGCGGCCGCGGCCGCCTCCAGGCCGTCGGGGGCCGCCGCCCGGTACGCGTCCCGCGCGCGGCGCACTCCGTACGCCAGATTGACGGCGGTCGGCCGGGCGCTCGCGAGCAGGTCGGCGGCCTCCTCCACGTCATAGCCGCGGGCCGCGGCGAGGGCTGTTCCGTAGGCCCCCGCGATGCCCAGCAGCGGTGCGCCGCGCACCGCGAGATCGCGGATCGCCCGTACCAGGGCCTGCACATCGGTGCAGACCAGCTCCATTTCCTCGCCGGGCAGCCGGGTCTGGTCGAGAAGCACCAAAACCGGACCTTCCGGTGGTTCCTCCCATCGGAGCGCGGGAATCGCGTCGGCCGCCGGTATCGAGAACTGATCACCCATCTGCCCAGTCTGCCCTGCGGGACCCCGCCAGCGGCAGCCCATGGCACGATGGCCAGCACACTGAACGCAGGCGAAGGGACAGCAGCGATGAACGACACTCCGGGCTGGGCATCGCCCGGATCCTCCGACTCCGACGAGCCGGAGCGTGGCGACAGTCCCCAGGCACCCCCAGCACCTTCCGCACCTTCCGCACCGCAGGACGCGACGGCCCCGAACTGGTCCAAGGAGCAGCCCCCGCCCAGTCAGTGGTCGGCTCCGGCCGGCGGCGGCTGGGGCAGCCCGCCTCCCCCACCCCCGCAGCCCGGCCCCGGCTGGGGCGGAGCTCCGGGCGGCCGGCAGTCGTCCGCGCCCTGGGGCAGGCCCCCTGCGGCCAAGCCCGGCGTGATCCCGCTCCGCCCGCTGGGCGTCGGTGAGATCCTTGACGGCGCGGTCTCCACCATGCGCGCCCACTGGCGGGTCGTTCTGGGTATCTCGCTGGCCGTCGCCCTGGTCACCCAAGGTGTGCTCGTCGTCCTCCAGGGCCTCCTCCTGGACAAGAACTCGGACTTCAGCCGGGTGCAGAACGACCCGAACGCGACCTCCGGCGAGATTCTGCGAGCGGCCGGGGGCGCCCTCGCCGGATCCGGTGTCGCGGCGCTGATCAGCCTGCTCGCCATGATCTTCGCAACCGCGATGCTCACCATGGTGGTCAGCCGCGCGGTACTGGGACGCCCGGTGACCACGGGCGAAGCCTGGCGGGACTCCCGTCCCCAGCTGCTGCGC
Source organism: Streptomyces sp. PH10-H1 (assembly GCF_030063355.1). Classification (GTDB taxonomy): domain Bacteria; phylum Actinomycetota; class Actinomycetes; order Streptomycetales; family Streptomycetaceae; genus Actinacidiphila. The sequence goes on from NZ_JASISZ010000064.1 coordinate 43,460, forward strand.
CTGCTCGGACTGACGCTGCTGCTGCCCCTGATCGCCATCGTGATCATCGTGGTGGGCACCCTGCCCGGCATCCTGGTCATCGCCCTGGGTGTCACGAGCGGCGGCGTCGCCCTCGCCGTGATCGGCGGCCTCGCCGGCTGTGCCGCCGCGGTCTGGCTGTGGGTCCGCTGGAGCCTGGCCTCTCCCGCACTGATGCTGGAGAAGCAGGGCGTCATCACCTCCATGAAGCGCTCGATGAAGCTGGTACGCGGCTCCTGGTGGCGGATCCTCGGTGTCCAGCTGCTCGCCTGGATCCTGGTCACCATCGTCTCCGGAATCATCCAGACGCCGTTCACCCTCATCGCCGGATCCGTCAGCGGAGACGGCATGTCCCCCTTCATGTCCAACAATTCCCAGGTGGGCTGGACCTTCCTCATCATCACCGCCATCGGCGGGGTCATCGGCACCGCCATCACCCTCCCCATCAGCTCCGGTGTCGCCGCTCTGCTCTACATGGACCAGCGCATCCGCCGTGAGGCCCTCGACATCGAATTGGCCCGCGCCGCCGGCGTCCCCGGCTACGGCGAGACCCGGCCCTCGGACCGCATCACTCCCGGGAGCTGACCCACGTGTCGGGGGACGCACCGGTCACCACCCCGCGCGACGCCGCCCGCGAAGCGGCCGAGCACGAACTGTCCAAGGGCATCTACCACCAGAACGACCCGAGCCTGTTCCAGCGCGCCCTGGACTGGCTCTGGGGCAAGGTCGGCGACCTCCTGTCGGCAGCCTCAGGAGCCACCCCGGGCGGCGGGGTCGGCCTGCTGGTCATCGCCCTCATCGTCGTCCTGCTGGCGGCCGCCCTGCGGTGGCGGCTCGGCCGGATACGCCAGACCTCCACCGACGGACCCGGCCTGTTCGGCGACCACACGCGCACCGCCGCCGAACACCGTGCGGCCGCCGAGCGGCACGCCGCCGCCCGCCGCTGGACCGAGGCGTCCCAGGAACGCATGCGCGCCCTCGTCCGCTCCCTGGAGGAGCGGACCGTCCTCGACCCGCGCCCCGGCCGCACCGCAGACGAGGCCGCAGCGGACGCCGGCCGTGCCCTGCCCGACCACGCCGCCGCGCTGCGCGACGCCGCCCGGCTCTTCGACGACCTGACCTACGGCGGCCGCACCGGCACCGAGCCGGCGTACACCGGGCTGCGCGACCTCGACACCCAACTGCTGCGCGCCAAGCCCCAGTTCGCCGCCGGGGGCGCCCGCACATGACCACCTCCCTCTCCGAAGCGCCCGCGCCGGCCACCACGTCGACCTCGCCCACCGCACGCCAGTTGTGGACCCGCTCGCGCGCCCTCCTGGCGGCCGCGCTCGCCGTCCTCGTCTTCGGCATCGGCTACGCCGCCCTGCGCTCCGGGGAGAGCCATGGAGCGCTGGACCCCCGTTCCGCCGACCCCGCGGGCAGCCGCGCCGTCGCCCAACTCCTGGCCGCCCAGGGCGTCACCACCTCCGTCGTGACCACCACGGACGAAGCCGCCGCCACGCTCGGCCGGGACACCACCCTGCTCGTGGCCGTCCCCGACCTGCTCACACCTCATCAGCAATCCCTCCTCCACAGCGCCGCCGAACAGTCCGGCGGCAGCACCGTCCTCCTCTCCCCCGGCCCCACGGCGACCGACGCGCTCGCCCCCGGGGTCCAGGCCATCGCCCCTACCAAGACCCGGACCCTCACCCCGGGGTGCTCCCTGCCCAGCGCCACCCGCGCCGGCGACGTGGAACTCGGCGGCGTCGAGTACGCGACCTCCGTCCCCGCCGCCGACACCTGCTACCCGAGCGGCGGACACCCCACCCTGATCCGGCTGCCTGCCGCCAACGACGGCGACATCGTCGTCCTCGGCTCGGCCGGTCTCCTCACCAACGACCGCCTCGGCGAACAGGGCAACGCGTCCCTGGCCCTCCAACTCCTGGGCGCCCACCCGAAGCTCGTCTGGTACCTCCCCTCTCTCAGTGACGCCTCCGCACTCGACGGCAGCCGCAAGAGCTTCTTCGACCTGATCCCCCACGGCTGGACCTGGGGCCTCCTCCAGCTCCTGATCGCCGCTGTCCTCGCCGCCCTCTGGCGGGCCCGCCGACTCGGCCCCGTCATCGCCGAACGGCTGCCCGTGGCCGTACACGCCTCCGAATCCACCGAAGGCCGCGCCCACCTCTACCGCCGGGCGAACGCCCGCGCCCGAGCCGCCGAGGCGCTGCGCCAAGCCACCCGGGACCGGCTCGCCCCCATCGTCGGCATCTCCCCGGCCCCCGCTCCCGAAGCACTAACCGACGCCGTCGCCGCCCTCCTCGGAACCGCCGGCGCCGACGGCGCCGGCCTCGACCCCGGCGTCCTCCTCTACGGCCCGCCACCATCCGACGACGCGGCCCTGCTGCGTCTGGCAGATGACCTCGATGCCCTTGAACGCCGCATCACTTCCACAGAGAGGTACGCAACTCCGTGAGCGCCCCGACAGCCGACAGCGCCCGCGCCTCACTCGAGGCCCTGCGCACCGAAATCGCCAAGGCCGTCGTCGGCCAGGACGCAGCAGTCACCGGCCTGGTGGTCGCCCTGCTGTGCCGCGGCCATGTCCTTCTGGAAGGCGTCCCAGGTGTCGCCAAGACGCTCCTGGTCCGCGCACTGGCGGCCTCTCTCCAACTCGAGACCAAGCGCATCCAGTTCACGCCCGACCTCATGCCCGGCGACGTCACCGGATCCCTCGTCTACGACGCCCGCACCGCCGAGTTCTCCTTCCAGCCCGGCCCGGTCTTCACCAACCTCCTGATCGCCGACGAGATCAACCGCACCCCGCCCAAAACCCAGGCATCGCTCCTCGAAGCCATGGAAGAACGCCAGGTGTCCGTCGACGGGACCCCACGCCTCCTCCCCGACCCGTTCCTTGTCGCCGCCACCCAGAACCCGGTCGAGTACGAGGGCACCTATCCCCTCCCCGAAGCCCAACTCGACCGATTCCTGCTGAAGCTGATCCTTCCGCTCCCCTCCCGCGACACCGAGATCGATGTCCTCACCCGGCACGCTGAAGGCTTCAACCCCCGGGACCTCGCGGCCGCCGGCCTCCGTCCCGTCGCAGGCCCCGCCGATCTCGAAGCCGCCCGTGACGCCGTCGCCAAGACCTCCATCTCACCCGAGATCACCGGCTATATCGTCGACCTCTGCAGAGCCACCCGAGAATCCCCCTCCTTCACTCTCGGTGTGTCACCGCGTGGTGCGACCGCGCTGCAGGCGACCTCACGCGCATGGGCCTGGCTCACCGGCCGCGACTACGTCACCCCCGACGACGTCAAGGCCCTCGCCCTGCCCACCCTCCGCCACCGGGTGCAACTCCGGCCCGAAGCAGAGATGGAGGGCGTGACGGCCGACTCGGTCATCACCGCGATCCTCGCCCACGTCCCCGTGCCCCGCTAGCCGACAGGACCAGCCCATGGCCCTCACCGGACGCACCGCCCTTCTCGCCGCACTCGGCGCCCTCGCCGTCGGTCTGCTGCTCCCCGGCTGGAGCGGCATCCTCGCTGTCGAAGGCGTCCTTCTGCTCGGAATTCTGTGCGATCTCGCGCTCGCCGCGCCAGTGCGAAAGCTCCATTTCACTCGAATCGGTGACACATCTGTTCGACTCGGTGACATCGCGAGCGTCATGCTGACCGTCACCAACCCCAGCGGTAGGCCGCTGCGGGCCCTGCTCCGCGATTCCTGGCCACCCAGCAGCTGGCACCCCGGTACCGAAGTAGCCGCGTCCCGGCACCGGTTGGCGGTCCCGCCGGGCGAACGGCGCCGCGTCACGACCGTGCTGCACCCCACCCGGCGTGGCGACCGCCGGGCCGAGCGCGTCATCGTGCGCTCGCACGGCCCGCTCGGCCTCGCCGCCCGGCAGGGCTCGCACCTCATCCCCTGGACAGTCCGCGTCCTGCCGCCCTTCACCAGCCGTAAGCACCTGCCCTCGCGCCTCGCCCGGCTGCGTGAACTCGACGGCCGCACCTCACTCCTGATCCGCGGTCAGGGCACCGAATTCGACTCCCTGCGCGAGTACATCCCCGGCGACGACACCCGCTCCATCGACTGGCGCGCGAGTGCCCGCCGCGCGACCGTCGCCGTACGCACCTGGCGTCCGGAACGCGACCGCCACATCCTCATCGTGCTCGATACCAGCCGCACCTCGGCCGGCCGCGTCGGTGACGCCCCCCGGCTCGACGCCGCGATGGACGCCGCGCTCCTGCTCGCCGTCCTCGCCGGCCGTGCCGGCGACCGCGTGGACCTTCTCGCCTACGACCGCGGCATCCGCGCCTCAGTCCAGGGCCGCAGCACCACCGACATGCTTCCCGCACTCGTCAACGCGATGGCGCCGCTGGAACCCGAACTCGTCGAATCCGACGCCCGGGGCCTGGTCGCGGCGGTTCTCCAGCGCGCCCCGCGCAGATCACTCGTCGTGCTGCTCACCGGCCTCGACGCCGCCCCCATGGAAGAGGGCCTGCTTCCCGTCCTCCCCCAGCTCACCCATCGGCACGAAGTTGTCATCGCGGCCGTGGCCGACCCCCGTATCGAAGAGATGGTCCGCGGCCGGGGCAGCCTGAACGCCGTCTACGCGGCGGCGGCCGCGGAACAGTCCCGTGCGGAACGCCGCCGTACCAGCCAGCGCCTCTCGCGGCACGGCATCACCGTCGTCGACGCCCCGCCCACCGAGATCGCCCCCGCCCTGGCGGACGCGTACCTGGCCCTCAAGGCCGCCGGCCGCCTCTAGGCCAGTGGTGGGGCATACGGCCATACGAGTCGTATGGCATACGCACAACGCAAAAAACCGTAGGCCCGAGATCAGAGATCCCGGGCCTACGGCCAATGATTGTTCGGCGGTGTCCTACTCTCCCACAGGGTCCCCCCTGCAGTACCATCGGCGCTGAAAGGCTTAGCTTCCGGGTTCG
>NZ_JASISZ010000065.1 GCF_030063355.1 Streptomyces sp. PH10-H1
CACGCGCCATCAAACGCATCATCTCCCGCTACCGCATCAAGAAACCCGACGACCGGCAAGCTCCCACACCACCCCGCACCCCCACGCTCATACCACCCCACCCGAACTCTTAACCTAACGGCATTGGTTCCTGATCGGCTCCGCACGATCCGGGCCGACCATCGGGGAGCCGGCAGGAGGACGGTCAGGCAACGGGGAGACCGCCGACCGGATCAGCGCCGGCCTGCACGCGCTCATGGGCGCGGCCATGAGCGCGATGGTGTGGCCGTGGGGGGTGTCCGTGCCCGTCTGGCTTCAGGCGGCGGTCTTCGGGCCGGCCACGATCTGGTTCCTCGCCCGGGCCGCAGACCAGCGCCTGCGCGTCTCGCCCCGCCCCATCGGCCTGACCGCGCTGCGACGCTTGCATCACGCGCTCATGGCCGCCGCCATGCTGTGGATGACCACCGCACTGTCGATGCCTGGGACGATGCCCATTCCGGAGTCGATGTCCAGGTCGATGAGCATGTCGGGATCGATGGCGATGGCGATGCCGGAGTCGCCCCGGTCGCCCACGGTCGTCGCCGTCGTCAGCGTCCTGCTCGGCGGGTACTTCGTGCTCGTCGGCCTCGCATGGGTGCCGGGGGCCGTCGCCGCACATGCCCCGCGCCGCCGCGTACTGGACGCGGCCGGCCACGCGGCGATGAGCCTCGGCATGGGAACGCTCCTACTGGCGAGGCTGTGATCTGCGCAGCGATGAGTTTTCGCCGCCTGTCGGATCTGTACAGGTGACGATGAGTGCGGGCGGTGAGAGGAGCAACGGTGTCATCGACCACCCAGCCCCCGGCGGCGACAGCCGGGCCAGTCGGCAAGGACTTCGCCACGCTCACCGATCCGTTTCGACGGGAGCTGCTGGCGCACTGCTACCGGATGCTCGGCTCGGTCCACGAGGCCGAGGACCTGGTCCAGGAGACCTACCTGCTGGCCTGGCGCGGATACCGCGCCTTCGAGGGACGGTCGTCGCTGCGCACCTGGTTGTACCGGATCGCGACCCGGGCGTGCCTGAAGGCTCTGGAGCGCGGAGCCCGGCGCCCGCTGCCGTCCGGACTGGGCGGCCCCAGCAATGACCCGGAGGGCCGCTTGGACCCGCGACAGTCCGAGACGCCGTGGCTGCAGCCCATCCCCGACGCGCTGTTCGGCTCCGCGTCGGCCGATCCGGCCGCCACCGTGGAATCCCGGCACTCCATGCGGCTGGCCTTCATCGCGGCATTGCAGCACCTGCCGCCGCGACAACGCGCCGTGCTGCTGCTGCGTGACGTGCTCGCCTGGCGGGCGGCCGAGGTCGCCGAACTGCTCGGCTCCACGACAGCCTCCGTCAACAGCTCGCTCCAGCGCGCCCGAGCACAGCTCGCCCAGGTGGATCCGGCCGAGGACGAGGTCGTCGAGCCCACCGACCCGCAGCAGCGCGCGCTGGTCGACCAGTACGCCACCGCCTTCGAGAACGCCGACATCGCCGCTCTCATGCGGTTGCTGACCGCGGACGCGGTCTTCGAGATGCCGCCGATCCCGACCTGGTTCGCCGGCCGCGAGAACATCGGACGATTCCTCGCCACCCGGGTGCGCACCCCCGGCGACATGCGAATGGTCCCCACCTCGGCCAACGGACAGCCCGCGTTCGGGGTCTACATGCGCGACGAGGGAGGCGAGCACCGCGCGCACGCCATACTGCTGCTCACCCTCACGGCCGCAGGGATCACGCGGATCACCATGTTCCACGACCCCGGACTCTTTGGGGTGTTCGGACTCCCGGACCGCCCGACGTCGCCGTGATCGATCACCTCAGGTAGTCGTGTCATCAGCCCGGGCTGCCCGTCGCTCGGCTTCCTGCCGGATCGACACCAGCGAGGTGGTGACGGCCGCCTCCCAGCGGCAGGCGACGATCCGCCTCCAGCCCTCCCCGATCCCTCCTCAGGTCGGAGCTCAGCTCGCCTGCGTAACTCCAGGCGTGTGCCCGCTCCGTGCGCGCCGCCGCAGCGGTCCCGGCATCACGGGTCATGGTCTTGTCCTCCGGGTCCGGCCGGACGGCATACTCCAAGTGCGGCCGAGGTCGACCTGAAGATGAGCAGGATTCTGGTGACCGGCGCGACTGGCAATGCAGGCAAACACGTCGTCTCCTCGCCGGCCGGGGCGGGGCAGACTCCGCCAGGAGTTCCCCACCCACATAGGGCAGCTGCCGCCACGTGCACCCCGAAGTGGCCACGAACACGATTGCCGTCAGGACCTCCCGGTCACCCGCCCGCCACCGGCCACCGCCCTGCGGGCGTACTACCTCAGTCGGTCCTACGTTGTTGATGGGTCGGATGGGCCAGTCGTAAGGTCCGGAGATCCAGAGACACCGGGTATGGCTTTCAGTCGGTTGCCCTCGATGGTTCCCGCGACCTGGCCGCCCGGTGTCTCACGACGACTCGACCGCTGATTAGGAGGTGGCACCACCCGCCAAAACAGTGCCCATATCTCATCCGACACCAACCGCTCAGCGTGAAGCGTTCCGGCCTTCTTCTGCGACATGCCAAGGAGGTAATCCTCTGCGTCCTATAGGGTCAGCCAGCTCACCAGAGAACGGATGAACTCGTGCCCATATCCATGGCCCGCACCACCACGGGCGTGGTCGCCCTTCTGGCCGCCGTTGCCCTGGCCTCCTGTTCCGCCGGCCCTTCCGACCAGTCGCGACAACAAGTGCCAACCCCCCGGGCGACGTCAGCACCGGCGGCGAGCCAATCGCCGGCCGAGAGCTTTACAGACATGCCCAGCGCACCCCCGTCGCCAGACGTCGAGAAGGTCCGTGACGCCTTCGCGGGCCTCCAGGCCACCTTGCAAGACAGCTGCACCCCGGGGAACTGCGAGTACTTCCTGGGCCGTGTGCACGATGAGCTCACCCGCATGGACGGAGCGATGAAGGCGGACCCGCGGGGCCCCGGGCACTTCAACGCGCCCCTGGCGTGGATCGCCCAGCTGCGCAAGAAGCTGGGCAGCGACACATCGTTCCCCAACCTCAAGGCGCACCAAGACGCCCTCATCAGCACGCGCGGCAAGATCAACACGTGGATGCAAAGTCATCCGGAGGACTACCGCTGACGCCGACGGCTGTGCTGTCGCACTGCGGTTGAGGTGGTGAGCGTGCCTCTCACCTGCGGGACCGCAGACACGGTCGCTGGCCCGACCTGGTGCCGACAGGGCCATCAAGACCGCCCCGACGGCGGCGATGGCGATGCCGGCCAGGCACACCGCGGTCCAGCCGGCCAGGGTCCAGGCGATCGAGGCGATCGCAGATCCCAGAGAACTGGTTCGCGGCCAGTGCGCCGGCCGCGCCGAGCAGTGCGAACAGGCCGATCGTCGAAGGGCTGTAGCGGTAGTGCTCGCCGGACAGTACGAAGGGGACCGTTGACCAGAACAAACTGAAGGCAGCGAACGCCACCGCGCCGAACGCGGAACGCAACCGCAGTTGGGGGTATTGGCGGTACAGGCCGATGGTCGAGCGCAGGACCGCTGCATACGCCGGGTGCGCCGTGTCCGATCGCGGCCCGGCCAGCACCCGAGTCATCACGATCGCGTTGACCACCATCAGCCTGGAAGCGAATAGGTACATCGGGACGCCAGCCGACGAGATCGCCGACGGCCCCGGACACGGTGCGGGCCAGCAGCATCCCGGTGAGCATGCCGCTGATCACCGTGCCCACGACTTTCCCGCGACTTTCGGCATCGGCGAGGGCGGCTGCGGCCGGTACGACGACCTGCGCGGCCACATTGGCCAGCCCGACCATGTCGTCCAGCGGCAGCACGAACACCAAGCCGACGGCGAACAGCGCCTGCGAGATCGTGACGGTCATGCCGACCAGCCCGGCGCCGACGTGGAAATCGGTGCTGATCAAGTGCAGCAGCGGCTGGACGTAGTACAAGTTCGCGACGATCGTGCCGGCGGATACCGCCAGCACGGTCACCTTGCCCCAGCTCAACGTCGTCGGCGGGGCCGTGTCTCAAGGACCGCACTCATATTATCGGCTCCTTTCCCGATTTCTGTTCCGGAATTCGAGCGATATCCACAATGCGCGGCCGCCGAGCCTGTCGTCCAAGACATTTTCGGGTTGCTGTGATACCCGGAGTACATCACAGCGGATAATACCCAATGGGTATCACGGCAGGCAGAACAGGTATTGGATCGACGACCCAGGCGGCACCCTGTCGATCACCCCGTCGACGGACATGCTGATGCAGTTCAGCACGTTCCCGGCCACCGGGCGCGCGATCGCCCACGGCATCACCTCCGGCTTCGGCGTGGACACCATCACCAGCGCCGGCAGCGACCTGTTCTCCGAGATGCGTCTCGCCCTGGCCGCCGAGCGCTCCCGGGCCAACGCCGGAACCCTCGCCGCCGGCCAGGCGGTGCCCACCGTTGACCTGCATCCGCGTGACATGCTCCGCCTGGCCACCCTGGACGGCGAGAGAGTGTGGTCGCTCGACGCCGAGACCGGCAGCCTCACCCCGGGCAAGCAAGCCGACATCGCGGTGATCGACATGCGCACACCGCACCTGGACGGCCACGGCGACCCCATCGCCCATCTGGTGTTGGGCGCCGGCCCGGCCGACGTCGAGACCGTGGTGGTCGGCGGCGACGTCGTCAAGCTGAACGGAAGGCTCCTCGGCGACCGGGCCGCGGCCGCCCGAGAGCTCATTGCGCGGATCCGGGCACGGCTCGAAGCCTGACCCGCGGCCACATCGCCGTCCCCCACGGCGGCTGTCCCGCTTCGAGAGTCGCCGCCTCCACGGCCGCGAACATCCACGCAACCCACGCCCAGACGTGCGATCCGCTACCCGCCACACGCATCACCGCTACCCGCGCCAACACTCCGAAGGAGCCTTCATGTCCACCCCGCGACTCGAACTCGATCCTGAACATGTGCTCTGGTCGGCACCGGAATCGCAGCGGGCCGACCGCCCGCTGCTGGTCGCCATGCACGGCTGGAGCTATGACGAAACCCACCTGTTCGCCTTCGCCGATCTGCTCCGCGACGAGGTCGTCATGGCCTCGGTTCGCGCGCCCTACGCCGAGGCCGGAGGTTACGCCTGGTTCCCCAGCCGCGGAAACCCGATCGGCGACCCGCAGCCTAAGGTCGCCAACGCCGCCGCCAGGTGCGTGCTCGACTGGCTGGACACCACACCCCCTGCTCCGTCGATCGGTCTCCTCGGATTCTCCCAGGGCGGTGCAATGGTGCTACAGCTCATGCGACAGGCGCCTGAACGCTTCGCGTACGGGGGCTCAACTTGCGGGGTTCATCGTGGATGACCGGCTACCGGGTGACGACACCCTCGCTCATACCCGGCCACCGGTCTTCTGGGGGCGTGGCGAACACGACACGGTCATTCCCCAGAGGGCCATCGCGCGCACCCAGTCGTGGATGGCCACGCACGCCACCCAGGACAGCAACATCTATCGCGGTCTCGGCCACGACGTCGCCGGTCCCGAAGTGCAGGATTTCGTCACCTTCGTCAAGCGACAGATCCGATCGAGCATGAACACATCCATGGCCTGATATACCCGGCCAGCCGTTCGCGGATCCGGGCGGGCGTGGACGACACCGACGCCGCCCTGACCTACGGATCCGTCGTCCCGGCGGTCGTCCGCAGCGTGGTCGGGTCCGACTCGCTGCTGCTCGGCGGCCTGGCGCTGTTCACCCTCGCCGGAAGCGGCGCGGTGTCCGTGCTCCGGCTCCGCAAGGCAGCCCCGGCCCGGGTGATGCTGCTCGGCACCGTCGCCCTCATTGTGGGCGTCGGCGTCCCCCTGCTCGCGGTCGCCCATAGCTCGGCGGCCGCCTTCTTCATCGGGACGGTCATCGCAGGAGTCGGCTTCGGCGGCGGTTTCCAGGGCGCGATTCGCACCGTCGTCCCGCTGGCCGCACCGCACGAGCGGTCCGGACTGCTGTCCACCATCTACGTGCTGTCCTACCTGGCCATGGGACTGCCCGCGGTGATCGGCGGCTACCTGGTCGTGCACGGCGGGGGACTGCTGCCGACGACGCGGGAGTACGGGATCGCCGTGATGGGCGCTCGGTGCGCTCGCGCTGCTCGGACTGGCGGTACCGGCGCCGGGGCTCCGGCGGGGCACAGGGGTCCATCGTGGTGAGCGGCAGCGTTTCCGCGGTGCAGCGGGCCGCGGTGCAGGAAGCGGAGTACGCGAAGCGGTAGCAGGGAACGAGACCCCGCAGGCCGTTCCGGCGTGGACGACGAAGGCCCTGCCGCCCCGCTTCAGCGGGACGGCAGGGCCTTTCGGCAGCCAGGGGCTGCGTCAGATGGTGGCTGTGTCGATGACGAAGCGGTACCGGACGTCGCTGGCGACGACGCGGTCGTACGCCTCGTTGATCCGGTCGGCGGAGATCAGCTCGATCTCGGCGCCCAGGCTGTGCTCGGCGCAGAAGTCCAGCATCTCCTGGGTCTGGCGGATACCGCCGATCATCGAGCCGGCCAGGCTGCGCCGGCCCCCGATCAGCGAGAACACGTTCAGCGAGACGGGGTGCTCGGGCGCGCCGACATTGACCAGAGTGCCGTCCACCCGCAGCAGGGCGAGGTACGCGTCCAGGTCGAGGTTGGCCGAGACGGTGTTCACGATAAGGTCGAATGTCCCGGCGAGCTGCTGGAACGTCGACTCGTCGTTGGTGGCGTAGTAGTGGTCTGCGCCGAACCTCTTGGCGTCGTCCTGCTTGCGCAGGCTCTGGCTGAGAACGGTGACCTCGGAGCCGAGAGCGGCGGCGATCTTGACGCCCATGTGCCCGAGGCCGCCCATGCCGACGATGGCGACCTTCTTGCCGGGGCCGGCGTTCCAGTGCTTCAGCGGTGAGTAGAGGGTGATCCCGGCGCACAGCAGCGGGGCGGCGACATCGAGCTCGACGCCCTCCGGAATGCGCAGGACGAAGCTCTCGTCCACGACGATCCGGGTGCTGTAGCCGCCGTAGGTGGGCTCGCCGTCCCGCCCGGTGGAGTTGTAGGTGCCGGTGCCGCCGTTCAGGCAGTACTGCTCGTCACCGGCCAGGCAGTTCTCGCACTTACGGCAGGAGTCGACGAAGCAGCCCACGCCGACCCGGTCGCCGACGGCGTACTTGGTGACGCCGGGGCCGACCTCGGTGACGATGCCGGCGATCTCGTGGCCCGGCACCATGGGGAACTTGGCGCCACCCCACTCGTCGCGGACCTGGTGGATGTCGGAGTGGCAGATGCCGGCGAACTTGATGTCGATCAGCACGTCGTGCTCGCGCACGGCGCGTCGGGGGATGGTGGTCCGCTCCAGCGGCGAGTTGGCGGCGGGAGCGGCGTAAGCGGGGACAGTGATCGTCATCGTGCGTGAATCTCCAGAGAATCGTCGGGATCGGCGAGCGCGGGCCGCAGCGCGGCCGGAGTCGGTGAGGTCAGGGGTGCGGTGAGGTTGGCCAGCAACTGCAGCGCGGTCTCGGAGGGCGAACCCGGCTCGGTGGTGTAGACGAAAAGGGTCTGGTCCGCGTCGCCCGGCGGGGTGAGAGCCTCGTACGCGACGGTGATCTCCCCGACCTGGGGGTGGCGGTAGCGCTTGGTGCCGTGCGAACGGCGGCTCACGTCGTGCGCTGCCCACGCGGTACGGAACTCCTCGCTCTTGACCGCGAGTTCGCCGATCAGCTCGCAGAAGGACCGGTCCTCGCAGTTGCGCCCCGCATCGAGCCGCAGGACGGCAGCGGTCTCCGCGGCGATCCGTTCCCAGTCCGGGTACAGCTGCCGGGCGGATTCATCCAGGAAGATGAACCGGGCCAGATTCCGCTCCCGGTGCGGCAGCGCCTCGAAATCGGAGATCAATGAGCGGGCCAGCCGGTTGCTGGCCAGCACCTGCATCCCGCGGCCGACGATGAATGCCGGCGTCAGTCCGTCCAGCGTCTCCAGCATCCGGTGCAGCCCAGGCCGTACCCGTTGGGGGCGGGCCGCCGGACGCCGGGCGGCGCGCGGCTGCGGACGGGCGAGCTGGATCAGATAGGTGTGCTCCACTTCGTTGAGCTGCAGCGCGCGGGCGACGGAATCCAGCACGCTTCCGGAGACATTGCGGTGCCGCCCCTGCTCCAGCCGCGCGTAGTAGTCGGTACTGACCCCGGCCAGCCGGGCCAGCTCCTCCCGGCGCAGCCCCGGCACACGGCGGGCAGATCCATTGACGGCGAGCCCCGCGTCCCCGGGACCCAGCCGGGCCCTGCGGGAGCGGAGGAACTCGCCCAGTTCGACGTTGTGGTCCAGACCCATGACTCAAGTATTGACGCTGCCGGAGCGCTTATACGGCCCCAGGGTAGGTCTGCCAGACCCACCCCCCTCGGCCGGCGCTAAGCGGGAGGCGCGGGTGGCTTTCCGGCGAGGATCGTCGTGGTCAGGCTCTGGAGTGCGCGCATGTCGGTCAGGGGGTCGTTGTCGACGACGATGGGGTCGGCGTCGTAGCCGGCCCGGACGTGGCCCTTGCGGGCGCCCAGTCCGCAGGCCTCGGCGGCGACCGATGTCGCGGTCGCGAGCGCGTCGGCCGGTGACACGCCGCCGGACACCAGATCGGCGATGGCGAGGGGGAGGATGCCGTGCGGCTTGACCGGGTTGATGCCTCCGTCTGTACCGGAGACGATCGTCACTCCCGCACGGTGTGCCTGGGCGACCTGCTCGCGCCGGGTCTCGTAGTCCATGCCGGCCTTGAGCAGGCGCTCGAGCAACTGCGGTGGCGGTACCGCGCCCGGAGCACGGCCGAGTGTCGGGCAGACCACAATGCCCTGCGCGGCCAGTGCGGACGACGGACCACGCCTTGTCGCCCAGGTCCCGGACCGTGGTGACACCGGTCGACAACTGGACCCGGAGGGATTGTTCGATCGTGCGCGACAGGTCGTCGGGGGAGAACCCGGTCAGCCGCTCCAGCGCCCCCGGCCCGGAGTCGCCGACCAGGTGCACGTGGGAGTCGATCAGACCGGGAAGCAGGGTCCCGGTCGGGTGATCGAGGACCTCGCAGCCCTCCGGGATGTCGAACCCGGCCGGCTCGACCCCGGCGATCCGTCCGCCGTCCACAAAGGCGATGCCCGCGCCCGGCACGAGGTCACGTCCGTCGAAGATCCGTGCGACGCGAAGAGCCAGCATGGTGATCCTCCCGCTGTCCGCCGCCATGGGGGCGCCGAATCGCCACTATCGCCACTATCGCCACCGGGACGGGATCGGGTGGGAGGATCTGGTGAGGCATCGCCGCCCCGCGCGCTGAGCCCGCCGGTCATCGGATCGGAGTCGCGGAGCGCGGCTGAGACCGGCACGGCGGAGGGGTTCCCTACTGGGTCAGCGCTGCTTGCCCAGTGTCGAACCCCGGACCACCAGCTCCGGCTGCAGCACGATCTGCTGGTGCCGGTGCTCGCCGGCACGGTCGCCGGTCTCCGCGATGAGCAGTTCGGCGGCGGTCCGGCCCATGCGGTGGGCGGGCTGGCGCACCGAGGTCAGCGGGACCGCGGCCGCCGCCGCGAACTCGATGTCGTCATAGCCGACGAGCGCGAGCTCCTGCGGCACGGCGACCCCCGCCGCGTACAGTGCCTGCAGCACTCCCAGCGCGAGGAGGTCGTTCGCGCAGAACACCGCGGTGGGCCGGCCGGCCATGCCCAGCAGCCGGGCGCCCGCGTCCCGTCCCGCGGCGACGTCCAGCCGGTCCGTCTCGATGTGGGACAGCGCCTCCGGGGGCAGCCCCGCCGCGGCCAGCGCGTCGAGTGCCCCGGTCCGGCGGTCCCGGCACTGGGTGAGATGCATGGGGCCACTCACGTAGACCAGACGTTGGTGGCCCTGGTCCAGGAGGTGGCCGGCGGCCAGCCGGCCGCCGGCGATGTCGTCCACCGACACCGAGCACGCCGACGCGCTGGGCACCACGCGGTCGACGAAGACGAAGGGGATGTCGTGGCGCCGGAAGGAGTCGAGGTTGCGCCCCGTGGTGTCGGCGGGCGTGACCAGCACCCCGCGTACCCGGTGCTCGGCGAACAGGCCCAGGTACTCCGCCTCCTCGGTCGCGCTGCCGGCGCTGTTGCAGAGCATGACGCCGAGTCCCGCCTCGCGGGCTGCGCGCTCGGCGCCCGACGCCACGTCGACGAAGAAGGGATTGGCCATGTCCAGGACGAGCAGGGCGATGATCCGGCTGTGACCGGCGCGCAGCTGGCGGGCCGACTCACTGCGCACGTAGCCGAGTTGGTCTATCACCTCGAGCACCCGGGTGCGTGTCTGCTCGGAGACCATGTCCGGGCGGTTGATCACGTTCGATACGGTGCCGACGGAGACCCCGGCCTCCCGTGCGACGTCCTTGATGCCCATCATGCGCGCCACGAGCTCCGAACCACCGTCTTCCGCGGCTCTCCGCGGCCGCGGTCTCATGCTACGCACATCTTGTGTGGTCAGCCTCCGCCGCGAGGACCGAGCGATGACGTCCTGACGACCAGTTCCGGCTGGAACACGATCTTCTGGTGCCCATGTGTGTCGGGGCGCCCGTCCGTCTCCTCGATCAGCAGTTCCGTGGCGGTGCGGCCGATGCGGAACGAGGGCTGGCGCACGGAGGTGAGCGGGACGGCGGCGCCCGCGGCGAACTCGATGTCGTCATAGCCGACGAGCGCCATGTGGCCCGGCACCCGGATCCCGGCCGCGAACAGCGTCTGCAGCACGCCCAGAGCCAGCAGATCGTTCGCGCAGAACACGGCGGACGGGCGGTCGGCGGCAGCCAGCAGACGGGCCCCCGCGTCCCGGCCCGAGGCGACGTCGAACCGCTTCGCCTCGACCACCGTCAGACTCTCCCGTGCGACGCGCGCCTCGTCGAGGGCGTACAGCGCGCCCTGATACCGGTCCCGGGACTGGGCCAGGTGCGGGGGACCGCTGACGTAGGCGATACGGCGATGGCCCGATGCGAGCAGATGCCGCACGGCGAGCCTGCCGCCGGCCACGTCGTCGACGGACACCGAGCACGCCTCGGCACTGGACCATTCCCGGTCGGCGACGACGAAGGATATGCCCCGGCGCCGCAGTGCCCGCAGATTGTTGCGGGTGCCGTCGGTGGGAGTGACCAGCACACCGCGCACCCGCTGTTCGGCGAACATGTCCAAGTACTCGGCCTCCTGCGACGGATCGCCCGCACTGGTGCACACCATGACGGCCAGTCCCGCCTCACGGGCCGCCTGCTGGGCCCCACGGGCCAGCTCGACGAAGAAGGGATTGGCCAGGTCCAGGACCAGGAGCGCGAGCATCCGGCTGCGACCGGCCCGCAACTGGCGGGCCGTCTCACTGCGGACGTATCCGAGCCGCTCGATCACCGCGAGCACCCGCCGCCGGGTGGGCTCGGACACCGTGTCGGGCTGGTTGAGGACATTCGAGACCGTGCCGAGTGAGACACCCGACTGTTCAGCGACCTCCTTGATGCCGATCGTGCTGCGCTTCACCCGGCTTCCCGGCGCGCGGCCGGGGCGCTGAACGGGTCCGCCGGCGCCGTCCGCGCGGTGGGAGAGCGACCGGTCCCCGGTCAAGAGACCTCGACCAGTTCCAGGCCCGTGAGGTCGGCCACCGCGCGCAGTTCGGGCACGATGTGACCGGTGGCCAGTGCCCAGTGATGGGCGACGCCCGTGGCGCTCCAGGCGTCGGTCCACTCGCCGGGATCGGTGCCGAAGTCCACCCGGGACGTGGTGTTGCCGATTTTCAGCAGCGGGCCGCCGACCACCTCGCCCTGGGAGGTGACCAGCTTGTAGCGGCCGTCGCGGGTCTGGCCGAGACCGACCAGGGTGACCGGGCCGTGCCGCACATCGAACTCGACGGACACGCCCCAGCCGCGTTTGCCGTGGAAGACCCCGAGGCCGCGCAGGAGCGGCCGGTGCTGGCTGATGCCGAGGTGCGCGGGCCCGTCGTGGCCCATCTCCACCACGCCGTCGCGGAAGTTGAGCGCTTGCAGCTCGGTGAAGGAACCGCCCGCGCCGAGCCGGTCGGCGATCAGCATCGCCAGCGACGTACGCAACTCGTACTCGCCCGCCGCCGGGACACCGCGGGCGGTGAGCAGTGACGCGCCGAGGATCATGCCGGCGCCCAGCCGCTCGTGGATCTCGCCGTCCAGGCCCCGGTGGTAGTACGCGAGGCTGTCGAGGTCGAAGTCGGCCACCAGCCGGTCGAGCCCGGCCGACACCCGGGCGGCCCACTCCACGTCGTCCGCGACGACGGAATCGTCGAACTCGAAGGTCTCCCTGGCCTCGGCGAGCTTGTCGGAGACCTCCGCCTCGGTGACGCTGTCCACCCGCACCCGCAGATCGTCGAACTCCAGCACCTCGACATGGCCGCCGAGGTTGCCGGAGACCATGGCCAGGTCGGTCGAGACGTCGTACATGCCCGGGTAGAGGTGGCCCATCAGGCCGTGCCGGCCGTTGCGGAGCACCGATCGCACTCCGGCCGCACGAATCCACCGGCCGATGCGGGCCCAGGCCCGTTCGTCCTCCAGATAGCCGGAGACGGAGCGGAACGGGACACCGGCCCGCTCGAAGGAGTTGGCCATCTCGGGCAGCGGGCAGGCGCCGCAATACGCGAGCCACTGGCCGGTGTCGAAGGTGGCGTGGTCCATCGCCTCGGTGGGCTGCAGATTGATCAGCAGGACCGGAGCGCCCGAGCGCTGGGCCACCGGCGTCAGCATGGTGGCGGTCATGTACGTGGTGAGGAACCCGACGATGAGGTCGCATCCGGCGGCGCGCAGCTTCTCCGCGGCCGCCGCGCCCTCCTGGGCGTCCGAGATGAACCCGACGTCCACGACCTCGGCGTCGAAGTCCTTCATGCGCTCGGTGACGCGTGCGGCGGAGCGGCGCAACTGGGGCAGCAGGTCGGGGAACTGGGGCCAGTAGGCGCCCAGTCCCCCCGCCACGAGACCGATCTTCGGCCTGCGCGCGGTGGCGGGGGTGCGGGTCATGGCGGATGTCTCCGTTCGTGGGGTCGGCCGGGGAGGGGGCCGGGTCGCCGGCCGTCACACGAGGTGGAAGACCTCGGTGAGGGGGCGTATGGCCCGGTCGGGCCGGTCGTCGTCGGGGGCTTCGAAGAACTCGGCCATCTCCGTCTGCCAGCGGGTGTTGACCTCGGTGGCGGCCATGGCGCTCTGGGCCGCGGCGAAGTCGTCGGTCTCCAGATAGCCCACGAGCAGTCCGTCCTCGCGGAGGAAGAGGGAGTAGTTGTGCCAGCCGGCGGCGGACAGCGCGGCGGTCATCTCCGGCCACACGGCGGCATGCCGGCGGCGGTATTCGTCGATCCGGTCCCTGCGGACCTTGAGCAGGAAGCAGACACGCCGCATGTTCCCTGGCCTTTCGCCGTTGACGGCCGGCCGCGCCGCGCGCAGGCGGCGGGCCGGGATGCGGGGCACGCTCAGAAGTCGAAGCCATCGATGTTGGATGCGTCGAAGACTGTGGGCTTGCCGAGGATGACCTCGCCGTTCTTACCGACGGTGAAGGTACCCAGGTCGCCGGCCTTGAACGTCTGCCCCTCCGCGCCGGTGATCTGGCCGGAGCACAGGGCGGACGCGGCGTACGCGGCGAGTCGGCCGAGCTTCTTGGGATCCCACAGGGAGAACTGCGCGACGGTGCCGTCCTTGACGTACTTGCGCATCTGGTTGGGGGTGCCCAGCCCGTTCACCACGACCTTGCCCTTGTAGGACGAGGAACTGATGTAGCGGGCGGATGCCGCGATGCCCACGGTGGTCGGGGCGATGATGCCCTTCAGGTCCGGGTAGGCCTGCAGCAGGCCCTGGGTCTGCTGGAAGGACTTCTGGTCGTCGTCGTCCCCGTAGGCGACCTTGACCAGTTCCATCCCCTTGTACCCCGGCAGCGCCAGCTCCTTCTTCATGAACTCGATCCAGGTGTTCTGGTTCGTCGCGTTCTGGGTGGCGGACAGGATCGCGATCTTGCCCTGGTAGCCGAGCTGCTTGCCGAGGTTCTGCACCAGGCTGCGGCCGATCTGTTCGGAGCTCGCCTGGTTGATGAACAGCTGGCGGCAGTCCTTGGCGGTGTCGGAGTCGTAGGCGACGACCTTGATGCCCTTGGCCATCGCCTGCTTGAGCGGGCCGCAGACCGCGTTGGGGTCGTTGGCCGCCAGCAGGATCGCGTCCTGCTGCTGCTGGATGAGCGTGTTGATGTAGGAGACCTGCGAGGACGCGCTGGCGTCGGAGGGTCCGACCTCCTTGGCGGTGCTGCCGATCTTCTTCGCCGTGGCGATGCCCGAGTTGTCGACGATGGTCTCGTAGGGGTTGTTGATCTGCTTGGGCAGGAACGCGAGCTTCAGACCCTTCTTGAGCGCGGCGCCGGGGTCGGCGGAAGCCGTCGAGGCCGTGCCGGGACCCTGGTCGGCGCTGGACTTCTTCGTCGTGCCACCGCAGGCGGTCGCGGTGAGGGCGAGAGCGCAGACGGCGGTCAACGCGGTGAGCGCGCGCACCGAGGCGGTGGTGGGGAGGGACATGGCGAAGCCCTTCTTCGGGTTCGGGGAATTCTTCGGGTAGCGGTGGTGCGGAGGGGGCGGTGCGCGCCGTCAGACAGCCGCGGCCGCGCGCCGGTGGCGCCGTTCGAGTGCCGCGGCGATCACCCGCGGGGTCAGTACAGAGGCCACCAGCAGGAGTCCGGTGACGATCACCTGGACCTCGTTGGCCACATCGTTGAGGATGAGCAGGTTCTTCAGCAGGCCGATCAGCAGCACCCCGGCGATGGCGCCGCCGAGCGTGCCCTTGCCGCCGTCGAAGTCGACGCCCCCCAGCAGCACGGAGGCGATGACGAGCATCTCGAAGCCCTGGCCGTTGTCTGCTCGGGCGCTGCCGTAGCGCAGGGTGAAGACGATGCCCGCGAAGGCCGACAGCAGACCGGTGAGGACGAACAGCAGCAGCTTGATCCGCTTGACCCGGATACCGGAGAAGTAGGCGGCCTCCTCCTGGGCGCCGGTGGCGAACAGGGAGCGGCCGAACCCGGTGGCGTGCAGAACCACGCCGGTGACGGCGGCCAGGACGATGAACAGGGCGAAGGGGTAGGGAAGGATCCCGAGCACGGTGTTGGTGTCCGACGTCCACCGGGCGTACGTGTCGGGGAAGTCGGTGACCGCGTTGCTGCCCAGCGCCACCGATGCCAGGCCCCGGTAGAGCGTCAGCGTACCGATGGTGACGGCCAGTGAGGGCAGCCCGACCCGGGTGACCAGCCAGCCGTTGAGCAGGCCCCCGAGGACTCCGATGGCCAGGACCACCGGAATGATGGTTTCGAACGCCCAGCCCGATTCCCACAGTTTGCCGCTGACCGCGCTGGCCAGGCCCAGCATGGAGGCGACCGACAGGTCGATCTCGCCCGCCACGACCAGCAGCGTCATCGGCAGTGCGATGATCGCGACCTCGGCGATGTCGTTGAGGGCGAAGGACAGGTTTCCGGTGGTGGCGAACCCCTCGGTGGTGCCGGCCCCGGTGGCGAAGACGGCCACGAGCAGGACGCCGACCGCGACGTCCCAGCGCAGGAACCTGCTCAGTTCAGGCTTGGTGGACATGGCGCGCGTTCCTCTTCCTCAGGGCGCTGGTCATGCGCAGGGTCACGATCCGGTCGACGCTGATGGCCGCGAGCAGCAGGGCTCCGGTGATGGCGCTCTGCCAGAAGGAGTCGACCTTCAGGACGACCAGGACGCTTCCGACGGTGGTGAGCAGTAGTGCGCCCAGGGCCGCACCCCAGACGCTGCCGGTGCCGCCGGTGATGGCGACGCCGCCGACCACCACCGCGCTGACCACCGTCAGTTCCCAGCCGTGGGCGTTGTCGGCGACGACGGTGCCGAAGCGGGCCAGCCACAGGGCGCCGGCGAATCCCGCGATCGAGCCGGAGAAGACGTAGGCGGCCAGGATCCTGCGGCGGATCGGGATGCCCGCCAGCCGGGCGGCCTCAGGGCTGGAGCCGATGGCGTACAGCTCCCGGCCGCTGCGGTAGGACCGCAGGTAGTAGGAGGCCGCGGCGAGTACAGCGACGGCGATCAGCGCGAGGTACGGGACGCCGAGGACGCTTCCGCTGCCCAGGTCGAGGACGGAGGCGGGGACGTCGGCGGCGTTGATCTGCTGACCGTGCGCCCACCAGTAGTCGGTGCCCTGGATGATGTAGAGCATCCCCAGCGTGACCACGAGCGCCGGTACCCGCCCGAAGCTGACGAGCAGTCCGCTGATGAGGCCGCAGAGCGCGCCGACGCCGATGCCGATCAGGAGGGCGAGGACGGCGTTGCGGTCGGTTCCGGAGACGAACTTCCCGCAGGCGAAGGCGGACAGTCCCACCACCGAGCCGACCGAGAGGTCGATATTGCGGGTGAGGACCACGACCGACTGGCCGACGGCCAGCAGGATCAGGATCGACGCGTTGAGGAGCAGGTCCTTGATGCCCTGCTCCGACAGGAAGCGGTGGTTGGCCGCCCAGGTGCCGAGGACGAGCAGCGCCAGGCACCCGGCGATGCTGATCTCCCGGGCCCGGAAGACGGTCTCGGTGAGCGAACGCGCCGTCACCTTGCGAGCGCCGGGCGGCGCCGTGGGCTGTTCCACTGTCGCTGTCATCAGGCTGCCCTCTCTCCGCCGGCGTTCCGGCCCGTGGCCGCGGCCATGACCGATTCCTCGGTGGCCAGTGCGCGCGGGAGCTCCGCGGTGATACGTCCCTCATGCATGACCAGCACCCGGTCGGCCATGCCGAGGACCTCCGGCAGGTCGGAGGAGACCATGAGGACGGCGAGTCCTTCGGCGGCGAGGGAGGACAGCAATCGATGGACCTCGGCCTTGGTGCCGATGTCGATGCCCCGGGTCGGCTCGTCGACGATCAGTACGCCGGGTTCGGTGGCCAGCCATTTGGCCAGCACGACCTTCTGCTGGTTGCCTCCGGAGAGCACACCCACCGGGTCGGAGAGCCGGTTGTACTTCAGTTGGAGCCGCACCGCCCAGTCCGCCGCCCGGCCGTGCTCCAGTGCCCTGCGGACCAGGCCGCCGCGGCCAAGCCGGTCGAGTCCGGTCAGGCCGATGTTCCGTTCGATGGACAACTCCATCACCAGGCCCTGTTGGCGCCGGTCCTCCGGAACCAGGGCGACGCCGGCGGCCATCGCGGCCGTGGGCGAGCCGGCCGGCAGTCTGTTGCCGGCCACGTGCACGTCGCCGGCGTCGGCGCGGTCGACGCCGAAGACGGCGCGCACGACCTCGCTGCGGCCGGCGCCCACCAGTCCGGCCAGCGCGACGATCTCTCCGCGGCGGACGTCGAACGAGACATCGGTGAAGACGCCCTCGCGGGTGAGGCGGCGCACGGACAGGGCCGTTTCGCCGATCCGCGCCGGCTGTTTGGGGTAGAGCTCGTCGAGGTCGCGGCCGACCATCAGGCGTACCAGGTCGTCCTCGGTCAGCCCGCCGATGGTGTCGCTGGAGATCAGCCGGCCGTCCCGCAGGGTGGTGACGCGTTGGCAGAGGGCGAAGATCTCCTCCAGCCGGTGGGAGATGAACAGCACGGCGGTGCCCTGTTCGCGCAGCGTCCGCACCACGCCGAAGAGCCGGGCCACTTCGGCTCCGGTCAGCGCCGCGGTGGGTTCGTCCATGATCAGGACCCGGGCGTCGAAGGAGAGTGCCTTGGCGATCTCGACGAGTTGCTGGTCGGCGATGGACAGGCCGCGGCAGAGCTGCCCGGGGTCGAGATCGACGCCCAGCCGTTCGATGAGGGCCTGGGTCGCGTCCCGTACCGACCGGTGGTCGACCCGGCCGAAGGAGCGGCGCGGCTGGCGGCCCATGAAGATGTTCTCGGCGACGGTGAGGTCGGGAAAGAGCGTCGGTTCCTGGTAGATGACCGCGATGCCGGCTTCCCGGGCGTCGGAGGGTCCGTGGAAGGTGGCGGGCTCGCCGTCGACCAGTACCCGCCCGGCATCGGGCCGGTGTACTCCCGCGAGCATTTTGATCAGGGTGGACTTGCCCGCTCCGTTCTCGCCGGCGAGTGCGTGTGCCTCCCCGGCGAAGAGAGCCAGGGAGACACCCTGCAGGGCCCGGACCGCACCGAAGGACTTGCTGGCGTCCTCCAGCGAGAGTACGGGCCGTTCCGCCGACTTCGGCTGGTCCATGGTGGGGCCTCACATGAAAGGTTTCAACTGAGTTGCACGGACGTTAAGGCAGCGCGACATGACGCGTCAATGGTTTCGATTCAAGTTTTCCGCTCCGGCGTCCACAGTCGGTTGAACTCCCGCAACCAGGAGGTTGACACTCCCTCGTCGGGCACCTAGCTTCCCCTCAGTGAAACGATTCATGGCGGGAGCGATGAACATGACCGACCTGTCCACGGTGAAGGCCGCGCTGAAGGCCCAGTCCATCGAGACGCCGTCCTGGGCGTACGGCAACTCCGGCACGCGCTTCAAGGTGTTCGCGCAAGCGGGCGTGCCCCGCACCCCGACGGAGAAGATCGACGACGCGGCGCGCGTCCACGAATGCACCGCGGCCGCGCCCTCGGTGGCGCTGCACATCCCGTGGGACAGGACCGACGACTACCCGGCGCTGGCGGCCCATGCGGCCGAGCGCGGTGTGCGGCTCGGGGTGATCAACTCCAATGTCTTCCAGGACGACGACTACAAACTCGGCTCAGTCACCCACCCCGATCCCAAGATCCGGCGCAAGGCCACCGACCATCTGCTGGAATGCGTCGACATCATGGACGCCACCGGCTCGCGCGATCTGAAACTGTGGTTCTCCGACGGGACGAACTACCCCGGACAGGACGATATCGCCGATCGTCAGGGACGGCTGGGCGACGCGCTGACCGAGGTCTACGAGCGGCTCGCCGTCGACCAGCGGATGCTGCTGGAGTACAAGCTCTTCGAGCCCGCCTTCTACGCAACGGACGTACCGGACTGGGGCACCGCGTACGCCCACTGCCTCAAGCTCGGCCCCAAGGCACAGGTCGTCGTCGACACCGGCCACCACGCCCCCGGCACCAACATCGAGTTCATCGTGGCGACGCTGCTGCGGGAGGGGAAGCTCGGCGGCTTCGACTTCAACTCACGCTTCTACGCCGACGACGACCTGATGGCCGGCGCGGCGGATCCGTTCCAGCTCTTCCGGATCATGTACGAAGTGGTGCGCGGCGGAGGGCTCGCGGCCGAGACCGGAGTGGCGTTCATGCTCGACCAGTGCCACAACATCGAGGCGAAGATCCCGGCGATCATCCGGTCCGTGATGAATGTGCAGGAAGCCACCGCCAAGGCGCTGTTGGTCGACCCCGACGCGCTGCGCGCCGCGCAGCAGGCCGGTGAGGTGCTGGAGGCGAATGCCGTGCTGATGGACGCGTACAACACCGACGTCCGTCCGCTGCTGCGCGAGGTCCGCGAGGAGCAGGGCATCGACCCGGATCCGATCGCCGCCTACAAGCGTTCCGGCTGGGCCGATCACATCGTCGCCGAACGGGTCGGCGGGACGCAGGCGGGCTGGGGGGCGTAGAGCCTTTCCGGCGGGCCCCAGCCCGCTCCGACCTCAGCCGCAGCACAGTGCCCGCGACGCCGGTGACCCCGACGCCGATGCCCCGTCCGTCCGCCCCGCCCGACGATTCCGCTCCCATCCGCAAGGGGTTCCACGATGACCGCAGAACTGCACCCGCAGGCGGCGGAGCTGCTGGCGCGCAGCCACCGACTGGGCGCCGATCCCCGAAACACCAACTACGCCGGCGGCAACACTTCCGCCAAGGGCACCGCCACCGATCCCGTGACCGGGCAGGACGCGGAGCTGATGTGGGTCAAGGGTTCCGGGGGCGACCTGGGCACCCTGTCGGCGTCCGGGCTCGCCGCGCTGCGGCTCGACCGGCTGCGCGCCCTTGTGGACGTCTATCCGGGCGTCGACCGCGAGGACGAGATGGTGGCCGCCTTCGACTACTGCCTGCACGGCAAGGGCGGTGCGGCGCCCTCCATCGACACCGCGATGCACGCTCTGGTCGGGGCCGTACATGTCGATCATCTGCACCCGGACTCCGGCATCGCGCTCGCCTGCTCCGCCGACGGCGAGGCGCTGACCAAGGAGTGCTTCGGCGACCGGGTGGCCTGGGTGCCGTGGCGCCGCCCGGGATTCCAACTGGGCCTGGACATCGCCGCCGTCAAGGAGGGGAATCCGCAGGCCATCGGCTGCGTCCTCGGCGGTCATGGCATCACCG
Organism: Streptomyces sp. PH10-H1; assembly: GCF_030063355.1. Taxonomy (GTDB): domain Bacteria; phylum Actinomycetota; class Actinomycetes; order Streptomycetales; family Streptomycetaceae; genus Actinacidiphila. Next base: position 20,181 of record NZ_JASISZ010000065.1, read on the forward strand.
CATGGGGCGCGAGCTCGCAGGAGTGCGAGCAGAACTCCCTCGACATCATCCGTACTGCCACCGCGTTCCTCGACCGGCGCGGCGGCAGCGAGCCGTTCGGGCCCGTCCTGCCCGGCTTCGAGCCGCTGCCCTCGGCGGAGCGCAGGGCCAGGGCGGCCGCGCTCGCCCCCGTCCTGCGGTCCATCGCCTCCGCCGACCGACCCCAGATCGGCCATTTCTGCGACTCCGAGGCGGTGCTGGACTTCCTCGCCCGGGCCGAGCACCCGCGCCTGGCCGCGCTCGGCACCTCCTGCCCCGACCACTTCCTGCGCACCAAGGTCCGCCCGCTGGTCCTTGACCTGTCCGGCGACGCGCCGCTCGACGAAGCGGTCGCGCGGCTGCGGCAGCTGCACACCGAGTACCGTGAGCAGTACGCCGCCTACTACGCGCGGCACGCCACGCCCGACTCGCCTCCGATGCGCGGCGCCGACCCGGCGATCGTCCTGGTCCCGAGCGTCGGGATGTTCTCCTACGGCAAGGACAAACAGACCGCACGGGTCGCGGGGGAGTTCTACCTCAATGCGATCAACGTGATGCGCGGTGCCGAGGCGGTCTCGTCGTATCTGCCGATCGAGGAATCCGAGAAGTTCCGTATCGAGTACTGGGAATTGGAGGAAGCCAAGCTGCGCCGTATGCCCCGGGCGCAGCCGCTGGCGACCAGGATCGCGCTGGTGACCGGTGCCGGCTCGGGCATCGGCAGGGCGATCGCCCACCGGCTCGCCGCCGAAGGTGCCTGCGTGGTCGTGGCCGACGTCAACGCGACGAGCGCCGCCGCTGTCGTCGAAGAGCTCGGCGGGGTGGACCGCGCGGTCGCGGTGACGGTCGACGTCACCTCCGAGGAGCAGGTCCTGGCGGCGTTCGACGCGGCGGTCCTCGCCTTCGGCGGAGTGGATCTGGTGGTCAACAACGCGGGCATCTCCATCTCCAAGCCGCTGTTGGAGACCACCGCCGCGGACTGGGACCTGCAGCACGCGATCATGGCGCGCGGATCCTTCCTCGTCTCACGGGAGGCCGCGCGCGTCATGATCCAGCAGAGCCTGGGCGGTGACATCGTCTACATCTCCAGCAAGAACGGGGTCTTCGCCGGCCCCAACAACATCGCCTACGGCGCCACCAAGGCCGACCAGGCCCACCAGGTGCGGCTGCTCGCCGCCGAGCTGGGGGAGTACGGCATCCGGGTCAACGGCGTCAACCCCGACGGGGTGGTCCAGGGCTCGGGGATCTTCGCGGGCGGTTGGGGCGCCCAACGCGCAGCGGTGTACGGGGTGAGCGAGGAGAGCCTCGGCGAGTTCTACGCCCAGCGCACCCTCCTCAAGCGCGAGGTCCTGCCCGAGCACGTGGCCAACGCCGTCTTCGCTCTGACCGCTGGTGACCTCAGCCATACGACGGGCCTGCACATCCCCGTCGACGCCGGCGTGGCAGCGGCGTTCCTGCGGTAACGGGTCCCGGCCGGCTGTCGGGCGGATCCCCTCCGGCGGCCGGCGAGTCTCCGTTCCCAAGACTTTCTGTGAGGCCCTTCATGTCACTGCGCGACCCCCGTGCCCTCGCCGCCGTCGACCTCGGCGCTTCCAGCGGGCGGGTCATCGTCGGCCGGGTGACCGCACGGTCGGTCGCCCTGGACGAGGTCCACCGCTTCCCCAACATCCCGGTACGCGTCGGCGGCACCCTGCACTGGGACGTGCTGGCGCTGTACCGCGGGGTCCTGGAGGGTCTGCGCGCGGCCGGTCCGGTGACGTCCGTCGGTATCGACACCTGGGCCGTGGACTACGGGTTGCTGGCGGCGGACGGTTCGCTGCTCGGCAACCCCGTCCACTACCGCGACGGCCGGACGGAGGGCGTTCCGGAGCGGATCTGGCGGACGGTGCCGCAGGCCGAGCTGTACGCGGCCACCGGTGTGCAGCATGCACCGTTCAACACCCTCTACCAGCTGGCCGCCGCCCGGGGGACTCCGCAACTGGAAGCCGCCGCGCAGCTGTTGATGATGCCGGACCTCATCTCGTACTGGCTCACCGGGACGGCCGGCACCGAGCTGACGAACGCCTCCACCACCCAGCTCCTGGACCCCCGCACCGGCGACTGGGCGCACGCACTGGCCGGGCGGCTCGGCATCGACCTGTCGCTCTTCCCGCCGCTGCGCCGGCCCGGCGACCCGGCGGGTGAGCTGCTGCCCGAGGTCCTGGAGGCGACCGGGCTGCAGCGCCCCGTGCCGGTGGTCGCGGTCGGATCGCACGACACCGCCTCGGCGGTCGCCGGGGTGCCGGCGGACACCGACCGTTTCGCGTACATCTCCTGCGGCACCTGGTCGCTGGCCGGAGTGGAACTGGACGCTCCCGTCCTGACCGAGGACTCGCGCGCGGCGAACTTCACCAATGAGCTGGGCGTGGACGGCACTGTCCGCTATCTGCGCAACATCATGGGCCTGTGGCTGCTGCAGGAATGTCTCCGCTCCTGGCAGGCCGCGGGGCTTCCGCACGACCTCGACCACCTGCTGGCTCGAGCCGCACAGGCCCCGCCGCTGCGTTCGGTCGTGGACGCCGCCGACCCGGGATTCCTCGCCCCGCTCGGCATGCCGGACCGCATCGCCGCATCCTGCCGCCGGACCGGACAGCCCGAACCGCGCGATCCCGCGGAGACGGTGCGCTGCATCCTGGACTCCCTCGCGCTGGCACACCGCGCGGCGATCGAGGACGCCCAGCGCCTGTCGGGACGGCACGTCGACGTCGTCCACATCGTCGGTGGCGGCGCGCGCAACGAACTGCTCTGCCAACTGACGGCGGACGCCTGCGGGCTGCCCGTCGTGGCAGGTCCCGCCGAGGCGGCGGCACTGGGCAACATCCTGGTGCAGGCGCGGGCCGCAGGGGTGATCGGGGGCGGCCTCGCCGACATCCGCTCCCTGCTGCGCGCCACCCAGCCGCTGCGCCGCTACGAGCCGTCCGGCGACCGCACCCGATGGAACGAGGCGGCCGCCCGGCCGGGCCGCGCGAAGGACACGGTTCGTACGTAAGCCCGGGTGAGGCGCTGCGCGACGGCTGTACCGCGCCGACTTGAGCCACCCCACATCGCCGAAGGCATCACTGCAGACATCCGGCGTGTCACCCACCCACCCCGGGTCCCGGCCGGCGCACCGTTCTCCGGGGTCCGGTGTCCGGATCCACCGGATTCGGCAGCTGATCGGCGGCAGCCGGGCATGGCGGTTGCGTCGGGTGATCCGGTGGATGTCCCTGGCCTGCACTTTTTTCCTTTCCAACCCGGGCACAATCGGGCAACCTCTTGCCCGGAACGGGGCGGTGCACGGCCTTGGCGCGACGGTATAACTCATGGACGGGCCCATTCGGGCCCAGGATGCCCGAACGGGCGCAGAAGGGCGGGTGCGGGCGATGCAGTCGGAAGAGAGGCACCGCCGGTTGCTCGCTCTGGCGCGCCAGGCGGGCCGGGTCGAGGTCGCTGTCGCGGCCGCCGACTTCAGGGTCGCTCCGGAGACCATCCGGCGGGACCTGAGCGCACTGGAGCGCAGGGGGCTGGTCCGTCGCACCCACGGCGGCGCCTACCCCGTCGAGAGCGCGGGCTTCGAGACCAATCTGGCCCAGCGCGTCACGCTGCACGTCGAGAGCAAGCGCCGTATCGCCGCAGAGGGGGTCCAGCTCCTCGACGGTGCGGAAACGATCTTTGTGGACGAGGGCTACACGCCTCAGATCCTCGCCGCGGTGCTGCCGACCGACCGGCCCCTGACGGTGGTGACGGCATCGCTGTCGACGGCCGCGGCGGTCGCCGAATCGGACAACACCACCGTCCTCCTCCTGGGCGGCCGAGTCCGCGCCCGGACGCTGGCAACCGTGGGCTCCTGGGCCTGCGCCATGCTCTCGGGCTTCGTCATCGATCTGGCGTTCATGGGATCGAACGGGATCTCCCGGGAGTTCGGGCTCACAACGCCGGACCCGGTCGTGGCGGACGTCAAGGCCAAGGCGATCGAGGTCTCCCGCAGACGGATCTTCCTGGGGCACCACGGCAAGTTCGGAGCGAACAGCTTCTGCCGGTTCGCGGAGGTCGCCGACTTCGAGGCCATCGTCACCGACACCGGACTGTCCAGCGCGGAAGCGCACCGCTACACCCTCCTGGGCCCTCAGGTCATCCGCGTCTGACCCGACCGCTCTCCAACCCCCTGTATCCGGCTGCTCCTGGGTGACGGGCACCTGTGGCGTGGGCGAAATCAACTGACACCCGGTCCCACCCGACCGGATCACCAACGAAGGGATCCAGCGTGACGACAAGACCGAAGAACGCGCCTCGCACCGTTGCGATGGGAGCCATCGTCCTCTGCACCAGCCTGCTGGCGGCGTGTTCGGGCGCCGGTGGCGGGGGCGGCGGTTCCCAGGCGCACTTCATCAACGTGCTGATGGTCAACAACCCGCAGATGGTGGATCTGCAGAAGCTGACCGCGGGCAACTTCACGAAGTCCACGGGCATCAAGGTCAATTTCACCGTGCTGCCGGAGAACGACGTCCGGGACAAGATCAGCCAGGACTTCGCCAGCCAGGCCGGACAGTACGACGTGGCGACCATCAGCAACTACGAGACGCCGATCTACGCCAAGAACGGCTGGCTGTCGCCGCTGACCGCCCAATCCAAGGCCGACACCGCGTTCGACCAGAGCGACATCCTGCCGAGCATCAGTGAGTCCCTGACCTCGGGCGGACAGATATACGCAGAGCCGTTCTACGGCGAGTCGTCGTTCCTGATGTACCGCAAGGACGTCTTCGCGGCCAAGAACCTGACCATGCCCGCCAACCCGACCTGGACCCAGGTCGCGGACCTGGCGGCGCAGGCCGACGGGGCGCAGCCCGGTATGAAGGGCATCTGCCTGCGCGGGCAGCCCGGATGGGGTGAGCTGATCGCGCCTTTGACCACGGTCGTGAACACCATGGGCGGCACCTGCTTCGACAAGGACTGGAAGGCCCAGGTCAACAGCCCGGAATTCATCAAGGCGACGAAGTTCTATGTCGACCTGGTGCGCGCGCACGGTGAGGCAGGCGCCCCGCAGGCCGGATTCACCGAGTGCCTGAACAACATGGAGCAGGGCAAGGTCGCCATGTGGTACGACGCCACCTCGGCCGCCGGCCTGCTGGACGGAACGGGTTCACCGGTCGCCGGGAAGATGGGGTACGTGCCCGCGCCGGTCGACCGGACCAAGAGTTCGGGATGGCTCTACACCTGGGCCTGGGGTCTGCAGAAGGCCAGCAAACACCAGGACGACGCCTGGAAGTTCATCTCCTGGGCGTCGGGCAAGAACTACGAGAACCTCGTCGGCGGCAAGCTGGGCTGGTCCAAGGTCCCGGCCGGCAAGCGCACTTCGACGTACTCCAACGCCCAGTACCTCACCGCCGCATCGGCGTTCGCCGCGGCCACCAAGACCGCACTGACCAACGCCGACCCCCTGAATCCCGGTGTGCAGGAACGACCCGCCCCCGGCATCCAGTTCGTCGGCATCCCCGAATTCACCGATCTCGGCACTCAGGTCTCCCAGGAGATCAGCTCCGCCATCGCCGGCCGGACCAGCGTCGAGAGCGCCCTGAAGACCAGTCAGTCCCGCGCCGAGGCGGTCGCCGCCAAACACGCGGGCCAGTGACGACGGGGTTCCGCACCCGCCGGCACGCTCCCGGCCCACCCTCACCGGCACACTCCCGACCCACTCCCGGCCCGCCCCGCGCGGGCCGGGAGGCCACCCGCGCGAAGCGGAGAGACACCATGACCGTCCCCCTGACCGCAAAACGCCCGCGACTCCTGCGCCAGGGCCTGCGGGAATCGTCCCCTCCCGCCAACAACCGGCCCCGTGGCGCCTGGGCCCGCCGGGCACCACTGCTCCCCGCACTGGTCTTCCTGATCGTGGTCACCCAGCTGCCGTTCCTGGGAACCCTGGGCATCTCGTTCATGCGCTGGAACGCCCTGGACCCCGGTGACCGGGGCTTCGGCGGCCTGGCCAACTACAAGACCGCACTGACCGATCCGGCGCTGCGCTCGTCCATCACCACCACTGTCATCCTGACAGCCGCGGTCGTACTGGTGAGCCTGTTGTTCGGCCTGGGCCTGGCCCTGCTGCTCGACCGGCAGTTCCGCGGTCGCGGCATCGTCCGCACGATGCTCATCACCCCCTTCCTCGTCGTGCCGGTGGCGTCCGCCCTGCTGTGGAAGCACGCCCTGTACAACGCCTCCTACGGGCTGATCAACGGCACTCTGACCTGGATCTGGAGCCTGTTCGGCAGCTCCGACGCACCCCAGACCGACTGGCTCTCCACCAACCCCCTGATAGCGGTCGAGGCCTCACTGGTCTGGCAGTGGACACCGTTCATGATGCTGATCCTGCTCGCCGGACTGCAGAGCCGACCGCTGGACATCGTGGAAGCCGCACGCGTCGACGGAGCCGGCACGTGGCAGGTCTTCCGTTACCTGACCTTCCCCCACCTGCGCCGCTACCTGGAACTGGCCTCGCTGCTCGGCAGCATCTACGTCGTCCAGAACTTCGACGCCGTCTTCACCCTCACCTCCGGCGGCCTGGGCACCGCCAACCTGCCCTACTCCGTCTACCAGACCTTCTACCAGGCCCACGACTACGGCCTGGCCTCCGCGCAGGGCGTCATCGTCGTCGCCTGCTCCATCCTCATCGCCACCTTCGCACTGCGCACCGTCTCATCCCTGTTCCGAGAGGAGACGTCATGACGAGCACGACGACCACCGCTCCGGCCCGTCGACTCCGCCGTCGTACCGGCCCGCTGCGGCACCGCGGCAGCATCTGGGGCCTGCTGGCCTGGGTCTGTGGTCTGCTGTTCTTCCTGCCGTTCGGCTGGATGCTGCTCACCTCTCTGCACAGCGAGCCGGCTGCCGCGACGAACCCGCCCAACGTCGGCGCGGGCCTGACCCTTCAGGGCTTCCGCGAGTTCTTCGGCGAGAGCACCGGAGTCAGCCCCTGGCCGCCATTGATCAACTCGCTGACGGCGAGCATCGCCTCCACCGTCCTGGTGCTGGTCCTGGCCATCCCCGCCGCGTACGCACTGTCCATCAAGCCGGTCCTCAAATGGACCGACGTGATGTTCTTCTTCCTGTCCACCAAAATGCTTCCCGCGGTTGCCGGGCTACTGCCCGTCTATCTCATCGCCCAACACGCCGGTCTGCTCGACAACATCTGGCTGATGGTCATCCTCTACACCTCGATGAATCTGCCGATCGCGGTATGGATGATGCGCTCCTTCCTCGCTGAAGTCCCCAAAGAGATCCTGGAAGCGGCCTCCATCGACGGGGCGGGTCTGCTGACCACGCTCACGCGGATCGTGGCCCCGGTCGCCGCACCCGGTATCGCGGCCACCGCACTGATCTCCTTCATCTTCAGCTGGAACGAGCTGCTGTTCGCCCGGGTCCTGACCGGTGTCGTGGCCGGCACGGCACCGGTCTTCCTCACCGGATTCGTCACCAGCCAGGGCCTGTTCCTCGCCAAAGTGTGCGCCGCCGCCGTCTGCGTCTCCCTGCCCGTACTCATCGCCGGGTTCGCCGCCCAGGACAAACTCGTCCAGGGCCTGTCCCTTGGAGCAGTCAAGTGAAAGCAGCCGTCATCAGCGCCCCCGGCGTCGTCGCGATCGAGACCGTCGACGATCCGACGCCCGGCCCCCGGGACGTGGTGGTCCACGTCGCCGCCGTCGGCCTGTGCGGCACCGATCTGCACATCCTGCAGGGCGAGTTCGCACCCACCCTGCCGATCGTCCCCGGGCATGAGTTCGCCGGCGAGATCGTCGCTGTCGGCAGTCAGGTCCACGAGTTCACCCTCGGCGACCGGGTTGCCGTCGACCCGTCCCTGTACTGCCACGAATGCCATTACTGCCGCATCGGACGGAACAACCTCTGCGAACGCTGGGCCGCGATCGGTGTCACCAACCCCGGCGGAGCCGCCGAATATGCCCTCGCCCCGGCGGCCAACTGCGCGAAATTGCCCGACCACATCCACACCCAGGACGCCGCCCTGATCGAACCCCTCTCCTGCGCTGTCCGCGGATACGACGTCCTCCGAAGCCAACTGGCCACCAACGTTCTCATCTACGGATCCGGCACCATGGGCCTGATGATGATGGAACTCGCCAAGCGCACCGGCGCCGCCACCGTCGACATCATCGACATCAACCCCGACCGCCTCGAAACCGCCCGAACTCTGGGCTGCACGCATGCTGTCACCTCCGCCGACGAGATCGCCCGACCGCGCGGCTGGGACGTCGTCATCGACGCCACCGGAAACGCCAAGGCCATCCAGGAAGCCATCGGCCGCGTCGGCAAGGGGGGCACGTACCTCCAGTTCGGTGTGGCGGACTACGCGGCGCGCGCCACGATCGAGCCGTACAGGATCTACAACCAGGAAATCACCATCACCGGCTCCATGGCGGTCCTCCACAGTTACGAACGCGCGGCCCAGCTGTTCGCCGCAGGGGTGCTCGACCCGCAGGTCTTCATCAGCGACCGGCTGCCGCTGACCGACTACGCAGCCGCCCTCCAGCAGTTCCAGGACGGCAAAGGCCGAAAGATCCTGGTCACTCCCTGACCCGGAACACCGTCCCGACCGGTCCGGGAAAACCCCGTCCTCCAGCGCCCGGCGAGCCCGCCGCCGCCGGACGATCCCTCTCCCACGGAGTTGCTCATGCCGCCGCCCCCGCCGATACCCCTGTCGCCGACAGCTGAAATGCCGACGCTCGTCATCGGTGAGGCACTCACCGACATCATCACCGGTCCCGACGGATCCCGGCGCTGCTGTCCGGGCGGAAGCCCCGCGAACGTGGCGCTGGGCCTGGCCCGGCTCGGCCACCCGGTCCGACTGGCCACCCGGATGGGCCGCGACCCCTTCGGCCAGGTGTTGCAGACCCATCTGGGCCGAAGCGGCGTGGTGCTGACGGAAGGGTCCGTTTCCGACGTCCCGACATCGACCGCCACCGCGCGTCTCGATGCCGTCGGGGCGGCCGACTACACCTTCGACATCACCTGGCAGCTGCCTGCCAGGGCCATCGAGTCCGCCCGTACCGGTGCGACAGGCCACCTCCACACCGGATCGATCGCCACGGCGCTCGCTCCCGGTGCCGATCAGGTGCTCGCCGCCATCGAGTCCGCACGTGACGCAGCCACCGTCTCCTACGACCCGAACCTCAGGCCCGTACTGCTCGGAAAGCCCGGCGACGAGCGTCCCCGCGTCGAGCACCTTGTCTCGGTCAGCGATGTGGTGAAGGCCAGTCAGGAGGACATGGCCTGGCTCTACCCCGGGCAGGACATCCATGAGGTGGCCCTCCGCTGGTCGCGAAGCGGACCCTCGCTGGTGGTCCTCACCTTCGGCGCCGATGGCTCAGAGGTCTGGTGGCGACAGGGCCGACACGCCATGCCGGCACCGTCGATCGAGGTCATCGACACCGTCGGAGCCGGCGACGCCTTCATGTCGGGACTGATCAGCGGCCTGCTCCGGGCCGGTTTGCTCGGCGCGGGAAGAATCGCCGGGGAACCCGGCGAATCCCCACCGCGGACGAGACTCCACTCCGCGGCCTCCAGCACCCACCTGCACCAGGACGTGCTCCGCGCCCTGCGCCTGGCCACCCGCGCCGCAGCCCTCACCTGCACCGGAGAGGGCGCCGACCCGCCGACCCGGGCCGACATGAAGGAACGGTGGGGCCCCCGGCCGCGCCCGGCGCCGTGACGTGACTTCGTCCGTGCCCGGCGCGCTTCTCCGGTCGCGTCGGTCAGGCGCCGAAGAACTCGGCCAGCACCGGGGCGAGAGCTTCAGGGGCCACGTCCTGCGTCTGGACGTTGAGCGTCCGGTGGCCGGCCGTGGGGAGCGCGTCCGCGGTGGCCCTGGCTGCCTGCTGAAGGCCCCATGGGCCGGCGCCACCGGCGAGGACCAGCGCCGGTACGGCGATCATCGATGCCAGGTCGCGCGGCACGCTGCCGTCGCCGAGTACCTCGTCGTCGTACTCGAGTGTCGGAGCGATCGCCTCCAATGCGGCCCAGCCCGGCTGTGTCCGGATGTGAGCCACGGCCTGCGCGGGGATACCGACGTGCGTCATGAACAGCGCCACGGCATCGCCCCTGCGCCCGGCGTCGAGCAACTCGTGGAGCTGTTCGGTGTACTTCTTGATTCCGGTGCCGTCTTCGGACTCGGCCATGAACGGTGGTTCATAGAGCGCCAACTTGGTGATGCCGGGGCTCGCTGCCGCGGCCGCCAGCGCGAGGGCAGCACCGGAGGAGATGCCGTAGAGGTATGCCTGGCCGCCGGTCTGTGCGATGAGGGCGTGCAGGTCCTCGACTTCGCGGGCGACCGCGTACGGCGCGGTGGTGCGGCCTCGTCCGTTCGGGCAGCGGTTTGTACCTCCTGCCGAGGCAGGAGTGGATGGTCGTGGAGACTCCGGGATCGCAGTCATCGCTGCACCGGGCCAACCTTCCTGCGGGTGGCGGTGGGGAACCTCGCCCCACCAGGGCTGGCCGCCAATGACGGCATGGCCGGCGGTATCGCCACCGCCCTCAAGGGCGCGGGCATCAACGTCCCGCTGACCGGTCAGGACGCCGAGCTCGCCGGTGTCCAGCGGATCCTGGCGGACCAGCAGAGCAGCACCGTCTACAAGGCCTTCAGGCCCGAGGCCGACGCGACCGCCGAGATCGCGGTCAAGCTGCTCAACGGTGAGGACATCAAGTCCGTCGCGGACATCACCGCACCAGCGGCTCCGGCACCACCGTCCCCGCGGTGTCGGTGACCAAGGCCAACATCAAGGACACGGTCCGAGAAGAGCCAGGTAGTTGCGGGGATGACGCTCGTGCCGGTGGTTGAGTCGGCGGTAGCCGGTCAGCCAGGACATCGTCCGCTCGATCACCCATCTACGACGGCCCAATCATTCGCCGGACTTGATGCGTTGACGGTCGACGCGGACGCCGATGTGCTTGCCGCATAACCATTTCTGCAGGTGAGGGATGTCGTCGGCCTTGTCATCGAGCAGGCCCGCGTCGTCGAGGCGACGCAGGATCGTCTCGTGCGGGCGGCCCCACACGCCGGCCCTGGGCCACAGCAGGAAGCGGCGGTGCGCGGTCGACTTCGATACCCCGGGACGCGCTTCCGGGCCGGGCTCGGGCCGCCCGCGGTTGCGGCCGGCCCGATTCGCGGAACCACCACCAAAACGATGACCAGCTGAGCCGCCCGATGTCCTGCACCGACGCTGATGGCGATGGGTCCCTGCCAACGCCCTGGGCCTCTGTAGAACTGCGAATGGGCTAACCGCGTGGGAGCGATTCCGGCCAGGCGGGGGGTGCCGGCATGTCGCCCCGCACGGACGGCCGGCACCGCCTCGGTGTCCGGGGAAGTGCCGGGAACAGACCCCATCGACCCCGCCGACTGGCGGAGGGAACGTCATTCTGCGCACATCCGGGGAGAGTCGAACGCATCGCGCCACACCGCCCCAGGACGCGGCCGGTTCGATACCGTTCGGTAACTTGGTTGTTCCAGAGGGTGATACACATGCTGCGAGACTGCTCGGGCGTACGTGGGTGGGAACCGCCCGGATGGATGCCGCACAGGCTTGTGTTGCTGTTGCGCGTCCGTAGGGAGCGGCCGGCGGCTCGGTGATCCCGATCGCCGTCGGCGAGCAAGGCCATCCGGCCCCGGTGGGCGCAGGGCCCGACGCCGCGGACGAGTACCAGGGGCTCGATCGCCCCGGCGTGCGACGTTCCGCCGTGACCCACGGTGCGCCGCAGCCGCGCGGTGAGGGGCGCGTGACCGAGCCCGCGGGCCGGCAGTCGTCCGAGGCGCGTGCGCGAAGGTGCCGTCGCCGTCCGCTGGAACGATCGGAAGGGGCATCGATGTCCACCAGGGGTACCGCGGCCGTGGGGAAGCAGCAGGTCGGGCACAGGTCATATCCCAGGTCGCAGGGCACGGCCGTGCCCGAGGGGGCCGACGCCTCCGAGGGCCGGATCACAGGAGGCCCGCCGGGCAGGGCTCGCGAGGGCCGGCTGGAGGAGTTACCGGGCCGTGAGCATCCGGCAGTCGACCCGGATCCTGCCTCCGCCCGGGTCGTCGCGGAGGCCTCCGGCCATGGAGAAGTGGTACCGCTCTCCTGGCATCACGGGGAGAGCGGACCCACCCCGGTGGTACGGGGCCTCGCTGAAAGTCTGCTGAGACAACTCCCTCACCTCGTGGAAGAGCTCATGGATCTGACGGTGGGCAGGGGGGTGCGGCACCTGGAGCTCGTACCAGGTGCCGAGATACGTCGTTCCCTCCACGAAAACGTCCTCGGGTTCCTGCGGATCCTCGCGGGGAAGCCTCACGCCAGCAGTGACCCGTTGGCCGTGCCGATGGCGTGGGGACGCTACCGCGCTCAGGAGGGGGTGTCGGTGGAGTCGCTGCTCCGCGTTCACCGGCTGGCCACGCAACTGCTGTGGGAGAAGCTGTTCGACGAGGCCCGAGCGCTGTCCCCGGAGGTTCTGCAGCGACTTCTCGACGAGAGCGGGCCCGTGTGGGAGGCGCTCGACAGCTACTCGCAGGCCTTCGTCGAGGGGCACCGCGTGGCAGAGGCGGAGACCCAACGCCGCAGCACCGAGCGCCGCGAGACGCTGATCGACGCGCTGATCGAGGGGCGGGGCGTCGAGCCGGTGGTCGCAGCTGAGGCGCAGGTGACCCTCGGTCTTCCAGCGCGTGGCCGGTTCGTCGTCATCGCCGTGGCCGTAGAGGCGGCCCCGGTGACGGGCGGCGAGCACGACGGCGCCGGGGACTGGAGTGGAACGCTGCGGGCGCTGCGTCATGCCCTGCCCTCCCATGCGGTGCCGGCCGTCTGGCGCAGCCGGGCCGACCGGCACATCGGACTGCTGGAACTGGGCAGCACTCCGCTGGGGCGCCTGGTCGAAGGGCTCGCCGCCGGCACGGGCCGGCGCGTGGGGATCTCCTGCGAGGTCGGCGGCCTCGCTGACATCGCCACCGCCTACCACTGTGCCGAGACCGCCCTGCAGACGCTGCCCCCGGCCACGGAGGGAGTCGCGTCCTTCGACGACCACCTGCTGGAGGCCCTCGTGGTGACCAGCCCGCACGTGGCCCAGCGGCTGGCCCACCACACATTCGGGCGGCTGCTCGACTGCCCTCACGAGGAGCGGGACCTGCTGCTCGCGACGCTGGACGCCTGGTTCCGCTGCGGTTGCTCGGCCGCCAGGGCCGCGGATGAGCTGCATTGCCATCGCAACACCGTGCTCAATCGCCTGCGCCGTATCGAGACGCTCACCGGCAGCATGCTCGATGACGACCGGCACCAACTCGCCTGCCGAATGGCACTTGTCGCGGTGCGCTGCCCCTGACCGTCCTGACCTGGTGCGTTGTGCTCGGTGCACAGCCGGGTCGGGGTAATCCGCAGCAAGCGACCATCGACTCCGGCGGCGCCGCACGGGACGCTGGATCCGGGGGAACACGCACACGTGGCCGGCTTCACCGCCGGTTCATGGCCCGGCTTCCAGATGAGCGGCCGACCCTCTCGGGCCGACGGTCCCGTCTGCAACGGAGCAGACGGCGAGGACCGCGGTGCGGCGCCTGGTCCCCGATTGCGTGCTGGGAGAGATGCTGTGACCGACATATTCGTCGACTCGTTCGTCCACGCACTGGGCGAACGGAAAACACATGTCAGTGAGACAGGTGCCGCAGGGCGCCTGATCTCCACCGCGCGGGACCTGGAGTCGGCCGGTTTCCGCTGGCACCACGTCTGTGAACCCACGACCGGCGCCTATGACCTGGCCAAGGACGTCACCGCGCAACTCGCCGACTCCGGCCGGCTGGGCGACGTGGACGCGATCGTCTACGCGACGTGTCTGCCAGGCAACGGCAACGCCGGAGACACCGCGGCATGGGAGCGCAGCCGGGATGTGAAGCACCTCATGGACTTTCCCGCCGGCCGGCTGCAGGCCGACTTCGGGCTCGGGAAGGCCGTCGTCATCGGGCTCAATCAGCAGGCGTGTACGGCGATGCTGGGCTCTCTGCGGCTGGCCGGGGCGATGCTCCAAGCCGAGGAGGGCTGGGAGCGGGTGTTGTGTGTGACGGCCGACCGCTTCCCGGAGGGGGCGCGGTACGAGCAGGCCTACAACCTGATCTCCGACGGCGCGGCCGCCTGTGTCGTCAGCCGGAGGCCCGCCGCTTTCCGCCTGGTGACAGCACATCAGATCACCAACGGCGGCCTCGGGCAGGCAGGGGACGACGAGACGGTCGGCATGTACTTCGCGTACACCCACCGCCTGGTGCGCGAGACCCTGGCCCGCGCCGGGATGACGGCCGCGGCCCTCGACTGGGTCGTCACCCAGAACACCAACGACAAGGCATGGCAGATCCTGGCCCGGCTGCTGGGGGTGGACGCAGGGAAGGTCTTCTTCTCGTCCATGCGAGACGTGGGTCACGTCATCTCCGCCGACAACATGATCAACCTCGCGGAACTGATCGCTTCCGGCCAGGTACGGCCCGGTCAGTACGTCGCGCTCGTCATGGCCGGATTCGGTCTGAACTGGCAGTGCGTCATCCTCCAGGCCACCGAGAGGATCGTGTGAGCAGTCCATCGAACGCCCCGAAGGCCCAGCTGGCAGAGGCGATCACCTCGCTCGGTGACACCGTGAGCAGGCTCAGCCACCTGTCGAAGCGCTCCTACCGGAACCCCTACACCACGCTGCGGCAGTGGCCGCCGGAAGTCCGGCCCGAAGCGGAGTGGTTCAGCTCCCCCGAGTACCTGAGCCTGTACGGCACTCCGTTGTGGGTCACGCTCGGCGAGCCCGCCAGGCGACGGCTGGCCTTTTATGAGGCCGTCAACTTCTACAGTCTCAACATTCACGGCGAAAAGGGTCTGATGCAGGGGCTGGCGGAGCGGCTGTACCGCAAGGACCTGCTGGAGGTCTCGGAGTATCTGCACCACTTCCTCGACGAGGAGAACAAGCACAGCATCTACTTCGGCGGTTTCTGCACCCGGTACGCGAAGGTGTACCGGAGCCGCCAGTTTCCGCTGCGGGAGCCCCGTCCGCAGAGTGTCGAGGACTTCCTCTTCTTCGCGAAGACCATGATCTTCGAGGAGATCGTGGACCGCTACAACTGGGTGCAGGCCCGGGACGCCCGGCTGCACCCCGTGGCGCGGTTCATCAACGACAACCATCACGTCGAGGAATCGCGGCATCTGGTCTTCGGACGCCAGCTGGTAACGGCGTTGTGGGGGGCCTGCGTCCCTTCCTGGGGTGACGCCACGGTGGCGGATCTGCGCCGCCAGCTGGAGCAGTTCTTCGTCGTCAGCTGGCGCGAGTACTACAACCCCGACGTCTACACCGACGCAGGGATCGACGATCCCTGGGAGGTCGCCGAACAGGCCTGGTCCGCACCGGCGCAGCGCGCTCACCGCCGCGAAGTGTCGACCAAGGTCGTGTCGTTCCTCACCGCGGCGGGAATTCTCGACAAGGAGCCAGCCGATGCCTTCTGACCAGGAAATCCGGGACCTGCTCCGGTCCTGGGTGCTCACCAAGGCCCCCGATCTGTCCGCCGACGCGTTCACGGACCGGACGCTCCTGTTCGAGGAGCGGCATCTCAGGTCCGTGCACCTGCCCGAACTTCTCCTGCTCCTGGAACGGCTGCGCGCCGCACCAATCGATGTGGAGGACCTGCGGCCCGGGGACTTCCGTGACATCCGCACGATGGTGGACCGGTTCGGCGGCCCGGGGGTGACGCCGTGACGGGCCCGACGGCGGGCGCTGCCGGCCCCGACCGGCTCGCCGCTCTGCAGCGCATCGGCCTTTCCTGGCAGCCGTCCGGGCAGGCGGCCCTGCGCGGCCCCCTGCTGCGGCTTGCCGAGGACTGCGACCGCGCCTTCGTGTGCCTCGCCTCCCTCTGGGACGCGGAAGAGGAGCGGCACCCCGCGTCCCTGCCCGCCGCACGGCTGCAACAGGCCGGCTACCTCCGCTCCTTCCCGCACCAGGCGACCTTTGTGGCCAGGCTGAGCCCGGAGGAGCCGAACGTCGACGCGTTCCTCGACGGCCCCGTCATAGACGAGGACGGCCGGGTCGCGCTGTCCGCGCTCTCCCCGGTCACCGAGGTCCTGACCCCGGCGGCCTGCTACCACCTCTACAACGGCCACCAGGGCGAAGCTCTCGACCGGCCCTTGTACCTGACGACCCGTAACACCTGTTTCCGCCAGGAGACACACCACGTGCCGCTGCGGCGGTTGAGCAGCTTCACGATGCGGGAGATCGTCTGCCTCGGCACCGTCGCCGAGACGGTCACTTTCCTCGAACGGGCCCGGGCCGCACTCGACCTGTTCTTCGGGCTGCTCGACCTGGATCTGGAGTGGCTCGCGGCGACCGACCCCTTCTTTCGGCCGGAGGACAACCCGCGCCACCTGCTGCAGCGCGTTCAGCCGGTGAAGCACGAGGCGACGTACGGCGGTGACCTGGCCATCGCCTCGGTCAACCGTCACCACGATCACTTCGGATCCGGTTTCGGGCTGACCCGTGACGGCCGGGCCGCCGACAGCTGCTGCGTGGCCTTCGGCATCGAACGCTGGCTGTGGGCGATCAGCGACCGCCACGGCCTCGACCCGGCTTCCTGGCCCGCCCTGGAGGATGCCGCTGCGACGGTGCGGGCGAAGCTGCGGGGAGGCACGGCATGAGGGGAACCACCGTCATCACCGGCGCGGACGGCTACCTGGGACGCCGGCTTGCCGCCGCTCTGCTCGACGAAGGGGACGACGACCTGATCCTGGCCGTCCGCGCCGCCTCCGAAGTCGAACTCGACGGGAAACGGGAGCGGCTGGCACAGGAACTCGGCCCGGACGCCACCGGCCGGACCCGGTGTGTGGCGGCGGACGTTCGCCGTGACAGCCTGCTGGCCGACGTCGATCCCGGCGTGGTCACCCGCATCGTCCACGCGGCGGCCGTTACCCGCTTCAACGTCGAGCGCGATGTCGGCGACGGCGTCAACGTGGCAGGCACCGTTCGGCTGCGGGCCTTCGCCGCCCGATGCGAGCACCTTCAGCGGTTCGCCCTGCTGTCCACGCTGTACGCCGCGGGCCGCCATCAGGGCGACATCGCGGAGGAGCGGCTCGAGTCCACCGGATTCGCCAACCACTACGAGTGGTCGAAGTGGGCAGCCGAGGAGCAACTCCTGGGAGCGGCTGGGGAGATGCCGGTCTCCGTACTGCGGCTGCCCACGATCGTCGCCGACGACGACAGCGGTCATGTCACGCAGTACAACGTCTTCCACAACACCCTCAAGCTCTTCCACTACGGACTGCTCTCGCTGCTGCCAGGTGACGAGAAGACGCCGCTTTCCCTCGCGACGGCCGCCTTCACCGTCTCGGCGGTCACCCGCCTGCTCGATCCCGCGGTCGCCGACGGTGTCTACCATGTCTGCCCCGACCCGGCGCGGACGCCGACTCTTGGGGAGCTCGTCGACACCGCCTTCACGGTCTTCCAACGCGACGCGGGATTCCGGCGGCGCGGGCTGATCCGGCCCGTCCCCTGCGACCGGGAGAGTTTCGAGGATCTGCTGCACGCCGCCACCGGGCTGCGCGCCGGGCCGCTCCACCAGGCCCTCGCGTCGGTCTCTCCCTTCGCGGCACAGCTGTACCTGCCGAAGACGTTCCGCAACGAAGCGCTGCGCGCGGCCTGGCCCGCCTACACAGCCCCCGATCCTCACGCGCTGACGGAAGCCACCTGCACCCGGCTGGTCGCCTCGAAGTGGGGCCGCCGGCCAGAGGAAACATCCTGACCCTTTCCGAGAACGACCTGTGGCTGCTCAGCTACTACCGCTCCTCCGAGATCAACGGCGCCCTGTTCTTCGGCCGGGTCGCCCGCACCCTGCGCGGCGGCCCGCTCCAGGCGAACGTGACCCACCACTTCGCCGACGAGGCCAACCACGCGAAGTACTGGACCCGCTGTATCGAGGACCTCGGTCACCCGGCGACGAAGTTGTCCGGCAGCTACCAGGATCAGTACCTGGAAGCCGTCGGCCTGCCCGCCAATCTCATGGAGGTCATGGCGATCACCCAGGTCTTCGAGAAGCGGGTGATCGCTCAGTACCGGCGCCACCTACGGGCCGGGGACACACATCCGAGGGTCGGACAGACCATCCGGACGATCATGGAAGACGAGCGCTGGCATGTGAAGTACGTCAAGGACGCCCTGGAGGAGATGGCGGCCCGGTACGGCCAGGAGTACATCGACTCCACCCTGGCCCGGTTCACCGCGGCCGACGAGGAGGTCTACGCGAAGACCCTCGCGGAATACGGCGAACGCATCACGTTCCTCGGCGGCCCCGGTCTGCCCTACGAGGATCTGCCCTTTGAGGGGGACGCGCCGTGACCGGCCGCGCGGTTCCCCCGGCCCGCGACGGGACGAAGGTGCTTGCCGTATGGACCCGGCGACCGCTTCACCCCACTTCGCTGACCGGACGGGAGAGCGCGCGGTTCGCCACGCTCACCGGCCGGGTGCAGCGGCAGCAGTGGCTGATCTCACGGCATGCCCTGCGGACACTGCTCGGGGTTCTGGGGCTGCCCGCCGACACGACCACGTACGCCTTTCCCCACCGCCGGCTGTCGCTCTCCCACGTCGAGGGAGCAGCCGTGGCCGCGGGCCTGGCCGTCCCGGCCGGGGATGTGGCGGGCATCGGAGTCGACCTCGAAACGGCCCGTGAGGCGCGCGCGGAGTCCGCGCGCTTCTTCCTCGACGAACGCGAACGCGCCTGGCTCGACAGTGTCCCCGAAAGCGCCCGCGCGGCGGAGCACGTACGGCTGTGGACGGTCAAGGAGGCGCTGTACAAGGCAGATCCCGACAACCGGCACACGGTCCTTCGTGACTACACCACCGACGACCCGGCGGCCGGATCCGGCCGTGCCCGGCGACGGCCGCCGCACGACACCGCCTTCGGCTCCACCGCCTTCGGTTACATCACAGGCCGGTTCGGCGATGCCCGGCTGTCCGTGGCCGCGGCCTTCGACCGCCCATCGATCACACCCGTAAGGACCGTAACCGTGCCTTCTGTCACCTTCGACGACGTCGCCCACCGCATCAGCGCGACGCTCTCCGTTCCCGTCGACACCCTGACGCCCGAGACCAACCTGCGAGATCTTGCCGCCGACAGCTTCCTTCTCGTCGAAATGGCCGTTGACCTGCAGGAGGAGTTCGACGCGATGTTCACCCAGGCCGACCTGCGGGAGGTGACCACCCTGGGGCAGCTGGCGGGGCTCGTGGGAGCGCAGCCCTGACCCGGAGCACCGGCTCCCGCTCTCGGACGGCCGCCCCGGCCGGCACGGGGGCAGCCCCGCAGATCCCGTCCGGCGCACGCCCATCCCATCGCCCGAACCCTCCCGGCCACCCGACCCACCGGAGTGCGGAATGTCGCAGCGTCTGAGCCAAGCCCTCCACCGGTTCCGCGGACCCCTGCTGGGCCTCTGGCTGGTGGCGCTCGTCGCGGCCGCCGTCGCGGCTCTGCCGCTGGCCGACCGGCTGAGCGGCGGTGGCTGGTACGCACCCGGATCGGACTCGCTGAAGGCGGTGCAGTCGATGCGGTCGGGTTTCGCCGACCGCGGCGCCAGCAACCTCACGCTGGTCGTGACGGACGAACGGAACCTCGCCGGGAGCCCGGAGTTCGACCGCCGTATGAGCCAGGTCATGCGGGAGGTCACCGGCGACAAGCGGCTGGAAACGTCCGGCAGTTACGGCTGGCTCACCCTGTCCGGTGACTCCCGAAAGGAATTCGTGGGCAAGGACCGCCGGACCGCCGTCACCATGGTCGGGCTGGCCCTGGACGACGGGACGGCCCGCCGCGTCCTGCCGGACGTGCAGAAGGAGATCGACCACCGCTACGCGCCACAGGGGCTGCGGGTGTCGATGGTGAGCGCCGGAACGTTCTGGGGCGAGATCAACAAGCTGAGCGCGGAAGGCCTGCAGAAGGCCGAACTCATCACCTTCCCGCTGGTGCTGCTCATCCTGCTGCTGCTCTACCGCGGCGTGGTCGCGGCGGTGGTCTCGTTCGTGGTCTCGGTGACCGCGATCGCCCTCACCTTCGGGGTGATGTCCGTGCTGGCCGGGCACCACGAGCTGTCGATCTTCGTCCAGAACGCGGCGACCATGATCGGCCTCGGTGTCAGTGTCGACTACTCCCTCTTCATCATCTCCCGATATGTCGACGAACTGACCGCGGGACGCGATCGCACCGCAGCACTCGCGATCGCCCTGCGCACCAGCGGAAGAACAGTCCTCTTCTCCGGACTGATCGTCGTCCTCGCCATGTCCAGCCTCTTCCTGGTGGACCTCAACGTCATCCGCTCCATCGCGCTGGGCATCGTCGTCGTGGTCGCCTTCGCCACCCTGGCGAGCGTCGTGGTCCTGCCCGTCGTCCTCCACCTGATCGGCGACCGCATCCTGTGGGGACGCCTGCCCGTGCAGCGCCGGACGCCGAGGGATAAGGGACACCGCTGGGGGAGCGTGGCGCGGCAGATCATGCGCCGCCCCGTGCTGTTCCTGACGTTGGCGAGCGCTGCCCTGCTGGCACTGGCCGTACCCTCCCTCGACCTGCGCACCTTCACCCCCGACGCGCGCATCGCGCCCTCCTCGTCGCCCGTGCGCCAAGGGTTCGACGCCGTGCGCGAGCAGTTCGGTCCGGGCACGGCCTCACCCCACCAGGTCGTCATCACCTCGCGAACCGCGCTGTCCGCGTCATCCGACGCCGGGAGGGTCGCCGACCTCCAGGAGCAGCTCGCCCGGCTGCCCCATGTCACCGCGGTCCGCTCCCCGCTGGACGTCCTGCGCACCGTCAGCCCCGAACGACCGCTGGCGGGACTGGACACGGCACCGTTCTCACGACTGCCCGGTGATGCCCGCCGCACTGTCGACCACTACGTCTCCGCCGACCGCCGCAAGATCGTGCTGGAGGTCATCGGGGACGACTACGCCTCCGCCGACGCGTCCCGCGCGCTGCTGGCATCCATCCGCTCGGCCGCGGACGGGATGGGTGCCCCCGGCCTGCACGCGGTGGTCGGCGGCGAGACCGCCGAAGGCGCCGACGCCAACACGGCGATCGGGGACGCCCTGCCCGAAGTGGTCGCGGTGATGCTGGCGGTTCTGTACCTGATGCTGCTGGTCACTTTCCGGTCGCTGCTGCTCCCGGTCAAGGCGATTGCGATCAATGTGCTGTCGCTCGGCGCGACCTACGGTGTGCTGGTCCTGGTCTTCCAACACGGCCTGGGTGCCACCCTCTTCGGGTTCGACCGGTCCGATCACCTCCAGAACTTCGTTCCGATCCTGCTGCTGGCGATCTTGTTCAGCCTCAGTACCGACTACGAGGTCTTCCTGCTCCGCCGTATCCGTGAGGAGCACGACGCCGGCGCGGACAACACGAGCGCCGTGGCCGCCGGAATGGCCCGCACCGCGCCTCTGATCTCCGGGGCCGCGCTGCTGATGGTCGCGGTGTTCGGCGCCTTCGCGCTGACCGGCATCATGCCGATCCAGCAGCTCGGCCTCGGCCTCGCGCTGGCTATCGCCCTGGATGCCACCGTGATCCGGCTCATCGTGGTGCCCGCCGCCATGCGGCTGATGGGCCGCTGGAACTGGTGGCTGCCGGGCCGGCGCCCGACCCCGGCCACACCGTCCGAAGCGGCCTCCGAATCCTCCGGGCCATTGGGCCGATGGTGACTCGCGACAGCTCCGGCAGTCCCGACAGCCCCGCCGCACCGTAACTGCCGTACATCCCGGTGCCCTTGATCGAAAGGAAACGACCCCGTGGACAAACCCTCCGCACTCCTCTTCCTGTTGAACTTCGTCGTCATCGGAGCGCTTCCCAGAGTCTTCTTCCGGTCCGACGGCCGCTTCAACAGGAAATGGTGGCTCACGGCGCTGCCCTTCGGCCTCAGTCCGCTGTTCGTCGCGGTGTGCGCCGCTGTCGGCTGGGAGCCGATCACTCCCGACTCCTGGCGATCGGGGCTGAACCTCGCGGCGGTGGCACTGAACGCCGTCTCGATCGCTCTGATCTTCCTGACACTGGGCACCCACCGGATCCCTGTCGCGCTGTGGCACCAGGAGAACGACGCCCCGCGCCACCTTGTCACCCACGGTGCCTACAGCCTGATCCGGCACCCGTTCTATGCGGCGTTCCTTCTGGCGTTCCTCAGCGCAGCCGTGCTCTTCCCGCACGCGATCACCCTGGCTCTGTTCTGCTACGGGTTCGCCGCACTCAACGCCACAGCCGCCCGGGAGGAACAGCGCCTCAGCGAATCGGAGTTCGGGTCGGAGTACCGGGGATACCTCGCCCGGACGGGACGCTTCCTGCCCCGTCCGGGCAGGGCCGCACCGGCGGAGACCAGCCGGGTAGGAGGCTAGCCGTGGACGTCCTTCCGCCGCTCACCGCCTGGCTGACAGACCCGCACCCCGGGAGAGGTGTGCGGCTGGCCGACGACTCAGGTGGCTGGACATACGTCCCCTATCCGGAACTGGCGGCCGCCGCCCATCGGGTCGCCGCCTCGATGCGGGCGGCCGGTGTCCGCCCCGGCGACGTCGTGTGTGTACTGATGCCCACCGGCCTCCCGTGCCTGGCCACGCTGTTCGGTGCCTGGGCGGCGGGCGCGACGATCTCCCCGCTGCCGCCGCCCTCGTTCCAGACCGAGGACGCGTACGTCGAGCACATCGTCGCCGTCCTGGAACAGGCCGCACCCGCCCTTGTGGTCGCGAGCGGGGAGTTCACCGTCCTGGCGGCCCGCGCGATGACCGGCGCGGGGCTTCCGGGCCGTCCGTGGACGCCTCAGGAGACCGCCGCCGGGGACGCATCCGAGGCGGCCGGGGCCTGAGCCGGGGCCGCGCCTGAGGCCCCGACCGTATCTTCGCCCGCTTCTCCGCCCGTGGGTCCGCGCGGGGAGGGAATCGCCCTGCTGCAGTTCACGTCGGGTTCCACCGGCCGGCCACGCGGTGTCCAGGTCTCCTGGCAGAACCTCGCGGCCAACCGCGCCCTGCAGAGCCGCCTGATCGGATGGAAGGACGGGGACGGCTTCGCGTCCTGGCTGCCGCTGCACCACGACATGGGCCTGATCGGCTGCTGCCTCTTCCCGGTCGCCTCGCAGAGCAACCTGTGGCTGATGCGCCCCGACCAGTTCATCCGGGACCCGGCCCGATGGCTGGACTGCTTCGGACCCGGCCGGGCGTCGCACTCGGCGGCGCCGTCGTTCGCGTTCGCCTATGCGGCCCGGCGGATCCGGCCGCGGCGGCTGGACGAGCTGGACCTGTCCGGCTGGCGCAGCGTCTGCGTCGGCGCCGAGGCGGTCGATCCGGCGGCGCTCGGCGCGTTCGCCCGATTCGCCGCACCGGCCGGGTTCTCCCCGGACGCGTACGTGCCCTGCTACGGCCTGGCGGAGAACACGCTGGCGGTGACGGGCGCCGCAGCGCCGGTTCTGATCGTACGCCCCGACTGGGCCGCGCTGCGGATCGGCCGGGCGGTGACCGTCGAGGACACCGCCCGGCTGGGTGACCGGGCCGTCGAGCCGGGCTCCGGCTGGCTCGTCGGCCACGGCTTCTCCCAGGAGGGTGACGGGGTCGGCGTCCGCATTCTTGACGAGGACGGCCGTCCCGTCCCGGCCGGACATATCGGGGAGATCGCCGTGTCCGGCACCTCGGTGGCACGGGGCTACCACGCGGGACGGGAGGGCGGACCGCACGCCACCCGCTTCGTCGACGGTGAACTCCGCACCGCCGACGCCGGGTTCCTGCACGACGGCCAGCTCTTCATCCTGGGCCGGATGGGCGATAGCCTGAAACTCCGCGGGCGCAGCGTCTACGTCGACGACCTCGACGCGAAGGTCGCGGCCGTTGCCGGGCTGGACCGGGACCGCGCGGCGGTGGTGGCACTCAACGACCGCGGCCGGGCCGGTGTCGCCGTCTTCGTGGAGGCCGCCCCCGGTCCCTGGACGGAGAAGGTGACCGAAATGCTGCGTGCCGAACTCGGCCCCGAGCCCACCCTCACCCTCGTCGCCGGCCGCCGTGGCCTGCTCAAGCGCACCACCAGCGGCAAGTTGCGCCGCCGCCATATGTGGCAACTACTCCAGGAGGGCAGGCTAGAGGCGGTCACGACCAGGCTGTGACGACCAGGCCGTGACGGGACCCTGAGGCAGTGGGCGCAACCAGCTCCCGGGAGCCGCCACTGGCCGGCCCTGGCCGGCACTACGATGGCCACTATGGGATCACTCCTTCACCGGTTGCCGGCCGACTTCTGGACCGTCCCGTACACCGGCTCCCGCTTCCCGGGGTCGGCGGCTGTGGTCGGCCGGCCCGGCCTCGCGGCGGGCGCCAACTGCCAGCTGTTCGCCTACGAGGTGCTCAGGCACTTCGGTCTGGCTCCGCCGGCTCAGCGTTCCAGCGACCTGTGGGACGACACGGAAGTCACGGTCCGCGTTCCGGTTCCCCGGCCCCTCGACCTGCTCCTCTTCAATGCCGTTGATGATCCCTACAGTGCCCACGTCGGCGTCTGGATCGACAACGACGCCGTCCTTCACCTGTGCGCGGAGATCGGCCGCCCGGCCGTGTGGGGACTGGCCGACTTCGCGGAGCGGGAGCGCTACCGAGTCCTGGTCGGCGCGAAACGGGTGATGACCCCCTCCTCTGTCACCGCGTCACGGAATACTTGATCGACCAGGTGGCGCTCTCGGCTACGCGGCCAGCGAGCTCGGGCCCGTGCGAACCCAGCGGCCCACTGTCCCGATCAGCCGGACCCGGACGTTCATCGTCACCTGTGTGATGTCGCTGGGGCTCTCCGCGCTGACGTCGAGTCTGATCATGCTCGCCACGGTGGTGATCCTGGGTATGGATGCGTCTCATCTGCCGTTGTTGTGGGTCTTCTCGTTCTGCGCGACCGCCGCTGTGGGGCTCGGGGTTCAGGCGCTGCTCGCCGTCTTCGGCGGGATCGGGCAACTGATCAGCAAGTTCGTGTTCGAGGTCGGAGCCGTCGCCGCTCTGCTCTTCGGCTTCGCCATGACCGGCTACTACGACCGCAAAGGCCTGCACCGCATCGTTCCCGAACATGCCTCACATCCCGCGTCCGGACGGAAGCCCCGCACATCGCGACCTCGCGCAGGCGGGGCCCGCCAGGAGGTCCGCGCCGGTGACAGGTCGCACTGCCTGGGACGATGCCTGCTCCGTCGACAGGCCGAGGCAGCACCACTTGCCGGCCTCCCGCACCATCCGCCCCTGCTGGAGATCGGTGTCAACAGCTGCGCGGGGGAGGGCGGGCAGAGGTGCACCGGCGGCGCTGAGACAATGGTGGCTGACGGCCTCAAACTCGCGCGCTGCTTGACCTCGACCCGGACCGGGCCGCTGATTCCATCGGAGAGATTCATGACGACCCCGACCACGGTCGCCGCCACCACCGGTACCGGTGGTAGCGCCACTGGGCCGATCGCGCAGGCCGGCTGATGAGCGCGCTGGAGCCCGTCGCCCTGGTGCTTGACGGCTACATCGAGGACGCCCCGGCTCCGGGGCCCGGCGATGAAAGCGGTGCAACGGCGGCGTTCCGTCTGATCCATTCGCCCACGGACCACGCCGCGGACGAGATGCTGCTGCCGTGCCTGGTGACCGACCCGGTCCTGGCCAGAACCGCACTGGACGAGCTGGAGGAGGGCGACCTGCTGCGCGTGGAGGGGCTTCTCATGCTGCCCTGCGCGACAGCCGATGGAGTGCTACGCCTGCAGGTGGAAGCCATTGAGGTCCTGTCACCGGCCCCGATACGCGAGATCGAGCCCGACTCGGTCGAGCGCTACGGCCCGTATGTCATCGTCAACGGCAACACCGACAGCATCGGCGCCGACCCGGTCCAGATGTGGACCGATGCCGGTGCCTGGGTCGGCATCGCGCCCGGACCCGCCGCCGTCCAGGACATGATCACCGCCTACGAGGCCCGCACCAACGACGCCTGATACGGAACAGAACCGCTCGGTGTACATACGACGGCCCGGCCCCGGAGCGGTCTGCGCGCAGGGCCGGGCCGTTGCGCAGCGTCCCACGGAAGTACGCGACATTCAGCGGGCGGGCGCGACGCCGTGAGTTCTGGATGTTTGCCCTGGTCAACACCGCCATCACCATCGCACTGATCATCCTGGACGCGCGTATTGACACGGACCCCTACCTCCAGTATTCGTATGCCCTCGCGACGCTGCTGCCGAGCCTGGCCGTCACTGTCCGGCGTCTGCACGACGTCGTCCGGTCGGGAGTGAACATCTTCTGGGGGGCGATCCCGCTCATCGGCCTCATCATCCTTACCGGGCTCCTGGCCGGCGACGGTGAGCCGTACATCAACAAGTACGGGCCAAACCCGAAGACCGGCTATCCGGACTATGCGGACGACGACGCCGAGTTCGCCAAGTCCCACGTCAGGCGCTACAGCGACACCCCCGGTTAGGGGCGTGGCCGGAACCAGGGGAGGAACTGGGCGAGCTCCGGGTCGAACGCATGCGCATCGGCGAGCTCCCGTCCGCCCTGCTAGGGCGCGTATTTGGTTGTGATCAATTGGCAGTCCGGGTGAGGTCTTTGATCCAGATCATCGAGGCGCGGAGGTGGACGCCGGCGAGGTAGCTTTCCGGGGTCTTGTCGTACCGGGTTGCGACGC